>DATHPN010000084.1:0-30006 GCA_035483715.1 Candidatus Acidiferrum sp.
CGCGCGTGAACACTGTTCCCGCCGTCGCGCCGGTGAAGGTGCGAAGCTCGACGCGTACACCCTCTAATTGTGCATGGTTATCAGGGTCGACTACCTTCCCGCTGACGGAAAAATTGTACTGGACTGTGCTGGATCGACTTGACTGGCTCCCGCCCTTCTGCGCGAACAGGGGCTTGCAACTTACGGTGAGGAGAACCATTAGGGCGGACGCAAGAAAGGAACGAAGACCTGAAAATGGACACACGCTTCACCACCATACTATTTACGGCAGCATACTCTCAGGAGCGCCTGAGAGCAATTGGATACCGTTAAGGTCTGTTATACCCGACCAGTGCCGCGATGTCCCATTGAGGACTTGCCGCTTACAGGAAGCTGCCTTTTGCCCTCGGCAAGCGATCGGACCATACATTCCGGTAATCCGC
Source organism: Candidatus Acidiferrum sp. (assembly GCA_035483715.1). Taxonomy (GTDB): domain Bacteria; phylum Acidobacteriota; class Terriglobia; order Acidiferrales; family UBA7541; genus Palsa-360. The sequence continues at coordinate 423 of DATHPN010000084.1, forward strand.
TGATAGGATTTTTTCTCCACCGAGCCTTGGGGTATATTCCAACGATTTCCCGGGAGCCCGCAACAATCATCGAATGGGATTCGACGGGCAGGAAATAGTATCAGCACAATCGACAGGCAGTGTCGCCCTACGCTTCAAGCAAGATCGGGTCGCCAGCCTGCACTTCGCCGGGCGTGAGGACCGTCGCGTAGATTCCCGCGCTCTGTCCATGCTTCTGAACGACGCACTTCAGAATTTCTGGACTCGACTCGCCGGTCGCCGGGTCGAGAGTGATCATCACGCAACGCTGATCAACTTCAGTGATGGCGATTCGCGCAGCGCTCCCGATTTGAAGAGTTTTGCCGACCCACTGCAGTTCGCCGAAAGGCTTTGCGTCTTTCAGATCAACCAGCAAATTTGGACGAAAGCGCCATGAATTTTCCTTGGTTCCGCTTTCTTCCGCGATGCGCTCAATAGTTTGCCGGCTGATGAGTGAGACGGGTGCGACATCGTACAACCCGCGGTAGTCACGCAGCAAAAAGAGCGACCTCCCCGATCTCGCTTCGAGCAGCCTGCGCAACTCCTCGCTCTCAATGGGCAATTGCTCTCCTTGAGCTGTCGCCACGGTCACGGCCGCGTCTGGCGTGCCCGCCTTTTCAATTGAGGTTCGGTACTTGAGCAACTCCGGTAATTCGCGGGCGGTGAACCACGGAAACGAACTGCGAGAGGTCGATTGAACGAACGCATAGCGCCGGTCCTCCGCGAAACCTTGAAGGGTCAGCGCAGCCGAAGGCAGCGCCTCACCCTGCATGGACTTAACCGGGTATCGTGCAAGCTGGCGAATAACACCCACAGATTGCATGTGAATTCTCCTCACCGCCTGTGCCATTCCCCATGCTGGAATACCTGCGATGTGACTCGACCGAGTAGACTGGCTTTGCCGTTGCACGAGGTGCGTGCGATCAGGGCTTAGCGAAATCGCGCAGGAATTGAATGAGCAAGGCACTCACCAGTTCCGGCTGCTCCTGCTGCACCCAATGTCCGGCGCCATCCAGCAGATGGAATCCGACCATCTGCGTGCAGGCGCTATTGCGCATTTTGTCGACGGCCCCGGGCGTTTGATAGACGCCCCAATCGCTTGTCCCGGCGATGAACTGAGAGGGCACGTCGATGGCGCGGCCGGAAAAAGTGCGCATCTCCGCGGCGCTTCTGGTATCGGAGCCGCGCCGCACGCGATAGCCTTGCAGCGCGCCGGTGAAACCTGTCCTGCCGTATTCGGTCGCGTACACATCGACCTCGGCTTCGGTCAGCCACTTGCAATGCGCGATGTAATCCGCCGGCGGCATGAACGGCGCAACGGTTGCCGCCATGCCCTTATCCTTCTCCATCACGTAATAGGTCGGAATTTGAGCCATCTCCTCGGCGGTGCGCGCCTTCAGGGGATGAGGATGGTTTCCTTTGTAGTCGGCGCTCTTGTAGAAGTAATAAGCGCGGAAGAACGCGTGAAGACCTTGCGCCGCGTGAAGCATGTCGTCGCTCGCTCCGCGGGTGCGCTGGTAGTTCTGATAGTATTTTCGCGGTGGATTGAGCTTGGCAAGATCGGCATCCAGCGCGTCGTCCGTGATTGCTGGTGGCGGCGGGGGAGCGCCGTTTGCTGCGTCGAAGGGCAATGACGGCGGGCCTTCAAATGGCGAGCTCATGATGGTAAGCGAACGGAAAATATCGGGCCGGATGAGCGCGGACCAGGAGGCGACAGGCGCCCCAGCGTCGTGTCCCACCACCATCGCGACCGAGCGGTGACCTAGCGCGTAGACAAGTCCGATGGCGTCTCGCGTCATGTTGAGAATGCGAAACGGATCCTGATCCGCGTCGTAGGAATCGTCCCAGCCGAGGGTGCGACCGTAGCCGCGCTGATCGGGCGCGATTACGTGATAACCGGCCGCCGCTAGAGACGGCATCACCTTGCGCCAGCTATAGGCGAGCTCCGGGAATCCATGTAAGAGCAAGACTGCAGGCCGGCCCGGAGTTTCGTAACCTGCCTCTAAAATATGCACGGTTAGGCCGTTGACGTTCGCGATTTGGCGCGAGCGGATGCCGGCTGGGAGCGTGCCGTTACCATACGGCGGAAATGTCGAAAAATCAGTCTGCACGATATCAGGGCGCGCGGGCGTACTTTGAGCGGTCACCAATGTGCCAAGCCCTGCCGCCGCGGTTGCTAGGAAAGCGCGCCGCGAAAGGTTACTGGTCTTCTCGGCGCTTGGCTTTTCGTCCATGGCGCACTCCCGCGGTCAAAAATGGGGCCAGATCATCGCAGTGTCAAGAGCGAAGCGAATGTGGCCTGGCAGGAATAATTCTATAAAAGGGGGTGTCAAGACAAATGCCTCCCCTGCGATGGCCAGACACGGGGTATTTGCCATCGCAGGAAAGATACTTGTCTTGACACCTTCATTTTTCATTTTGGAGTCGCCGACAATCCGGAAGCTAATGCCCGTGATCCAGTGGCGCTAAACCAAGAACGGCAACTCCCACTGAGAGTGCCTTTGTCGGAACCAACCTAGAAATGCTGGGGCAACGGACAAAAGAGAATAACTTTACGAAGCAAAACATTATCAGAAAGGGGCCCTACCCAAGGCGAACATATACTTGCCGTGAATGGGCCCCCCTCCATCAAAAAGATCCCCTAGGCCGATAGATTAGCGCCCAATCTGGTCCTAAGGATTCGGGAGGCATGGATTGCTCCTCGGACCACCGGCGTTCTGGCCAAAGAACCAGTACAAATTGGATGCGCCATACTGCGCGTCGCCGCCAAAATTGTTGTAGCCGAACCCGTTAAAATTCCCAAAGAGCAGCGCGCAGCCCGGCACACCGTCCCCATTGGCGTTGTTTACGCCCGAGGACAATGTGTAGTAGGGATAGAACGTTGCACCCCCAGGGGGTACGACGCAGCCGACCCCGTTCGGTTGGCAAGCCGCCTCCGAGGCCGGGACATCGGTCTCGATCTGGACGATTGGAAAAGGCTGGTCATATTTGTTCGTACTTTCCGAGACGCTGAGCGGCCCTATGCCACCTCCGTTGACCGAGCTGATTGCCATCGAAGTAGCGTTGTTACTTGTGCCGTCTGGCCAGTCGAAAAGATAGGACGTCCCATCAAAATCCACGTCCGAGCCGAGGCAGCCGGCTACGGTAGGACCGGGGAAACACGGAGCATCGTCAGAGTCATTGTCGCCATTGGCTCCGGGAGAGAAGTGCCCGATTTCCATAGCAAAGTTGACATTGGCTTGCAGGGCGGCCCAGGAAGTAAAGTTGCCGAACTTCGCAGTGTCGAACTCAGGATGGAAACTAAAATTGGTTCCGGCGCAAGTATTGGGATCCGTGGTTTGGTAGCCGTTATGGGCGCTGGCGATCATGAACCCGGACTGACCCGTGGTCAGGTCTTCAATGACCGTCATTACCCCTCCGCGGACATCCCCGGGTACGTCCTTAATGGTTACGCGTAGCCGGTCTCCCTGGTTCATCAGCAAGGTCTGATTGTTCGGCGTGGCAGTTGCAACAGTCATGGTGTTTGGTCCCGGTGGCCCGGTGGGAATCCCATTGCGTTGGATGAAGGCGAAGTTCGTCGTTTCGGTGCAATTGGGATTGAGCATTCCGTTATCCATGTTTTCGAGGCTGTTGATGTGCAGCGACGCACACCAGTGGATCAGGTCGCAACTGATCTGGGTGATGAAGGGGGGATTCCCGGGTGGGTAGAACTGCATCTCAAGAAATGCAGACCCAGTAGACGTGGGATTGTTTTCATCACTATTCGGGATGCACGGTCCACGGACAAAACCCGAATTAGGATCGCAGAGGGCCATAGAGAACCAGAACGCGACAAAATTCTCGAAAGACTGCGTAGCCGGCAGGCGGCGTTCTCGCGGCAAAGTGATTTCCCACTGCACGTTGTTACCGGAGTGAGAAACCGTTGAGATAAAGCCGATACTCGGTTCGTCGTGGCCGATGTAGTGGCCATTGTCAGAGCCACGGCCGTATTCGCTAAAGAAATCGGTGCAGGAGTCCCTTGGTCTGAGCGGTTTTTGGATCTTGCTATAGCCGTTACAGTCCAGGCCGCCCACTGGATTGAACGACTGAGCTTGTGAAGCTGGAGAAAACATAGAGAATCCCAAAACCACGAGAACTAAAAATGTCCCCCGAACGTGTGGCATAGTGCACACCTCCATATGTTGGTTTTAGTCTGGGTCTCCAAACGGCTTGCCGTGATTCTACTAGCCGATGTGAGTTCACACCTGGTAACGGGGACGAAGCACTTCTACTCTCAGCCGTGCACGCGTGTCAACGTCAATTTTCCTTGGTTTAGAATCAATCTGGCTTGGGACAAGCCCGCAACGTAATTGGCGGGCCACCCCCGTGACTAATAAAAGTCGCCACATCGGCTAAATATTAGCAACGACTACCAACCCATTTGGTCCATCCGCTTGAGGATAATCGCGCTGTATTTATTCATGCGCTCGGGCCGCCGCTTCAGGGGAGCCGGAAGAATTGCAGCGAGCCGTGTCGCTTGTTCCCTGCCGATATTCCGGGCTGCGGTATCATCGTAATAACGACACGCCGAATCCGCGCCATAAATACCCGGGCCCCATTCGACCACGTTGAGGTATATCTCCAGAATGCGCCGTTTGCCGAGGGCGAATTCGGCCACCGGCACCAGTGCGGCCTCCGCGCCCTTGCGGAGGATAGAGCGGCCCGTTCCGAAGAATAGGTTTTTTACGAGTTGCTGCGTAATGGTGGAAGCCCCGCGAGTGCGATCGCCTTCCAAATCGTCTTCGGCAGCGATTTGGATCTGGTTCCAATCGAATCCATGGTGCTGATAGAAGCGCGTGTCTTCTGCCGCGATTACGGCGTGTTGGAGATCGGGCGAGATTTGGCTGAGCGGAATGAATTTGTACCGTTCGCGATACGGCGCGTGGTGAAGCGCGGCCTGCAAGCGGCGCTGGATGTGCACCGCGGTCGTCGGCGGGGCAATCCACTGGGCGGCGACAAGGATCAGTGCGGCAAGCGACCAAAGAAGCACCACGCCGATGACAAGCCATCGAATCAAGGATCGGAGGAATCCCGTCCGAAGCTCGGTCGTGTTGTCTGTATCCGGTATCGCAGTCACAATTCAGAATAATAGCCTGACCTGGGTTGCCGCTGATTGATGATCTTGCGTCCGCGAACAAGCCCAAAATTACATATAGGATTCCGCCCGATCATCGGCCGAATCGCATGGCAGGAAATTTTCCAATGCGGCGTACGGAGAAAAAGTCTGGGAAGCGAAATTCTCGCGAGTTGAGCATATAATGAGCCCGCTCTCCGAACTTGAGTGAATCGGAAGAGGAGGTTGGCATGAACGGAAAATGGTTGCAATCTTCGATGGCGCGGCGATTGTTTCTTTCGCGGCTGGGTGCGGGCGTGGGCGTGGTTGGCGCGAGTGTCCTCAGCTCCCCCTCGGCCGATGCGCAAGTCGCGGCGGATGCGCCGTGGCGCCCTGCTCGCCACGCGCAGGATGATTGGTACGACAAGATTCCGGGCGTGCACCGCTTTCTATTCGATTCCTCGACGGCGGAAAGCATGGGCTGGGCGCTGCAATTTGCCAGCAACTACTTTACGGCCAATCAGGACGTGTACGGCCTGAAGGATAGCGACCTGGCCGTGATCATCGTCGCGCGCCACAAAGCCACGTCGTTTGCCTATAACGATGCGATTTGGGCGAAGTATGGCAAGCAAATCTCCGAGCAAGCAGAGTTCATGGACCCGAAGACCAAGGAGCCGCCCAAAATCAATGTCTATGGTCAAGCCGGAGAAACGCAGCAGGCGGGCAAAATGGATGCGCTGATCAAGAAGGGCGTGCAGTTTGCCGTTTGCCAGATGTCCACGCGCGGCATCGCCACAAGAATAGCCAAGGCCAACGGCCTCGAAGTCGCCAACGTGATCAAGGAAATCACCGAGAACCTCATCGGCAATGCGCACATGGTTCCGGCGGGAATATTGGCGGTGAATCGCGCGCAAGAACGAGGCTACTCGTTCATTTATTCAACCTGAGCGCTGATAAATGGAGGCCGCATAATTCCTTGGGCGGCGAATGCATGTCCCCGATTGTGGGTAGCACCCTTTTGGGAATTTCAATCCGTCATTCCTGGCGCCATCGATGCAAATCCAAATGAGGAAGTCGCCTCGCACTTACCCTTGATCCTCTATCCTCGCGGTGCCTGCTGGCGGCAATGCTTTCCAGGCGCGCGTCCATTTCCATGCGTGAAAGCCTGGATTCTTCGTTTGCAACCGCCGAGGAAATTTCCGCCAACAATGAGCGGTACCTGTTTTGCAGCTGTTTGATAGCCTGTTTCCATTCACTCGGTTTCCACGTCACGCTCGTGAACCTTTCCCTCTCTATTTTCGCCAGTCTCTATCAAAGTTACGGGAATATCCTGGCTTCCGAGCCGCGAGCTTTTGGTCGTACCAAGGAAGCCATCAATTCCCCCCAGTGTTTCGGAGGATTGTGCGGTCGTGATGCCTTCCGACCATCTCTCGTATTCGGAATTGTTAAACCGATTCGTGGAATGACTTTCCTTATTCAAGCTGTGATGCTGTTCGTTCTGCATTTGTGGATGGCCCTCATTCAATTGCCCAAGAATGCCGATTGGGTTATCTCGGCAGCCGAGAGCCTACCATCCACAAATGACAGTTGCTGTTCAATTTTGTACACCGGGCACAGAAGGGGGAGTCGGAACGGAAATTCCCGGCCGAATTACTGTCCTGGCGGCGCATCGCCGCTTTTCTCGAGGATTATTTTCATCTGAGATTTACTGCTGGCCACCGCATCGATTTCCGTTTCGTAGGGTTTATAGCCGTCGAGCGTAACCTTAAGCCGATGCTTGCCGGGACTTACCAGCATGGAATGAAACCTGCCTCCAAAATCGCCGCCATGACCCATGTAGCCGTCGTCGACAAAAACCGCCGCGCGCTTGGGCATAATATCCAGCCGCAACTCGGCCGCGTTGTTGCCCGGAAAGGTCAGTTTAGGATTCTCCTCCAACAGTACGGCAATCGTTTGGACTTCATCCGGTGCCACCACGAGTTTCTTCGTGAGATCTTTGTAGCCGGCCTGTCGAATGATGATTTCATGCTCTCCCGGGGGAAGCAGAACTTTCCGGTCTCCCTTGAGCTCCTTGACGTAGCCCGCATATTTCCCGTCGATCCATACGCCGGAATCTCCTTCGTCCTGGTTGTCGGCGGAGAAGCGGACTTCGCCCATTCCCGCACTTTGCTGTCCGTACGCATTGGCCAGAATTACGAATAAGAAAGGCAGAGCCAAAATTGCAAGGAGCCGGGCACGTGCGGGTGTGAACATTTTTTCCTCACAAAGATCGCGAAATTCCCCGCGCTAGATTTTCAGAATCTTCGCGGCGGTACCACCCAGTATCATTCTACGCTGGTCGGAACTCAGGTGAAGATCTTCGACCACTTCCACCGGTCGGTCGTAACCTACGGGAAAGCAGTAATCGCTGCCCAGCATGATGCGATCGACGCCCACCTGGGAAATGATGAATTCCATCATCGGCTTGGAGTGAACGATGGTGTCATACATGAACCGGTGCAGATACGCGCTGGGCGCTTGCGCCGAGTGATTAGCTGGCGGGATCACGTCCCAGCCGTGGTCGAGACGTCCGATGATGTTCAGCAGCGCACCGCCTGCATGCGGCAGCACGATCAACAGATTCGGATGACGGTCCATCACGCCGCCAAAGATCAGATGCGCGGCGGCAACAGTGGTGTCAAGTGGATAGGCGAGCAAGTTCGTCAGAGAGTAAGGCTGCAAGCGCTTTCCGCCGAGGATGGGCGGCAACGGATGCAGAAAGACCGGAAGCCCGAGCGCCTCAATTCGCGTGAAAATCGGCTCGAACAATGGATCGTCGAGATCACGGCCTTCAATATTCGTTCCCATGTAAACGCCGCGCACGCCGGCGAGTTTGCTCACGCGGGTGAGTTCATCAATGGCGCGGTCGGGATCGAGCATGGGCAGAGTCGCCAGGACCACAAACCGGTCAGGATGCGCCTGGTGCGCCGCGATAGCCCCGTCGTTCCATGTCGAGGCCAGCTTGTGCGAGAATTCGCCCTCCGCCCAATACACCATCGGCCCGGTGAGCGACAGCGCCTGGACAGCCACGCCTTGCGCGTCCATGTCGGCCAGGCGCTGCTTCAGGTCGATGAATTTCGCGGGCAGCGGGCCGTTCGATTCGGCGGGAGTTTTGAAGAAAAACCCTTGCTCGGTCATGCGGAACTGGGTGTTGTAGCGTTGCCCCTCGGTATTGAATAGATCGAAGTAGGTCTGAGGAAAGTAGTGGGCGTGGATGTCGATCGGGCGCGCTCCGCTGGTCTTGAGCGGAGAGGGCGCGGCAGGTTCCACCATGAGCGCATCACTCACCCCGCTCATCGAGGTTACCGCCGCCGCTGCAAGCCCTCCCTGCAGCACGGTTCGGCGTGATACTCGATGATGACAATTGCACCCTGCTTCTTTCTTCATGGCACAGTCCTTTGGGAACGGGAATCTCCGATCCGGATAGTTCTCGCGAATCGTACCCCTTTCCCGGACCGTGCACAACGAGGCCACCAGTAGCGCGGGCTTCAGCCTGCGGGTATTGGTCCTTGCAAGTACGAACCCCGCAGGCTAAAGCCCGCGCTACTGAACAGCATTTCGCTCCCCGCGCGTAACTTAATGTATCTTAGAGTAGTGTTTCGCGATGCGATGCAGCCCATTCGCCGCCAATTGCGTCTGACACTGATGTGGATATAGACCGAGGAGAATCGGAATGACTTCCGCGCTACGCAGCCGCTTATTGATCTTGTGCCTGTCCTTCGCCGTTGCCGCAGGAACCGTTTTCAGTCAGGACACAACCAAGAAGGCGCCACCGAAAAATCCGCCGGCGAAGGCGGCCTCTCTCAAGGCGGATGAATCCGCAGCGATCGCCCTGCCCACGATCAAGTTTGAGAAATACACGCTGCCGAATGGCCTGGTAGTCATCCTATCCGAGGATCACCGCCTGCCTCTGGTTTCCACCAACATCTGGTATCACGTGGGCCCCGCCAACGAACTCCCCGGGCGCACCGGCTTCGCCCACCTGTTCGAACACATGATGTTTGAAGGCTCCAAGCACGTTCCGGGCAACGCCCACATTCGTTACCTGGAGGCGGCCGGATCTTCCGACCTCAATGGCACAACCGATTTCGACCGCACCAACTATTTCGAAACGCTTCCGTCCAATCAACTGGAACTCGCACTGTGGCTGGAATCCGACCGCATGGGGTATCTACCGGACAAACTGGATCAGGCCAGCCTGACCAACCAGCAAGACGTGGTGCGCAACGAGCGCCGCCAGAGCATCGAGAACAGCCCTTACGGAATTGTGGAAGAGGGCGTATTCCACATGCTTTTCCCAAAGAGCCACCCGTACCATGCCGACGTCATGGGCTCGCACGCGGATATTCAGGCGGCGAAACTCGAGGACGTGCGCAATTTTTTCAAGCTTTACTACGCGCCGAATAACGCCAGCCTGGCTATCGTCGGCGATTTCGATCCGGCGCAGGCCAGGCAGTATGTCGAAAAATATTTTGGGCCGCTGAAGCGCGGCGCGCCGGTTCCCAAGATTTCCGCCGTGACCCCGCCCATCACCGCGGAACGCCGCGCGGTAATTCACGACCAGGTGGAGTTACCGCGCGTCTATATGGCCTGGCTGACGCCGTCCATTTTCAAGCCGGGAGACGCGGACGCCGATCTGTCCGCGGAAATTCTCGGCGGCGGAAAGTCGAGCCGCCTGTACAAGAAATTAGTCTATGATAAACAAATCGCCCTGGACGTCAGCGCATCGCAGCAATCGCTGATCCTCGGATCGGTGTTTGAAATTGTGGTCACGGCGCGGCCCGGGCACACCGCGGATGAAATGGAAAAAGCGGTGGACCAGGAGTTGGCCGCCTTCCGCAAGAGCGGCCCCACGGCCGTTGAACTTGAACGCGCGCGAAACGGAATCGAAACAGGAATGATTGAGGGACTCGAACGCCTGGGCGGATTCGGCGGCGTGGCCGACCGCTTGAACGAGTACAACCACTATCTTGGAAATCCCGGCTACTTCCCGCAGGACGTGTATCGTTACCAGTCGGCGACCACGGATTCGATCCGCGCCTTCGCGGAAGCGCAACTGAAATCCAGCGCGCGCGTGGTCATCTACGGAATCCCCGGCAAACCGGATCTCGGGCCGGATGTTCCCACGCCGCAAAACCAGCAGAAGGGCCAGAGCACGGGTGGGGAAGCGGTCAATGCGGACGCAGCCTGGCGCGAAAATCCTCCCAAGCCCGGACCCGCGCGTGCCTTGAGTCTTCCGGTCCCCGATGTTTTTAAGCTTTCCAACGGATTGACCGTGTATTACCACTACCGCGCTGGACTTCCTGTGGTGGCGGCGCACTTGGTTTTCAATACAGGGAGCGCGGCGAATCCTGTCGAGAAGCCGGGACTTGCGAGCTTCACTGCAAATATGTTGCAGCAGGGAACGGAAAACCGGAACGCCATGCAGATTGCCGACGAAGCTGCGCTTCTCGGCACGGCCCTCTCGTCAAGCGCCAGCATGGATTCGTCCAGCGTGGGCGCCAGTTCTCTCACCAATAATTTTCCCGGAGTGCTCGATCTGATTTCAGACATCGTATTGCATCCCACGTTTCCTCCGGACGAAGTGGAGCGCCGGCGGGCGTCGCGCATCGCCGCGTTTACAGACGAACGTTCCGACCCTGAAACCATCGTCGCCCGCACTGGCGTATCCGCGCTCTTCGGGCCGCACAATCCCTTCGGGTACGACAACTCCGGGACGGAGCCTTCGATCAAAGCGATGACGCGCGAAGACATGATGAATTTCTGGAAGAGCAACTACGTGCCGAATAACGCCGCCCTGGTCGTGTCCGGAAATATTCCCGTGGATGACCTGAAAGCTCTGGGCGAGAGCAAGTTCGGCGGGTGGAAGAGCGCCGAGTTGCGGGTGCCCGAGATCGGCGCCCCGGAAACCACCAAGGCAAAAGTTATTATTGTGGACCGCCCTGGAGCGCAGCAGACCATGGTACGCCTGCTTCAGCTTGGAGTCGCCCGCGCAACGCCCGATTACCCCGCGCTCGAAGTGATGAATTCCGAGCTCGGCGGGCTCTTTTCGAGCCGCATCAATCTCAATCTTCGTGAGGAGCATGGCTACACCTACGGCGCGAGTTCCTTTTTTGTTTATCGGCGATCGCTTGGATATTTTGGCGCCGGAGGCGGCATCCGCACCGACGCCACCGCGCCCGCGGTAACGGAAATCCTGAAGGAAATCCACCGGATGATAGACACGCCGATGAAGCCCGAGGAACTGAGCCTGGCGAAGGATTCCCAATCGCGTTCCTTGCCCGGCATCTTCGAAACGGACAGCGGGGAAGCCGGCGCGCTATCGGAAATTTTCGTCTACAACCTGGCGCGCGACTATTTCTCCAAATTGCCCGAACAGCTGAATGCCGTCACCGAGGAGGACGCCGAGGCCGTCGCCAGGAAATATTTGCACCCGGACCAGCTCATTTTGGTGTGCGTCGGCGATCGCGCCAAGATCGAGCCGGAGCTGTTGAAACTGGACCTGGGAAGCGTTGAAATTCGAGACGCCGACGGAAATGTGGTGAAGTAGGACAGCCTTCAGCCTGTCAGCTTTTCTTCAGCAATCGCCAGCGTAAAATTAAATCCAGACACGCTGAACAGGTTGCGGAAAAAGCCTCTCCAAATTACTGTCATTCCGAGCGAAGCGAGGAATCTCTCTTTCTTTTCATGGGGCCAAATCGAAGAGAGATTCCTCGCTTCGCTCGGAATGACAATATAAACTACTTTTTCCGCAGCCTGTGAAGCCCGTCCTACTTTTTCGTGCCCCGCGCGCGAACAAAGTCCACAATGTTTTGCGTGGACGTCCCAGGAAGAAAAATTTCCGCCACGCCCGCCTTCTTCAATCCGGCAATATCAGCTTCCGGAATCGTTCCTCCCAGGAGCACAGTCACATCGCCCATTCCTTTTTGTTTAAGTAGCTCGAGCAATTGCGGTACGAGCGTGTTGTGCGCCCCGGAAAGAATCGACAGCCCGATTACATCGACATCCTCTTGCACCGCGGCCGAGGCGATCATCTCCGGCGTCTGCCGCAGCCCGGTGTAAATCACTTCCATACCCGCATCGCGCAAAGCGCGCGCAATAATCTTCGCTCCTCGGTCATGCCCATCGAGACCAGGTTTCGCGATCAGCACTCGAATCCTCTTCTCAGTCATTCGCCCCAGCATTCTCCGGCTTTCTCAAGTTTTTCTCTGCGCCCTCTGTGTTCTCTGTGTTAAAAGCTTTTTCCGTTCTATACGATAAATCGTCGCACACCGTCCTTTAAAATAGCCACATTGAAGTTAATGAGAAGGCCGATCTTGTGTCCAGACAGTCGAAGGTAAGTTAAAATAATGGCCTCGTGAATCGGAGCCAAACTTTCTATGGATTCCAACTCCACGACAATTCTTCCCTCGACGAGAAGATCCATCCGGTATCCGCATTCTAGTTTTGTTTCTTTGTAGACTACAGGGACACCAACCTGCTGATCTACTTTCAGATTGCGTAGGCGAAGTTCGTGCGCCAGGCACACCTCATAGGCTGATTCCAGCAGGCCGGGACCTAGGCGCTTGCGCACTTCAATTGCGGCGCCGATGATCTCATGCGTGATGTCGTTGTCAGTCACGTCGGCATCTGCAAGTGGGAAGGAATTTAACACAGAGAACACAGAGGGCACAGAGAACTGCGGAGAAAACCGCTTCACGGCTAAATCTAAGTTACCGAGGCCTCTTCATGCGTGCCGAACACTTCGCGCAACGAGTCGCAGATTTCTCCCAGCGTCGCGTAGGCTTTCACGGCGGCGTAGATGTGGGGCATCAGGTTCTCCGTTCCTTGCGCCGCTTTGCGCAGGGCGGCGAGCTGCCGCGCGACTTCATCACTAGATCGCTCGGAGCGCAGCTTGCGCAAATGCGCCGCCTGTTGCGCGCGCACCGATTCACCGATGCGCAGAATTTCGATGGGCGATTCTTCGCCCGTAAATTCATTTACGCCGACGATGATTTTCTCTTTGCGGTCGACCGACACCTGGTAGCGGTACGACGCGTCGGCAATTTCCCGCTGCGGGTATCCTCGTTCGATGGCCGGGATCATTCCGCCCATGTCGTCGATCTTGCGAATGTATCTCCAGGCGGCGTCCTCCATTTCATTCGTCAGCGTTTCTAGGAAATACGAGCCGCCGAGAGGATCGACGGTGTTCGCGACGCCGGTTTCATGGGCCAGGATTTGTTGCGTTCGCAGCGCCAGCGTTGCGGCAAACTCCGTCGGCAGCGCCCAGGCTTCGTCAAGCGAATTGGTATGCAAGGACTGCGCCCCGCCCATCACCGCCGCAAGGGCCTGCAAGGCGGTTCGCACAACGTTGTTGTAAGGCTGCTGCGCGGTGAGCGAGCAGCCGGCCGTCTGCGCATGAAAGCGCAGCGCCGAGGAACGCGCGAGTTTCGCTCCGAAGCGCTCGGTCATCGTCTTGTACCAGATGCGCCGCGCGGCCCGATATTTCGCAATTTCTTCAAAAAAATCGTTGTGCGCGTTGAAGAAAAAGGACAGGGCCGGCGCGAAATCGTCCACGGCCAGGCCGCGGCGGATGCCCCATTCGACGTACTCGATTCCATCGCGCAGCGTGAACGCCAATTCCTGGATCGCAGTCGATCCCGCCTCGCGAATGTGGTAGCCGCTGATGGAAATGGGATTGAACTTCGGCGTGTGTCGCGCGCCGAATTCAATGGTATCGATCACCAGCCGCATCGACGGCTTGGGCGGATAGATGTATTCCTTTTGCGCGATGTATTCCTTGAGGATGTCGTTCTGCAGTGTTCCGGCAAGATGGTTCCAATCGACGCCCTGCTTCTCGGCGACCGCCAAATACATGGCCCAGAGGATCGCGGCAGGGGAATTAATAGTCATCGAAGTGGAAACGCTGGCGAGAGGAATCTGGTCGAACAGCGCTTCCATATCTGCAAGGGAACTGATCGCCACGCCGCACTTGCCGACTTCGCCCTCGGCAAGCGAATGGTCGGAGTCGTAGCCCATCAGCGTGGGAAGGTCGAATGCGACGGAGAGGCCCGCCTGGCCTTGCGAAAGCAAGTAGCGGAATCGCTGGTTGGTGTCTTGCGCCGAACCGAACCCCGCAAACTGGCGCATGGTCCACAAGCGGCTGCGGTACATCGCAGGATGGATCCCGCGCGTATAGGGAGGCGCTCCCGGCAAACCCAGGTCGCGGTCCGGATCCCAGCCGGAAAGATCATCGCTGGAATAAAGTCCCCGAATCGGGTACCCGGAAACCGTGGTGAATTCGCGGGCGCGCTCGGATGGTTTTTCGGCCGGGGCGCGAGGTGGTGTCGGATGGGGATCGGATGGCATGGTCGACGCAGTTGTGCGGCCTGAAATGCACGCAGAACACCGGTTTTTTCAATACTAGTTAATTCTAGCCCGAAATTCTTACGAATCTTGGGAGAAATAACATCGAATTCGTGACCTCGGCTTCAGACTGCGGGATTTGGACTTGCTAGGACCTAAACCCACAGGCTGAAGCCTGCGCTACTGAATCTACTGTCCGTTGCCGGCGCCTGAAGGGCGGCTTGATGATGCGGGGGGCGCATCCGTTTGCTTCACGGGGTCGACAAACAATTGCCCGGTCGCCGAAGTGCCCGGGATCAGCGTGTCCTTCGTGGGATGGCCGGACTTGGCATCGGCAATCGTGATGTTGTAAACCTCCAGTGTGCGAGCCATGGCGCGGTCAAAATTCACTTTGCCTTCGACGAGGTTGACGCGCGCTCGCACTTCCGCGGACTCCGCCGCAGCCAGGGTGTTTTGATCGGACACGATATTGAACAGCGTGGAAGCGCCCACCTGATATTTCTTCTGTTCGGCGTCCAGGGTTTGCTGATCGAGGTCGCGTGTCTTGATCGCCGCAGCCAGCGTGATACGCGCTTGCTCCAG
The DNA here is from genome assembly GCA_035483715.1 of Candidatus Acidiferrum sp. Classification (GTDB taxonomy): domain Bacteria; phylum Acidobacteriota; class Terriglobia; order Acidiferrales; family UBA7541; genus Palsa-360. The sequence continues at coordinate 15,499 of DATHPN010000084.1, forward strand.
AGTGATTTGCGCGTTGTGAACGTCGATGGCGGCGTTATTCACGATCTGCTGGTAGTTGGCCTGGTCGGATCGCTCATTCAAGTTGGCAATCACGTTATTGGCTTGCGCCAGGCGATTGCGAATCGGAATCGTCAAACTGAGTTGCGCGTTGTACTCCGGATAGACGCCGGTAAACTGCTGGTTCAGGGAGGTCGCCAGGCCTGTAAAAATCTGCGGCGGGGGAGTGCATGTTGTCGCGGGCGGCACGGGCGTGCAGGTTGTTATCAGCCGGCTGGTTCCGGCAAGCCCTTCCGTAGCATATTCCCCGGACAGAGTCAGAATCGGAAGCAGCGCGTTCTTTGTGGCCTTCACGTTCACGTCATCTCCCTTAATTACGAGTCCCGCCTGCAAGACGTCGGGACGCTTCATCACCGCTTCCTTAATCAAGTCGTCCAAGGGAAGCTTTTCAACTTCCGGCGGCGCCACGTCCGCGGTGTCGCTGGGGACAATCTCTACCGTGCGCAAGATCAGCGCATTGGGGTCCTTGGCGATCAAGTTCAAAAGTGTGAGCTGGTCCTGAAGGACTGTGGTCTGGTCCACGATTAACGCCTGTTGAGCGGTGGCGAGTTGCGCCTCGGCCTGGACGATCTCCAAAGGGGCCAGAGTGCCGACATCCACCTGCTTCTTATTGTCGCTGTATGTTTTTTCAGCCAGCGCGATTTCCTCGCGCGCCACTTCCACGTTGCCGCGCGCAAAGACCAGTTCCCAATACGCGTTGCCGACTGCGGTGATGGAAGTAATCACCTGCTGCACCAGGGACTGATCGGCGATGCTTTTATTCACCCTGGCAATGCGAATGTAGTGCTCATTGGGAAGCAGACCGAAACCGTTCAGCAATTGCTGGCTGGCAACAAAAATGAAATTGGACTGCACGAACGGATCGAAAAAGGTGGCTGTGCTCGATGAGGATCCTCGCGTGTTATTGAAGGATGCCGAAACAGAAGTGCCTGTGTGAAACCCCTGGCTATATTGCAGGTCGCCGACCGTAGTGTGTGAGCTCAACGTGGCAAAGGTTCCGAAAGAGGCAGCTCCGCCGGTCCCGGCAGTGAGCGGGTTATTTACGGGGATCGTCCTCGCATCCACGCTCAATGTCGAGGCGACTTGCGGATCGAAGCTCATTGGCGGGATCGTGCCCAGGGCCTGCACGGTTCCCCCAAGAAGGGGTGCGCCACTTAGCGTGCGAAGAATGTTGGCCTCGGCGACCCACGGCGTATATCTCTCGATCACGATAGCCAAATTGTTCTGGAGGGCGAGGTCCACGGCGTCCTGCAAACTAATCTGCAGTTTCCCGTCCTTGACCAATTGCTCGATCTGCGGCGCATTCGTCAAAACAGGCGAAGGCATTACCGTAGGGGTATAGGGGCCCAAGATATGGGGGAACCACCGCTTGCCATAGGTATAGTCCTGGTCGGACACGTGAATTACGCGACCTTGAGGCTGAGGCTGCGCCGGCGGCGTGGCTTCTCCCGGTTGCTGGGCGAAAGCTGGAGCGACGGGCGCCAAGGCCATCAGTGCGGCCAGAAATAATGCCGATGAGACACGAGAAAACCTTCCAATCATTTTGAGTCATCCTCTCCAAACAGGGATCCGCAATCCTTGCTACGGCGATCAGAACGCCTTGCGGGCGCCAAGTATTTTAAACGTCCTCCGGGATGGATATGTTTCAACTATATTTCAAGCGTTTGCTCACCTTTTGACGGAATTTTCCACGGGACGCAACCCGCTCAAAAGCCCGAAGTATTGGACGCGAGAAAGCTCGTAAGGTCAAGGCCCGATGTCGAGGCAGCGCAAGTACTACGTTCTTCTTGCTGGCCTGTATCTTGACAAGGACGCGAGGGCTCGATAGTCTTGGCGCGCGATGAGAGCTGACGCCGCCGTTCAAATTTTCGAGGAAGTGGGCGCCATCCGGCACGGACACTTCGAGTTGACTTCGGGGCTGCACAGCGGCACTTACGTGCAATGCGCGCTGGTGCTGCAATATCCGAAATATGCGGAACAATTAGGGCGGGCACTGGCCGCGGAATTCATGGATTTGCGCGTGGACTGCGTGGCCTCTCCGGCTCTGGGCGGCCTCATCATCGGGCACGAAGTGGCGCGAGCCATTCCGCCGCGCCACGATGGCAAACCCATGCGCGCGATTTTCGTCGAACGGGACTCCCTGGGAACGTTGACCTTGCGTCGCGGGTTTCGCGTCGAGCCGGATGAACACATTTTGGTTGTGGAAGACGTTTGGACCACGGGCGGCTCGACTTGCGAGACGATTCGCGTGCTGGAAGAAGCGGGCGCGCGCGTGGTGGCCGCGGGCGCGCTGATCGATCGCAGCGGCGGAAAAATCGAGTTGCCGGTCCGCACCGAAGCGCTCGTGGAACTCAAGATCGAGAACTACGACGCTTCCGAATGTCCTCTTTGCCGCAGCGGCGACGTGGCTGTGAAGCCCGGCAGCCGCTATGCGAAATTAGGCGTTTGAGTGGATCCACAGATAAGCACAGATAACCACAAATAGAGGAAAGAGAAAATCATCATAAAAGGCAGGAAACAGCAATACTCTGTACAGAGTACTCTGCACAGAGTACCCAGGATCAGGTTCCCAACGCCAAGTGCCGCATATCCCGGTTGAAGACAGCCGACCCAGAATTCATTTCTCCCGGTATCTTTATTTTATCCGTGTTCATCTGTGTGCATCTGTGGTTCCATAAGCCCCTGATTCCATGCGAAATATCAAACTCACCATCGCCTATGACGGAACCGATTTCAGTGGCTGGCAGGCGCAGCCCGGGCAATCCACGGTTCAAGGCGCGCTGGCCGATGTTCTTGAAAAATTGACCCAGCGGCGCCTGACGATCTACGCCGCAGGACGCACCGACGCGGGCGTGCACGCCGCGGGACAAGTGGTGAATTTCAAAACGCAGTCGCTGCTGTCCGTGGAAGAGTTTCAGCACGCCTTCAACGCCCTGCTGCCGCCGTCCATCCGGGTGAATGATGGGGAGGAGGTTGGCCCGGACTTTCACTCGCGCTGGGACGCGCTGGCGAAGACTTACCGCTACAGAATTTTTCGCGGCCGCGTCGTCCCGCCATTTCTGTGGAAATACGTGCTGCAAGATTTTCATGAGCTGAACTTTGACGCCATGGCCGAAGCGGCTCGCCATTATATCGGTGAGCATGACTTCACAACGTTCGCAGCCTCGGCCGGTTCGGAAGAAGACGACCGCGAGCGAATGACGGTTCGGACGATCTATAGTTTTGAGTTGCAGCGCAGCGTCTCCGCCAATTTTCATCCTTCCGCGGAGGAATGGGTCTTCGTCGTGCGCGGAAAATCGTTTTTGCGGCATATGGTGAGGAAACTGGTTGGGACGCTGGTGGAGGTCGGCCGCGGGAAACTTGTTCCGGGGCATTTGCCGGAACTGCTGGAGGTGCGCGACCGCTCCAGATCCGGGCCTACCATGCCGCCTCAAGGGCTTTGCCTCGAATCGGTGGAATATCCGGATCCGGCGAATTCGCTGGGGTCTAGCGGTCGACATTGAGTTGCATGGACCTCAGCTTTTCAAATTTCGATCTTTGACCGAATATAAAACCCACAGGCTGAAGCCTGCGCTACTTAAAGACGCGCTTGGTTTCTCGGGAAGGGTTCGAGTAAGATACAGTCGAGAGAACAAGAATCGATCCTGAACACGCATTCTGACCGGAGAGGGGAACTGACGAATGGCCGAGGAGAGCACACCGCAAGGCGCATCACCGGCGGCACCGACCCCGGCGCCTCCCGCAAGTCCGCCTGCTGCGGCTGCGACTCCTGCTCCCGCGGTTGAGGCTGCGCCCCCGGAACAGAAAATCAAGGTGCGCAAGCCCAGGCAGCGCTCCTGCGATGAGAAGGATGCCAAGGGAAAACTTTGCGCCGGGCATCTGAAGCGCTGGTACGACTATCCCAAGGAAGTGCAGGCCAAGATCGGGAAGGACGCGGAAATTTACCGCTGCGAATTTTGCAAAACGCTTTACAAGCCTGACCCGAAGCAGATGCCTCACAGCTTTACGCTGCGATATTAGTTGCGGCTTCTCAGAATTGGGATTGTGGGTCTTTACTTTGCAGGCCGCGGAAAAGTAGTTTATTTTTAAAAGCTGCGAAAAAAGTAGTTTATAAAGCAGTTTATTTTGTCATTCCGAGCGAAGCGAGGAATCTCTCTTCGATTTGGCGCCAGGAAAAGAAAGCGAGATTCCTCGCTTCGCCCGGAATGACAGAATTGCTGGGCGCGCATATATGAAGGGGGCCTGATCCACAATGGGCAGACGGCGGGACTGCCGGCCACACTCCCCCGAGAGGTCCCGTTTTGATTACCTGTAGCGATCGTCGGGCAAGTACGCGTCACCCCGCCAGGATGAGGGCTGATGCCTGCGCGGCCGGGTAAGCCGTGAGAAGATTCCTCACCCTACTTACGCTGGGAGTGGCAGTGACTTCGTTTATTCAAAATTTTTCTCACAGGACCGCCGCGTCGGATGTGCCAAACGATCCGCGCGTAGCGCGCGTGCTGGAAATTCTCCGCGCCAGCGGCAAGGCCACGACCGAAGAACAAATCCGGATCACGGAAATTCCCGCGCCGCCGTTCCAGGAAAGCGTTCGCGCCGCGTACATGAAAAAGCTGCTGGCTTCCGCGGGCCTGCGCGTGGAGACGGACGACACCGGAAATGTGATCGGGGAATGGGCCGGCACGTCACCCGACATCGTTATGCTGACGGCCCATCTGGACACCGTGTTTCCCCCGAACACCGATGTGCGCGTCAAGCAGGAAGGCGGAAGGCTGCTGGCCCCGGGCATTTCGGACAACGGTACGGGACTGGCGTCGCTCGCGGCGATTGCCAGGGCCTTCCGTGAAGCCAAAATCAAAACCACAAAAACGATTTTATTCGTGGCGGACGTGGGGGAAGAAGGCGAGGGAAATCTTCGCGGGATGCGCGCTCTTGCCGAGTCCTACAAGAAACGCCTGAAATATGTCCTCGCTCTGGATGGGGCGTCCACGGAATACGTAACCACGGCCGCGCTGGCTTCCCGGCGCGTGGAAGTCACCATCAGCGGACCGGGCGGACACAGCTGGACGGATTTTGGAGCGCCCAATCCGATTCATGCGCTGGGGCGGGGAATCGGGCGGTTTGTCACTGTGCGCGTTCCGGAATCGCCGCGCACCAGTTTCAACGTCGGCGAGATCGAGGGCGGCACATCGGTGAATTCCATTCCGTCGAGCGCGCACATGAAAGTGGATTTGCGCTCCGAATCGGAGACCGAACTCGCCACGCTCGAAACTCTTTTGCGCGACGCCATCAAGGCCGGCATTGACGAAGAAATGTCCGCGGCGCGAGAGCGCGGCATGGGCGGGAGCGGAAACCTGTTGAATCTGAAAATCAGCGTTTTGGGAGTGAGGCCGGCCGGAGAACTTCCCGAGAATTCGCCGCTCCTCGCGGCTTTGCTGGCGGCCGACAACCAGCTGGGCAACCGCTCGCGCCGCGAGCGGTCCTCCACCGACGCCAATATTCCGCTCTCGCTCGGAATACCGGCCATTTCGCTGGGCGCCGGCGGACGCAGCGGCGGCGCGCACACGCCGGAGGAATGGTATGACCCTGCGGGCAGGGAACTCGGCCTGCAGCGCGTCGCACTGACCGTGCTCGGAGTCGCGGGCCTGGAGCCATAAGAAATTTTCTCTGATTCAAAGGCCGGGGCACCCGCCCCGCACCGCCTTTCCAATCATCATTTTCCGCTAATTCAGAAATCTAAACCCGCACCCTTTGAAAGTCACAAAGGGTGCGGCACCCGCGAAATCTTCTTGCGCGAAATTTTAGCTCACATTTAGTTAACGGGCCGTTTTGGAGTCTTGAAGCGGGGCGGTGAACGGTCACGGCTGGCTGCGGAATTCTACTTCCTGCATTTCTCCGTCCCAGGGTTGGTTTAACACCAGTGTGTAGGAGACGCGCGCGCTGCGTCCGCGCAAGGTGGAGCAGGAGGCTTCTTTCAATGCGGCCTCCGAGCCGGCGGACTTGAACGACAATTTGGCCAGCTCGGCGGCGTGCAATTTCATGACGATGGTCAGCGATTTCATGGTGAGAAAAATTTGCGGCGCGTTTGAGCAGTTCACTTCCGTGATGGTGCCCATCATCGAATACACTTTGGTGGCGGAGAAGAGCGGCACCGCGGGCGCAGGGGCCGGCTCAGTTTTCGGTGTGGCGGAAACCGTCGATGCCGTGGATGGCTTCGCTTCCGGTTCCGTCTTTCGCTCGATGCGCAGGCCGGGATCGGACGTGGACGGTTTTGCCGGAGGATTGCTCGGCGGTGGCGGAGCGGCGGGAGGCTGGCGCGGGGAAATCCGCGCCGCGAGGTCGCCCGGCTTATCTGCCGCGGCTCGATCGTTTGCGGATTGCGGACCGGAAGTGGACGCCCTGCGCGCGTCGTCGGGATTGGCGAGGCGGTCCTGAAGAGCGGTTACCGCTGTTTGGTAGCGGGACTCTCCGGGCGCGAGCGTGGCGGCGCGCTTGGCGTCGGCCAGCGCCTTGGCAAGCATCTCATTCCGTTGAGAGTAGAGCATCGCCAGGTTTTCCCAACCGGGAGCAAAATCCGCGTTCAAGGACACAGCCTTCTCGAATGCCTCAACCGCTCCAGGCGGAACAGGCGCTTTGCCGGCATTGGCCACAGCAACGAGTCCCTGGCCGTAAAAGTTGAGCGCATCCTTCGGATCGAGCTGCACGGCGCGGTCGAAGTGCTTTTGCGCCTCATCCAGATCGTTTTTTTTCAGCAGGATGAATCCCAGGCTCTGCTCCGCCTCGGCCAGCCCGGGTTCGGCCATGATGGCTTCCTCAAGCTTGTCCTGAGCGTCCTCGTTCCTTCCGCGCAGCGCCAGGAAATCCGCCGTGCGCGCCTCGATTTCCGCAGGGGTGAGGGTGCGGGCAGATCCGGCGGGATCGCTGCCGCCGCTGACGGGAAGCTCGGCTGGTTGCCCATTCACTTGCTTGACGTAGGCATCGAGTTTGGATTGAAGCTGGTTTAGATCGCCGAAAGCCTCGCGCGCCGCTTGCAGCGAGTCGCCTCCATTCTGCAGGGCGGTGATGTAACGCTCCAGGGACTTGGCGCCTGCGAACTGCGGATCGCTGATCAGGAAGTGGACCAGCACGCGCGATTCGGCGAAGTACACGGACTGTTTGTTACCCGGGCTGTAGTAGGGCGAAGAGCGGTCCACGTGCAGGACCAGATCGAGCGGCAGCAGCGGACTCTCGTACAACACACTTAGATCCTCCGGGTCGGGCCTCTCCAGTCGCGGGCCGCGATCGCCGAAGGTCACGTCGCCGTACACCGTCGAGTATCCTTCCTCGAGCCAGGGAGGCAAGTTGCGGTAACTACGCTTCAGGATTTCGCGCCCGTAATTCTGGAAAATTTCCATGTACGGAAAACGGCCGGAAGCGTTGGTGCGAACGCCGATATAGGTTTTCTCCGGGCCGGAAAAGAAAAGTCCCGGCGGCTGTTCGTGGTTTTTGTCGTAAGGAAATTCGGGAAACGCGCGGCCAAAAGATTTCGCGTCCCTCGGGGCGACGATCCGCACCGGAATGCCGCCGCTTACTCGCGAATTCGGCATGGTCGCCTGGATCACGCGGACCAGCGATTCAAATTCCTCGGCGATCCGGCGGGCCGTTTTTTCTCCGCCATCAGCGGCCACGATAAAATGGGGTGTGCGGACTTCGACCCAGGGCTCGATCTTTTCCTTCTTTTCCTTTTCCGGCTTTTTCTCCTTGTCCTTGTCCGCGCCTTGCGCAGAGAGGCAGAGAAGGGCCGCGAGGAAAAATGAGGCCCCCAGCATGGCGATTGCCCGAATGGAATAGCGGAGTGGCACGATCATTCTTAACGGCAACGAGTCCTATCCCCAACAGTTTAGCAGACAAGCGTTCCGGGAGCGCCGGAATCATGTATGGTGCGATTCCATCGCCGCCGGGCAGGTTGCCTTTGGCGCGCCAGATCAATAAACTCAAACACTCCAGGAGATTCGCGCCTGGAAAAATGGGTGCTCCCTTGCGATTTCCATTCCTCAATCGGGCAACGCGCATCCGGTGAGCCTGCGCTTCAAAGCCCACTTGGCGCTGCTCCTCTGCTCGTTTTTATGGGGAGTGACCTTCGTCGTGGTGAAGGACGCCCTGGCCGACATCTCCGTGTTTGCCTATTTGTCGGCGCGTTTCGTGCTCGGCGCGCTGCCGATGATCTGGATCTATCGTGAGGATCTCCGCAAACTCACGCGCGACGAGGTTTGGGCGGGCGTTCATGTCGGAATTTTCATGGCCGGGGGCTACGCGTTTCAAACCGCGGGGATTGCCCGCACCACTCCCTCGAAGGCTGCCTTCATTACCGGAGTGAGCGTCGTGCTGGTTCCCGTTTTTCTGGCTGCGTTCTGGCGAAACAGGATTGGCGCGTGGGCCTGGGGAGGCGCGGCGGCTTCTTTCGCGGGACTTTATTTTCTGACAGTGCCGGAGCAGGGAATTGCCGATCTCAATCGCGGCGACTTGCTGGTCATGGGCTGCGCGGTTCTTTACGCGCTGCAAATTATTTTTATCGCCCGCTACACGGGAAGGTATTCGCTGGGAGCGTTGAGCTGCCTGCAAGTGATTCTCGCGGGAGCGCTGTTCACGATTGCCGTGCCCATATTCAACGTGACGCGCGTCGAGCCGTTCTTCGTGCGCTACACCTTTCAGATGGAATTTGGCGTGATCGTCACGGCAATTTTCACGACGGCACTGGCGTATCCTCTTCTGGTGTGGGGTCAACGCCACACCACGGCGACGAACACGGCGCTGATTCTTACCGCGGAACCTGTCTTCGCGGCGATCACTTCCTACTTGGTCGTCCATGAGCGCTTGGGTGCCAGGCCGCTGGCCGGAGCCGTGCTGATTTTGGCCGGGATTTGCATCGCGGAATGGAAGGGGACGATTCCTTCGGCGGGACCGTGAGCCGGGCTTGACGGGCTGGTGTTTATTTCTGGGCCGCGTATTTTGCGTCCACAGGCTTGTACATGTTGGCGCCCGGGCGGTGCGCCTTCTCGTACGCGGAGATCTTTGGTTCGTACTTTAGCGTCAGGCCTATCTCATCGAGTCCTTCCAGCAGGATGTGTTTGCGGAATTCATCGATCTCAAAATGGCAGTTTAGCCCGCTCGCGTCGCTGACCGTTTGCGCGGGCAGATCGACCGTCAGGGAATAGCCCTCTTGCCGCTCGGTTTGCCGGAAAAGTTGGTCGATCTGGGCCTCGGGAAGAATCACGGGAAGAATTCCGCTCATGAAACAGTTGCTGTAAAAAATATCGGCGTAACTCGGCGCGACGACTACTCGAAACCCGTAATCAGCGATAGCCCAAGGGGCATGCTCGCGGCTGGAACCGCAGCCAAATCCTGCGCGCGCCAGCAGGACGGATGCGCCTTTGTATCGCGGCCTGTTCAGAACGAAATCGGGATTGGGTTTTTCTCCCGGCAGGTAGCGCCAATCGTAGAACAGGACTCTGCCGTATCCCTGCTTGGTCTGGAGCTTCAAGAATTGCTTGGGGACCATTTGGTCGGTGTCGACGTTTAGGCGGTCCAGGGGGAGGACCAGGCCAGTATGCTTGGTAAAAGGCTTCATATTTTCTCCGTTTCTAGTAGCGCAGGCTTCAGCCTGTGGGGTTTTGTATGTCGATGCCCCAAACCCCACAGGCTGAAGCATGTGTAACTTACTCCGGCGCTTCTATGTTCCAGTCGCGGACGTCTACAAAATGGCCGGCAATTGCGGCGGCTGCGGCCATGATCGGGCTGACCAGGTGCGTGCGGCTGTCCTTGCCCTGGCGGCCTTCGAAATTGCGATTTGAAGTGCTGGCGGCGCGTTCTCCGGGGAGCAGAATATCCGGATTCATGCCCAGGCACATGCTGCATCCCGCATCGCGCCACTCGAAACCGGCGTCCTTGAAAATTTTGTCGAGGCCTTCGGCCTCCGCCTCCGACTTGACGGTCATCGAACCGGGCACGACGAGCGCGCCCTTCAGATTTTTGGCGACGTGCTTGCCGGCAACGACGCGTGCGGCGGCGCGCAGATCGTTCATGCGCGAATTGGTGCAGGACCCGATGAACACGCGGTCCACAGGAACGTCCACGAGCGCCGTGCCGGGTTTCAGCCCCATGTAGGCCAAGGCACGCATGACCGCCTTCTGGTCGTCGGGATCGCGGAACGAAGCAGGATCGGGGACCCTGCCGGTTACACCCGCGACCATTCCGGGATTGGTCCCCCAGGTGACTTGCGGCGCAATGGCGGACGCGTGCAGTTCCACGGTGGCGTCAAACTGCGCTCCGGGATCGCTGGGCAGTGATTTCCACGCTTGCACGGCCTCTTTGAACTCTTTGCCGCGCGGAACGTAGGGGCGCCCTTCCAAAAAAGCGAACGTGGTTTCGTCCGGCGCGATCATGCCGGCTCGCGCGCCGCCTTCGATGGACATGTTGCACACGGTCATGCGACCGTCCATGGAGAGCGCGCGAATCGCTTCGCCGGCGTATTCGAAAACGTGGCCCGCGCCGCCTCCGATTCCGATTTGGCCGATGATGGCGAGAATCAGGTCCTTGGCGGAAACGCCTTTGCCGCGCTTTCCGTCGACCACAATGTGCATGGTCTTGGATTCATATTGCTGCATGCATTGAGTGGCCAGCACGTGTTCGACCTCGCTGGTGCCGATGCCGAAAGAAAGTGTGCCGAAGGCGCCATGCGTGGAGGTGTGGCTATCGCCGCAAACGATGGTTTGACCGGGCTGGGTGAGACCCAATTCCGGGCCAATCACGTGCACGATGCCCTGGTTGTGGCTGAACATGTCAAACAGCGTGATGCCCGATTCTTTGCAGCTGCGTGCGAGGGCGTCAAATTGTCCGGCCGCGGCGGTGTCCAGGATTGGCAGGTTGCGGTCCTTGGTCGGGACTGAGTGGTCCATGACGGCGAAGGTCAGGTCGGGGCGTCGCACGGGGCGGCCGGCGGCCTTCAGGCCAGCAAATGCCTGAGGCGAGGTCACTTCATGAATAAGATGACGGTCGATGTAGATCAGCGCGGGTTCGCCGGGCGCCTGGCGGACGAGGTGCGATTCCCAAATTTTGCGATACATGGTGCGCGGGTTCATATTTGTGCATCCTAATCTAGCAGGCCTTGGCGTGGCGCGCGGGATTTTTCGTGGCGCCGGCGTCTCGGCGGCTCTTTTGTGCGAGTTGAGGGTGGAAAAATCGCCGGCGGGACGCCGGCGCCACGTCCAGTGTCATGGCGGTTTCGAATCAGGTCTATTTGACCCGGAAAAGGTGGGCGGATCAAATTTATAATGATTGTGAAAGCCATAAACACTAATTATAGTGGAAATTTGCAACCGGAGGAGCAGGCACGTTTGAATTTTTCGCGTAAAAACGTCTTGCGTTGTCATTCCGAGCGAAGCGAGGAATCCCTCCTAGGATTTAGACTCAACAAAAGGGAGATTCCTCGCTTCGCTCAGAATGACAATTCTTTTATTTTCGTGCAAGCTGTCATTGTGGGGTTGCTCTGCGGAGTACCCCACGCATTTCGGAGAGTGCGCGGAGCGGCGGAGTGGGTGGTATAATCTCCCCCGAATCGATCGGTGCGAACGGGAGAAGAGAAATGGTTGAAGAGGAGTGAAGATTATGGGCATACAAATACGCGAATTGGCCACCTGGGCGCGGAATCGAAAAATTCTGGCGACCTTGCTGGTGACCGTGACGCTGGCCATTGGCATGGTAATCGGGACGGTGATCTCCGGCCATGTCGGGGCGGCGCATCCCTTTGCGGCTGTGGGCGGGACGCCACTGGCGATCCCCGATCCCGTGCAGCTGTCGAGCGCCTTTGCCACGATCGTGAAACAGGTGCAACCGGCGGTGGTGAATATTTCGACCACGCAGGTGATCGAACAGCGCGGAAAAGGGCGCGGAGCGCCGGGGCAACGCAATCGTGGCGGTGAGTTAGGCCCGCCAGACGACCAGGAACAGGACCAGCAGCCGTTTCAGGATTTTTTCAACCGCTTTTTCGATTTCCCGGATCAGGGGCCGACGGCCGAGCGCAGCCTGGGCTCGGGCGTGATCGTCGATAAGAAGGGCTTCATCCTGACGAACAATCACGTCGTGGATCAGGCCACCAAGGTGCAAGTCACGCTGCAAGGGGAGCAGACGCCGTACACCGCCAAAGTCATAGGGATCGACGAGGAGACCGATCTGGCCATCTTGAAAATCGAAGTGGGACACGATCTGCCCTTCGCCAAGCTTGGCAATTCCGATTCGGTGCAAGTGGGTGACTGGGCCCTGGCGATCGGCAATCCGTTTGGGTTCCTGCAGGGCAGCGTCACCGCGGGCATCATCAGCGCTAAAGATCGCGGCAACGTGGGCCAGCAGTTTCAGAGATTCCTGCAAACCGACGCAGCCATCAATCCCGGCAATTCCGGCGGGCCTCTCGTGGATATGGCCGGGCAAGTGATCGGCATTAACACCGCCATCATTACCGGCGGGCACGGCAATGAAGGCGTGGGATTCGCGCTGCCCTCCAACACCGCCATCGGCGTCTACAACCAGATCATCAGCAATGGCAAAGTAACCCGCGGCTCGATCGGCGTGAGCTTTACGGAAACGCAGGGCAGTAATCCGATCGTCCTGAAGGAACTCGGCGCAACGTACGGCATCGTTTTGCAGCGCGTTGAGGCCGGCAGCCCCGCGGAAAAGGCGGGCCTGCAGTCCGGCGACGTCATTACCAGCGTGAACGGTAAGCCGGTTCACAATGGAAACGATCTCGTGAATCCGATTGCCTCGACGCCCATCGGCAATTCCGTGCGCGTCACTTACTTGCGCGACAAGAAGGAACACGAAACTTCCATCACTGTCGCGGATCGCACCAAGATTTTCCCGGATCGCACCGTGAACGGCGGCGGCAATGACAACGGGCCGACGCCGGCGGAGTTCGGCCTGCGCCTGGAAGACCTGGGGACTGACCGCGCACGACGCGCCGGATACGAGAACATGAAGGGCGCACTGGTCACTTCGGTTGACCCCGCGAGCTTTGCCGAAGACATCGGCTTTGCCCGCGGCGACGTCATTTCGGAAGTCAACCACAAGGCGGTTAATTCCGTCGCCGAGTACCGTCGAGCCGTTTCGGGTCTGAAGCAAGGAGAAGACGTCTTGTTCAAGGTCCAGCGGCGATCGGGCAGCGACCAGTTCGACACGGTTTATCTGGCCGGCGTCGTTCCCGCTCCCGAGCAGTAACTCGGCCCGATGGATTAAACGATGAGCAAACGAACTTTGCTTTACATCTTTGGGGCCGTGCTTCTGGTGGGCGCGGCCTCCATTGTGTCCGGGGCAAGCAATCCCGGCGCGACGCAAACGTCCACCACGACCACCAAAAAGAAAAAGTCTTCCTCAAAATCCAAGAAAAAAGCGAAGGTCAAAGGGCAGGCGGCCCCCACTCCCGATCGCATCCGCGATATTCAGACCGCCCTGCAAAAAGACGGCTCCTACCAAGGCGAGCCCACGGGAAAATGGGACGCCGCAACCATGGATGCGATGAAGAAGTTTCAGGACAAGAACGGCATCTCGCCGACAGGGAAGATCGACGCTGCCTCGCTCAACAAGCTGGGGTTGGGTTCCGGTACCGCGGGCAAGGGCGCCCCTGTGCCCGCTGCGTCATCTGCGGTAGAACCTGCCGATCCGCCTGCGAAGTAGATCGTCTCCCCGCTATCTTCCACTTTTTAAATTCACCATCGTTCAGGGCGAGAGGATTCCTAAGTTACAAAGCCGGCGGAGCCATAGGGGAAGCGGTCCACTCGCTCATCGGATACTTTCGGCCACAGTCCAGGCATCCGGTCGTAGTGAACTGGGTCGAGCAATGCGGGCAGACTGCCTGCGATTGGAAAGTGTCGAACGATTTCTGGCAATTCGGGCAATGCCAGAATTCACCCAACGGGGGCGAGGTCTTGCAGGAAGGACAAAAGAATCCGCGGTGACGCGGCAATTTAGCGAGTCGAAGCAACGCCCGCGCTTGTTGCAGTCCCTTCCAGCAATTCATCAAAATAAACGCGGCCAAAATTCCAAACCAGACGGATTGAATTCGCAGAGCGAGAATAATGAGTCCCACCACTCCAATAAAACCGAGGACCGTGGCCGCCATCAAGCTGCGCGCGCGGCCCATCACAAACCAGAGCAGAGACCTGAGAATCTGGCCGCCATCCAGCGGATAGATGGGAAGCATATTGAAGAGCAGCAAGCCCATGTTAATCAATGCCACTGCGCGCAGAAGGAGGAAGGCGTTGGGCATCGTTTGCGCCAGCCCTTGTGAACGCATCAGGCGTCCGGCGGCCAACAGAATCGGAACCAGGCCCACATTCACAAGAGGGCCCGCGGCGATGCTCCAAAGAGTGGCTCCTGGGCGTTGAGGCGGGTTCACGTAGGCGACGCCGCCGAGAGGCCAGAGCACGA
>DATHPN010000085.1:0-32101 GCA_035483715.1 Candidatus Acidiferrum sp.
TGACACCGCTGATGCTGGCGGAATTGGGTTGGAATCCGCAGCGGGCGCAATCGCAACGGCCTGCCCTGGAGCGGCCGGGACATTGGAATTGGAGGCAACATTCGGAGCGGGTGTCGCGTCTTGCGCAGCGATAGGCAACGCAGTCGCGTCTTGAGAAACAGCCGCGGAAGTCATGAGCGCAGGCTGCGGTTCAAGTGGATTTAATGGGATTGCTGTGGCCGCGTTGAAATTCCGCAGAGTATTGCTGACTTGAGCTGTGATTGTGCCGAGTCCGGTCGTAGCTTCTGCGGAGAAATAATTCGGCAGGGCTTGTGGTTGAGGCTGAGAGGCACGGTCTGGATTGGCGAGTGCGGCCTGGGCTGGCGAAATAGTCGGAGATAAAGACGGTTGGGGAAGATTAAGTAAATTTGGAAGAATTGTGCGCAAGGCGGCAGCCGCAATTTCCTGCGGCAACGGGTTCAGCAGATTGCTCCCGGTTCCCGCTGTGGCGGCTTGCTCGCGGCTGGAATCTTGCGATTTGCCCGCCGGGGGAATTTTGGCGTTGCTGCCCGCACCTTTCAGCACAGATTGGAACACGGCGGTAAAAGGAGAAGACGGTCGAGGCTCGAACGGATGCGGCGCCGCGGCGGCCGGGCTTGAGGCAATCGCTGTTGATAAATTCGAGATAGGTATGGCCTGCATAATGATCTCGTGTGCGCGAGTCAGCGACACTGGCGTTGCAAGCTGACGGCCATGATGGCGCAGTTCCCGGGGTCGCTGCGCGCGTCTCACAATTCAAAGAAAATAGAAGAGATAAATCTCGCGAAGATTTGCTTTAGGGGGACCTGCGATCGCGCGGCACGGGCCACCGCGGCAAGCTTTGCCCAATTACCCGGCAACGATTATTCTTCCCAGAATATATTCTGCCGCATCAAGAACAGGTCATCAAGTTCCTGCTGTTCGCGGCGGGAAAGCAGTTGGCGGTAGACTTCGAATTTTCTGCTGCGCAGACTTTCAAACATTTCGCGGTTCTGGCGGGCTTTCCTATACGCCTGAATCTGATTGAGGCGCTGCTCTTCCAGCTCGGAAATGCGCGACTCTGAAGCGCGCCTCGCGGTGGCCACGCGCGCGGATCGCGCATCCTCAAATTGCAGTTCCGATCCAAATTTTTCCTCGGTCAATTGCTGCTGGAAGAGGCGGCGAGATTCAAAGAACTGCTCGGTCATCGTCTCGAGTTGGCTGCGCGCCTGCGCCTGCTCGGAAGCGATGGCTTCGAGCTTCAATCGCTCGGCGCGTTCCTCCCCGCGACGCAAACGCAAAATTGTCTCGAATGGAAAATGAAACGCCATATTTTTTCTAGCCGGGAAGAGCAAGTAGCGACTTTATATTTTCTTCCAGAGGAGCATGCTCCTTGCGGTCCTGCTGCAGGAACGCGTTGGCTGCGGGGAGAACCATCAGGGCCTGGTCGAGGAGGCGGTCGGATCCCTTCTGGTACGCGCCGATACGAATCAAATCCTCAGCGGCAGAATAGGACGCAATCAATTGCCGGATGCGCCGCGCCTTGGCCAGATGCTCAGGCGATATCACCGCGGGCATCAAGCGGCTGAGGCTGTCGAGAATGGAGATCGGCGGGTAGTGGCCCTGGATCGCCAGTTTGCGGTCCAGAACGATGTGGCCATCGAGCAAGGCGCGCACCGAGTCGACGAGCGGGTCCTGCTGATCGTCGCCCTCCATCAAGACGGTATAAAACGCGGTGATGCTTCCCGTTCCGAAATGTCCGGCGCGTTCGATCAACCGCGCCAGCAGGGAAAAAACGGAAGGCGTGTACCCTTTCGCCGTGGGAGGTTCGCCGGTGGCCAGGCCGATTTCGCGCTGAGCCATCGCAAATCGCGTCAGGGAATCCACCACCAAAAGTACATGCTTGCCCAGGCTGCAAAAATATTCCGCGACGGAAGTAGCGGTCAACGCTGCGCGAATCCGAAGCAATGGGGATTGGTCCGAAGTGGATACGACCAGAACGGAGCGCCTCAACCCCTCTTCGTCCAACGCATCTTCGAGGAAATCGCGAACTTCGCGGCCGCGTTCGCCGACCAGGGCGAGCACGGTGAGTTCCGCGGAGGTGCCGCGCGCCATCATGCCGAGAAGCGTGCTCTTGCCCACGCCGCTGCCGCCAAAAATTCCCACGCGCTGCCCGCGCCCGCAAGTGATAAAACCATCGATCGCGCGTATGCCACATCCGATAGGATCGTGAATGGGGGTGCGCGCCAGGGGGAGCGGCGCCTCGGAAAAAAGCGACCGGGTCTCGCGCGCGCGATACGCGCCCTTCTCGTCTAGCGGCCGGCCCGCGCCGTCCACGACGCGCCCGAGCAGGCCCGGGCCAACGGGGATCGCGGGCCGTGTGCCGCGGGTGACGATGGCGTCTCCGTAGCGGATGCCGCTGGGCCGTTCGAGGGGCATGGACAATACCGTGCGTCCACGAAAGCCGACGATTTCTCCGGCATATGTTTTTCCGTCGGAGGTGATGATGCCGCAGCCCTCGCCCACCGACCCATACGGCCCTTCCGATTCGATGAGATGGCCGACTGACTTGGTCACCCGGCCCACCCAGCGCAGGGTTGAAAATTCATCGAGGCGTTTGAAGTACGGCTCCAGCAATTCGCGCGGCGCCATCAGCCCGAACCCGGCCGCTGCGCGAGCAGGTCCAGAAATCCGTGCTCGATCTCCTTCAGTTGCGTCTCCAGGCCAATTTCCGTGACGCCCAGTTCCGTTTCCAGAATGCATCGCCCGGACTGCATTTCGGGATCCCCAATCAATTCGGGAACCGGGAAATCCTGGCGCGATTGCGTGAAGTACTCGCGCCACACTTTAATGTCGGAAGGGTGCGCGCGAAGCCGCGTATTTGTATTGGCCGCAATTTTTTCGAGCGCCACGCGCAGGATTCCGGCGAGGAGCAACGGATCGATTTGCGCCTCGCGATGCAGGATTTTGCGGGCAATGGCCAGGGTGAGCCGGACCACCTGTTCTTCGACACGCTGAAAATAACGCTCGCGCTCAGCGGCGAAATCGTGGAGCGTTTTTGAAAATTCCCCGCGTAGCCTGGCGATCTGCTGCTCAAATGCGGCCCGCGCTTCCGCCTGTCCCGCTTCATGGCCTTTGTTCCAGGCCTGCTGCTCTTTATGCGCGGCAGCATTCGAGTCCGAGTGCGTCCTGGCGCCCGTTTTCTCCGCCCACAGTTGCCTGGTCTGGACCGCATCGCTCGGGTCGGGCGCCTGGCCGGAGGGCGCGGGAGGGTAAGTGAATTCTTCCGCTCCCGATGTTTCATTGACGATGTTGGTTTTAGACGACAAACGCTTCCTCCGATTCATTCTTCAGGGCCATTTTTCCCGCGCTCTCGAGTTTTCGAGCCAGGGCGATGGCTTCTTGCTGCGCGGCGTTGACGTCGCGGGAGCGGGTCGGGCCCAGCGCCTCCATGTCTTCCTTTAACATCTCCACGGCGCGGGATGACATGGACTTGAAAAAATGATTCTTGAGCTCCTCGGAAGCCCCTTTCAGGGAGAGAGCCAGACTTTTCTTGTCCAGCTGCCCGAGAAGTTCGCGCAGGCTGGTTTCCGGAACTTCCAGAAAATCCTGGAAGGTGAACATGAAATTGCGGATGGAAACCGCGAGTTGCGGACTTTCCTCTTCCACCGCCGTGAGAATTTCAGTGCTGAGCGTGCTCTCGACGGTGTTCAAAAGATCGGCGACCGCCTTGACGCCGCCAAAACCGCGGCGGCTTTGATCGCCGAGGGACATCATCTTGCGGCTCAGGATGAGTGAAATCTTCTGGACCATCTCGGGCGAAAACTGCTGCATTTGCGCCATCCTTACCACCGCTTGCCCGCGCAGCTTTTCCGGGAGCAAGGCCAGCACCGCCGAAGCGGCCTTGCCGCTCATGTGCGCCAGCACCAGGGCTACGGTTTGCGGGTGTTCGCTCTGGATGAATTTGGCCAGGTGTTGAGGGTCTGCTTTCTGCAGCGTGACCAGGTTATGCGCGGCCCCTTCCTGCGCCTTCATGACCTGATTGAGCAGCGATTTGGCTCCGGCTTCTCCGAACGTTTTCATCAACACCTGCGTCGCGTAGGCCGGCCCTCCTTGGGCCAGGTATTCCTGCGTAAGGGTCAGGCGGTGATATTCCTGGAGAACCTTGCCCGCCACTTCCGGCGAAATGAAGTCCAGGTCCGTAATCTCCTGGGTAAGGTCGCGCAGTTCTTCTTCCCCGAGATTTTTGTACACCGCGCTGGCGGCTTCATCCCCCAGCACAACCAGGAGAATGGCTGCCTTGCGCATTCCCGTCAGAGGTTGACTTTCTTCGGCCATCACGCTCTCTGTCAGGCCTGCCGCACCCAGCCCTGAATGAGCCGGGTTGCGTTCTCAGGCTCTTTCTTCACTTTTTCCACCAGATGCCTCTTCAATACGACGGTGCGCATGATTTCCGAATTGGTTTCAGACAGCTCTTTTTGCAACTCGCCTTCGAGTTCCGCGCCCGTCACCATCTTTCCCGGGGTCTGTGTTCCGGCCGTCGCGGCCAGGGCCGCCTGCTGGCTTTTTTCGGGAAGCGCGCGAAGGGTAGCAAGAACCTGTTTCGTGACCGGCCTGAGGACCAGCGCATAAATCACCAAGAATAAAATCCCCAACCCGGCATAGCGCAACAGGCCCATCCATGGCGCAATAATCCGCAGGGTCCGCTGGATGGCTGTGGGCGTGGGTAAAACTTCCACGGGGGGCGTCTGGAAAGAAACATTCTGCAGCGAGAGTTCATCGCCGCGCTGGGCGCTGAATCCAATCGCTGCGCGCACCAGATCTTCCAGCTGTTTCATTTCTTCCGGCGTTCTCTTGCGGCGAGTTTCCTGGGGCTTGCCGCTGACGGTTTTCACTTCCACAAAATCGTCGACCAGCACGGCGGCGGCCAGATGCTTGATCTGCCCGGGGGGCTCGAGTGTGTGGTGCACCGTCTTGCTCACGGCAAACGTTTTGCTTTCGCTGCGCATTCCCTGCGTAACCGTCGATGGCTTCAGCTCCACGCCAGCGGCAGCGGCAGCGGAGGAATTCTGCTGCGGGGCATTGGGCGTTGCGCCAGCAGCGGCAGGCGCGGGCGGAGCGCTCGGCACATTGCTGGTCGTGCCCGGAATTCCGAGCGGAGCCGCGCCGGTGGTTTGGTCTTCGGATAATTGCGAAGTCAGGAGCGCGCTGGCGTTGGGATCGTAAACCTCCTGGGTGGTTTCCCCGGAGTCGGGGTTGTAGTCGATCGTCACGCTGGACTTGACGTGCTCGGCGCCGACTACGGGAGCAAGCGTGTCCACGATGCGCTCCGCGATCGTCGTTTCCAGATCGGACAAGCCGCGACGCAGGGACACGCCATTTGATTTTCCGGCAGTGAGTGGCAGGCGGCCGTCGGCGCTTACGATGGTGACGTCGTCGGGAGAAAGATTTTCCCAGGCGCTGGCCACCAGATTGGCAATCGAAGCGACGGTTTCATCGGCCAGGCGCTGCGAGCGAAGTTTCACGACCACCGCCGCTTTCGCCGGACGCTCTTCGGAAGTGAAGAGTGATTCGCGCGGCAAGACCAAATGGACGCGGGCCGACTCGACCGTGTCCATGGTCTCGATGGTGCGTTCCAGTTCGGCTTCGAGTGCGCGCTGGTAATTGACGCGTTCGGAGAAATCGCTGCTGGACCAGTTGGGCTTGTCGAACAGCTCGAATCCGATGCGGCCGGTATGCGGAAGATTCTGCGAGGCCATCTCGATGCGAACCCGGTCAATCTTATCCGCCGGCACATCGATGGAAGTTCCGTCGCTTGAAAGCTGGTAGGGAATGTTTTCGATGGTCAGGCGCGCCACGATTTTTTGCGTGTCGCTGGGGTCCAGCCCGGTATAGAGATTCTTGAAATCCGCGGCGGCAAACAGCCGCACGAACAGCCAGATAATGGCGGCCACAAGCGCGGCGCTGCCGGCCAGCAGGATTCTCTGGTTGATGGTCAGCGCGCGCAGGAACGCGCGAATCTGTTCCAGGACTTTGTCCATGGCCGTCGGTGAAAATGCCCGCGAATTTCCGGACGCGCGTTTCCGCGAACCGCGCCGCGGGAAGGGCTAGGCCCTCCCGATCAGAAATTCATCTGCGAAACCGTCTGGTAGGCCTCCACGATCTTGTTGCGCACCTGAACCATCATCTCGAACGCCAGGCCGGCCTTTTCAACCGCGATCATGGCCGAATGCACGTCCTCTCCCGAACCGTCCAGCATCCCGGCAACCTTGCCCTGCGCGTCCTGGTGCAATTGTTCCACCTGGCTCATCGCGCCCTGCAGCGTCTCGAAGAAATCCGATGGTCCGCCCGCGCCGCCCGCGCCGGAGGCCGCCCGCGTCGTGGATGCGCCCAGATCCGGAACCGGCAATCCCTGAATTGTGTTGGCCATGAAATTCCTCCGTCGCGCGCGCGGTTACTGAGCGATTTGAATCGCGGCCTGTATCATGGCCTTGGTGGTCTGAATGGCCGAAACGTTCATCTGGTAGGACCGGGCGGCTTCCATAAGGTTCACGCTTTCTTCGACTGGATTGACGTTCGGAAAATTCACGTAGCCTGCCGGGTCCGCGTCGGGGTGGCCGGGATCGTAGCGGCGCAGCGGGGCGGAGGGATCCTGCACGACGCCGGCAACTTGCACGGTTTCCGTGTGGATGTCGGTGAAGCTGGCCAGGGTGGCGAAGAATCCGCTGGAAAGCGGGTGACTGGCCGCGAAAACGACGTTCTGGCGTTTGTAGGGTCCGCCCTCGATGGTGCGCGTGGTATCGGCGTTGGCCAGATTGCTGGCGGAAATCTCGGCGCGCTCGCGCTGGGCGAGGAGGGCCGAGCCGCTGATTTGCAACAATCCAAAAAGGTTCATGGGATTTTTACGCTCCTTTACATGGCATCGCTGACCGCCGAGCGAATCAGGGCGAATTCTGCGCGCATCGCCTGCGTGGCCGCCTGATATTTCAATTGCAGTTCGGCGAGCAGCAGGCCTTCGCGATCGACGCTGACATTATTTCCGTCCGGCCGGGAAAGCAGGCCCGGTACTTCCCGCACCACGGGGATTACCGGCGAGTCGGGATCCTGACTGAGGGCGCGCAACATTTCGCCGTGGAAGTCCATGTCCTGGGTGCGATAGCCGGGCGTGTCCACGTTGGCGATGTTGCTGACCAGCAGAGACTGGCGCGAAGTGGCCAAGTCCAGGAATTTTTCGATCAGCGCCAGTTGCGGTGTGTTCATGATGCTCATGCATACCTCCGCGCCGGCAATCCGTAGTTGCGAATCTTGTTGCGCACCGTGCGCAGGCTTACGCCCATCAATTCCGCGGCGCGGGTGCGGTTTCCTCCGGTGGCTTCCAGGGTGCGTTCGAGAAGCTCACGTTCCGCATCGCGCAGGGAAACGCCGGCGGCGATTGCCGACGGGCGCTGCGTCTCGGGAGAAGTCTCCAGGTGGGCGAGGAGTTCGGGGCCAAGCAGGCGGCCGGTCGAGAGAGCCAGCGAGCGGCGAATAAAATTTTCGAGTTCGCGCACGTTGCCCGGCCAATCGTGCGATTGCAGGGCGCGGGCAAGTTCCGGAGCGATGCGATACGCGTCCCCGGAGCCGGGCGCGTGCTTGCGCAAGAAGTGCGCGGCCAGTTCGAGAATGTCTTCGCGCCGTTCACGCAAGGGTGGAACCGTTAGCGGCACGACGTTCAGCCGGTAGTAGAGGTCAGAGCGAAATTCTCCGGCGGCGATGCCGGCGCGCAGCGGGCGGTTGGTGGTGGCAATGACGCGCACATCGAGCGGCACGGTGCGGGTCCCGCCGAGAGGATCCACTTCCCTTTCCTGCAGGACACGCAAGAGTTTTGGTTGCAGCGCGAGCGGCATTTCTCCCACTTCGTCGAGCAGGATGGTGCCGCCGCCGGCCAATTCAAATTTCCCGGGCTTGGCCATGTTCGCCCCGGTGAAGGCCCCGCGCGCGTGGCCGAAGAGTTCACTCTCCAGGAGATGCTCGGGAAAGGCCGAGCAATTGATGGCCACGAACGGGCCATCGCGGCGGGCGCTTTCCAGATGTATGAGCCGCGCGACGAGTTCCTTGCCCGTGCCGCTTTCCGCTTCGATGAGCACATCGGCGCCGGTGCGCGCCACCTGCCGCGCCTTTTCGAGGAGCCGCGCAAAGGCCGGGGAGCGGCCGACCAGCTTTGCAGCCGCTCCGTTCGATTGTTTCGCATTTCCGGGGGTGCGGGCCATGGAGAGAACGCGCTCGGCGGTTTCCCGCAACCGATCGAATGAC
Source organism: Candidatus Acidiferrum sp. (assembly GCA_035483715.1). GTDB lineage: Bacteria > Acidobacteriota > Terriglobia > Acidiferrales > UBA7541 > Palsa-360. The sequence continues at coordinate 8,290 of DATHPN010000085.1, forward strand.
ACCGGCTTCATCAGATAATCGCAGGCGCCTTCCTTGATGGCTTGCACCGCTTCGGTCACCGTGCCGTAGGCGGTCAGAAAAATAACCGCCGTTTCCGGAGCCATTTCGCGGACGCCCTGCATGACCTGCAATCCGTCTCCATCGGGCATGCGCACATCGGTGACCACGAGAGGGCACGGAGTGGTGCGAAATTTTGCCAGCGCGTCGCCGGCGCCGCTGGCAGTGGCCACGTTCCAGCCGTTGCGCCGGAAACTGGCCTCGAGCGCGGTGCGCATGGCGGCTTCATCGTCCACAACCAGCACGGCGCAGGAACTCATGCCATTTCTCCCGTCAGCGGCAGACCCAGGGAAACCGTGGTGCCCAGCCGGGGTGCGCTGCGCACGCGGATCGTTCCGCCATGCTGCTCGATCACTTTTTTGCACACCGCGAGACCCAGGCCCGAGCTTCCCGTGTGCGTGGTGAATCCCGGCTCGAAAATTTTTTCCAGAAGATTCTCGGAAATGCCGCTGCCCTGATCTTCAAAATCAATTTGCACCCGGGCGCCCTCCGACGGAAGCGCCCGGGCCACATTCACAGTGAGCCAACTGCCCGGCGACATGGCCCGGAATGCATTCAGTGAAAGATTCAGGAACACCTGTTGCAGACGGTGCGGATCGGCATGCAGCAGAATTTTCCCGGCGCGGTTGACGAGCCGCACTTGCATGCCTCGCTGCCGCGCCAGCGGGCCCAGAAAATCCACGGTCTCGCGGAGCAAGCGGTCCAGGTGCGTGGGGATCGGTTCGGGGCAGGGCTGGCTGTGAAATTGGAGGACATTGTTTACCGTGGCCGCGACCGTGCGCAATCCCGCCTGGATTTGGCCGACCCACTGGCCGGATTCGGAAGCGATCGCCGTGGTGTCGGCCAAAAGGCCGGCAAAAAGTTCCAGGCTGCCGAGCGGATTGCGAATCTCATGCGCCAACACTGTGGCGATTTCCGCCAGGGCCTGATTTCGCCGGGACTTTTCCTGTTCGGCGAAGATTCGTTTTTCCTGGGTCATGTCGCGGAGAATCCAAATGGCCTCTTCATCAGCGCCATTTTTCCCCAGTACCTGGGCCTGCGCAATTCCGAGGAAGCGAGTGCCGGCGGGATCGTCGAATGACCATTCCCTTTCCGAAGCGGTACTTTTGGAGGAAGATTCCGCCAGGAGCCGATCGATCACCGCCGGCAACGCTACGCCCTCTTCAGGCGACCACGAAGGATCGAGCATCAGCAACCGGCGGGCTTCCGGATTGATAACGCGCAGCCGTCGGCCGGCGTCAACGACCAGAACGCCGCACGGCAATCCTTCTAAAATCTGCGCCAGAAAACCGCGCACCCGGTTGTTTTCATCCAGGCTGCTCGTGAGTTCCGAGTTGGCGCGCTCGAGTTCGCCGCTCAGCCGTGCGACCTCGGTCTGCAACTGCCCATAGGATTTTTCCAGCGAATCGGCGGCCTGGGTGAAGGTGGCAAAGGCGTGGACCAGGGAGCGTTCCGCATCGTCGCGAGAACGATTCGCGCGCCGCGGGCCGCGCGTATTTTGCCGGGCACTGGGCAGAATTGGCATGCCCAACGGTCGTGCACGGCGGTGGCCAACCGCAGCCCCGTGAACTTAGATTTCTCTAACGGGCAGGCCCGTTTCCGGAAGGCTGAAATACGCGGGGCGGAGTTGCCGGTCGTCTCCCGCCAGAATGAAGGCGCGCTCGATCACATGCTCGAGTTCACGGACATTTCCCGGCCAGGAATATTGCCGCAAGATGGCCGCGGCGAAAGGAGAAATTTCTTTGGATGGATACTCGGTTTGTTCACAGAGGCTGTCGAGGAAATGAGACGCCAGCGGAATGATGTCTTCTCTTCTTTGGCGGAGAGGAGGGAGTTCGATGGGGAACACGGCCAGGCGGTAGTACAAATCCTGGCGAAACAGTTTTTGGTGGACCGAGCGCAAGAGGTCGATATTCGTGGCGGAAATGACGCGCACGTCCACGCGAAACACGTCGGAGCTTCCCAGGCGCTGCACTTCGCCGTCCTGCAAAAAGCGCAGCAACTTGGCCTGCATGCTGAGCGGCAATTCCCCGACTTCGTCGAGAAACAGCGTTCCACCATGCGCGACGTGGATCCGTCCGAGGCGCGATTGTACGGCGCCGGTAAAGGCCCCGCGCGCGTGGCCGAACAGCTCGGCTTCGAGAAGCTGCTCCGGTATGGCCGCACAATTCACGACCACGAAGGGGCTCTTCGCGCGCGGGCTGATCTGATGAATTCCCCGGGCGACCAGTTCCTTGCCTGTGCCGGTCTCGCCCGTAATCAACACCGTCGTCTGGCGAGGGCTGACCAGGCGCGCCAGGCGATAGATCTGCTCAAGCCCCGGGCCATCGCCGATCATCCCCGGCAGGGGTTCGACAGGCAGCGGAATAGTTCCCATTCTTCGCGGTCGATCTTCGGTGAAAACCACGGCCTGCTGAAAGGAATGCTCCCGGTCCAGGTCGGTCTGGGAAGGACACGGCGCAGGGGCCATCCTGCCCAGCGGCTCTTCGGCATCGTGGCCATCAACAGCGGTGAAATCGGAATCCACGACTCGAACCAGCAAGTGAGGGTGGCGCGCGCGAATGATTTGCAGGACTTCATCCACGTCCAGATCGTGCAAGTGGCGGTCCAGGAGCACCTCGCTCCAGTTTTCGGACTCCAATTTTGCCAGCGCGTCGGCGCCCCCAGCGGCCTCTTCCATTTCGGCCGTTTCATATTCCGGTTTTCCAAACCAAAGCCTGCGAAAAGATTCGTTCGAGCTGGCCACCAGAACCCGCGAATTCCGAATCCCTGAATGCGTCTCCGCCATTGCCATTTATCACTCCTATGCTTCGGGGCCCGCCACCAGATTAAATCCAGCTTATTTCATGGACTCGAGACACCTCTTGATCGCTATCCAAACGGTGCAGTTGACACTGCGTTTGTGCTTCCAAACTGGATTGAAAATTGCGCGAGAAATAAGCGGGATAGAGAAGGGAGCTGAATTGCGTTGGGCCAAAACAGGATGGCGCATCCTAAATTGAGACTTTCTCATGAAAGACGAAAAAGATTTCCCTTATGGCCGGCTGCGAATTTCCACAAACCTTCTCATAGTGTGTTTCACCTTGAATAAGCGATGCGAGAAATTGCAAACGTTACCTTGACAATTTTTAATCTCACTGGGAAACTGGCTTCCCCTTCGACGAACACCGCATTCCCAGCGAGTCACTGAACATGCATATTCTGATTGCGGAAGACGATTTGCCCGTCGCCAAATTTCTTTCCTCCGGACTGGAAGCCGAACACTACGATGTGAGCCTGGCACCCGGAGGCGGCGATGTCCCGCGGATGCTGGCAGAAGGGCCCTGTGATTTGCTGGTTTTGGATTTGAATTTGCCGGGCGTGAATGGCCTCGAAGTGCTGCGCCAGGTGCGTTCCCAGAAACCTCATTTGCCCATCTTGATTCTTACAGGAAGCGCGCGTGTGGAAGACCGCGTGGGCGGCCTGGATTCCGGAGCGGATGATTATATGACCAAACCGTTTGCTTTCTCAGAACTTCTGGCCCGTGTTCGCGCGCTTTTGCGGCGCGGAAATCTGCCGTTCGAGCCGGTTCTGCACAGCATGGACCTGGAACTGGACCGCGTGCGGCGCGTGGTGCGCCGAAGCGGCCACTCCATCGAGCTCACGCCCAAAGAATTCGCCCTGCTGGAATATTTAATGCTGAATGCGGGCCGTGACGTGTCGCGCTCTTCCATTATCCACCACGTCTGGAAACTTTCCTCCGACACCATGACCAATGTGGTCGATGTCTACATCAATTATTTGCGAAAGAAGATTGATGCCGACGCCCCCGAAAGGCTCATCCACACGGTGCGCGGAGCGGGTTACAGGATCGGGCCGGCTTCCCGTTCTGCGCATTAGGCGCAAGCTCCTCGCCGGCGATTTTTCTTCTCTCAACACAACACAAAACGCCGGCGGGACGCCGGCGCCACCATTTGCATCATTTCCGCATTCAATGCGAAATCTATTTTCCCTCGGCTGGAGATTTTGGCTGTTCCTTGGCCGCGGGTTTCGGCCCTTCCTTGGCCGCGCCTTGAGCCGGTTCGTCGGAATCGTCTTTATTTCGATTCAGATATTCCACGATGAGGGAGACGCGCCGGTTGGATGGATCGAGAGGGGCATCCGCCTTGCGCAGATGCTGATCCGCGAAGCCGCGGACCTGCATGATCTGGTCATCGCGGATGCCATTTTCCTGCATCAGCCTGCGAGCGGCATTGGCGCGGTCAACGGATAGTTCCCAATTTGAATAGTTGCTTTTTCCCGAATAGGGTTTGGAATCCGTGTGTCCTTCGACGGCGATTTTATTGGGAAGAGTGCCCAGTTCTTTGGACAATGCGATTAAGATGTCCTGTCCATCCTTGTTCGGCTCCGGCCTGCCGCTGTCGAAAAACGTGCTGGTCGCGGACTCCAGAAGTTCGATACGGAGCCCTTCGGACGTGATCGTCATATCGATGTGATTTTTCAAATTGTCAAAATTCGGAACCTGGCGCATCGTCTTCTGAAGCTCTTCCTTCAACTGGGCCATGTTGTCCTTGGAAACGCTGAAACTCTCTCCGGCCCCTTGCATGTCGCTGCCGACTTTTTTGGAGTTGCCAGTGGGATCCCTGAAATAGCCCCCGACGGCTTCCTGGACTTGCTTGCTGTTGCTCAAAAGCCAGAGGACTATGAAAAGGGCCATCATGGCCGTGACGAAATCCGCGTAGGCGACTTTCCAGGCGCCTCCGTGATGGCCCCCATGGCCGCCTTTTTTCTTGATGACAATGATCGGTGCTTTCGCTACGGCCATAAATTTTCCTTAAACCCTTCTACGCAGCCGCGGCGGCTTCCGGCTGCGCGGCTGCGCCTTTATCCTTAATGTGGGCTTCCGCTTCCTGGAAGGTTGGCCGAACGTGCCCGGGGATTGCCCTGCGGCCAATTTCAATGGCCACCGTCGGGGCTGTGCCCTTGAGCAAGGCCACCAGCATCACGCGAAGGACGTGGTAATATGCATGCTCGTCGTCGGCGATCTTGGCCATGTTTGAGGACAGCGGACCAACCAGCCCGTAACAAAGAAGAATCCCCAGAAACGTTCCCACCAGCGCCGCAGCCACCTTTTTCCCAATTTCCTCCGGAGGGCCGCCCAGGGCGCCCATGGTGATGACGACGCCGAGCACGGCCGCGACGATTCCGAGCCCAGGCAGCGAATCGGCCATGGTGGAAAGGGCCGCGACAGGCTGCGTGACCCCGTGGTGGTGGACATCCATGTCGAGTTCCATCATCTGGTCCGCGTCGAACGGCTCGATCCCCCCGCTGGCCGCCATGCGCAGCGAATCGCACACGAAATGCAACGCGTGGTGGTCCTTCAAAAATTGGGGATATTTGGAAAATACCGGGCTCTTGTCGGGGGCGTCGCTGTCCGCTTCGAGCGACATCAGGCCTTCCTTCCGCGCGCGCGTAAAAAGCTCGTACATCATCTTCAAAGAGTCCAGGTATCTCTGTTTATTGAACCGGGAGCCCCCAAAAGCTCCGGCGATTCCGCTGCCGATTTTCGTCAGGATGTGGAGAGGGTTGGCAACCAGGACCGTTCCAATCGCCGCGCCCAGAATGATAATCAATTCCGCGGGTTGCATCAGAACCTTCAAATTGCCGTGTTCCATCAAGTAGCCGGCGACCACGGCGCCAAAGACCACCACGATTCCAATGATAGAAAACATTGCTGTCCGAACCTCCGGATTGTTCCTGGCCTGTCAGGAGAGAACCGTGACGCGATTCCCGCCGTTCTCAATGCTTTCTTTCAGAGAAGCGTCCGCCCGGGCGATGAGCGACTCGAGATCGTCCCCGGGCCGGCAGCCAGCGCCGCCTACAGGACTCGTGACGGAAAACTTGTCGCCCCACCATTCGATTTCCGACCGGGCAATCGTTTTTCTGACGCGTTCACCCACCAGAAATACTTCCGCTTCCCGGCATTCCGACAAGATGGCGAGAAATTGATGTTCGCCCCAGCATCCGACAAGATCTTTCGGGCGCACGCAATTTTCCACCGACTGCGCAATAATGCGCAGAATCGTGCGCACCGCGCCTGGACCTCGGCTGGCACGGAATTGATCCAGGCGGTCGACTTGGACCAGGAGTATTCCGAACGGAATATTAAGTTCGGCGAAGTTCGTCAGGCTTTCGCGAAGTTTTGTTTCCATGTAACTCTTCGCCGCCACCCCGGTTACCACGTCCAGGCAGCCGATATCGGCAAATGCAGCCTGCCTTCGACTCCAATCCGAGGCCGAACGATTCTTTTCAAAACTTTCTGCCGCCCCAACGACCATGCCGCGGCTATTGCGTATGGGCATGGTCCGAAGAACGATGGGAACGCGGTACCCGTCCTTGTGGAGGATGGAGAGATCCAAAATCGAGGACTTACCGTCGCGAAAAACGAGATTGATGGGATCCTCTGGATCCGAATCGAGATCTTTGGCCTCGTCCAAAGTGGTCAACAAGTGGTCGCGCAGAAAGCGGCCAACTACGTCCTGCCGCAGATAGCCGGTAATCTGTTCCGCGCCCTCATTCCAAAAGCGGATTCGGCGGTTCCGGTCTACGATGTAAACACCTGTTTGGAGGCCATCGAGGACGGTTTGATAGATTTCCGGATCGTTTAGTTCGGGCATACAATGACTCCGGCGGGTGCGGGCTTTACTTGAAGCCCGCCGGATTAAAGGAATCATCGGTCAAAACGGGAACAAGTTTAGGCGGTCTTCGTGGCCGTTTCCGGTTCGCGAGGTCGATTCCATTTTGCTTTTTCTTCCGGCTCGTCCCACAGGCGAAACCCTCCCGTGAAGGCCGTCGAATTGTCGCCCAAACGGCAGCCGGGCGGCAATGTCTTCAGCAGCTTTGCATTCCCGCCGCCAAGAACCACGTAATCCGCCTCGAGCGCATTCTTGAGTTGTTCCGCAACACGCGCCACGTAGCGGCGCCATTTCTTTTTTCCCAGGCGTTTCAATCCACGAATGCCCAGGTAATCTTCGTAGGTTCGCCCTTTTTTGTAGGGAAGATGGGCTACCTCCATCGGATCGAGGATGCCGTCCACGATCATGGCGGAGCCCAGGCCGGTGCCCAGACCTAGGAAAAGCATCCCGCCCCCTCGATAGATGCCCAGCGCCTGCATGGCGGCGTCATTCACAACCTTCACAGGGCGCCCGAACGCTTTGCCGAAATCGAATCCGACCCAGCCGCTCGCGAGATTGTGCGGCTCACCCACCGGATGGCCGTGGACCACGGGGCCGGGATATCCGATGGAAATGACGGAATAGTCCCAATCTTTGGTTGCCTCTCGAACTTGCTTCACCATTTTTTTTGCTGTCATCTTTAGTCCGGAGGGAATCTTGACCGATTCCTTTCGACCCGTGGCCAGGACTTTTACATTCGTTCCCCCCACGTCGATGACCAAAATATTTTTTCGGGGCTTCTGCATGGCTGCTCCTTGACGATAGAGTACGATGAGTCGATCTCCATTGCCCATGCACAAGGGCAGGCTCTGAGAGCGCGCATGGCGACTTGGATTCAACCAGTTCTGTAGCGCCCGCCTTCAGGCGGGCATCCGTTTTCATTCAGCATGTCCGCATGAAGGCGGGCGCTACAGAACCAAGATTGATTTACAACACACGCTCTCTCATGCGCCACCCTTTTTTCTTTCCAGTTCGGCCCAGCGTTCGTACAGCCGATCCAGGGCGTTCTGCGCCTCATCCATATCGATGCAGGCCGCCTTCAGGCGTGGCGGATCGCCGGTAACCTCGGGATCTTCCAGGGCGGCGCGGCTGGCCTCGAGATTTTTGTCCGCCTGGGCGATGCGCTCTTCGATAGTTTCGAGCTCGCGGACTTCCAGATACGAAAGTTTCTTCTTCGTGATTACGGCCTGCGTTTCTCCTTCCGCCGGCGAACGTTTGTTCCCGCTGGAGACGTTCGTGGTTCCCTTCAGCTGCGCTCGTTGCCAGATATCCCACTGCGAATAGTCGGCAAAGCGCTCCGCGCCTCCCAGGCCGTCCAGGCCCAGCACGACCGTCGAGACGCGATCGAGCATGAAGCGGTCGTGCGTGACCAGCACCAGCGCGCCACCATATTCCAGAAGGCTTTCCTCCAGAATTTCAAGCGTGGGAATGTCCAGATCGTTGGTCGGTTCGTCGAGCAGCAAAACGTCAGCCGGTTGCAGCATGAGCTGCGCGATCAGCACCCGCGCGCGCTCGCCTCCGGAGAGTTTGCCGACGGGCTGGCTCAAATGTTCGGGATCGAAAAGAAATTTCGCGGCCCAGGCGGCGACGTGAATCACGCGCTCCTGATAAATCACCGAATCGCTGTCCGGGGCGAGCGCGCGGCGCAAACTGATATCCGGATCGAGCTCGCGATTCTGATCGAAATACACGATTCGCAATGATTCGGCCCTGCGAATTTCTCCGCGTGTGGGTTCGAGGTCGCCGCGCAGTAGACGAAGCAAAGTGGTCTTGCCGCTGCCGTTCGGCCCCACCAGTCCCACTCGCATTTTTGAAGTCACTGTGAAATGGATTCCCGCAAATAAGGTGCGGCCGCCAAGGCCATAGGTGGTGTCGTCAAGCGTGATCAGGCGCTTGGTCTTGCGGTCCGTCCCGAAAAAATCAATTTTGGCGGAGGCAGAGCGGGTTCTGGCATTCAGATCCGCCAATTCGCCGATTAATTCTTTGGCGGTATCAATACGCGCTTTCGATTTTGTCGTTCTGGCCTTGGGTCCGCGGCGCAGCCACTCGATTTCCGTGTGCACCAGGTTTTCGAGCGCTTCCTGCCTTTTGCGCTGGGCATGAAGATAGATCTCTTTCGCTTCCAGAAACGTGCTGTAGTTTCCGTTAACGCGGAGAAAACCGTTCTCGTACGAGCGCGCCAGTTCGACCACAGCGGTGGCCACGTTTTCCAGAAAGTAGCGGTCGTGGCTGACCACCACGCAGGCGAACGGCGCGTTCTGCAGAAGCGTTTCCAGCCACTGAATTCCGGCCAGGTCCAGGTGATTGGTGGGCTCGTCGAGCAGCAGAACTTCGGGCGCTTGCACCAGTCCTTCGACGATCGCCAATCGCTTGCGCCAGCCTCCGGACAGCGCCGTCGTGGGCGCATCCAAGTCTGTGAAGCCGGCGCGGCCCAGGGGTTCCGCGATGCGCGACGCCCGCTCTTTCTCCGGCACTTCCGCGCGGTCCAGAGCCGCTGCGATCACCGACCGCACCGTTGCACCCTGCGCAAATTCCGAATTCTGCGCGACGCTGCTGAGCCGCGTGCGCTTGCGAATGGCCACTTCGCCGGTATCCGGCACGACGCGGCCATACAAAATTTCGAGCAAGGTTGATTTGCCCGAACCGTTCGGGCCAATCAGGCCAATCCGCTCGCCTTCGGAAACCGTGAACGAAATATTCTGGAAGAGCGGTTCGGCGCCGTATCTTTTGGAAAGCCCTTGTGCAGCGATGATCGGAGGCAAATGACTCGGTTTTCTCCCGCAGGCAGTTTAGCGTGAACATGCGGCAGGCGCAAAACCAGTATCGCAGGCTTTAGCCTGTGGGTTTTGGTTTTGGCCCTTGAAAGCACAAACCCCCGCAGGCTGAAGCCCGCGCCACTAAAACCACCCGCTACGATACGCAACCCACCAACTCACCCAAGCCAGCGGGATGGTCGCGCCCAATGCCCACCAGAACGGCAGGGCCAGATCGGCAACGATGCCCAGTACACCAAACGTGGTCCAAAAAACCTTTCGCTGCATATCATCATTGTAAACCGGATGAAGATGCCGAAAATAATTCCGCGCCAAATAAGCAACATCCGCAGAAAATAGGCGGGGAGCTTCCAGTTTCAGTAGCACAGGCACTCTTGCTTGTGCGCTTTTGTAGGCTGCAAAAATGCGTCATGCGGGCCACCGACAATCGCAAATACCGCACAGTCAAGAGTGCCTCTGCTACTCGAGTCCACCCGCGACAGCGAAGCCACGATCTACGATCAGCCCGACACTGCCCGGCAAGCCCTATTTGCCGGGCGGCGTTTGCGTCTTGTCCACGACTTTTTCCTGAAATTCCTTCATTTCGGAATAGGCGCAGAGCGTCTCACCCATGGGAGCGGTAGTGAGCCTCAACACTTTCGTATTCGAGAAATTTTTGGTGTAGGCCTTTGGGTCGTCAATCGTGACGGAAAGTTCCAGCCGGTCGTGGTCCAGCCTGCGGAAGCGCTCGATGACGTGGAGTGCCTCGCTGTGGGGATGCCCTGTTTGATCCAGCCAGGTTTTGTCGTTGAAGCCGATCGTGTCGATGATGAAAGTGTCGCCCTCGTACTTTCCGATCGAATCGCCCATCCAAGAGTTATCCGGATCCTTGGGGTGCTCGCGATCCAAGTCGATTTCGCGCCAGACCTTGGTGTACTCGTACAGGATGTAGACCGCCTTGGGCGTTTGAATGAATTTCATTTCCCAGGGATACATGTAAATGCGCGGCACGCCGGGGGGATCGCAAAACCTCTGTACAGGGTCGTTGGTATTGTCGAATGTTTGCAGGGCGCCGAACGGAGGTCTCACGTCCTTAAATTTCTCCGCCGCCCAGGGCGTCATGGGAGCCTGTTCGGGATGTTTGGCAAATGGGTCCGAGGAATCCCATGTATTTACCCTTGTTCCTTCGGCGCCTTTGAAATCTGCGTCCCAGGTGCCGGAGAGGTCCGGTATCCCGCCGGCCATCAGGCCTGGCTGTCGAGGCTTTGCCTCGGCCGAACTAGGGGCGGTTTGGGCCGGCAAGTTGGAAGAGAACGCCAGCGCCGCCGCGAGCGCCGCCGTCGAAATCCCTACGCGAATTGGCATCTTCTTTGTCCTCCGCGCGAACAGGCTCAGTCACTCGGACCGGCCAGGAAGCGCCTGGCCGTTGACGACCGTCTTGAGAATAAACGTGATGGTGCTCGTAATTCCCACGGGCGCGCCATTTCGCGAGGGATGAGTCTCAATGACGATGTCGTCTCCGGCCTTCATCGAATTTTTGCTCCATCCGGCGCGCACCATGTGAACCGGGGCGGCGAATTCGATGGTCCAATGCTGCATCTCCCCCCCTTCATTTTTGGCGTCCACATAAACGACCACGTGGGGATTGCTCCAATCGAATTTTGCCACCGTCCCATGCAGCGTGATCGTTTTGGTCATGTCATACCCCGCCACACCGTGGTGCGCCGCCACGGAGGCGGCCAACACCGCGAGGCTCCCCGTCATGGCCACGACGACGAGCAGTTTGCTCTTCACGAAACACCTCCCACCGGTTGCCTGCTTAAGCATTTGAAAGTCGAATGATGGCGGCCATCATATCAGGAGAGGCGCATTTTAGAAATATTCCGGCTGAGGGATCAATCACAGCAGCATTCGGACGTGAGGTTCCTGGTGACAGATTTTTTCAGATTAGCCCAGGCGAAGGGACATCCTAGGTCGTGGGCTACGGATTCACTCACGATGTATCTTTGAAGAGGCCGGGGCGGACCTGACCGGCGGCGCTGGGTCTCCCGGCATGGTTTGGGAATAAGAACCGCTCCACATTTTTTCGCCCCAATCAAACAGGAACTCGCCTGCCGGGCTCGTGGAAATGTATGTGAAAATTCCAATCGAGAATAGAAACGCCAGAACGATGGTCAGCCCGACTGCGGCAATGGGGTGTTTTATTGCAACAGGCCGCGGCACAGCAATGGCGGTTGCATCCGTGGCGGAACTCGCCTCCAGCGGAAACATCGAGAATTTATTGGACGGCGCGCTGTAGACAGCAGGTTTCAAATTGTAGAGGAGTGGGCGTCCTGTCGCCAAGACGGGCGCCGAATCGGATTGGCAAGCGGTCACGACCTTGGGCTCCATCGCCGGTTGAACGGCCGGAATTTCATGGATCGTTGTTTTCGCTCTCGCTCTCGACTTCGCTCCCACATTTATTTTCAGCCTTGGCCCCATCCTCGCTTTCACCCTCGCGCTCGCCCTCGCTCTCACGCCCGCATTCACATGCGCTTTCGCTTTATTGGTCCAGAGAAGGATCAGTTCGTGAATCATGCCCGCCAATTGAACGAATTGCTGCACTGCCATGGCAGGCGCTTCTACTTCGGAATTCAGCTGCGGCGGAAACATGGAGAGCTTATAGAATGGCGCGCTGTAGATGGGAGGCTTCAAATTGTAAAGAAGCGGATGTCCGGTCTTCGTGACTTGCGCGAATTCGATTTTGCTGGCGGGGGCGGCCAGGACTTGCGCTTCGATCGCCGGCGGAGCGTTCGGAATATCGGAAGCGCTCGCTTTCGCATTCGCGCTCGCTTTCGCACGCACTTTCGCACTGGTACTCGATTGACCGGCCCAGGCGCGGATTTGTTCACGGACCTCGTCAGGCAATTGCGTGAATCGCAAGCCGCCGACTTTTCCTGTCTCGTCGGCCCATGCCAGTTCGCCGACGGCTCTTATCCTGGCGGCCGAATCGATGGCGAAGCGCAAATGAATCGGCCCATCCGCTTGCACGGCAGCGATCGCGCGAAAGCCCAAGCCTCCCTCGGAGATATCCACTACTACCCCGCCGTTATTGAACGGCAGGCTGAGATAAGCGAGATGCTCCGGCATCTTTCGTAAGCTGAGGCGGCGTTCGTGCGGCATCATCGGGTTGTGGCGTCAGGGTTTTGAGGTGCCGATAACATGTGGAGTGTCCGCGAACTCGCGCAGTCCTGACGCTCTTGCGCGAAGCGAACAAGTTGCAAATCAAGGGCCGTGCTCACAGCGGAGCAAGCCTAAACCACACTGAAATATCCTTGCTGTTTCACTGAGGTTCAACTGAAGTCAGAAGGAGGTAATTTTTTCTTTATTCGTATCGGTTCCCGGCATTTCGCGTCCCGGAACGGGGTTTTGTTGCCCGGCACTGAGATTACTTTCCAACTTGTATCTAGGACCCAAAATCAAGACCAATAGCCCGAAGACCCTGTTTGGGAACTCAGTTTGGGAAGAGTGTAGCGCCCGCCTTCAGGCGGGCATCTTAGATTCAAACCCAAGCCCGGGCGCCACATAAACCGGAACCGGTTTATCGCGCAGCCTCTGAAGCGTGTTTTGCGTGAATCAGGTTGCCGATCGCATGTCACTCGAGGCGCCGCCCGCGGCCGGTATGTAGCACTTCATCGTGTAATCCATCACCATGCGGTTGGCGTTGAATCTCCAGCCGAGTGTCCTGATCGTGCGCTTCATGCGTTTGATCCAGCCGCGCGGCAAGCCATCGCGATCGCGCTGGTAGAAAAGAGGAATGACTTCCTCGCGCAGCGCGCGGTACAGGTTCTCCCCATCGCGTTGATCGTGAACTTCCATATTCGTATGCGTCCGCCCGGTCCCGATCGCGAAGCCGTTCAGTCCGTCGTACGCTTCCGCCCACCAGCCATCCAGAACGGAAAGGTTGAGGCCGCCGTTCAAGACCACTTTCTGGCCGCTGGTGCCGGAGGCTTCGAGCGGCCGGCGCGGATTGTTGAGCCACACGTCGACACCCTGCACCAGATGGCGGCCCACGTTGATGTCATAGTCTTCGACGAACACGAATTTATTCGCAAAGCGTTTGTTGCGCATCAGCTCCGCAATCTGCTGCAAAACCTGCTTGCCGGGAATATCCAGGGGGTGGGCCTTCCCCGCGAAAACAAACTGCACGGGACGCTTGGGATCATTCACCATCGAAGCCAGCATTTCGATGTCGGCCAGGATCAGATTGGCCCTCTTGTAGGTGGCAAACCGGCGGGCAAATCCGATGGTCAGCGCGTCAGGGCTCAAAACTTTGCCCAGGGCTTGCAATGTCTTCGGCGATTCACCTCGCCGTTCGGCCTGCTCCGCCGCGCGCAGCCGGGAAAATTCAATCAGGCGGGTTTTCAAGCTGAGGTGCGTTTCCCAGAGCTCCGCGTCATCCACGTTTTCGATGCCTTCCCAGATCTGCGGCTCGCCGCTGTGCTCGGCCCAGCCGGGCCCGAGGTGGCGGTCATAGAGTCGGAACATCTGCGGGGCCAGCCAGGTTGGAACATGTACTCCATTGGTTATATGACATATCGGTACTTCTTCTTCCGTGCTTCCCGGAAACAGCGAGGTCCACATCGCGCGAGACACTTCCCCGTGCAACGCCGAAACCGCATTGGCCCGCCGCGCCATCTTCAGGCCCAGCACAGTCATGCAGAATTTTTCATGGGCGTTGTCCGGATTCTCGCGCCCCAGCGACATCAGCCAGTCGTGGGAAAGCCCCAGCGAATCCCGCAGGGGTCCCAAATGCTCCTCGATCAGCCCCGCGTCGAAGCGGTCATGGCCGGCGGGAACCGGCGTGTGGGTTGTGAACACCACTTCGCGGGAGACGCGCGGGACAGCGCGATTGAAATCCAGTCCTTCTTCCTCCATTCGGCTGCGAATCGCTTCAAGGAGGGCAAATCCGCTGTGCCCTTCGTTCAGGTGCAGCACGCTGGGCGTAATGCCCATCGCCTTCAGCGCGCGGAAGCCGCCGACGCCCAGCAGCAGTTCCTGGCGAATCCGAAAACGGTCATCGCCTCCGTAGAGGCGCGCGGTGAGTTCCCGGTCTTCTGGCGCGTTTCCATCGACATTGGAATCGAGCAAAAGCAAGGCGCAGCGCCCGACCTTCAGGCGCCAAACCTTGGATCGGATCGCGCCGCTGCGCGTCTCGATTTGCACTGTGACCGGCTCGCCCTTGATCCCAATCGCCGGCTCCATCGGCATTTGGCTGACGTCGGTCTGGAAATATTCTTCCTGCTGCCAGCCGTTCTTGTCCAAACGTTGCCGGAAATAACCCTGCCCGTAAAACAAGCCAATGCCTACCAGCGGAAGCCCCAGGTCAGAGGCGCTCTTGATGTGGTCCCCGGCAAGGACTCCGAGGCCGCCGGAATAAACGGGCAGAGATTCGTGCAGGCCGAATTCGGCAGAGAAATAGGCTACCGGGCGCGGCCGTAAAATGCCGGCGTGCCGCGCGCCCCAGGTATGGTCCGCGTCGAGATATTCGCGCTTGCGGCGAAAGGCGTAATTGACGCGGCTATGCAGGACCAGTTCCTGGGCGCGGCGCTCCACTGCCGCCAGCGGAATTTCCGAAAGCAGGGCGATGGGATTGTGATTGAGCTGCTTCCAACGGTGCGGGTCCAGATCGTGGAACAAGCTCGTGGAATCGTTATCCCAGCTCCACCAAAGGTTGCGCGCCAGGGACCACAGGCGCTCCTGCAGAGGAGCGACGAAGCGGTCCAGCGTACGCGCTTCGCTCACGACCGGAGCAAGCTGCGCCGCAGCCTCGGAAAGCATCTTGATTTCCTGGTCGTTAAAGACGCGCGCTTCTATCGTTTGCACCACCAGAACGCCTTGCAATACTCCGCCGTCGATGAGCGGGACTCCGAGAAAGGACTGGTAAGCTTCCTCGCCCGCCTCGCTGAAATATTTGAAGCGAGGATGATTCTTGACCCGATCGACGGCCACCGGTTGCACCTGTTCGGCCACTAGCCCCGCGAGCCCTTCGTGCAACGCCATTCGCAACGTGCCGATGCATTGCGGGCGCAGACCGACCGTGGCAGCGAGGATGAGATTGGTGCGGTCCGGCTCCAGCAGGTAGGCGGAGCAAACTTCCGTCTGGAATCGCTTGGCGATCAGGGCCACAACGTTCATCAGCGTTTCCGCGGGCTTGCCGCCCTCGGCAGCAAGATTGCCGATTTCTTCCAGTGTCAAAACATAGCTGGAGCGTATTAGTTCTGAGGTCTGCATCGCGGCCGGAAATTCTTCTTCGTTCCGCTGCGGCCCCACACTCGGTTGCGCCATCAGGATCCCCTTAATTCACATCGGCTTTCCGTTCGCAAATATTTAGGATCTACTGTCACTCTCGTCCCAGGGAAAGTCCAATCGACAATATCTATCCGCGATATAGCAAATGGTTGGAATCAGGCGACTCGCCCTGGGATTCCTTCCCGGCCCAAAGCCGGCCCCGGAATGCCATAATCGTTCGCGGCAAGCAGGGCCGTATTGGCCTCTCCATCATGATCAATAGATTTGACGCGGTAATTTTGGGCGGGGGAGCCGCCGGATTGATGTGCGCGATCGAGGCAGGCAAACGCGGCCGGCGTGTGGCAGTTCTGGAACGTGCCAATCGCGCGGGCAAGAAAATCCTCATCTCCGGCGGAGGCCGCTGCAATTTCACCAACCTGTATTGCCGGCCGGAACACTTCCATTCCGCAAATCCGGATTTCGCGAAATCCGCTCTGGCCCGCTACGAACCTTCCGACTTCATCGCGCTGGTTGAAAAACATGGCATTGGCTATCACGAGAAGACGCTCGGCCAGCTTTTCTGCGACCGTTCCTCGCAAGATATCCTGGAAATGCTGGAAACCGAATGCCGCGCAGCGGGAGTACAAATTATTCTGAACAGCGACATTCAGGAGTTCCGCCGCGCCGATGAATATATCGTACGCGCTACGTCCGGTGAATTTCAGGCGCCGGTCCTGGTCGTAGCGACGGGAGGACTTTCGATCCCAAAGCTGGGAGCGACTTCGCTGGGGTATGACATCGCACGCCATTTCGGCCTGCGGATCCGTGAAACGAGGCCCGCGCTCGTCCCGCTGGTGCTGGGGACAAAAGACCGCTCGCAATATTGCGATTTGGCGGGAGTCTCCGCGGAAGTCGAAGTTTCCACGGACCACTCCTCCTTCCGCGAGAAAATGTTGATCACGCACCGGGGATTGAGCGGACCCGCCATCCTCCAGATTTCCGCGTTCTGGCGGGAACACTCTTCCATACGCATCGACCTGGCCCCCGGCCGTGATGTCACCCATGCCATTCGCGAAGCCAAAGAAAGAAACCTGGCCACAGCGCGGGCTGCTCTCCAGGGAATTCTCCCGAAACGTTTTGCTACTCGTTGGCTGGAATTGCATTCGCCGCGCTCTTGGACGAACCGGGCACTCGAAGCGCTGGAGGGTCAATTACATGAATGGGTTATAGACCCTGCAGGCACCGAAGGCTTTGAAAAAGCCGAAGTCACCGCAGGCGGCGTGGACACCGAAGAGTTATCGAGCAAGACCATGGAATCCCGGCGCGTGCCCGGATTATTTTTCATCGGCGAAGTGGTTGACGTCACCGGCCACCTCGGCGGTTTCAATTTCCAATGGGCCTGGGCCTCAGGCGCCGCCGCAGGCCGCGCGCTGTAAGTAGCGCAGGCTTCAGCCTGTGGGGGTTGACATTTGCAAACAAGAAATAAGCCCCACAGACTGAAGCCTGCGCTACTCACCCCCGTGAGCTAACCCACTGCCAAGTAATCCGTCTTATAGATTGAGCACAAACCTGGCATCGCTAAGCCGGGGATATGGACTTTCGGATTGCGGATAAGGAGAACCCATGCATTTGCAGATGTTTACGAGGAAATCGAAAATTCTAGCCGGGGCCATGGTTCTATTGCTGGGGATGGCCGGATGGGGAGTGGCCCGCGCCAGCCAGAAATTTTTTACCCCCGGCGTGCATATTTCCATGAATCTGGCCGACCCGGCCGAAGGGCCCAGCAGAACCGGGTTTGCACCGGTGGTGAAAGCGGTATTGCCCGACGTCGTTAATATTTCCACGTCTAAGGTGGTCAAGGCATCTGCACAGAACCAGTTTGATATGCCGGATGAAATGCCTCCGTTTTTTCAGCAGTTTTTTGGACAACAGTTCGGTCCCAATCGGCAGTTCGGACCGAACTCAGATAATCGCCCGATGAAGCCGCGCGATCAGCGCGAAGACAGTCTCGGGTCCGGCGTCATTGTCAGCCCCGACGGCTACATTTTGACGAATAACCACGTCATCGACGGCGCCACTGACGTACGCGTCACGTTTGCCGACAAGCGCCAGCTAAAAGCCACGGTCGTGGGCGCAGATCCCAAGACCGACATCGCCGTGTTGAAAGTTGAAGGCAGCGGATTCCCTGCCATTACCATCGGTGACTCCTCCAAGGTGCAAGTGGGCGACTACGCCCTTGCAGTCGGTGATCCCTTCGGCGTCGGCCAGACCGTCACCATGGGAATCATCAGCGCCTTGAACCGTGGAAATCTGGGCATCGAAGACTACGAAGATTTTATCCAGACCGATGCGCCAATCAATCCGGGCAATTCCGGCGGCGCGCTGGTGAACGATCGCGGCGAACTGGTCGGAATTAACACTGCCATCCTTTCGCACGGATCGGGCGGGAACGAGGGCATCGGGTTTGCCATCCCCATCAATATGGCCCGCAACGTGATGAGTCAAATTCTCGACCACGGCAAGGTCAATCGCGCCTACCTCGGCATCATGGTGCAGGACATTACGCCGGGAATTTCCAAGGCCATGAACTTGAAAGATATGAAGGGCGTTCTGGTAGGCGATGTCAGCCCCAATGGTCCGGCTTCGAGAAGCGGCGTCCAGAGAGGCGATGTGATTCTGGAAGTCAATGGAAAGCCGATGGAAGACAGCCGCGAATTGCGGAATTCCATCTCCATGATGAATCCCGACTCCACCGTGAAACTGAAACTGTTGCGCAATGGAAATCCCAGCGATGTGTCCGTCAAGCTTGGCGATCTGCCCTCGGATAAGGAACAGGCCAAAACCGAGGAAGGATCGTCCGACAAGGCGCTGGACGGAGTGACCGTGGACAATCTCGATGCGCAATCGGTGAGACAGCTGGGATTGCCTGCGGCAACCACCGGAGTGGTCGTCACAGACATCAGCCCGTCGAGCCCGCTGGCGTCGGCTGGTTTGCGGCGCGGCGACGTCATCCAGGAAGTCAATCATCAACCGGTAAGAAACGTCACGCAATTCGAGGAAGCGATCCACAAGGCCGGCAACAATCCGTTGCTCCTGGTAAACCGGCAAGGCTCGACGCTTTTCCTTGCCGAGTAACCAGAGCCCGTGCTAACTCCGTCGGAACCCTCCCCGATGGCTGGTCAAGAGCCCCGCGACAACTCGTCGCGGGGCTCTTGCTTTTTCTCTCCCGGCCAGTAGCGCAGGCTTCAGCCTGTGGGTTTCCGTTCTTGCAAAAACCAAACCCCACAGGCTGAAGCCTGCGCTACCAAGAAGCCCCCGCCTCGAAAAAATTTGCGTATACTTACTGAGCCAATCACATGCGCATTCACTTGATACGAACCCTCTACGCGCTGCTTATGCTCCTCCCTGTAGCTTATGGTTACGACTATGCTTCCGTCCGCCACCGCGCCAATGCGCAAAAGCCGGGCGATCCATTCGATGTGGTCACCTATCCTCACCTTCTGGCGATTCCGCAAAAGGGCAACAAAGTGGAATACGCCCTGGACGCGCAATCGCCCATGGAATCGGACCCCTGCGTTCACTCCTTGTTTCCCCACTACGGGTACACTCCGTGCTGGTACATCGTCCGAAAGTCCAAGAGCCCCACACAGATGTAGATACTCGCTCCAGAATTTCTGTTGCGAATTATTGGGAGGGCTTAAGTAGCGCAGGCTTCAGCCTGTGGGGGTTCGTGCCGGCGCGGTTCATCGTAGACCGACAAAGCCCCACAGGCTGAAGCCCGCGCTACTAAAAGTCGCGAAGCGCGGGCAAATTCGGCAAAATTGCTTGACTTAAATTCATCCGCAAGCTAAAGAGCCCGCACCGCGCATGCTCAGGCTCAGCAGTTCCGGTGGATTGAGGAAAACATGAAAAAATGGCTGCTGCTTTCTTTATTTCTGGCGTGCACCCCGTTCAGCTCCCTGCTTGCGCAGACTCCCGCCGACAAGCCCGTCGTCAAGCTGGACCCCTCGCTCGACGCTCTTATCTCTCCCGATGCCAAGCTGGAACTCGTGAAGGGGGATTTTGGATTCACCGAAGGAATCGTGTGGGCCGATCAGGGCAACAGCGGCTACCTGCTCCTGAGCGACATGTATGCGAACGTGATTTATAAACTTACCCCGGAAGGAAAAGTTACGCTGTACCTCGATCACAGCGGCTACACCGGGTATGACATCTGGCGCGTGGGCATGCCGCAACCGGACCCGAATCGAAAAGACACTTTCTTTATGATCGGATCGAACGGCCTGGCGCTGGATCGCCAAGGCAGATTGCTGATCGCCACGTGGAGCGGGCGCTCGATCGACCGGATCGAAAAGGACGGCAAGCGCACCATCCTCGCCGAGCGCTACGAAGGCAAGCGATTTGGCGGAACCAACGACCTTGTCGTGAAAAAGGACGGAGCGATTTATTTTACCGATGGCTTCGGCGGGCTGCGGGGCAGGGATCAGGATCCCAAGAAGGAATTGGATTTCGCCGGAATTTTCATGTGGAAGGACGGCAAAGTCACCCTGGCGATCAAGGATATTGCCACACCGAACGGTCTCGCGTTTTCTCCGGATGAAAAATACTTATACGCGAATGGAAGCCAGAACAAGTACGTCCGCCGCTATGATGTGCAGCCCGACGACACGCTCACCAACAGCCAGATGTTCATTGACATGAGTTCGGACAAAGCCGGTGGAATCACCGACGGCATGAAGGTGGACACGCAAGGAAACGTCTGGGAGTCCGGCCCGCGCGGAATCTGGATCATGTCGCCGGATGGTAAGCACCTGGGCACAATCCTGACGCCGGAATTTGTAGCCAATGTTTGCTTTGGCGACCGCGACAATAAGACGCTTTACGTCGCCGCCCGCACCGGCGTCTACAAAATTCGCGTGAATATTCCCGGTCTGCGTTGAGTAGGACAGGCTTCAGCCGGTCTGCTTTTCCGCAACGTCTCGAGCATCAATACCAGACAGGCTGAACAGGCTGTGGAAAAAGTAGTGTATTTTGTCATTCCGAGCGAAGCGAGGAATCTCTCTTCGATTTGGCCCCACGAAAAGAAACAGAGATTCCTCGCTTCGCTCGGAATGACAAAAGGAGTGAGGCCCTTTTTCCGCAGCCTGTGAAGCCTGCCCCACTCAATTCGCTCCCCGCTACGCAGCGTAACGCGTGAGGAGAAAGTATGAATTGGTTTTTATGGGCGTTACTCTCCGCTTTTTTCGCGGGACTGACCGCGGTGCTGGCCAAAGTAGGCGTCCAGCAGATTGACTCGAACCTGGCGACGGCGATCCGCACCGTAGTCATTTTGATTTTCGCGTGGTCCGTTGCGCTGGCCACCAAGAACGAGCCGTTTTCCGGAATCGCCAAACGCACCTGGATTTTTCTGATTCTGTCGGGCATCGCCACCGGCCTCTCCTGGCTCTGCTATTTCCGCGCGTTGCAACTCGGCGAAGCTTCGCAGGTGGCTCCGGTTGACAAGCTCAGCGTGGTCGTGGCCATCGTGCTGGCCGCAATTTTTCTCCACGAGAAAGTGACTTGGCACCACTGGCTGGGAGGCACGCTAATTTTTACAGGCGCAGTAGTGCTCGCGTATGCGTGAGGCCAAAAAAATGGGACGCCGCCACGGGCGCCCCATTTTTCAACTTCCACCATTCATGACGATCAAGCCATCCTGAAAAATCCTGGACGCTTAATCGACCGCCGTCGGAGTCGGCGCCGTTCCCGTGAAGTAAATGACCACATACGCTTTAAGCGTGGCATTGGCTTGCGGGATGCCGAAGACCTTGACGGAAGTCCCGGCGATGAGCTGGCTCGTGATGGTAGCCTGGCCGGCGGGCGTGGTGATGTCCACCGCGCTGACGGTCACGACGCCATTGGTTCGATCCACCTGGTACACGAGCGTCCCTGAACCCATGGTGGTGCTCAGATTCACGGCCACGTTTGTCGTGCCCAGCGGCTCTGACATCATAAAGCTGCCGTTGGAGTAGGAAGTGGCCGCTGTGCCGAGCGGAACCGTGGTGGGAATCAGCACGGTCCAAGGCGCAGCCCAGGCGTTCGCCTGGATCGGATCGTTCCATATGGCATAGCTAACGCCCCAGGTTGGATACGCTCCCGCTGTGCCGCCGAAGTTCACCGTGCCATTCGTGGCGGTCTCAAAATCCGGGATGGCGTTCGTTCCGCTGTCCACGATAGTCGGGAATGTGAAGTTCCACCATTTGTACCCGGTGATCGCGGCGCCGGTGGAAGGATCGCTTCCATTCGGCGTGTTGCTGGAAATGTAGGGCAGCGCGAATGTGTAATTGTCAGAGGACGTGTTGAATTTGCGTGTATAAGTGAAAGTGTTGGCGTTTACGGCAGAGATGCTGCCGTCATACCTGGCGATTTCGATGTCCACGGCCTCTACCGTGAAGGGACCGAGTGTGGGGTCCGGCGGAACCACCGTGGGATCCACGCTGGCGTGAATTTTAAATCCCCGCACCAGATTCTTGCTCGTCAGGAAACCGGTACCCTGTCCGATAGGCGTCGAGTCGGCGATTGCATTCCAGGGAGTTCGGAAAAAGAACTCCGTGTTCGCATCCACGATCAGATTCACGGGCTGGCCGAGTTCGTTTTGAACCGTGATCACGTCCGTCGTCGTATTCACATGGAGCACGTGCCCTTCAGGGCTGATATAAACACTGCTGAAGGCGTTGGCGGCCCAGACGCGCACGGCGACAAGAGACCCGTCGGACTGATACCGTGCTGCGACACGAACGAACCGGCCCTTCAAGCCATTCGCCACCGTGGAAAAATTCTTGATGGTGACGACCGTTTTTGCGTCCACGTCATAGAAAAGCGTGCCGTTCGCTGCGTCCGCCAGGATCGTGAGAGATTGGGACGATGCGATAGCTGTTTCCGGATTCGTGGGCGGCTCGACCGGGAAATCTTTTGTGATCATGATGGAGCTGTCGTCGGTGGAAACGCCGGTAACGGTGCCGTACGTGTGACGCAGGATCAGCCGCGTGATGTCCCGGATCGGGTGATGGCGCACGGGGCCCTTATTGAAGTTTATCGCCCAGATCGTTTGGCCTCCCAATGCCGGGGGCACGTGTCCCACGAGGAAAGCCGGATGCGCCAGATCGAATTCCACATCCAGCATGCTCGTCTGACTCGCCGCGACAACGAGTGGTGAATCAAAATTGATGTTGACCGGGACAGTCAAACTCCCGGAGCTGCCGGACTTTCCCTGAATCTGAATTTGGTTTGACGGAATCGTCGCGCCCGGCGTTCCGGCAAAGCCAGTCTCCGGATCCGCGGAAACAATCAAAGTAACGTCGCCCGGATTGGCACTGACAGTGAGAATTGCGCCCGTATACGTCCCGGCCGGCGCCGATACGCTTCCGAGGAGATCGCTGAGTTGGTCGAGTTGAACCAGATTGGTGACGGGTACGGGATTCGGCGCCGTGTACACAGTGACGGGACTGCCCCCGCCTTCGGGGACCAGCGAAATGCCAAGAATCTTGACGCCGATGGTAGCCCAGTCTTCGGTCGAGGCGTCGCTTACCATCATGTTCACGCTGCCATTTTGCCCGCCACCCCCACCGGACCCTAAGCTGGCGCTGGAACTGGAACCACATGCGACTGAGAATAACGGCATCGCTGCCAACACTACTCCCAGGAAAATGTGCGATTTTCTGGAATTCATTTTCGTCTCCTGCGAAGACTCGGAGGTCTCCACTCGTTTGTATGGACTATTGCCAGATATGATTGCGCCGGGCCCCGAGACCGAGCAAAAATTCCGGCTTGCACCATACCAAACACGGAATCGGGAAGAGAGTTGCGCAGATCTGGGACTGAAGTGGTAGTACGAAAGTACTGATATGGAATGACCTGTCAACTATGAACGGCTGTTGTGGTCCTTTTTTCTTCTTGCTCTCGGGAGGCAGCGCAAGTCGTGGTCGAGGTAGTTTTCGCGACGGTTGATCACTCTGATATTCGCGGGTCGAAACCGCATAA
>DATHPN010000086.1:0-100743 GCA_035483715.1 Candidatus Acidiferrum sp.
TCGTCCAGGACCAGTTGATCGGTATTTTGCGTCAGGCAGGCTGATTGCTGTTCTGCAGGCTTGTCGAAGCACTGCTGGTCCAGTTTGATGCCCAGCGTCCGGGCCAGCAGAACGGATCGATCGTGCAGCGCCTTGGGATCCAGGCTGGCGCTGTTTTTGATGTCGTCGAGGTAGCGATCAACTCGCGTGCGGTCCAAGCCTGCCTGATTCAGGTCCTGCGTGGCCCTCACAAAGACGCCAGGTTTGCTTCGCACGGCTGACCGCAAACTGCTGAAATCGCCGCCCGTTTCAGGGGCTAAAAACAGGATGGCTTGCTGAGCATCCTTGGGGACTGTAACGGCCGTCCCTTCCGCTTTCATTTGTTTGCTCCATGTTTCGGCTCGGGTGAACCAGTCTTCCGGTGGCGGATTTGTGGTGCCGCGCAGGAATGCTAGGACCAGCAAGTAATGCACCGCTTGATCGTCGGGAAGGTCGACGTGAATCCAAAGCCGGTCCGCAGGCAGCAGGTTGGGAACATCCGCGATACCCAGCGTCTTGCCGGTGCGAGTTACCTTGATTTCTATTTTCGGCCCAATCAAATCGAAGGAATTATCCGGCCGCGCCAATCCCGTCTGTACAAGTCCCAGCATGGAAATCGTCAGGGCTAGACCGTAAGACACCAGCCTGAAATTAATCCGATGGAGCATCTTTCCGACCGCCATATTGTTGATTCCTTTCCCATAAGCATCGGCACCGGCGCAAGACCGTCAGGAAGCGTGATTCGCGGAGAATATGAATGTGCCTTAGTTTGAGATAGACGGGCGGGCAACAGCGATTCTATCCATTATCTCTTCCCGATTCACATTGATTTTATTTTGTTTGTTTCGCGATACTCATACCGGGAAATCCGCCGGGCCTGCCTGCCGTTCAGAGGCTGTTTGGCAAAATTCGACCCTGGAGGAACGAATTGCGATCCGTGCCCGGCGCAGCGGCTGTGCTAAAATGCTGTGCCGATGCACCCCCACCTAAAAGCACTCATTGAATTGCAAGCCGTTGATTTGCGCCTGATCGGAATTCGCGAGCGCCTGGCCCGCTTCCCAAAACGCCTGGCGGAAGTGGAAGCAGGCGTTACGTCCGCGAAGCAACACGTCACCGCGGCCAAGGAAGCGCATACCACGGGTCTGAAGGAGCGCAAGACGTACGAGATGGACGTCGAGCAGTGGAAAGAGCGCGCCAAGAAATACCGCAACCAGAGCGCGGAGGTCAAGACCAACGAAGCCTATAAAGCGCTGCTGCACGAAATCCAGAACGCCGAAAACGAAGTGGCCAGTGCCGAGGACCGCCTGCTGGAGCGCATGGTCTCAGGCGAAGAGTACGACCGCCAAGTGAAGGCCGCCGAGGCAGCCGTCAAGGGAATCGAAGCGTCCGCGAGCAAGGAACGCCAGGCCATTCAAGCCGAGTACAACGCCACGCAAAAGGAATTGGCCGCCGCCGAAGCCGTGCGCGCCGCCGCGATTGCCGCCGTCCCGGAAGATTTGGTCGACCACTACGAGCGCATCGCCAAGCGCCACGGGGGTATGGCCCTGGCGGAAATTCGGGGCGAAGGCTGCGGTCAGTGCGGCGTGCACATTCGCCCGCATGTGATCCAGCAACT
Source organism: Candidatus Acidiferrum sp. (assembly GCA_035483715.1). Lineage (GTDB taxonomy): Bacteria > Acidobacteriota > Terriglobia > Acidiferrales > UBA7541 > Palsa-360. The sequence continues at coordinate 1,634 of DATHPN010000086.1, forward strand.
GCAGCGCGACAGCAATGATGGATTTTTCCACTGCGAGACGTGCACGCGCATCCTGTATTACGCCGATCACTCAGCGGCGCCCGGGTCCTCCGCCACTTCCTCGCCTGCGGTGGCCTCCGCCGGCGCTCCGCCAGGCACTCCCGCCAGTGAAAATTAACCGTGAGGATAAGAGATTCAAGGTTTGTGGGTCGGACCTTTAGGTCCGACAAGAACGCTGTGCCGTTATGGGGCCTTCAGGCCCTGAAGCTTTAGTCAGGGGCTAAAAGCCCAAGATATTGCAAGCCTGGATGTCGACGCTGAAGCGCCGGCCCACAAAGCATAAAGAATCGTCATTTGCGACAAGAAGGCCGGTGCCAATCAAAATCTCGAATGCACGTCCGAAACCATGATCAAACCCACTCACAAAGCGTCGGGAAAACTGTTCGCCGAACCTGAAACGCCTTCAGCGCGGCTCGAGGGCGCGTACACGGCCAATATTGACGGCGCGGCGCGCGGGAATCCCGGCCCGGCGGCCTACGGAGTGGTGATACGCCGTCCTGACGGCGCGACACATGAGTCCCTGGGAAAATATATCGGCCGCCACACCAACAACGTCGCCGAATATTACGCGCTGATCGCGGCCCTCGATTACGCGGCGGCCAGCGGGATTCGCCGGCTGCGCGTGCTCAGCGACTCGCAATTGATCGTCAATCAGATCAAGGGCTTGTATAAAGTGAAGCATCCCGACCTGCGCCCCCTGCACGAACGGGCCAAAAAACAAGCTGCGACCCTGGAAGCTTTTACGATCCAGTATGTGCCGCGCGAGCAGAATCGCGACGCCGACGACCTGGCAAACGCAGCGCTCGACAGCACCAGCGGCGTGAAGCCGGCCTATAACTCCGCGCCGGAAAAAGTTGCGACCCCGGCCAAGGTGCTATACCTGGATGACTTACACGTGGGCCAGAAATTTTCTTCCGGCACCTACCGCATGGATGAGGCGCGGATCAAATCATTTGCCGCAGAGTTTGACCCGCAGCCCTTTCACCTGGACAACGAGGCCGCCCGGCACAGCGTCTTCGGCAAGCTCGCCGCAAGCGGTTGGCATACGGCGGCTGCCACGATGCGCCTTCTAGTATCGAGTGGCTTACCATTCGCGGGCGGACTTGCAGGCCTGGGCGGCGAAATCGCCTGGACTCGGCCGACCTTTCCCGGCGACACGCTGCACGTTGAAAGTGAAATTCTAGCGATCGTGCCGTCGCGATCCAAACCCGACCGGGGAGTTATAACCGTTCGAAGCGTTACCTTGAACCAAAAAGGGGAACAGGTGCAGGTCTTTACGGCAAAAATTCTAGCGTTCAGACGCAAAGAATCGTAGCGCAGGCTTCAGCCTGTGGAAGTTGATTTATTAAAACCCACAGGCTGAAGCCTGCGCTACTTAAGACGCTGGCTTCAGCACGTAGGAGCGGTACAGCGTGTCGCGCTGCGCGGGCATGTAGCCGGCATCTTGAATGATGCGGCGGAGTTCGCCTTCGTTGGTGCGATTGCGCACGCCGGCGGCGAAGACCACGTTTTCCTCGATCAGGATGCTGCCCACATCGTCGGCTCCAAATTGCAAACCCACCTGGCAGACCTTGATCCCCGGCGTAAGCCAGCTCGACTGGATGTGATCGATGTTGTCGAGATAGAGGCGGCTGATGGCCAGCGTCTTCAGGTAATCGACGGCAGTGGCTTGAGGGATTTTTTTTCCGAGCGGCGTATTGTCCGGTGCGAACATCCATGGAATGAACGCGGTGAAGCCGCCGGTATCTTCCTGGATGCGGCGCAGGCGCTCCAGGTGATTGACGCGGTGGCGGTACTCCTCGCCGCAGCCGAACATCATCGTGGCCGTGGTGCGCATGCCGAGCGAGTGGGCCACGCGATGCATGTCTTCCCATTCGTCGGAGGTGCACTTGAGGCGCGAGATGCGCGCGCGAATTTCATCATCGAGAATTTCCGCGCCGCCGCCGGGGATGGAGTCCAGCCCCGCGGCCATGAGTCGCGCGATCGTTTCCCGCACGCTCAGGCCGGAAACCTCGGCGATGCAGCCGATTTCCGGCGCTGAGAAACAGTGCAAGTGGACTTGCGGAAAGCGCTCTTTGAGCGAGCGCAGGAGATTTTCGTAATACTCGATGCGCAAATCCGGGTGCAGGCCGCCCTGCAGCAGGATGCCAGTGCCGCCCAGCTCGAGCATTTCCTCGATCTTTTCGTAAATGGACTCGAACGAGAGCAGGTACCCTTCCTTCGACCCCAGCGGGCGGTAAAACGCGCAGAACGAACAATATTCGGTGCAGAAATTGGTGTAGTTGATGTTACGGTCAATCTGATAGGTGGCCACGCGCGGGTCGGTTTTCCTGCGGCGCACTTCCATCGCTGCCATGCCAATGCCCACCAGGTCGTCGGAGCGAAACAAGTCCAGCGCTTCTTGTTGTGTCAGTCCCATCGATTGATTTCCTTCTTCATTTGCCACTCCGTTTGTAGCGTCCGCCTTCAGGCGGACACCCTAGGCTCAACAACATGACTGCCTGAAGGCGGGCGCTACAAAAAGCTCACCGCGCGACGCTCACCCCGTTGACAAATTCCAGCTCCCTGGCTCGCGGAATGAGTCCGGCCCGCGCGCACTCCTCATAAAACCGCCGCAGGCCCGCCAGATTCTCCTCATCCAGGGAAAAATTAATGTTCTCAGTCAGATAGCGCTCCAGTTCGCGCGGCGGAAGGTCCAGCTTCAAGGCCGCGCCCTCGGCGATTTCGCCGATGCGCGCCAGGCCATATTCGCGCGAGGCCTGAAAATCCGCGGCGATTTCCGGCGTGATCGCGCCTCGCCGCGCCACCCAGATGGCCAGGACCGAGGGAAGCCCGGTCATTTCGCGCCACTGCTGCGCAATGTCATAGACAAACAAGGTTTCGATGCCCTTGATGGGCTGTTCATCCTCGCCCCCGCAGCAATTGCAGCCGCCTTCTTGCGGCACTTTTGCTTGCAGCGCATCTACGCTCAGCCGCAATCGCAGCGCGGGGTCGCCGATCACCAGCGCGGCATCGGCGCGGGCCAGCATTTTGTCCGGATCGGGCGGCATGTCGATGAATTCGGGATCGATATTCCAGTGGCGTTGGCTGAGAATCCGCGCCAGTCCCACCGAGCTGCGCGAATTCGTGTCCAGCGCAAAACTTTTGGCCATTTCGATCGGCATTTTAGATACGACAAGCAGGCTGCGGACTTCATTCTTCGAGGCGATGGCCATTCCCGGCAGGGCCACGACATCGTCCATGCGCTGGTACTCGATGGACGGAATGATGCCCACATCGGCGCGCCCGGCGCGCAAGTCCTCCGCGCACTGCGAGGGCACGGCAAACAAAAGTTCATACTTGCCCGCCAGCGGCCCGTCGGTAAAACCCCAGACCAGCGGCGCGGTGTTCAGGAATTCCACGACGGAGATGCGCAGTTTGCCCATATTCGCAGAGGCTCAGGGACAACTGACTATAGCATAGCGGAGGCGGCCTCTCGCACGCCCGCAAAAAGTGTCCTGCAAGCAAATCTTTCCTTGCGGAAAAAGAGTTGAGATTTATTTTCGCGGGCCGTTTTTTACGGCGGCCAATTTCTCCGCGTTTTGGATTGGTTGACAGTTCCCGGAAGAAGACTGCCAATGTGTGTCCCAAATTGCGCAAAATGCTGCATCCCGCTATGGCGCGGCTGCCCAGATGTCATGTGTTTGGATCATGTTTCAAGGAACCGGCAATGGAAGCCCACTTGCTACTAAACAGGCGAGGCGGATTGGGCGCAGCGCTGCGGGGACGGCGGCCCCGAGAAATCGGGATCGTGAGCGCGCTCCCAATCCGCCACAAAAATGTGAGCCGGCCGATTTTCAATCTATCCCCTCTTGCCGGTGACGGGTAAATTTCAACAGCCGCTCTCTGCGCTGAATCTCCCACAAGAAACTCGGGTGATTCCATTCTCAAAGGTTTTCCCGTTCTTCCCTTCCGAGTGTTGCTTCGTCGAATTCCCGGTCTGAACAGAAGAAATGAAAAGGGTAGGGTTGCGGGTCAGGATCCTCGGAAAATGACCCATTGCCGTTGGCTGAGCAGCGGGCCAGTCTCCATTGATCCCGCCCACGAGACTTATAGATGGAAATGTTGAATCGTTCTTTCTATGGCGCCGCGCCTCTAATCCGCAGTGCAAACGGCAGATGCTCTTAAGGACACACCTGGGCAGCGGCCAGGCGCAGGCAGTGTAAACTGATACCAGTCTCAACCTCCAAAAAGGGCATTCCGGCTAAATCGGAAATTCCGGGTGGATCGTGCCGGACGAACGAATCCGTATATCGCCGGGGAAAGGAACCTCATGGAACCGAAGCTCCCAATGATGTTCGGAACGAGTTTTTTCCTGTTCCTCGCAGTGATTTACGTGTACACGTCTTTGGCGCTAATGACCATCGCCACGAAGACGAATACCCAGAACGGCTGGCTCGCCTGGGTTCCGCTCGCCAACATCTTCCTCATGCTCAATATCGCGCAGAAGCCCGCGTGGTGGTTCATCCTGTGTCTGATCCCTCTGGTCAACATCGTGATCTTCATTATCATCTGGATGGCCATCGCTGAGGCGCGGCACAAGCCGAACTGGTGGGGCATTTTGATGATCGTGCCCGTGCTCGGGATGTTCGTCCCCGCCTATCTCGCCTGGTCCGAGTGAGTCATCGCAGGGGCCGGAGGGGAGTCCACGCATTTCCATGCGCGCACTGCCCCTCTGGATCGCTGATATATTTTTGACGTTTGAATCTCTCGGAATCTCGCCCGTTTACTCTTACCGCGGCTTCTTGACTTCCATGCCCGCAAGAGGTTTACTTACGACAATTCAAGCAGCTAGAGATCTAGGCTGACCAAAAATTTTCCGATTCTCCCGGAAAGCGGAGAAATGAGCGCCGCCTTTATCCTGGGGAAAATGGAACGGAGCGAAGCATGCGGGATCGCAGGGATTTCTTGAAGACAGTCGCCGGCGCAACAACCGGAATGTTATTGACAGGAAACGCGTTCGCGGAGGCCGCCCTGCAGGGCGGAGCGGGCGCGACGGCGGCTCCCGTAAAGCGCCGGGAGGTATCTGTATCGGGCCGGCGCGTGAAAGTCGTTGACGTGCACGCTCATTGCGTCATTCCCGAAATTTGGGACGTCGTGAAGGACACGCCCCTGGCCCCGAGCGCCGCCCCTCGCGCGCGCGGACCAAACCTCATGGGACCGGACCGCATCCGCGCCATCGACGAGCTGGGAATCGACGTGCAAGTCCTGAGCATAAACGGATACTGGTTCTATGCCGCAACGGACCGTGACCTAGCGGCCAAAATCGTCAGGCTGCATGACGAGAAGCTCGCGGAATGGTGTTCCGCTCATGCGGACCGCTACGTTGCGCTCTCCTCGGTCGCCCTGCAGTTTCCCGACCTGGCGGCCGAACAACTCGAGTATGCGGTAAAGAAATTGGGCGCGCGCGGCGCCGCCATCGGCGGTCACGTCAATGGCGAGGATTTATCACTGCCCAAGTACGATCCGTTCTGGGCCAAGGCGCAGGAACTGGGCGTCGTAGTTTTCATGCATCCTCAGGGCGCTGAGAATATCCTGCAGAAAGACGCGCTCAAGGGAAGGGGCGATCTGGGCAATATCATTGGAAATCCCCTGGAAACCACCGTATTCCTCACGCGCATGATGTTCAACGGAGCATTCGACCGCTTCCCCAATTTGAAAATCTGCGCAGCTCATGCAGGGGGTTATTTGCCGTCCTACCTTGGGCGGACCGAAGTCGCCTGCGAGGTGAGGCCCAACGCCGATTGTGCGAACAAGAGACAGCCGAGCGACTATTTGAAGAAACAGGTTCTGGTCGACACGATCATTATTTCCGAAGAGGGATTGCGCCATCTCGCGGCGGAAGTCGGCACCGGCCAGGTCGTCTTTGGGACAGACATGCCGTTCAATTGGCATTCCAATGTCGATCTGATTCTGAACGCGCCGTTTCTCAACGACGCGGAAAAGGAAGCGATCCTTGGCGGAACGCTGGTCAAGTTGCTGCGGCTCTGAAACCAGGGGGCCTGGTGCAAGTAATTGACTAATTTTGGATTACAGTATGCGTAGGATGCTAGGTATCTCCGGTGCGGCGCTGACGTTATTTTTGCTTTCCTGCCTGACGGCTAATGTCTGCCATGCTCAAAGCCGCGATGTGGTCTGCCGCGACGGCGCGGGCGATTTCGAGGCGGAGTTCCGGACAGGCGTCACGGTAAGCGTTGGCCCAGCGAGGAATGAGCTGCTGGACGCGCGAGTCTGCAGGGCGGCGATCAGCTGGGGCGATCAAAATCTGGAGGTCGCGGCTGAAGTTCCGCAGCTGGATATCGACGCATTCGGCGTGGATCTGGGGTTGGGCGCGCCGGTGGTGGCGCTGCAAATAAAGAAATCCAAGGCCGAGTGCTGCATGGGATACCTCATTTATTCTCTGCGGGAACCCCCAGTTTTGCTGCGCCGCATCACCGGCGGTCAATTTTTCAGCGCCGCGGACACCGACCTGGATGGCCGCGTCGAAATCTGGACGGACGATGCCGCAGCGGTGGAAGGTTTCGAGAACCTGAAGTTGAGCGACCTGGATTTTGCGCCGCCGGTCGTTCTGCGCTTCGACCGCGGGCGGTTGCTGGACGTAAGTTCCGAGTTCCGGCCTTATTTTGACCAGAAAATCGCCGACATGAAGGCCAAACTCAATCCCCAGGATCTTGGCGATTTCAAGACCAGCGACGGCAAACTGGCGTCCGCTGCCGATTTGCCGTCAGGCTGGCATGGACGCCTGCGCAACGCAAAAGTGAAAGTGTTGGAAATCGTTTGGTCCTACCTTTACAGCGGCCGTGAACAGGAGGCCTGGCGTTTCCTGGCCGAGATGTGGCCCGCCGCGGATATGGATCGGATTCGTGCCGCGATCTTGAACGCGCGCGGGCGCGGGGTCCGCTCACAGGTGGATGGTGTGTCCACCGCAATTTCGCCCGGCAAGATCATACCCGTGAAGATCTTCGACGGGACAACCACGGTGATCGCAACGCCGGGGCTGACGCCCAAAGGGGCAAAAGCCAAACAGGAAATCGTCTCGCCAAGGGCCATTCTTATGGAGCGGCAACCTCCCATGAACGAATTAGAGAAAGAATTAGCGGAAATGGAGTCGGAGTTGAATCTGGTGATTGATTCCGCGGGGAAAGTCAGGTCCGTCGAAGTAATGGGAACTGACCAACGGATTGACGAGGGACTCCTGAGGTCAACCTCGAATTGGAAGTTCATCCCCGCGTTCAGCGAAGGCCAGCCCGTCGCCAGCCGGATTTTCCTGGGCGTCTCCCTGAAGCGTTAAGTTGTTGGACGGCGGACTGTCGCAACCCGCATTGAATTGCGCGAGTCTTCTTGCGACGAATGAAAAGACGCGATAGACTCTCGCGTTTGAAGATGCAAAGCCGGTCAACGCACGGGGTAACAGGTCGCGCTGCCCTTTACTCGATCAACTTCAATTCGATGAAAATTTCCAGCTAGGAGAGGGCCATGGCCAAAGGATATTGGATTTGCTTCTACCGCTCGATCTCGAATCCCGACGCGGTTGCGGAATACGCGAAGTTGGCCGGGCCCGCGATTCAAAGCGGGGGCGGCCGTTTCCTGGGCCGCGGGCTGCCTACAAAAATTTACGAAGCGGGAAAGAATATGCGCACCGTGGTCATCGAGTTTGACAGCGTGCAGAAAGCAACGACCACGTTTGAGAGTCCCGCATATCAGGCAGCCTGCCGCGTGATTGATGGCGCTGCCGAGCGCGACATCCGAATCATCGAAGGGCTCGCCTAGTAGGACAGGCTTCAGCCTGTCGGGTTTTTGCTGCCCATATCGAACAGAAAACCGGCAGGCTGAAGCCCGCCCTACTGGCTCCTCGCCACGCTGCTCTCCTTCATCAGAGTCCAAATCCATCCGATAAATGTGATCGCGAGAAAGGGGTACGCGAAAAACGGCAAGGGAGACGAAAGCGAAGTCAATGATCGGCCCCAGAAAATTTCCGTCGCCGTGACGTAGAAAAGACCGGAGGCAACAAATCCAACGAGTCGAACCCAGAGCGGTAACTCCTCGGGAACGCTGATCATCAAAATTGACGTAGCCCAAAGGGCCGTGCCGGCCGCAAAAGCAGGAGCGGTTCCCGCGAGCCCCGCAGCCTGCCCGGAAAGCATAACGGACTCGCCAATCGCGAATATCAGAAACCCGGCCGCGATCGCATCACACCCCTTCCTGAAATATTTGATCGCAAGCAGGCTGGTAGCCACGATCACGCCAAGGCCATCGATTTCCCACGCTATATTCCGAAGATTCGCTTGGCCGACAAACGTCCCCGCCATCCCAAACACGGCCCCGAGCGCGAGCCCGACGGAAGCGATGCCGTTCAAATTTTTTTTCGCTTCCGAGTTCATTGGGTTGCTCCCTTGGATAAATTTGCTTCATCCCGTCACGAATCAGTGCGCCAGCGGATCAGGGCGAAGCTGAAAGTGCAGCAGGATGGACACGGCCGACTTGCCTCCCTCGATGTGCCAGACCGGGATCTCGGAAAAATTCGACCACAGGCCGCGGCCTTTCCATCCAGCGTTGGGGTCGTCGATGCGCCCGTCAAGACCGCGCGAATAAAAGCCCAGCGGGTAGGGCACGCGCAGGACGACCCACTTCCCTGTATCCGGCTGCAAAACCAGAAGAGAATCCGAGTTGGTCCCTGTGGCCATGGGAATATTTTTGCCAAGACCGAAGGTGTCGAACCTGTCGATCCAGTTGTAATAGGGATAGTCCGCGCTGCCGACCTCGGTTCCCTTCAGCAGGGGGCCCGGCAGGTGATAGAGCGTCCAGCCTTCGGGACATTGCTGGCCGGCGGCGGTCGGCCCGCTGCGCACGGCGCACTTGCGGCGGTCGAAGCTGGCCAAGTGTCCGCTGCCCGCAAGGGAGGTCCAGACGATGCCGTTGCTGTCGATGTCGACTCCGTGCGGAAAAAATCCCTGGTTGCCGGCAATGCTCTTGCTTTCGAACGGCGGTTCGTACACTTCCGTCCGGCAGGTCGCCGGCGGATTCGAACCGCGATCGACCCGGACCAGTTTTCCCGGCACGCCAACGGCTGCGAACCATGCGCTGCCATCGACAGGATTCACTGCCAGCCCGTAAGGAAAGCCCGCGACGGCATTGTCGGTCTTCCAATCGAATTTTCCATCGCCGCGCGAGTCGAGGTAGGCAGGGCACCATCCCTGCGCCGCCTGCTCGTCATGCGTCTCCTCGTAGAGGCGCGTGTTGACCCAGCCCACAGCGCCCTCCTCTCCGCTGAAGTACAGGGTATTGTCTTTGTCCTGCGCGAATTGAAGATGGTGGGTGCCGAAACAGGTGTCGATCATGGTCCACTTCTTTGTTTCCGGGTCGTACATGGACAGCTGCCGGATGCTTACGTCCAGCGGATCGTTCTTTGCAAAGATATTGTTCGAACCTTCCTTGCAGTAGGCCGGATCTACTTTGCTGCGAATGGACGAGGTCAACCAAACGCGTCCTTTTTCGTCCATCATCGGGTTGTGGGGACTGTTGGTAGCGGTCCAGAGCACTTGATCGCCAAAATAGGGGGAAGGAAAACCCACTTCGAGCGACATGAGATAAGGCGCGATTTCTTTTTGGTCCACGCGCGTGGGGATGTCAATGTGGCTCGATTCGTTGGTCAGCGGATTTTCAACCTCCAGGGTTCCGGCGCCTTCCGAAGTTGCAAAGACCAGGCCGTACGGATTCACCGTGGGGTTGCGCTTGTCGGTGGTCATTTCATCATGCACCCAATCGGACGGCCCGCGTCCCCATTCCCATTCCGTGATCACCACGTTCCGCTCGACGCCCTGGGGCCGCGGCGGCGCCGGAGGCAGAGCTCCGGCCGCGATCCGGTCGCTCCAATCGGAAAGCATGGCCAGCGCACGGTCGTGAGGAAGCTGGTTCAGGGCCGTGGCCATCAGCGGCCCTCTTTGGCCGGATTTTAATCGGCGGTCCCAGGCCGCTGAAGTGGAGTCAAACGTACCGAGGCTCGGTTCGATCTCGCGCGTGAACTTGTCTCCGAGCTGGTGGCACTGCGTGCACGTTCTCATGGCGAAGAGCCACTCGGCCTGGTTGTGGATTCCGCCAGTCAGGACGCTGGCCTGTCCATTTTCGCGGCGGCCGCGCTGCGGTGCGGAACTGCGTTCCGCCTTCAAGAACGGGAACTCACTTGCCGAAGGAACTTGCAGGAGCGAATACCAGTAGTCCGCGGGATAGATTTGCGCGGCCGTGCGCGCATCGGGAGCGAGGATCGCCTTCAATGGGAGGGTTTTGCCTGTCGGGGTGACGATTGGCGCCGAATCGACCAGGCCGTATCCCCTCACCCAAACCTTGTAATTGGCCTTGGGGAGATCGGGCACCAGAAATCTTCCAAGGTCATCGGTGACCACGATTTTCCGGAATTTGGTAGGCAGATCGCTGGTTTCCGCGATGACCCACACGCCCGCTTCCGGACCATTCGGGCCGCTCACTACGCCAGTGATGTTCGCCTGAGCCAAGGTGATTTTTTCTGTTGCAGCCCGATGCGTGGGCGCGCTCGCCTGACCTTCTGCCTGCCCGGTGGCCCAGCCTGGCAGGATCACACTTATGACGGCAAAAAATATTGTTCCCGCGGTCTTGCGACGATTGGGCATTCCCTTCTCCTTGTTGTGCACCATGCTTACCAAAATCATTGGGTGGTGGCAAGGAGACTCGGCCTGTGGTTCCTGTAGCGCGGGCTTCAGCCTGCGGGGGTTGGTCGGAGCAGGGCCGCCCTTGCTGCCACCAAACCCCGCAGGCTGAAGTCCGCGCTACTAAACGAACATCTTGACACGAATAGTGACAAAAGAGTAGCGTCACTGGTACCGTGGAGCTGGATGCTTCCCTCGATTGGTTGTCGCTATCGCTGACGCCGGGCCTCGGCTCGCGCCTCACCGGGAAATTGCTGCGCCAATTCGGATCGCCCGGAGAAGTCTTTCGCGCTTCCCTCACCGCACTGGAGGCCTGCCATCTTCCCGCCGCGCCCGCGCAGGCCATCCAATCCAAGCGCGCGCATAAGGAGGCCGAAGAGGAACTCGCGCAGGTCCGCAAGCTGGGTTGCCGCCTGCTGAATTGGGACGAACCGGAATACCCGCAGCGGCTCCTTGAAATCTACGATCCGCCGCCGCTGCTCTACGTCCGTGGGGACGCCGGCGCGCTCAACCGGCATTCGATTTCCATGGTGGGCACGCGCCGCCCGACGCCTTACGGCAATCAAGTGGCGGAGCGCTTGGGGCACGACCTGGCCGAGCGCGGCCTGTCGATCGTTAGCGGGATGGCGCGCGGCATCGACAGCCTGGCGCATCAGGGGGCTTGCAGGGCCACGCACGGGGCGCCGATCGGGGTGCTCGGCACGGGCGTGGACGTTATCTATCCGAAGGAGAACAGAAAATTATTCACAGAAGTGGAAAAGCGCGGCGCGCTGATCAGCGAATTCCCGCTGGGCACGCATCCGGCGCCTGAGAATTTTCCGGTTCGCAATCGCGTGGTCGCGGGGATTTCCCTGGGAGTGGTGGTGGTGCAGGGCGCGCAGTATTCCGGTTCGCTCATTACAGCCCGCCTGGGGATGGAGTTTGGCCGCGAAGTTTACGGCGTGCCTGGGAACGTCACAGTGGAGGTGAGCTTTGCTCCGAACCAGATGATCAAGCAGGGCGCCAAGCTGGTGACGTCCTGGGAAGATGTGATCGAGGAATTGCCAACGGAAATCCGCGCCGAACTGTTTCCCGTCGAGGCGACCACCAGGGCCGAGCGCGCATCCCTCTTTGAGGAGGCTCTGTCTCCCTTGGAGAAAAAGATCTTCAGCCTGCTCGGGACAGATGAGTCGATTCACGTGGATGAGTTGGTGGAGAGGGCGGAATTGAATTCCTCGGAGGTTCTGGCGGCGCTTTGCGAGATGGAAATGAAAGGCATGGTCAGGCAGATGCCGGGGAAGCAGTTCCTGAAAATCCTATTGTAGGGGCGTCTCTCTTCCGCAGCCGGCGCCAAATATGAAACGCCGGGATCACCCTCTAACCTACTGAAATTACAACCCCCTACGCAATAGTTACGCGGCGCATAGAATCGAGAAGGACACAAGACGCATCTATCAAGCGTTGACAAACGGTGCGAACGAGGGCCACGCTAGGGGAACAGAAAGGGAAAAACGCGCGCCACGGCGAGCGTTGGGGTCTACAAATAAAGTTATGGGAAGATCGCTGGTTATCGTCGAATCGCCCGCAAAAGCGAAGACGATCAACAAATATCTGGGGCGCAATTATTCGGTCAAGGCCTCTTACGGGCACATCATGGACCTGCCCAAGAAAGTGTTGGGGATTGATATCAAGCACGGGTTTACGCCGACGTATGAAGTCAATCCGGATAAAACAAAAGTTGTAACGCAGTTGCAGAAAGCCGCCGCCACCGCCGACGCCGTCTATCTGGCGGGCGATCCGGACCGCGAAGGCGAGGCCATCTGCGCCCACCTGGCCGAAGTGTTGAGCGGACCCATGCTCGAATTCCTGACCGAAGAAGAGAAGGCGACCGAGGAAACGAACGGGAACGCCAAGAAGGGGAAGAAGAAGGCCAAGAAGGCCGTCAAAAAAGTGGTTGCCAAAGGCAAACCGGTCATCGCTCGAAAGAAAATTTTCCGCGTGATGTTCAACGAAATCACCTCCAAGGCGATCAAGGCGGCGTTCGAACATCCCGGAGAAATCAACGAAAACCTGGTGGACGCGCAGCAAGCGCGCCGCGTGCTGGACCGCCTGGTCGGATATAAGATCTCTCCGCTGTTGTGGGACAAGGTGCGCCGGGGACTTTCCGCGGGGCGCGTGCAAACGGTGGCTCTGCGCCTGATTGTCGACCGGGAGATTGAAATCCGCGCGTTCGTTCCGGTGGAATACTGGACGATCCACGCCATGCTGGCCGCGGGCGAGCCGCCCCTGTTCGAAGCGAAACTCACCAAGTATAAGGGTGAGGATATTGAAATTCACACGCAGGCCGAAGCGGACGCAATTGTGGCCGCAACGGGAAAAGCGGAATGGAAGGTGGCCGGGGTCACGCAGAAGGAAAAGCGCCGCTTCGCGCCGCCGCCGTTCACGACATCAAAGCTGCAGCAAGCCGCCTACAATCGCCTGCGGTACACGGCCAAACGCACGATGGGCCTCGCGCAGCGGCTTTACGAAGGCGTGGAGCTTGGCCAGGAAGGCTCGGTTGCGCTGATCACCTATATGCGCACGGACTCGGTGCGCGTTTCGAATGACGCACTGGACCAGGTGCGCGGGCTGATTGGCTCCCGGTATGGACAGACGTACCTGCCCGAGAAACCGAATTTCTTCAAGTCCAAGAAGGATGCGCAGGACGCGCACGAAGCCATTCGCCCGACCGATGCCGCGCGGACGCCCGAGGAGGTGCGGCCTTTCCTGAGCGACGATATGTTCCGGCTGTACCAGCTGATCTGGCAGCGGTTCGTGGCCTCGCAGATGGTGCCCGCGGTGTTCGATCAGACCACGGTTGACGTGGCCGCGGGCGATTACACGTTCCGCGCGTCCGGCTCGGTTCAGAAATTCGACGGCTACCTGGCCGTCTACCAGGTCTCCGCCGAGGACGACGAGGACGCCGATGCGGACGCGAGCAAGGCTTTGTTGCCGCCGGTCACGGAAGGCGAGACGCTACGTCTCGAAACTGTGCGGCCCGATCAGCATTTTACCGAGCCGCCTCCGCGTTATACCGAAGCGACGCTGGTGAAAGAGCTGGAAGAAAAAGGCATCGGGCGGCCTTCGACTTACGCTTCCATCATTTCGACGATTGTCGAACGCGAATACGTTACCAAGGACCAAGGCCGGTTTGCGCCGACGATGCTCGGGGAAAAAGTGAGCATCCTGCTGGTGAAGAGCTTCGAGGATATTTTCGATGTGGGCTTCACAGCGCGCATGGAAGAGGAACTCGACGAAATCGAAGAGGGAAAACTTCCCTGGAAGAGGGCCGTGAAGGAATTCTATGGCCGTTTCGCGGCCGATCTCGAACAGGCCAAGGGCGAGATGGAATCCTACAAAGCGGGGATTCCCACGGGGCAAAAGTGCGAGAAGTGCGGGCAGGGCGAACTCCTGGAGCGCATCAGCCGCCACGGCTTTTTCCTGGGCTGTTCGCGTTATCCGGATTGCGATTTCATCCGCGATCTCTCGCCGGAATTGCCGCCCGAGGGCGAGGATGGCACGGCGAAAATCGAAGCCTGCGACAACTGCGGGCGCGAGATGGTGATCAAGCGCGGACGCTGGGGAATGTTTTTGGCTTGCACGGGATATCCCGATTGCAAGACGACGCGCCGCCTGAAGGCCGGCACGCGCCGCGCCCTGCAGCCCGACGAACTGCTGGATGAAAAATGTCCCGAGTGCGGTTCGCAACTGGTCAAGAAGCACGGCCAGTACGGCGAGTTCATCGGCTGCACGGGCTATCCGAAATGCAAGTTCATCCGCTCCAAAACCCTGGGTATCAAGTGCCCGAAGTGCGAAACCGGCGAATTGACGGAGAGGGTCGCCAGAAAGGGACGCAGGCGGGTCTTCTACGGGTGCAACAAATATCCGGCTTGCGATTTCACCACGCCGCACCTGCCGATCCCCGAAGCCTGCCCGAAATGCGGCGCGGCATTCATCGTGGAGAAGCGCGGCAAGCTGGGCGCAGTGAGAACCTGCATCAAAGAGGGCTGCGATTGGGAAGCGGCTCTTCCGGAAGTTCCCGCGGCAGGCGTTCCCGAACCCGTGGGCACGGCCCAATCCTGAGCGACTCCGCGTAATCGCCACAATTAAGTTTTCTCGGAAGGAACGCGCGATTTTCTGGACGCAGGCGCGAAGCCGCAAACCTGGCGGTCCGGCAGGGGAAAATGGATTCCGCAGTAAAGCAATTTTTGATTTATTTGCGTGCGGTGCGCAACGCCTCCCCGCACACGATCCGCAGCTACGACAATGACCTCGGTCAGTTCCTCACGTTCTTGACGCCGCCCGGCACGGCGATGCCATCTCCCCAGGAAATCACGCACCTGATGATCCGCGAATTCATGGCACACCTGCACGACCTGAAACTGGAAAAATCATCGATTGCCCGGAAGCTGGCGGCGATTCGATCGTTCTTCAAGTTTGCAGTGCGGGAAGGCATGGTCGCGCGGAACCCTGCGCGCATGGTGGCGACTCCCAAGCTTCCGAAGCGCATCCCCTCGGTTCTGAGCGCCGAGGATTTGAACGCGTTTCTGGATAGCATGGTTGCGGGACCGGAGCGAGGTTCCAGGCGCGGCAAGCGTGCAGCGGACGACGACAGCCGCCTGATGATCAAGCGCGACCGCGCGATTCTCGAGCTGCTGTACGCGTCCGGGCTGCGTGTCAGCGAACTCACCGGTCTAAATCTTGCCGACGTGGACCGCAAGGAACTCATGCTGCGCGTGCGCGGCAAGGGGAACAAGGAACGCATCGTCCCGTACGGTGGGAAAGCTGAACAGGCACTCGAGGCTTACCAGCCCTTGCGCGAGGAGATGCTGCGCAAGGCCGGGGGACGCGCCGACCGGCAGGCCGTGTTTCTCAACCATCTGGGTACACGGCTGACGCAGCGGTCGGTGGCGCGCATCGTGAAAAAATACGCGCGGTTGGCCAATGTGAATTGGGATTTGCATCCGCACTCCTTGCGGCACGCGTTCGCCACGCACCTGCTGGCCGACGGCGCGGACCTTCGCGCGATTCAGGAATTGCTGGGACACTCTTCGCTGTCCACCACGCAGCGGTACACGCATGCCACAATCCGGCAGCTGCTTGAGGTTTTCGACAAGGCGCATCCGCGAGCTTGAAATTGCCCACGTGGCGCCGGCGTCTCGCCGGCTTTCTTGCATTATTCGGAAATTGGAAAAATCGCCGGCGGGACGCCGGCGCCACAAAACCGCGCGCGCCATGCTTGCGGCTTCAAGTAGGACTGCCGGAATCCAAACCTTCAGCGAAAATTGCGGATTATTCTTCGGCGGGCTCGGCGACGGCGGAGGTCGATGCTTTCGAGCGCCTCCGGCGAAAGAAAAAAGTCAGATGCCTGGCGCTGCACTGGCGGCAGCGGAACGGGCGCAGGAGCAGGAGGAGCAGTATGGTCCATTCCAAGACGCCGCGGCGGTGAGAGCGCAAAATATCTTCACTTCCGCAAAGAGGGCATTGACGCGCGCCCACCCAAAGTGAGATTGCGTGTGTCCTGGCCATATTTCCTGAGGTATCGCAAGCCGATGATACTCCGGCGTTAAGCGATTTGAAAACGATATTTGCCGTAAGAGGTTGACTGAGTTATTCTCGGCGAGCTTCGCCCGGGGTGAGGTTCGAGGCAACGGCACCGCCTTGCTGTGGCGGCGACGGGGCATGCGATCGAAAATTGCGACGCACCATCAGGTTGGCGTGGCTCACCCGCCGCCGGCCGGTCCGGAAATATGATGAAAGTTGGGAAATCAGCCTACAGGGAGACCAACGGGCAAAATGAAATTCTTTCAGGGGAATATATATTTCGTGCTGGGATGGATCGCCTTTGCTTTGTTTGCGGCGCCCACGGTGACTTTTGCGCAAACCGACGAGATCCAGGTTTACGATGCGGAAATAGAAGACCAGGGCAAATTCAATATCATGATTCACAACAATTTTACTCCCGCCGGGCGGACAACTCCCGCTTTCCCCGGCGGCATCATTCCCAATCACTCGGACAACGGCGCGGTTGAATGGGCCTATGGCGTCACAGACTGGTTCGAGCAGGGGCTTTATCTCCCGGTCTACTCCGCTTACTCCACGGGGCGCGGCGGATCGCTGAACGGCTTTAAGATTCGCGAACTTTTCGTGCGGCCGCACGCTCACGATAATACGTTTTTTTACGGAGTGAATTTCGAGTTCAGCGTCAATTATTTGTACTGGGAGTCTAAGAGAATCACTTCCGAGGTCCGGCCCATTGTAGGGTTGCATCTGCATCCAGTGGACCTGATCTTCAATCCGATTGTGGATACAGACTACACCGGGGGATTTGGAAACCTCGAATTCGTTCCGTCCACGCGCATTGCATATAACTTCAATGATAAGTGGGCCGCTGCCCTGGAGGAATATTCCGACGACGGGCCGCTGCACAAATTCCTTCCGATGCACGACCAGTTCCACGAAGTCTGGGCCGTCATGGATCACAACAATAAGTGGTTGAATATTGAAACCGGCATCGGGTTCGGCGTGAGCCATGGAGCCGACAAATTGACGTTGAAGCTGATGCTTTCGCGCGATTTGAATTGAACGCTCACAGCCTGCCATCGATTCCAACACACGAAAGCTCGCCTTTTTTCACTTGCTTGAACAGGAGGCGTTATGGCCCTGCAACGCCTGATTGAATACGGCGACGCGAGTCCGGAAGTTCGCGCCGTGTACGACGACATTCTCGCCACGCGCAAATCCGATTACATCAATAATTTCTGGAAGGCGCTGGCGAACGATCCCGCGACGCTGAAGCGAACCTGGGAATCCATCAAGCAGATCATGGCGCCCGGCGCGCTCGACGCGCTGACCAAGGAGCTGATCTACATTGCCGTCAGCGTCACCAACCAATGTCCCTACTGCATTGCTTCGCACACCGCTTCCGCGGAGAGCAAAGGCATGAATGACGAAATGTTTCATGAACTGATGGCTGTGGTGGGCATGGCTAGTGAGACGAACCGGCTGGCGGCAGGGTACCAAGTTGAGATCGACGAGCGATTCAAGACCACGTAATTCGGTGCCCCGCAAGTAGCGCGGGCTTCCGCCTGCGGGTTTTCCGCTGCTTCACTCCGGGGAAGAACGAACTCTGTCGGCTGACCGCAAGCTGGATTAAAACCTACAGGGTGAAACCTGTGCTACCAGGACTAAAACCCGCAAGCTGAAGCGTGCGCCACTTGGACTTAACCCCGCAAGCCGAAGCGTGCGCTACTTTTGATATAATTTCGCTTTATGGAACTCACAAGTATTATAAATTTGATCTGTTGCGGGTTCCTGTGTGAAATGGATCGTGCGGGGGAGTGCCATGGACACTGTACGCATTTTTGACACTACACTGAGGGACGGGGAACAGTCCCCGGGATTTTCCATGTCGGTGGCGGAGAAAGTCCGCCTGGCCCACCAGCTGGAATCGCTCGGCGTGGACATTATCGAGAGCGGCTTTCCTATCGCCTCGGCGGGAGACCTCGAAGGGGTGCGCGCGGTTTGCCGTGAAATTCGCAGCTGCACCGTGGCGGCGCTGGCGCGCGCAAGGCGCGACGATATTGACGCGGCGCTCGAAGGGCTTAAGGGAGCGGCGCATCCACGGCTGCACACGTTTCTGGCGACCTCCGACCTGCACCTGCATCACAAGCTGCGCCTGACGCGCGAGGAGGCCCTCGAAGCCATCTCCAGCAACGTGCGCTATGCGCGCGAGCATTGCGCGGAAGTGGAATTTTCCGCCGAAGATGCGAGCCGCACGGATATCCATTACCTTTGCGAAGCGGTGGGGCGAGCCGTACGTGCCGGCGCGACAATCATCAACTTGCCGGACACGGTTGGCTACGCAGTGCCCGAGGAATACGGCGCCATGTTTCGCCGGGTGATCGAATATCTGGACGGGGCGAACGGCGTCACGCTGAGCGCGCACTGCCACGATGACCTGGGCCTGGGCGTCGCCAATTCCCTGGCCGCGGTGCAGGCGGGCGTGCGCCAGCTCGAGCTGACCATCAACGGCATCGGCGAGCGCGCCGGAAATGCCGCGCTGGAAGAAGTCGTAGTGCTACTGAATGTGCGGCAAGCCACGCTGGGCGTAACCACCAACGTTCATCTCGATCAGTTGTATGCGGCCAGCCGGCTGCTGGTAGAAATCACGGGCGCGCCTCTGGCGCCCAACAAGGCCATCGTAGGCGCCAACGCGTTTGCCCACGAAGCCGGCATCCACCAGGACGGCATCCTCAAGAACCCTCTCACCTATGAAATCATTTCTCCCGAAGCGGTGGGCGTTCCCAAGCGGCAACTGGTCCTGGGGAAGCATTCCGGCCGCAATGCGCTGCGCGCGACGCTCGTCGATCTAGGCTACCAGCCCACGCGCGAAGAGCTGGATGAATGTTATAAGCGCGTCGTGACGCTGGCGGATGCATCGAAGAACGTGACCAATCGCGATCTGCTGGCGATCGCGCACCAGGTGATGCGGAAGCGCGGGAGCGAAACGCCGGTGGGCGCCGAGTAAGTAGTTTGTGGAAAAAGCGCGTCCTGCTGTCATTCCGAGCGAAGCGAGGAACCTCTCTTCGATTTTAAGTAGAGAGGGGGAGATTTCTCGCTTCGCTCGGAATGACAAAGTTTTTTTCACAAGTTGAGAATTCCCCTGGACATTTGTCCGAGAATCATCTTCCATAGCTGGCATCTCAAAGATCCGAGGTGAAATTCCATGCGATTGAGGATGCCCCTTCTAGTAGTGGCCATGCTTGTTCCATTCTCACTCGTTCGCGCACAGCAGACAGCGCAGAAAAAGCCGCTGGACATTTATTTTCTGGACACGGAAGGCGGGCAGGCCACGCTGTTCGTTTCTCCTTCGGGGCAATCGATGCTGGTGGACACGGGATTTGCCGGCAATCAAGGCGCGCCACCGGCGGAAGCGAACGCTCCGGGGGTCACGCGCGACGCGGACCGCATCATGGCGGTCTTGAAGCTGGCAAATGTGGGAGTCCTCGACTACATGGTGATCACGCACTTCCACGGGGACCACGTGGGAAACGCGGCCGAACTCGCGCATCGCATTCCCATACGCCACTATGTGGACCATGGCCCGTACACCGATGAAATGCAGCCGGGCCGCGACGCCGCATTCCTGTCTTATTTGCCGGTGCGCGAACATGCGCACGTGTCCGTGGCCAAGCCGGGCGACCGGATTCCCGTCGAGGGCCTCGATGTGCAAGTGGTTTCTTCGGCGGGCGAAACGATCAAGGAACCGATGGCCGGAGCGCCCGGAGCGGGAGCGCCCAATCCGCTGTGCCGCGAAGCGAAATTAAAAGAACAGGACCCCACGCCGGAAAATTTTGAATCGGTGGGAGTGGTGGTGCGGTACGGCAGTTTCAGGCTGGTCGATCTGGGCGACTTGACCTGGAATCAGGAGCACGCGCTGGCCTGCCCGAATAATCTGGTCGGAACCATGACCGTTTTTCACACCACGCGGCACGGAGATCCGCATTCCGGCGCGCCGCAATTCGTGGACGCCATTCGCGCGCGCGTCGCGGTGATGAACAACGGGGAGAGGAAAGGCGGCTCGCCCGAATACTGGCAAACCGTGCATGATGCGCCCGGGCTTGAAGATTTCTGGCAGATCCACCGCTCCGCGGCGGGCGGCGCGGATCACAATTCGGCGGAGCAGTTTCTCGCGAACCTCAACGAAACCGATCACGGCCACTACATCAAGATGTCCGTGCGGGCCGACGGCAGCTTCACGATGACCAACGAGCGCACCGGATTCACGAAAGAATATCCGGCGCGCGGCAAGGCTCAGTAGGCCATTCCCGTGGTCTAAAATAGAGGGCCGGGAGTTTTTCCTTCGGCCGAGGCTTTAAGGCGGAACATCAGTTCACCCCAAGTGGTGTTGCAGGCCACGAAATAGTCCGTTTCTGCCTGCCAATCGGCATGCGTGAATCGAACGAGCGTCTGGCCTTTTTGTTCCGCCAGGTCGAAGAGCAGGCGCGTGCCGCTCCATTCTTTTCCCGATTGGCAGACCCAGTGGGCCAGCCGCGGGGCTGCGATCTGGTGGGGGTGTAGTCCATACACCGTCGCGCGTTTGAAAAAACCAAGCTCCACATTTCCAGTGGCCTTGTCTTCGGTCACGTCGGCCGCCCACCAGCGCGAAAAACCTGGCGCGGAAGCAACCAGCGGGTAAACAAGCTGTGGCGCTGAGTCGATCTGAATCGAGTGCTTGATGTCGGGCATTTCTCGCCTCCCCTTTCCCTAACTGCGGGCACTTGGCGACGGGCATATGCGCCGGCGAGTCGGCCGGCGCTTTCCGCCGCCTGAATCAATAGGAATGTTTGGGCAGCCAGTTCTCGCGTCCTTCCGGGAGGAGATCGTAGAGGTGCCAGACCGGAGAGAATGGATCAATGCCACGATGGTGGCCGGGCCCGCGCGACATTTCGGTTGTATAGGTGAAATAAATTTTACCGTCGGGAGCGCGACGGAAAACGCTGACGGCGGGGCGCTGCCCTTTTTCATCTTCCACGAAGAAATCGCGGTTGAAGGTGTTGTCGTGGCTGGAGAGAAGACGGATCTTGTCCCAACCGCGGCGACGGCCCCACTCCCTGAGGCGGCCGATCTCCACTTTGGCGACCAGGACGAAATTGACTTTATTGCTCACGTGCTGCGCGATTCCGGCGTAGCCGTCCGCCCACATGTTGCACATCGGGCAAGGAAGCTTGTCGTTCGGGCCCCACATCAGGTGATCGACGATCAGGCTGTCCTTGCCGGGAGCGAAAAGTTCCGAGAGACGCACGTCGCGAAGATTCGCAGGCGATTCGTCTCGAAGATCGGATGGACCTTCGCGGAAAATATAGTCAGTTGCGACCAGCACATCGGTTGGCAATTGCCTGCGAAGGGCCGCCACGCGTTCGGTCTGGTCCTTGAGCGCAATTTCCGCTTCCAGCAACTGGTTGCGGAGCTTTCGATATTCTTCGCTCTCACCTTTGATCGCTACGTTCATGGTGCGCTCCTCACGGAGAGTTTGAATCTGGTCGAGATTCTGTAGGACAGCCACTCCTGGCTGGCCGCTTTGGGACTAGCAAGGCCGCGGAGGACAGCCAAGAGTGGCTGTCCTACACAAATCGAGGGCGGCTCCTGGATTACGCGAACGGGTTTTCGTCCGCGCTGGGGCCATAGATCGAGGGCACGGGCAAATCCAGCAACTTGATGTAGACCGAAAGCTGGCCGCGGTGATGATAAATGTGATTCAGCATGATGGCCCGCAGGAAGGCCGCGCGCGGAAGGGACATGATCACTTTCCCATTTCGCTTCAGCGTCCACATCGCCATCATTTTCCCGTCATCAAAACTTTTGACGATTTTCTTTGCGTTAGCGCAGCTCTCCGCGAAGGCATCCATAATTTCCTTGCGGGTCTTCGGCTCAGGCACCGGCGGCGGATTAAATTCACGAACGTCCTCGGTAGCAGCGGCGGCCACGCGGCCCGGCCCGGCGGCGATATGCATCGCGAGCTGCCCCAGCGAAAAGGACTTCGGGTGCGGCTTCCAGGAAAGCTTATCCTCCGGAACGCGTTCGAGAACGCGCTGCGTGGTTTTTTCCTCCATCTCCATTTCCATCAGCATTGCTTCGGCGATCGCCACGGTTGCTCCTTGTGGTGTTTTCGAGATTTGAATTCAAAAGTTTCGCGAGCCTTGAAAAACCATCGAACTTACATGTTCAGATAATTCGCCAGCTGATCGATGCAACCCTGCCAGCCGTGCTCGTGCTTATCGCGTTCCTCTACACTCGGCAAATGCTCGTGCGTGAGCAGGATTTCGGTGGACGGCCCCAGATCGCGAAACTCAATGGTGACCAAAGACTCCGACACATCCGGGTCATGCTCCTAAGACCAGGTGAAGGCGATTTTTTCCGGTGGCTTGATCTCGCGGTACGTTCCGCTCACGCGATGGACGTTGCCCCCCTTGTGATGCATCTCCACACAGTATTTTCCGCCTACCTTCAATTCCAGGACGGGCACGAGCGTGTAATATTCATCGGAAGGAGCGAACCAGCGGCACAGTTCCAGAGGGTCGGTCCAGGCGCGAAACACTCTCTCGCGCGGCGCCTGAAACGTTCGTCTGACTTTCAGCATGTTTTCCGGGGAAAGCTGTTCTTTGGCCATTTCGCTGTCTCCGTCGGCTATTGAGATAGATATCGATCGAGAGCGTCAAACTGCGTTTCCCAGAACGCGCGGTACTGGGAAATCCATGCTTGCGCTTTCTTCAAGGGCCGGGCAGCGAGCCGGCAGCGGCGCGTGCGCCCGAATTTTCTTTGCGTGACGAGGCCGGCGTTTTCAAGGACTCTCAGATGCTTCATCACCGCGGGCAGGCTCATGCGGTGGGGCCGGGCCAGCTCCGTGACGGAGGCCTGGCCGCGCGCCAGGGCCGAGACGATGGCGCGGCGCGTGGGGTCAGCCAGCGCCTGGAAGGTGGCGTCGAGTCCTCGGTTATACTTAACCATTCGGTTTAGTAATATACGGTCTCACCCTCCAAGTCAAGCACGAAATTCGCCGCGCCGGGTGGAAAAAACAAAAGCTGCCCGCCCTCAATGCGGGCGGCCTCTACAAAACCTGCCACCAACGCTGAGGGGCCGTCATGAAGCGGCCATTCTGTCTCGCGTCTTCCGGGGCAGAACGGGCACTTTCATGGTCCAGGCGAATCGTTCGTGAGCCTCTGCACACTGACAGGAGGAATGATCCGGATTATACTAATTGGCCTTGGGCTCACGCGAAATTGCTCCTTGCGGCGCTGCAAGCGCATCGCAGAAGACTAAGCATTGGGCCGCGACAAAACCATGACCAAGCAAAATAAAATTGTGCTTCTGCCGGGCGACGGCATCGGGCCGGAAATCATGCGGGTCGCCGTGCGCGTGTTGATGGATTGCGCTGAGAAATTCGGCCACGAGCTTCACTTTGCCGAGTTCCCTTTCGGCGGCTGTGCCATCGACGCGACGGGTGAACATCTCCCGGCCGAGACGCTCGCGGCCTGCCGGGCCGCCGACGCCATACTTCTTGGCGCGATTGGCGGACCGAAGTGGGATGCGGTGCCGCTCGCCAAGCGCCCCGAAACCGGCTTGCTGGCGTTGCGCAAAGCGCTCGGTTTGTACATCAATCTTCGCCCGATTGATTTGCACGCTCCGCTGCGGGGCCTTTCGCCGCTGCGAGCGGACCGCGCCAGCGACGTGCATATCGACTTTGTCCGCGAACTCGCCGGCGACGTTTATTTCGGCGAGCACCGGCTGGAGGCCGATCCGAGCGGAGAACGCGCCAGCGACGCAGGGGCATATACCACGGGAGAAATCGAGCGCGTCGCGCAGTATGCTTTGGCGCGTGCGGAAACCAGGAAAGGCCGAGTCGCTTCCGTGGACAAGTCCAACGTGCTGGCCATGTCGCAGCTCTGGCGCAAGACGGTCACCCGCCTGGCTGCCGACCATCCGAATGTAAAGCTCGAACATCTGTACGTGGACAACGCCGCCATGCAACTGGTGCTGGCACCCGCGCAGTTCGACGTCATCCTTACCTCGAATATGTTTGGTGACATTTTGACCGACCTCGGCGCGGCGCTGGCAGGCTCGATTGGGCTGATCCCGTCGATGAGTTGCGGGCCGGGGCCCTCGCTCTACGAACCCATTCATGGTTCCGCGCCCACGCTCGCCGGGAAGGATGTGGCCAATCCGGTGGGCATGATTCTTTCCGCTGCGATGATGCTGCGCGAGAGCTTCGGCCTCAAAGGCGAAGCCGAATGGATCGAAACCGCTGTGGACCGCCTGTTCGCAAGCGGAGTTCGCACTCCTGACACGGTTGAGCCAGGTACGACCAAAGTTGGTTGCATTGAATTCGGAGAGCGGCTGCGCGCGGAGATGAGTACCGCTTCGCATCGGCCCCAGCGCGCCAACCAGGGCGCCTCGTAGTTCCCTCACAAATTAAGATCTACATGGGTGGGCCCAGCTTCAGAGGCTAAACAGGCTGCGGAAAAAGTAGTTTATTTTGTCATTCCGAGCGGAGCGAGGAATCTCTCTTCGATTTGCCCCTTGAAAAGAAAGAGAGATTCCTCGGCTCGCTCGGAATGACAAAGTTCTGGAGGGGTTTTTCCGCGGCCTGTAAAGCCCAATTTTTAAAGGCCATTGAATGTCGCGGCTGAAGCCGCGACCCAGAACACACATTTGTCACAACTCGCATTTCTCACAACACGGATTTCTCACTATACGCATTTCTTACGACACGCATTTGTGAGATAGCTTCTAGCGGGACTTTCGCGACGGCAAAAGTTTCTTGATCAATTGAATCTGTCCGGCGTGATAGACATCGTGCAATGCGATGCCGGCAATCAGCCGCCGCGCTACGGTATTGCTTCCTCTGGCAGGACGATCCAGATTTTCCGGTCGAAACGACGAAATGGCTTCCCTCAAAAGATGATGTTCTTTAGCAAGCAGGGCCACGTCAGTACGCCATGCCTTTTCGGTCCGATCCATTGGCCGGCTGAACCAATTGCTCCCCGGAAGAGAAAATGATCCACGCTTTTCCCCGGACAGCCTGCGCCTCACCGTATATTTCCAATAGGCCGCGTGAACGGCAATTTCCCAGATATTGTGCCGGCCGGGTCCGGGACGCCAGGCCGCTTCGCGCACGGAAAGGCCTCGAAGCGATCCGCGCAGATTGGGTCCGTGCCACGCGGCGCGATTGTAAGCTTCGTCCAATAATCCCAGCAGATGCTCAATTTCCTGGTGTGCCATTTGTTCCTCCCGGGAGTGCGGGGCAATTCCCAACGATGGGTTCTAGGCAATATAGCAGAGGCAAGAAAGGCGATGTGCTAAGGCGTGTCCTTCTGGAAAAAAGAGGGAGTGCTCCCGGAATCGAGAGCACTCCCTTTGACGTTACCCCGAGGCAAGGCTGAGCTAATCTCTAATGGTCGCCGTCGCCGAAATCGAGACCCGGCAGGACCGGCGTGCCTTCTTTCCTGACGGCGTCGAGGTCGTCGGGATCGAGACCCAGGAACTTGAGAACGGTGGGAGCTACCTGAGTGGTTTCCACAAAACTGTGGATGGTCCGGCGTTCGAACTCGGGATTGGACACCAGAATCATTACATTGGTGTCATCCCAGGCGAAGCCGCCATGCTCGGATTGCTTTTTGAGGCTCCCGGTGTATACAACCCCCACGTTCGGCAGGACGATGATATCGGGTGTGCGGGGATCGCCACCTTCCCGGAGACGGCAACAGGGACCCGGAGTATTGGGCACGCCGGGAGGATTAAAAATCGTGTCGAGGGAAGCGCCATAGAGGATCTGGCCGAGTCCAATAGCCGTTCCGTTGGCTTCCAGCAATCCCACGGCTTTGAGAGTGTTGGCCGGGTCGATCAGCCATAGCTGGGAGATATCGTCCTCAGCCAGCCCGAGGCCAGTGGTCGCGGATAGCGGAAGAAGGGTTGCGAGGATCGAGGACGGCGGCGCGCCGTTCAGTCCCGAATGTCCGGGAATGGGGAAGAAACGGTTGGTGTCGATCGGCGATTGACCGTGCTTGGCGGTGATGATAATGACGGTCGAACGGAGAAGGTGACGATTCTCTAGCTCTTCAGCCATCTGCCCGATCGCGGCATCCACGAATTTGATCTCGGTCGCCATGCTGGGAGTGGGATCACCCGCCGCGTCCGTGTAGCCGCCCTTGACTCCGTTTTCAATCAGCTTCTGCCCGACACTGACCGCCTGGAAGTTCATACCAAAGATCTCCGGGACGGGAGCATCGGCGGTGCCGAGGTGCGTCTTGCCGTCAATTTCGTTCAAGATCGCGTTGACCTTTAGCTGGTCGTAGCATTGGATGGCCTGAAAGTCGGTGGTCCAATCGTTTCCGCTGGCGGCAATCCCGGCGCAGTCGAAATTCGTGCCCGCTGTGGTAATGCCTTTGAGTGGCACCTGATTGGAATTGACTTCCGGCGCGTAGTAATCGTCCACGTTGCTGGGATTGGAAGTTCCGGTTGGTCCGGACACCACGGCATAGACGGGGTGCTTGTCGGACCAAGCCGTATAGCCACCCGCCTTGTGGATCACGCCGTAAATGGTATTGGTGCGGACAAAGTTCCAGGGGTAAACGGGGTTGCAGGCGTTGAATGGGTCGCGAATCAGCTTGTTTGGATCAATGGAAAGTACACCGCCATCTGTCGGGCCATAAGGGCCGCCGCCGTTGAGCAGGGTCTGATTGATTTCGTCACCCTCTTCATATTCGGTCTGCGTACCGTTGATAACGCCCTGAATGCAAGGGCCAGCCGCCAGGCCGTTGCCGGTTGTGGTCATGGGCGGGGCTAAGACGCGGTCGTAGGCGACGTCGTAGAAGGCGCCAACGGTTCTGGGTGTGCCGCCAGTCACGAGGGCCATCAGTCCGGGGAAGGAATCCGACGGCCGGGAAGTGCTGGTGCGCGTGTAATTCACGCCCGTCTCGCCAAGTTCGGCAAGGTGCGGGCAAATGTTGGAGGCCACGCAGTTGGCAAAGTCGACGGCGTGCATTCCGTCGATGCTGATCAGCAAAACGTGACGAATGCGGCGGTGACCATCATCCCCTCCGCGGCCATCTCTCGGTGCCGCGTAGACATTCGACAGGTTGAACAAAACAAGAGCGGCACACAAAATACCTGCTTTCCACTTTCTTCCCATTCCTACCCTCCTTGAATTTTTCCCAGTGTGTAGTTGCCCCAACGGGGAGTGCACTCTACTTATCGGACCTTGAGAAATGCATGAATTGGGAATGAATGCTTGGTAAAAATCGAAAAGGGAAATGTAACTTCGCGATTCGTACAGGAGAACGCTGCGCAGTTGGGTCTCAGGAGCGAAGATGGTAGTTTCACAGCCCTGTTGGTGCTTCTCGGAGAGGGAAAAGCACACGCCTTTCATCACAACGGCGCAATCAGGCGCACAAGCCGATAACAGACAGTGATGTCGATTTGGCCCAGCCACCCTGTTGCCCGGGGCAAGGTATCCGGGCAGGGGGCGGCCGCAATCGACCCCTCAATCAGCGTAATGCGACTGCAAGCCCTTGCGATTCAGGGGCCGGGAGTGATAGCTTCAGTCTGGCCAGACTGGGTGATTCTTCTTTACCTCATTGGAGTGGAACTAACCGTTGAGTAATCAGAGCGCCCAAAATAGTTCTAATAACGGCCACCGTCTATCCGGGAGCGCCCCTGCGTCTCTCTTGCGGCCTGATCTTCATGCCTTAACATTCTGGCGTGTGGAAGGGAGCTTGGTTTCGCTAGGGGCTGTCCGGCCAGTGGCCTACTTCACCTGGAATTCCCACACATTTGCGGGGCGTTGGGCCCGCCGGGGAGGAGCGCTGGCGCTGGCCTTGGTGCGGCCTTTCCTGTACGCGAGTAACAGAGTGTTTGCCACGCGCGTCCTGCACACGCTCTTGTCCGGCGTAACTCGCGACCGGCTGGATTCCCTGGGCGAGGAATATTTCGAATACATCCTGAAAAAGCAACTGAGAGCGGAAGGGGTTGAGCGCCTAAGAGCCTGCCTGACGGAAAAGGGCGTCGAGAACGTGGCGCTGGTCAGCCAGGGCCTCGATCACGTGATGCGGCCCCTGGCGCAATACCTTGGCGTTTCTCGCCTGGTTTCGAACCGGCTCGAATTCCGCAATGGAATCGCCACGGGCCGACTGCTCGATCCCGTAATTCGGCCGCGAAGCCCGATCGCTCGGGCCTTCGAGCGCAACGCGGACGGCCGTGTGCCGGCCGATCGTCTCTTGAGGAACCTGGGCTTTACAGCCCATCCGGAGCGTCTGGAGAAGGCCATTCTGCCGGCGCAGCGCCCGCAGGCGCCGAACTCCCGCGCGCTGGTCGTGTTCGACGGAAAAAAACAAAGCGAACCCCTCTCTGTCCGGCGCACACTGGACGGGAAAAATATCCTGCTGATCGGGGTCACGGGCTTTATCGGCAAGGTGTGGCTGGCGCAACTTTTGAACGAAGTCCCGCAGATCGGCAAGATTTATCTGCTGATCCGCCGGCAGCGCACGACCACGGCGCAGAGGCGCTTTGAGAAAATTTTTGAAGAATCGCCGGTATTTGATCCATTGCAGGAGAAGCTTGGGGAGCGGTTTTCGGAGTTCGTCTCCCAGCGCGTCGAAGTGATCGAAGGGGATGTGAGCCAGCCGGGACTGGGGATCGTCCGGGAGAAGCGAGCGCAACTGGCGCGCAACCTGGACCTGGTGGTCAATAGTTCCGGGCTAACGGATTTCAATCCGGACCTACGTGAAGCCCTGGCTAGCAATATTGCGCCGGTCCTGCACCTGATTGAATTTCTTCGAGAATCGGATCACGCCGCGCTGATGCACCTTTCCACTTGCTATGTGGTGGGAGGAAAGGACGGGCGAGTCCTCGAACAAGTTCAGCCGAATTACACGCCGCTGGGCGTAGCGGATTTCGACGCCGAGCACGAGTGGCACGGTTTGCAGGAAGTGGTCGCACATGCCGAAGCGCGCGCCGAAAGTCCGGAGATTACAACGGCGCTTCGACGGCAGGCGCTGGGGAAACATCGCGGCAATGAAGAACCAGCGGGCCCCGAGCTGGAAAACCTCATACGCAAGAATCGCACGCGCTGGCTGCGCAATCGCCTGACGCGCGCGGGGACCCGGCGTGCCCGTCGCCTCGGCTGGCCCAATACATACACGCTTTCCAAATCGCTTGCGGAATCCATGATCGTGCGTCATGGAGCCGGGCTGCCGATCGCCATCGTGCGCCCGTCGATTGTGGAAACCTCCACGGACCAGCCATTTCGCGGCTGGAATGAAGGGATCAACACGTCGGCGCCGCTTTCCTACCTGCTGGGCACCTATTTTCGCCAACTGCCAACCAACGAGCGCAAATGCCTGGACGTGATTCCCGTGGACATGGTGTGCCGGGGGATGACTTTGATCGCCGCAGCCATCATCGCGCGGCGTCACGAACCGATCTATCAGCTGGCCACGTCGGCGAGCAATCCGTGCGACATGGGTCGCTCAATCGAGTTGACCGGTCTTGCGCACCGCAAGCACTATCGTTCGCAGCAGAGCCTGGAGAACTGGATGCGGATGCAGTTCGACACCATACCCGTCTCCAAATCGCGCTATGAGAAATTTTCCGTTCCCGCGCAAAAGGCCGTGGTCAAGGGGATCAACCGCGCCGCTTCGGCTCTGCAGATGAAAAAACCGCCGTTGGCCCGGCAGGAGCGCGACCTGGCGCGCGTTGAGAAGCTGATCGAACTCTACGAGCCCTTCATTTTGCATAATGAGCAGGTTTTTGAAGCTCAAAATGTGCAGTTGCTCTCCGCAGCGCTTCCCACCGAGGAGCAAGCTGCCTTTGGTTACGATCCCTCTACCGTTGACTGGTGGGATTATTGGATTAACATTCACATTCCGGCTCTGCGCCGGTGGGTTTACCCTCTCATCGAAGGGCGTCCGACGGAAGAACGTCCGCGCCGCGCTTTTTCCTTGGGGCATGCCGGCAATGGAGCAGCGGAAGGCCCGGAAGATTTGCCCCGTGCGGGGGCGGCATCAGGCTCGGGGACCCAAAACTAATCCATGGCCATCTTTCTGACCGGTTCCACCGGCTATATTGGCGCTCACGTCGCCTCCATCCTGCTGGAGGGGCACACGGACCGCTTGAATCTGCTGGTGCGTGCGAAAACGGAGCAGGAGGCGAATGAGCGTCTGTGGCATGCGCTGCAATTGCATCTGGGTTTTGCTGAGTTTCAAGACGCGCTCGAAACACGCATTTCCATTTTTCGCGGAGATCTGACGGAGCCGCATTTTGGGCTGGACAAGGTCGAATACACGCGGCTGGTGGGGACGACGGAGTCGGTGATTCATTGCGCGGCTTCGCTCAACCGCAAATCCGAAAAAAGCTGCCTCAACGTGAATCTGCGCGGCACGCTGGAAGTTGCGCAACTGGCCCGGCGCGCTCGCGACGCGCACGGGCTGCGCCGCTTCAGCCAGGTTTCCACGGTCGCCGTGGCGGGGCATCGCAGCCACGAGGTGGTCGGCGAGGACGCTTCCATCGATTGGAACCGCTCCGACTACGACCCGTACGCGCGCACCAAGAAATTCTGCGAGCACATGGTGCGGGAACTGCTCCCGGATGTGGCTCGAACTGTATTTCGTCCGAGCATCGTGCTCGGTGACAGCCGTCGCGCGGAAACGACGCAGTTCGATATGGTCCGCGCATTTGTGTTTCTGGCGGGGTTGCCGGTTCTGCCTTTTCGCCCGGATGACCGGATCGATATCGTACCGGTGGATTACGTAGCCGAATCCATTGTCGCGTTGCATCAGAAACCGAATCCAGCGCAGGAGATTTACCATCTTTCTTCAGGCACGCGTTCGGAAACGTTTGCCCAACTGACGCGCGCACTGGCCGAGTCAGCGGGAAAAATGGAGCCGCTGTTTTGGCCGGGGCTCGAGCGGAATTTTTCCGCGGCCGTAAACTGGCTGTCGAATTCGCGCGGGCCGACTGGCCGCAGCGCGTCTCTGCTGAAAGTGTTTATGCCCTACCTTGTCTGGGACACGGTGTTTGAGAATTCGCGGGTGGTCGCCGAAATGGGGCGGGCGCCCGAACCATTTTCCAAGTATTGCTACCCGCTGCTGCGATTCAGCCGCGACCAGCATTTTTCCTATCCCTACCGGCCCTGGCCCGGGTCCGCGGGTTTGGTCCGCGAAGACGTCACGGCGGCAGGCGTGGGTTCCGCGCGCGGGTCACACCCGTGATGGACTTCATCCTGGAAGCGTGGACCAGCGCGTACATCGAACTCAGCGGTGCGCTATGGAAATTTGGCGCGGGGCAGCCTTGGCAGCCCGGCGAGAAACTGAAACTCCTCTTTGCGGGATACAACGGCACTCGCAACACGGGCTCGGACGTTCGCGTCGAGGAAATGTTGAGGCAAGTTCGGCGCGTTCTGGGCGAAGAACATCTCGAACTCAGCGTGATGTCCCAGAATCTGGACTGGAGCCGCGGCTATTTTGGCGATGCGCGCCAGATTCATCTCCCGGACATCTACCCGCCGTTTCTGTTCCGCGAAGTGAGACAGCAACACGGCGTGATCGCCTGCGAAGGATCGATGTTCAAAAGCAAATTCGCGGATGCGCTGACCACCATGTTCATCGGCGCGCTGGGAATTGCTTCGGCCGAAAATAAATTATCGGTCGGATACGGCGCGGAAGCGGGCTACATGAATCCGATGCTCGAAAAGATGTGCGCTCGCTATTGCCGGCGTTCGTTGATCATCACGCGCAACGAGGAATCGCAAACGGTGCTCAGCAAACTGGGCGTGGCGAGCGAGGCCGGCACGGACACGGCATGGTCGTTCGAGCCGCAGCCGCCGGAATACGGCCGCAAGGCTTTGGCCGATGCGGGGTGGGACGGAGAGACTCCGGTGCTGACGGTCTGCCCGATCAACCCGTTCTGGTGGCCGGTGACGCCGTCTACGGCAAAGTTTTTGGCGCACGCCTGCTTTGGAGCGTACAAGAAGAGCCACTACCGCACGATTTATTTTCACAAATCGGGCGCCGCTGTGGATGCCGCGTACAAGAAATATCTGGCCGCGCTGGCGCAAGGCATCAAAGCGTTTCGCGGCAAGCATCGCGTCTTTCCGGTTCTTGTGGCCATGGAAAGTCTGGATACGAGGGCCTGTAACGAACTCGCGCCTCAACTGGGCGGCGCGCCTGTCTTCAGCTCCGATGAATACGACATGTACCAAATCGTCAGTATTTTGCGCTGCTCCGGCCTGATGGTTTCGTCGCGCTATCACGCCATCGTCACTTCCATGCCCGCCCGGGTGCCCTCGGCGGGGGTCACCATGGATGAGCGCATCGGCAATCTGCTTCGGGAGCGCGGCCATGAACACTTGCTGCTCACCGTGGAAGACCCGGACCTCGGGGAAAAACTTGCCGGCGTGATGGATCGCCTGGCTGCGGAAGCCGATGCCGTGCGTGAGGGCATCGCTCACTCCGTCGTTCGCAATTTGAAAACCATGGCCCGCATGGGCGTATTCCTGGAACGCGCGGTTCACCAGCAATACCCGGAATTTCCGGTACGCTCGGGTGTGCGCAGCTGGGAAGAGTACCTGCCGCCGGTCAGCCCAAATCTCGGGAAGCTGCTCGAAACGTACGAGGGGGCGGCGGCCGCCGCGGCGGGAGACTAGCCTGACAACTGCGCTACAAATTTGTAGCGCAGGCTTCAGCCTGTGGGTTTTGCTGTACGAGAACCAACACCCCACAGGCTGAAGTACCTGCGTGACAGCTCGATTTCGAACATGCCAGCGGCCAAACAGGCTACGAAAAAAAACCTATTTTGTCATTGCGAGCGAAACGAGGAATCTCTTTTCAATTTAGCCCATAAAAGAAAAAGAGATTCCTCGCTTCGCTTGGAATGACATTAAGAATGAGGCCTTTTTTCCGAAGCTTGTAAAGCCGCACCGATTATGGACACTTTGTGGCGCGGTTGAAGACGTGGCCTACGGTGCATTGGCAGTAAAACCACAGGCTGAAGCCTGCGCTACTTAAGATCATGAATTTCCTCGAAAATATTTTCTCGCGATTGCAGATAGCGGAAGCCCGCGATGTGTTGGTTGAAGCAAATGAAAGAGGCGCCCGAACGGCGACGGGCGCGGACTTGCTCGGCCAAATTACGGTCGCGCGCGCGTTCTTGCGCGGTTCGGGGCTTGCGAAGGGGGACCGCTGCGCGCTGGTGGCGCCGAACAGCATCCGGTGGGCCGCGCTCGATCTCGCGATCATCGCGGAGGGACTCATCGCCGTTCCGATGTACGCCCGCCAAGCAGCGGGAGAATTGGCGGCGATGCTGCGCGACGCCGGGCCCGGCTTGATTTGTTGTGGCGATGCGACGCTTCGCAATGGGATCTCGGGTGCGTGGCCGGATGCGCCGCGCTTCGTATTGTTCGACGAAATTTTCAGCGGGCCGCAAGCGCCGGGAGCAAGCGTGCCTTCCTCGCCCTGCGCCCTTTCCCCTCAGGATACGATCGCCATTCTTTACACGTCGGGGACTTCCGGCGAGGCCAAGGGCGTGATGCTGACGGTCGGCAATCTCGATCACATGCTTTCCTGCACCAAGGCGCGACTCGATCAATTGATGGGGCCGGGCAATGTTCCGGACCGCGTGTTTCATTACACGCCGCTCTGCTTTGCCGCATCGTGGATCCTGTTGTTATCGTGTTTGTCCCGGAAGAGCGTACTTACGTTTTCGATGGATCTCACCAAGCTGGCCGACGAAATCCGATCCGCCAAGGCCGACTACTTCCTGAACGTTCCATTGCTGCTGGAGCGAATGCGGGCCGCCATCAAAGACAATCTTCGCAAACGCGGCGGGATCATCGCAAAAATTTTTGATCGCGCGCAGGAAGCCTGGTTCCGGCTGGATGCCAAAACTCCGCTGACCTGGGATTTTTTCTGGCTGGGACTGGCCGGCCTCCTGATTTTCCCTTCCATCCGCAAGCGCCTGGGTCCGAATCTGCGCGCGATGATTTGCGGCTCCGCGCCTCTGGCTCGTGAAACACAGCTGTTTTTCATGATGCTGGGAATCCGCGTTCTGCAGGGTTACGGCCTCACTGAAACCACCGGTATCTGCACGCTGGACGATCCGCGGCGCGTCGAACCGGGACGCGTGGGCCCTGCTGTTCCGGGCATCGAAATGAAACTTGGCGAGAACAGCGAGATCGTTGTTCGGGGTCCGAATATTTTCGCCGGTTACTGGCGCCGTCCGGGACAAACGGCCGCTGTGCTGCGCGATGGATGGTTTCACACCGGCGACCAGGGCGATGTGGACGCAAACGGAAATTGGCGCATCACGGGAAGGCTGAAAAATCTTATCATTCTCAATTCCGGGCACAACATTGCACCGGAGCCGATCGAGGAGGAATTATTTCGCGCGGTTCCGGGCGCGCAGCAGGTCATGCTAGTCGGAAATGGGCGCAGTTTCCTTGCAGCCATCATTACAGGGGCCGCCAACGGAGTGGAGATTGATTCTCATCTGGAGCAGGTGAATGCGCCGCAGCCTCACTACCGCAAGATTCGCAGGTATCACGCGGCGCAAGAATTGTTTACCATCGAAAACGGTTTGCTCACAGCGAACGGAAAATTGCGGCGCGATGCCATCGCCGAGCGATTTGCCGCGGAGATTGAGCGGATGTATGCAATGGAAAAGTAGATGTGATTTTGGAGGTCGGGACTTCAGCCCCGACATTCGCGCTCGCGTAGTCACGGGCTTCAGCCCCTGAAGCTTCAGGGCCTAAAGGCCACTCTTACGCGACTCAGCTTGTCCGACCTGAAGGTCGGACCTCCTAAATATCAAAATCGATTGCGTCTGATAGATCGGATCCGAGACTGGACAAGGTATCGAATCAGCGAAGGTTGGATGCATGAACGAATACAAAGGAAAAACGCTTTCGTGGCGACTGGCAGACGGGGTGGTCGAACTGGCGCTCAATCGACCTCCCGCCAATGAAATTGGCCTGGCCATGCTCGAGGATCTGGAACGCCTCGTCTCCGCGCTTCCGGCTCTTGAATCGAATGCCAGCGCATTCATTCTGTACAGTAAACAGAAAGCGGGCTTCTCCGCTGGCGCGGACCTGCGCGAACTGTACGAGCAAGCGCAAAAGATGGACACGCCATCGGCCGCGAAGGGAGTTCGCACATTTCTCGAACGAATTCATGCGGTAGTGAATCGGCTGGACACTTCCCCGCTCACGACCATCGCGGCCATTCACGGCGTATGCTTCGGCGGGGGATTCGAGCTGGCGCTGGCATGCGATCTGATTATCGCGGACAAAATGGCGCGCTTCTGCTTTCCGGAATTGCGGCTCGGACTCATCCCCGGTTTCGGAGGAATTCCCCGGCTAAAGCGCGATATCGGCAACGCCATGGTGCGCGATTTGCTGCTGACGGGGCGGAGCATCAACGCCAGCAAGGCGCTTTCGGTAGGACTCGTGAGCCAGGTGGCTGCGGAAGGCGAAGCCTTGCGGCTCGCGCGCGCCACCGCCGCGCAGACGACAAAATTCGACCGCACGACCGCTGCAGCCGCGAAGCGCTTCATCAAGCCGCTGCCTGCGGAAGAACTGCGCCGCGAAATCGATATTTTCTGCGAACTTTTCACGCGACCCGCGGTCATGGAGGGCCTGCGCAAGTTCGTGGAAGATACGGGTGCGCATCCGTATCTTCCGTGAGTGGATTTTGTAGGACAGCCACTCCTGGCTGTCCGCCGCGCTTTTAGGATGGCGCAAGGGGACAGCCAGGAGTGGCTGTCCTACAAAGACCAGCAGGAATAGCCAGCAGGCTCATCATTCCTGTAAAATCGAACGAATTATGAAAACGATCGAGCAAACGACCGAAGAAATCCTGAATCTTGCCGCCACTCATTTCAAATTTCCGCGCGCCGAACTTCAGCCGGGCGACGATTTCTACAAGAAGCTGGGGATCGACAGTCTGCAGGCGCTCGAACTGTTGACGCGTCTCGAAAATCATTTCGGCGTGGAGCTCCCCGACTACGAGGTCCAGGGCGTCAGCGATTTTCACACGCTCGCGGAACGCATCCAGGCCAGGCTCTGAACACCGAATGGAATAAAGCGATTCATCCCATGAATTCCTCATATAATCTTGCCGTTATCTGTGTCTCCGCGCCTCTGTGGCAAATCTGATGCTTGATTTGGCGAAATACGATTCGCTGGGAGCGGCGCTGCGCGATGCGCTGGGACGCTGGCCTGAAGAAGTTTGCCTGATCGAAGCGGACCGAGATCACGAGCGCTCCCGCCTCACTTACCGGCAATTTGGCGAGGCGGCTGAGCCGCTCGCGGCGGCGCTGGAGGAATCCGGTTTTGCCGCGGGAGGGCGCGCCGCCATCATCATGACCAATCAGCCCAGGTGGCTGATTTCGGCTTACGCCGTGTTTTTCGCAGGAGGCGTTCTTGTTCCGCTCGATTACAAGCTCTCTGCCGCCGAACATCTTCAACTGCTCGCGCACTCCAAAGCTCAGGTTCTGTTTGTCGAATATCCGTTGTGGCGGGCCATCACGCAAGCGACCGCGTTTCGCGAGCATAAATTGCAAAAGGTGCTCGTGACGGAGGCGCCGCCGAATGCCGATCTCGCGGGCGGGTCACGCTGGGAGGAATTTCGCGGAGCGCGCCCGGCGGAATTCCGGCCGCGCGCGCAAGGGGACACGGCCTGCATCGTCTATTCGTCCGGCACGGGAGGCCACCCCAGGGGATGCGTGCTGACGCACGACAATTATCTCGAACAGTGCGCCGCGGTGATGCCGGTCTTTCCGTTCTGGCCGGGCGCTCGATATTTGAGCATCATCCCCACCAATCATGCTATCGATTTCATGGGCGGCTTCCTCATGCCCTTCACGGGCGGCGGCACTGTCGTCCATTTGCGCACCTTGCGGCCGGAATTTATCCGCGAAGCCTTCACGAAATATAAAATCACGTACATGGCGGTGGTGCCGCTGATCTTGAAAAATCTGCAGCGCGGCTTGCGCGAGAAATTTGCGGCGCTTGCGCCGGCAAAACGCAAAATGCTCGACGCTCTGATCGGCGTGAATCGCGCGCTTACACGCGGCAAGCCGCGGCCAGGCCTGAGCCGCGTGCTGTTGAGGGGCGTCCATAAAGCTTTCGGCGGCGGACTGCAGGCGTTGCTGGTCGGCGGCGCGTTTACCGAGCCGGCCACCATTGAATTTTTCCACGATATCGGCATCCCTATTTACAACGGCTACGGTTGCACGGAGGCGTGCACGGCCATCACCCTGAATGATCTGCGGCCCTTTCGGCCCGACACCGTCGGCAAACCCGTGCGCGGGATGGAAATTCGCATCGTGATGCCGGACGCGGACGGGATCGGCGAGGTGGCCGTGCACAGCAAGACCGTGATGTCCGGATATCTGGATGATCCCGAAATGACGGCTGAAACCATCGTGGATGGCTGGCTTAGGACCGGCGACCTCGGCCGCGTCGACGCAACGGGCCATCTGCAACTCTTCGGGCGCATGAAAAACATGATCGTCACATCCGAAGGGAAGAACATCTATCCGGAAGACATTGAAAATAATTTCGAGGGAATTGCGGTGAAGGAGTTCTGCGTCTTTGCGGCCAATTACATCTGGCCGCAACATTCCATGACCGGCGAGCAACTCGTGCTGGTGATTCATCTCGAACCGGGACACACTGTGGACGACACTCTGCTCAAGGAAATTTCAAGGCGCAACATGCGGCTGCTGAACTACAAGCGCGTCTCGGGCTATTTGGCGTGGGATCGGGATTTTCCGCGAAACGCCGCGATGAAGGTCAGACGAGTCATCTTGGCCGGCCAAATCGGCAAGCAAATCGATCGCAGCGCGATGGCCGCCCTGTGAACGAAGCCTATTTCACGATCGTGAATCCGGCAGCCGGCGGGGGACGCTGCGGAAAACTGGCCGCGCGCGCGCTGGATAGGCTCCGCGCCGCGGGATTGCTCCTCGAAGTGCGCGAAACACGCGCTCCCGGAGAAGCAACCGTGCATGCATGCGGCGCGTACGCCGGCGGCTTCCGCAAGTTTATCGCCGTGGGCGGCGACGGCACGAGCTTCGAGATCGTGAACGGACTTTTTCCGGACGCGGCGACGCAAGGCCGCGCCTC
This sequence comes from Candidatus Acidiferrum sp., assembly GCA_035483715.1. GTDB lineage: Bacteria > Acidobacteriota > Terriglobia > Acidiferrales > UBA7541 > Palsa-360. The sequence goes on from DATHPN010000086.1 coordinate 40,082, forward strand.
CCTCGGGTTTCTTCCACTCGGGACCGGCAATTCGTTTCTTCGCGACTTCATCGAAAATGGGACGGACCTCGCGGAATTTGGAATCAAAGCCATCCTCGAACACCGCGCGCGTCCCTGCGACGTCATCCGCCTGGACCATTCGGGCGGCTCCATCTATTACATTAATACACTGAACATGGGTTTCGCGGCGGACGTGGCCACATTGACTAATCGCCGGTTAAAATTTCTGGGCGAACCGGGCTATCTTGCCGGAGTGCTCGTTTCCCTAGCCCGGTTGCGCCGCCGCCCGTTTCCGCTGCGCGCGGACGGCGAGCGCGACGACCGGCGCTGCTTGTTCGTTGCCTTTAGCAATAGCAAGTACACCGGCGGTAAGATGATGATCGCGCCGCAAGCCGCAATCGACAGCGGCACGATTGAATATGTTCACTGGGGGCCGATCGGCCGTTTGGGCCTGGTGCGGAATCTGCCGACACTGTTTAGCGGCACGCACATCCGGCACCGAATGGCTTCGCGGCGCACGGCGGCGCGGATCGATTTCGAGTTGAAGAATCCTGTGGATGTGGTCGTCGACGGAGAAGTTCTCACGCTCGAAGCGGAATCGCTGGAAGTGCTGCCGGGCGCGCTCGATGTGATGGTATGAACGTGGAAAGCGAACAACCGATTCCCGCGCCTGCAACAGTAGAGGCCGCAGGCGAGCAGGGCCTGCGCCGCGCGTGGGCCATTGCGCGGAGCACCTATCATTGGCTGCTCTCCGCAGTGTTTTTTTTCCCCGTTTGCAGCTTCCTCGTTCTGCTGGGCATCTTCATCGATCCTCGCAAAAATGACGGCGCGCAACGCATGCTCTGCCGCGTCACCATGAAGCTCGCCGGCGCAAAGCTGGTGGTGCGGCGCGCGCCCGGGTTCGACCCGGTGCGCACATGCTTTCTTCTGATCAATCACGTCAACCTGTTCGATCCGTTCGTCCTGTATGCCACGGTCCCGCAATTTTTCCGGGGCTTGGAATTCGAATCGCATTTTCGGATTCCCGTGTACGGCTGGATGATGAAACGCTTCGGCAACGTTCCCGTGCCGGACGTGAACCGGCCTTCCGACCTGAAACGCATGTGGCGGCTCACTCGCGCGGCGCTCGATTCCGGAGTGAGCCTGGCCGTGTTCCCCGAAGGGCAGCGAACGCTGGATGGGCGAGTCGGGGCATTCAAGGGCGGAGTGTTCCGCATGGCGCTGCAATTCGGCACGCCGATTGTCCCCGTGAGCATCGTCGGGTCGTTTGAATTCAACAAGAAGACCAGTTGGTTGATCCGGCCAGGGACTGTCACCGTGTATTTGCACGACGTGATCGAAACGAAGGATCTGGGGAAGGAAGATTTTCAATCATTGCGCGACCGCATTCACGCAATCATCGCGGCACCGATCGTCGAGGCGAATGACAGCGCACGAACCTCCCAGAATCGGCCTTAGTCTTCGTCTTCGGGGTTGTACACCTGCAAGCCGCATTTGGCAGCAATTTGGCCCAAGCGCCGATCGGCAACGCCAAACTCGACTGATTCTCCAGCATAAACACCACCCGGCCGGAGTTTCACCGTGTCTCGGAGCCAATAGGCGGCAGAAAGATGAACGGCGTCGCTTGCTTTAAGCGGGTATTGCTCTACAAGCTTAGGTAGGGCGATCATCGTGTAAAGATTGACTTCCAAGGGGCTAAGGCCAACTAGCCAGTCGCCTTCAAAAGCTTTCCTTAAATTTACAAATTCTTGAAAACTCACTTCCTTCATGCGAAATGCACGGGCTAGCGCTCCTTGAACCTCTGCGAAACTTAATACAGAACTATAGATTTCTCCGCCGCGTTCAAACCGGGCATTCAAAGCACGACTTCCCTTTTCCTTGAAATATCGTTTGATGAGCGCTGAAGAATCCAGGTAAAGCATCAATCACGTTCTTCCAATAAGATCCTGGAAGCCGGTTTGCCCTTCTTTGGGACAGGCTTGAATGGCTTGAATTTACCGCTTCCTCTCCGGAGATGGCCCTCTAACTCCAATCGGTTCAAGATTGCACTAAGGTTGACTTCATCCTCCGATTTAGAACTGGGAGGGACAATATGCGCGACAGGCTTCCCCCGGTCGGTGACTATGATCGTTTCGCCTCTCCCCACCAGTCCAAGATAACGGCCCAAGCGGTTCTTGAGTTCGCGGCTGCCAACCGTTTTCATGTAGCTACCTTAATCTACATTGTAGCTACATTGTGGCATGGACGTCAATCCGTCCTGCTTGAATTGGCACCGACCCAATACGAGGAGCTTGCAAGAGGATTAAAGCGAGAGGCGGATTCCTGGCAGCGTGCGGCCGGCCTTGGTCTCCTGCCAGGTGTGGAGAATGCGGTGGATGACGGTGAGCGATGCGACAATGGCGATGACCCAGAGCGCGGGAGCCATGCGGTTGAACAATCCGCCGATGATCAGCAGGACCATGCGCTCGGGGCGCTCCATGAAGCCCACTTTGCAAAGAGGGATCAAGGATTCCGCGCGCGCCCGCGAATAGCTGACCATCACGGATCCGGCTGTCGCGACCGCCGATAGAATGACATAAGAGGTGCGCTCGGCCACGGCGTAGTACACCAGCAAGCCCATGTAGAGCGCCATATCCGAGTAGCGATCCAGCGTAGAATCGAAAAAAGCGCCGAACGCGGTCACGCGTTTCTCGCGGCGCGCCACCTGGCCGTCCAGCATGTCCAGGAACGCGGCAAAAAAAATCACCAGGGCTGCGGAACGGAATCTTCCGATCGCGAAAAAGAAGGCCGCCCAGCAGTTCACCAAAAGACCGAAAAACGTGAGCAGGTTTGGATTGATTCCCGTTGACGCGACCGCGTCCACAATTTTTTCCAGCAGCCAGCGGCCGCCCTCGCCAATTTTGCGTGTGATCATGACTATTGCGCCGTCATCCCCTGCCGCCGCGAAGGCATGATACGCCAGCGAACCACTTGGCCTCAAGTACAGAAGGCTCGGCACGGCTTGACTCCCAAAGGTGGCACAGCGTAATCTCCTGCATACCACTTTCAATAACAATCAGCATGTATGAAAATCTCTATGAGGAGGATGGACGATGAAGCGACATATCGGTTTATTTGCGGCGCTCGTATTGGTGCTGGCCGCGGGAAGTGTGTTGGTGGCTCAAAGTAATCCTTTTGTGGGGACCTGGAAACTGAATCTCGCAAGTTCAAAATTTAATCCAGGACCGCCGCCGCAAAGCCAGACACGCACTTGGGACGCCTCTGGAATGGTGATGGTCAATGGGGTCGGCGCCACGGGAAAGCCCCTCTCATACGGCTATTCGGTCAAGGGTGACGGCAAGGATTCGCCAGTGATGGGAGCGATCCCTAATCATGCCGACATGATTTCGACCAAGAAAATCGACGCCAACACTTACGAAGCCAAATTTACGAAGGCAGGCAAACCAATCGAGACCACCACCTTCAAGGTTTCCAACGGCGGCAAAACCTTGACCATTCACGCTATGGGCAGCGCCGATGCGGGCTTTGTCGAAAACGTGCAGGTTTTGGACAAGCAATAGAGGGCTTCCGCCCGCACTTATGTTTGGATGACCTCAGCGAGCAGGGCCAACGGCGACGGTCAGCGGTTTTGGGGAATCAAAAAGCTCCCGGAAATTTCCCATCGAGCGTCTCCAGTTGAGCGCCGTTGGCTCTTGCCAGTTCCACCAGAAGGTCCCGCTCAGTGCGCGCGTTCGTCCATCCACTCGTACATACGCCGTACTCCTCTAACTTCGGCGCCCGGTCCCTTGATCTGTGGGAAATCTCCACTGTGGGATGTCAGGTCGATTTTTTGGGCGGTCTCCTCGGCAGAGAGCCCCTGCTTGCGAAGTTCGGCCACCTGCGACATGAAATCCTTCAAGTAGCTTTGATACGCGGTGATCAGGGACTTATCGTGGAACGGCACACCATGCCCGGGCAGATCCGTGGCGAAGTCCAGCTCTTTGATCGCATCCAGCGTTTTGATCCACTCGTCGAACATGGCGTCGCCCATGTAAGCAGGTTGTGTTTCCATCATGTCGCCGCTGCACACAATTCGCTCTTTCGGCAGATAGACGATGGTGTCGCCCTGGGTATGGCCTCGCCCAAGAAAGAGCAACTGAATTTCGCGCTGGCCCTGAAACATCGTCAGCTTCGACTGATACGTCATGGTAGGCGGAGTGGGCTTGAGCGTCTTGAATTCTTCCCAGTCCGCTTGCTTTGCTGCGAGCTGCTTCTCAAGAGCGGCTCGCTTGGCCGAATCCTTTTCGTCGGCAATCTGTTTTTTAAGCGCATCGACTTGAACGGGCATGTTCGCCAGGGCCGACTTGAAAGGCTCGCGATGGATGATGTCGAGATCAGCGATGGCGTGGCGGACATATTCCTGGCCGATGATTTGAACTTCGGGTCCGAAGATGGAGTTGGCGTTGGTGTGATCCCAATGAAAGTGAGTATTGACCACCCATCGCACGGGCTTGTTGGTGATCAGTTTCATGTCCTCGAGGAGCGCTCGCCCGGCGGCGGGTGTGGCCCCGGCGTCCACCAGGAACACGTCGTGATCGCCAACGATGATGGTGTGATTTCCGCCGGTGGCCATCAGACTGCTGGAAGTGGAGTAGTACACGCCCTCAGCAATCTTTTCGAACGCGTAGACTTTGCCGGTGACGATTGAGCCGCTGGACCGCGCTCCACCTCCACCCTGCCTCCCCGCTTGCACTCCAAATGAAAACAGCGCGAGGAACGAGAGACCCAGAATCACCGCAGCCATGCGCATCCTTAATTTCATGCGTTGCCTCCCGAAGAACCGAATTAACCCCGCGTCCGTATCGATCGTCACTTTGGATTTCATGCTGACGGGCAATATACACCTTGCGGCTACTCAGTGAATTTCTCAAATCGGTGACAGCCGGCTTCAGGCCGGCGCGAGGTTCGGAGGAATTGTGAGAAGTGTCTCTTATAGGGATATTATGGTTTTATAAACTCAAAACCGTCATTCCTCAACCCCGGCTTCCGGTATTCCTCGCAGATGACGTCTTCCTTGATTTCATAACTTGATGGTTGCAATTGATAGACTTTCTTCCCGGTCCAGGACTTGGTATAGACCTTGGGGTCCTCGAATGTGACCTCGATCTCCAACGTATCGTGGTTCAAGCGCCGGAAGCGCTCCACCAGGTGCAGAGCGTCGCTATGCGGATGGCCCAGAGAATCAATCCAGGTCGTCTCGTTTATCGCAGCCGTATCAACCACCAACGTGTTGCCTTCATACTTGCCGATCGAATGCCCCATCCACGTGCTCGGATACCCGTCGGGATGTCCTCGCCCATCCATGTAGATTCGGCGCACCCAGTGATCCATCTCGGAAAGGATGTAAACCTCAACCGCGGTCTGACGGATCTCGAATGGCCGGGGGCCAGTAAAAATACGTGTCGGCCCAGGTGGATAACAGCTATTGCTTGGATCGGAATCGTCTCGCCCCTTTAATCTTGCGTCCGTAATGCCCTTCCGGTTGGCCTGGTATATCTGCAATGCCGTGGGCTGCAGAGGGGGTTCTTGTTTGGTAAAGCCGAGAAAAGGAACACCCGCAGGATCATCATCAAAAATACCAGCGGCGGTATGCCCCATGCTCCTGTTCCAGGTCCCAGACAGGTTCGGTATGTTGTTCGCCGCTCCCGCCGGCTTGGTAGTCTGAGCGGGCAAAACGGCCGCGAAAGCGAAGGCCACGAGCGCAAGGGTCGAACCAAGGAAACCGTATCGCATTTGGAAACTCCTCCCTCAACAGCGGCTCCTCACTCGACGGATCCCTGCGTGAGCACCGGAGCGTTACCCCCTGTGAGCTTGATGATGGTCACGATCTTATTGCCGTCTTTGAGGGGTGCGCCGGTCACGGTGACTTTGTCTCCAGCCTTCAAGGTTTTGGCGTTCCAGCCAAAGCCGAACAGCCTTTGCGGAGAAGCCGTTTCGGCCACCCATTTCTCGACGCTGCCATTTTCGCCGGTCACATCAATATGAATTTGCACATGGGGGTTGGTAAAAAGGTACTCCGTCACCGTGCCGGTCATGGTGACTGGATGCTTGGTATCGTATTGCGCCCCGCCATGGTGGGCGAACATCGGGCCCGAAACCATGAGAAGAACCACGCCCGCGGCCAAACCGGCGAATCGCTTACTTTTCATTTTCCCTCCTCCGAACCTGCAGCCGATTGGGTCCTGTCCTCACAATCAGCAGACAAGCCACTTGCCCTCGGAAATGACCCGGTTACAGCAAAAAAAGGGAGAAGCACGTTTATTTATCGGACTTCGTGGAGTAGTGAGCCCCCATCTGCAAAAGCTCGTCGCACATGTCTCCTTCCAAGAGCTCGAACCCGGGCGGAAGCAAATCCTGAACCATTTTTCTAGTCCAGGGCTTTTTGTAAGCTTTCGGATCATTGATCGTGGCTTCGTACTCTAACGAATTCTGGTTCAAGCGTCGGATGCGCTCCACGAGGTGCAGAGCATCGCTGTGCGGATGACCCTGCCGGTCGATCCAGTTCTTGTCATTAAAACCGATGGTGTCCACGACGAGAGTGTCTCCCTCATACCTCCCAATGGAGTGCCCCATCCATGTGCTCGCGTAGCCGTCGGGATGTCCTCGCCCATCCGTATAAATTCGCCGCACCAAGTGATCCTCATCGAACAGGAGGAGCACCACGTCCGGGAACTGACGGAGCTCGAAAATTCGCCTGTTGTCCAGCATCAGGTCGGTCGGACTTTGCGGCGAACACCCGGTGAAGTAGGGGTCACGGACCTTTCCTTCCTTGACTGCCTTGTATTTCTCCTCTGCCCAAGGCTGCATCTCGGGCTCCTCAAGCTTCTCTCCCATTGGCGCGCTTTTAACTCCGCGGAGTTCGTCGCAAACCGTGCGTATCCCGCACAGCGCGGTCTCAGGCGTGACGGGTACCGGGCGGTGTGGTTGCCAATTTCCAGACAGGTCTGGTATGGCTGTTGCCGTTGCGGGCACCGGCTTCTGCGAAGATTGAGCTTGCGTGGTGGATGAGATTAAGAGCAGCGCGAAAGCAACGAGGATCAAACCAAATAAACGAATTCGCATTTGGGATTCTCTCCTTGTTCCGGAGATCACTTCTTCGTAACGAATTCAGGGTTTCGGGCCGAGATCCGCGAACGCGGTTAATCTATGATTTCCATTTTTAACTTTAACTTTGCGCACATCGTATGCCAGCCTCCCCGTGGCGTCAATCGCAGATTTCTCTGGCAATGGGTTGCCGGCAAGTGAGGTTCGATTCTCGCTGGGGCGATTTCACGGAAGAATAAGCGGGGGGATCACCCTTTGAATTGGCCACAAGTTAGGGGCGACCTTTTGGACCGATGTGGGATTTCGGGGTGCTGCATTCTTGCGGTTTTTGCAAGCGTGTCATGTCTGGAACGGGTCTCTTTAACTTGACCCTTTCGTTGCTGGCCCGCTATGATGGGTGACAACTTCAATTGCAGTTGTCCGCGTCGGGCCTGTAGCTCAGGTGGCTAGAGCGCGCCCCTGATAAGGGCGAGGTCGGTAGTTCAAGTCTACCCAGGCCCACCAGTTCTAGTGGTTGGAGGTTAGAAGCTAGAGTTTTGGAACGAGAATCTCGCCCGCATTTTTCATCAGAATTACACGAATCTCGCTCGCGCGTGCCTTACTTTCTCTCTAACCGTCGTTGGAGCGCGTTCGAGTGGCACACGCTTCAGCCTGTGGAAGTTGACCTTCGGCCACAAAACCACACAGGCTGAACAGGTTGCGGAAAAGGTATTTTATTTTGTCATTCCGAGCGAAGCGAGGAATCTCTCTTCGATTTGGCCCCATGAAAAGAAAGGGAGATTCCTCGCTTCGCTCGGAATGCAAAATTCCGGCGGGGTTTTTTCCGCAGTCTGAGAAGCCTGTGCCACTTCACCCGCGTGCGTCCGGCCGTGTGAAATCCGGCTCAGTGCCCGGCTGTTCCGTGCGGCTGGATTTGTTCCATCTCGTAACGAATTACGGCGAGTGTTCGATAGACGGCGTGTACAAATTTTCCATAGGGAGCGGAGATGAACAGCGCCGCAATGCACGCCAGGTGCAGCACTAAAATGCTGCCCATCGCCGCGGTGCTGCGCAGGAGGAGCGTCAGCATGCCCGTCAGCGCCGTTAGGCCGAGCGTCACCAGAAACACATAGTCCATGCCGGAAGCGGCTGGCGCCACGGGCTGGCGATCGCTTTGCAATTTGTAGTAGATCAAGCCGCTCGTTCCAAGGATGAGAGCCACGCCGCCAACGCCGCCAAAAATTACCGGCGCGCTGGTGAGCGAGTAAGGCGGAAGGATGTGAAAAATATCCTGGTAGACGAATGCCAGCGCCGTGGAAACGAAGTCGCCGGCGAATCCCCAGAATGTGAGCATGTGATAGACCCGTCGAACTGAGGATGGCCGGCCGTCCGGATAGTAGCATCCGGGCCCGCCGCCCTTTAGATATCGCAATCCGAGCGCCGCTCCCGCAGCTGCGGCTAGCGATTTCCAATCGCCGCGTTCTTTCAATGCACCGCTGGTATCCGACCAGAAACGCGCGCCGCCGCGCAGCCACACGGCGATTCCATAGAAAAAAAGAATCAGCGCGCCCGCTACCATCGCCAGATACGGGACCACTTCGTAGAAAGCGCCGGAGCCAAGATGCGCCGCGAACAAATTTTCCGATGGGATGAAAAGCAGCGCGAGAATAGCAACAAGCGCAGCCATGCCTGAGGCCAGAAAAACAGTCACGCTGCGATTTTTGAATGCGCGCCCGAGGAAGGCAGGCCAGCTCCAGCGGCGGTAGGTCTCGATACGCGACTCGGCCAGTATTTGCGGAATGTTGATTGCGAATTCGTGCGGCGGGGTGAACATGCACGCGTAGTAGCAGGCGCGGCAGTCGTGGCAAAGATTGGAAAGATAAAAGACGTCACCCTGCTGGAAATCGCGGCGCGTCTCGATGGCGTGGAAAACGGGGCAGTACCCCTCGCAGTAACGGCACGCGTTACAGATGACCAGCTGGCGGCCGGCTTCCTGAATGACGTCAAGCCCTGGCATTGGCCGCCGCCTCCCTGCCCGCGAGCCTGCCGAACACGGAGCCAATTGTCAGGCCGAATCCTCCGAGATAACCCTTGGTAAGAATATTTCCGGACATGATTTCTCCCGCCGCGAAAACATTATGAAATGGTTTTCCATTTTGATCGATGACGCGGGCGCATTCGTCGACCGTGATTCCCATGTAGGTAAACGTGATCCCCGGCCGCAGCGGCAGGCCATAAAACGGAGGGCGATCGATCGGAAGCGCCCAGTTGCTTTTCGGCGGCGCGAGGCCGCGGGTGCTGTTGCCGTCCAGGCGATCCATGCGCAGCTCCGAATTTCCCGCCGTCGCGCGATTGTATTCGGTGACGGTGTCCACAAAAGTGCGGGGAGCGAGGCCAAGCTGCACAGCCAGATCTTCGAGTGTATTGGCCTGATATGGCTTGAACATGGGCGGGAGAAACCGGTCAATCGATTTTGCATCCACAATGCCGTAAGCAATCTGGCCCGGTTGGCCCGCAATCAGCGTCCCCCAGATCGCGTACCGCTTGGGCCAGATTTCTTCGCCCTCGTCGTAAAATCGCCGCGCGTCCCGGTTCACAACAATTCCGAAAGGGACAACGTCGAGGCGCGTCACGATCCCGCCGTCAAATTTTGGCGCGCGCGCATCGACAGCGATCGCGTGAAAGCCTTTCGGATCGCCGATCGACTTTGCGCCGTGTTTCATCAGCGCGGCGAGCAGCGTGCCGTCATTGTACGGCGTCCCGCGAATAATAAAATTGTCGGCCGCATCGCCCCAGTGCCGCTTGAGCCATTCGATATTCGCTTCGTAGCCGCCGGCGGCGACGACCACGGCGCGCGCGCGGATCAACTCTCCCCCATTTTCGTTCTTGAGCCGCACCGCGTCGAAGCGATTGTTCTCGATGACCAGATCTTCCACCAGCGCGTTGTAGCGCACGTCAATTCCAATGCGGGCCGCCGTCTGGTAGTACGTATTCAGCAGCGCCTTGCCGCCTCCGAGAAACCAGCGATTCGTCCGCCCCAAATGAAGCGTGCCCGCCAGCGGCTGTTGCCAGTGCACTCCGCGCGCGCTCATCCATCCGGGGAGCGAGGTCGATTCGCGGATCGCCAGCTTCGCAATTTCAAGATTCGCGGGACCGCCCGTCACGCCAATCAGATCCTGCAAATGTTCCTCTTCGGAATATGGCCCGGAAAAAAATTGGTCGCCGGCGGCGTGCGAGCAGCGGATATTGCGCGTGTGCCGCGTGTTTCCCCCGCGCGCATGCTCCGGCGAGCGCTCCAGCACCAGTACGCGGCGCCCTGCTTCACGCGCGGCAAGCGCCGCGCACAGCGCAGCGTTCCCGCCACCCACGACAATGACGTCGTAGTTCTCCGACACTTTTCTCGGCTTTCGGAAAAACTCAACTTTTTGTCATTCCGAGGCGCGCTGCACGCCGAGGAATCTCTCTGTTCGCGCGATTACGGCGAAGAGAGATTCCTCAGTCGCAGAAGCGACTTTGGAATGACAAAATAAATTGCTTCTACCGCAGCCTATTCTCCATGGAAAACAATTTCTTACGATCGACTCTGCCCTTTTCGACTTGGAAGTATACCCCAGCGCCTTCGTTGCCACCCGGCTTGGCAATCGGTTTCTGATTCCAGGGAGGAATCCTGTCGCCCTTGCAGATGTGTACATAAATGCGTACACTAATACAGAGGAATCAGGCTATGACCACCATCAAAGTCGGGGTGCGCGAGTTCCGCGAACGCATCGCCAGTTTCCTGGAATCCGACACTCCAGTTGCTGTCACTCGTCACGGCGAAACGCTCGGCGTCTACATTCCGACACGTCGAAAGCGTCCTAAGACAGCTGATATTTCCGAACTGAAGGCGGCAGCGGACCGCCTCGCCAAGGCGCTCGCGGATGCGGATGAGGAAGAACTCGTGTCCGAGTTCAAGGCATTGCGCAGGCGCGGGAAGAGCGGAGCCCGATGAAATGATCGTCCTCGACGCGAACATTCCAATCCGCGCCGTTCTGGGACGCCGAGTTCGGCAACTCATCGACACCTACGGGAGCCAAAGCGTTCGCTTCTTTGCACCTGACGTTGCCTTTGATGATGCCGAGAAATATTTGCCTCCACTCTTGAAAAAGCGGGGCCTTCCCCACGCCGACATTTCAGCCTCGCTCGAATACTTGCGAAGCTTGATCGAGCCGGTGGCGCCCGAACTCTATGCTGTTTTTGAAAGCGAAGCCCGCCAGCGATTGCGCGGCCGAGACGAAGGCGATTGGCCAATACTCGCTGCGGCGCTCGGACTGGCGTGTCCCGTGTGGACCGAAGATGCCGATTTCTTCGGCACCGGTGTCGCGGTGTGGACGACAAATCGAATCGAGATTTTTCTCAAGGCACAGTCAAAATCGCGTGGATCTGAGGAAGATTGACATCGGATATCCGGAAAATCCAAACCATCAATCGGTGGAGGCGGAGTGATATCATCTCCCCGTGAGCGTTCATCAAGAGGAAAGCGCGGGAGTGCAGCCGACTCGCCAGGAAGAGTTCAACAAATCTCTGGTCGAGCAGGCATTCCAAGACGTGTTCGCGTCCGACGCATTCGATGAAAGCGCGATCACCCGCTATTTCAGTCCCCGCTACGTGCAGAAAACCGATGGACGCACGCTCGATTTTGCGGGATTCGTCGCACACGTGCGCGAACTCAAGCGCACGCTCAAGAATGTCAAGATCACATTCGAGCGCGCCATCGCCGAGGGCGCGAGTGTCGTCAGCATCCACCGCGCCGAAGCCGAGAAGGTCTCGGGCGGCAGAGTCGTCGTCCGCGTATTCGCCCTGTTCGTGATAGGCGAAGGCAAAATCGTCCTTTGTGACGAGCTGACCCATCTCGAGCAAGGCGCCGCCGAGGATCGCAACTTGGCCTCCAGCCGTTGAATTGCCGGAGTGGAATTAGCAAACTTTGCGTTCACGTGGATGGAAAAGATGCGAAAGGGCGGGTTCCCCGCCAGCGATTAGGCGTTTCTAGTTCGTTTACCTCCCACCGTGTGATTGCCGACGCATTCTTCCCAATTGTTTAGTTCCGACCAGGGTACCGAGCATTGCTCCACCGATTAAGTCAACGATACCGTGGATAACTTCCACGAAGGCGGAGTCGTCAGGCTGCAGTCCAGCGCCAATGAAGAGGCCAAGAAATGCGCCAACGAGGGCCAGAGTTATTGTCCAGTAAACCACAAGTAGTTTCGTGGCGATCTTTTGATTGAGGATTGATCCGAATCCGATGCTCCCGGCCCATGTAACCCCTATGAGCGCACCCAACCACCCTCCTCCTTTTCTGCCAAGAAGGAAGTCGCCTAGGCCGAGCCCGCCTGTCCAAACAACGCGCCTCACAATTCTCGGCGTCCATTACTCCCGTCGTAACTGTCTAAACCAAGGTGGCGACGCTCGCATGCAAGCTACCCTTCCCACGCGTTGGGCGCCAGCGCTTCGATGTCGCTCATAACTTCGACCACTGCCGGGCGGCTGCTCGAGATAGCGCGGTCCAGAGCGGAGCGCAACTCGCCGGGTTTCGTGACGCGAATTCCCAGCGCGCCCATGCTTTCCGCGATCGTTGCAAAGTTGATTTTCGAGAAATGCCACATCTCGCCCTGCTTCTTTGACGGTTTTCCTCCGTAGGCGTGGCGGAATATTGTGGTTTCCTGATTCAGAGAATTGTTGTTGTTGACGACCGTCACGGTGGGAATTCCGCAGCGCACCGCGGTTTCCAGTTCCTGCAGGTGATACCAGAAGCCGCCGTCGCCCGTGAAGCAGACCACCGGTTTTTTGGGCATCGCTACTTTCGCGCCCAGGGACGCGGGAAAAGCCCAGCCCAGCGATCCGGCGGCGCGAATAAAATCCCACGGCTTCGTGACCCAGAGTTGCTGCGCGGACCACATGCCCGCATGGCCCGTGTCGCAGACGACGATCGTGTCGCGCGGCAGCCAGTCTCCGAGTTCCTTCATGATCCGTTCCGGGCGCATCGGCTCGGCGGCGGAATCGCGAAGAGGTTTAACTTCCGCGCGCCATTCTTTCACCGCCGCGCTCGTTTCTTCGACCCACCTGGCGTTGCGCGAAGCCTTCCCGGCGCCGCCAACCGCCTCATTCAATGCTTTGAGCACCACTTTCGCATCGCCGAGCAGCGAGACCGCGTTCGGATAATTCCGGCCCAAATCGCTCGCATCGATTCCAATTTGAATGACCGGAGTTCCGGCCGGTGGAATTTTCCAGAAATGCGTGACTTGTCCGGCCGTCTGGCTTCCGATGTAGAGAACCAGATCGGCGCGCATCAAAATTTTATTGGTGCAGGAGCGCGAGTAGGTTCCGGGCACGCCGATGTAAAGCGGATTGCTCTCCGGGATGAGGGACATGGCGTTCAGCGAGGTCGCCAAGGGAATCGAAAGCGATTTCGCAAGCTTCAAAACTTCCGGCCCGGCTCCGGACAATCGCGCGCCGCCGCCCACAACAATCACGGGACGCTTCGCTTTCTTCAGAATTCGCGCGGCCTCGGCCACACGCGGCGCCTCCGGCGCGGGACGGTAAGCTGGGACCTGCGTAAAGTTTTCTTCCGCGATCATTTTCAAGTCGGCCACATCGTGTTCAATGTCGCCTTCTTTTCCCGCGAAGAGGAGATTGACAGGCGCGGGCGTGCCGGACGTAGCCTCGCGAAAGGCCTGCCGCAAAAGGTCAGGCAGGCGGCCCACGCTATCCACTTGAAAATTCGCTTTCGTGACCTGAGTGAAGATCGGGAAATCATCCATTTCCTGGTAATTGATTTTGTGTTTCTGGTGGCCCCAGCGTCCGCCGGTGAGAGCGATCACCGGGCTGTGCCCCATGTACGCGTCGCGCAGGCCCGCCGCCAGATTCGCCGCGCCCACGGCCTGGGCCGCGCAGATGCCGGGACGCCCGGAAGCGCGCGCGTAGCCATCGGCCATGTAGGCGGCCGCCTTCTCGCCATGCGTCAAGACACGCTTGATGGGCATGTTGTCCATTTCGGCGAGGGCGCGGCTGAGCATGGTGGGAACGAAAAAGAAAGCGGTCACGCCCTGGGCATTCAGAAATTCCGCGATGAATCGGCCGCCGGTAATTTTTGCCAAGGTCTGCTCCCTCTAAAACTTGAAATAGGCGATATGAATTTGAGCAACGTGTGGTGCCGGCGGTGAGACTCGAACTCACGACCTAGGGATTATGAGACCCTCGCTCTACCCCTGAGCTACGCCGGCAAAATAAAGCGCTCCATGTTACGGATGCATTCCAAGCACTGTCAAGCGGGGAAAGGGTGACGGGATCCAATGGTGCTTGTCCGACCCGTCCCAATTCGGGACGACTCGCTAGCTTTCCAGGATGCTTTCTCACGAATTTCTATTATATCATTGAAATAGAACAACTTATGTTTCACTTGCGGGTAGGACCATTGTACCGTTGACCCCGCCGGAACTGGACTCTAGCCTTATTGATAGTACGATGCGAATAGAGCTGCCACTCCGGCCGGCAGTAGCTCTGCTAGGGAGCCATTTCAGCGCGTTTGCGCTGAGCTTTGCTTTAGCCAGCTACTATCCCGATAGAAACCTTTGGCATTACGTTTGCCTTTTGATGGTGGTGGGGCTCCCTATTTCTTTGGGCTATGCTTTCCGGAAAGATTCTGGCGACACAGGAATGGCCACGGAGACGGCGGTGGGATCTGAAAAATGATACCCGGATTGATCCTCGCGCTGTTATTTCTGACATTGCTTCAATTCTTTGTCTCTTACACCCATGCCCTGATTCTTGAATCCCAGGGCCATGAACTGTCCGAGCGGGCCTGCGAAATCTGCGGCTTCACGGCGAAGCCGGTGGCGGGCAATGAATTCCGGCGTCTGCAACAACTGATGGCTGTATGTCCACGCCTCGCCGCGGACGGCTATAAAATTCGAGCGGTCGCCTTGTATTTCGGCTTGCTTGGCCTGACACGCAGCTTGCTGAAATGGTGGATGCCTTCTGCCGCGGTTTGGATCGAGAAGGAACGCGGTGGATGTGCCTACTTCGCCGCCGCGGATTTGGATCGCCGGATTGTCTACAGCCGAATGAAAATGACGGGGCAGGAGAGCTAATCGATCAAGCCCCACTGCGCCGGGATCCTTCTCACCCGCTCTCCGGTAACCTTTCCGTCTGCCGATTGTAAATTTGCCGCGTTCGTTGTTAACATTATTGCTTATGGGGGACTTCATTTAGGGCCAGCACTCGGCGAAGAAATTCGCCGCAACGGTTTCTTTATAATGAAAAAAGACTTCTATAGACAGGTCCTCGGCACGCTCAGCCGGTACGCCATGGTGCGCCCAGGTGACCGGATCGGGCTGGGTGTTTCTGGCGGCGCGGATTCGGTGGCCATGCTGCGGATTTTAGCCGAGTTGCGGACGCGACTGGGGATCGCGGTCCTCGTCTTGCATTTCCACCATCAGCTTCGGGGAACGGAAGCAGATGAAGATGAACGCTTTGTGAAAGCGCTGGCGAAGCACTTCGATTTGGAATTTGAATCCGGCCGCGCCGATGTGGCAGGGGAAGCCCGCCTTTACGGCTGGAACGTGGAAGACGCGGCGCGTCGAATTCGCTATCGATTTTTCACTTCTGCGGCCACAGCGCGCGACCTGAATCGCGTCGCAGTAGCCCACACCGCAAATGACCAGGCTGAAACCGTTCTATCGCACTTGCTGCGCGGCACGGGCCTGACGGGACTCGCTGGAATCTATCCGGCCGCCGGCCTCATCATTCGCCCGTTGCTTGAAGTGGGGCGGGACGAGTTGCGCGAGTTCCTTTCCGAACTGAAGCAACCCTGGCGTGAAGATGCCTCCAATCAAGATACCTCCCGCATGCGCGCGCGGATTCGCCACCAGCTGATACCCCTGCTCCTCCGCGATTTCGATCCCTCCGCGGTGACGCGCTTATCGCGCCTGGCGAAGCACGCGCGCGAAGACGAAACTTTCTGGAGAAGGCTGGAAGACGAGCGATTCCAAGCTGTGGCTATCCGTGAATCCGGGTCCACCATTTCTCTGAGTATCGCGGACCTGTTGTCACCTTTGCCCCAGCTGATTTCCGAGGACAGCGGCGCGAGGAACAACCATTCATCGCTTTCGGCCCCGACTTTGGCGCTCACTCGCAGGCTGGTCCGGCGCATCTTTGCTGAACTTCGAGGCAGCCGCCAGCAATTGACTTCGCGCCATGTGGACTCCGTCCTCGATCTGGCCATTCAATCTCAAAGCAGCGCCAGGATTGATCTCCCCGGGGTCTGTGTCGAACGAATTTTTGACCGGCTTTGTTTTACGAATGTTTCCGCCGCGCGGGAAGCCACGCCAGACGCCGGAAAAAAGCGGCAAAATTGTCAATTTGCTTACACGGTTTTGCAGCCAGGGCGCCTGCAATCCGCGTCCATTGTAGTTACGGAAATTCACCGGCGGTTCAATTTGAAAAAGGTTGACTGGCCTCCGGGCCAGAGCGACACTGTAGTGGGCGGGGGTGCCCTTGATTTCGACCGTGTCCAATGGCCTCTAGTCCTTCGTAATTGGCGCCCCGGTGACTCCTACCGGCCTCAGGGGAGCCGGCGCGTTCGGAAACTAAAGCAGTTGCTCCTGGCGTCTCGTATCCCTAGGAGCGCCCGGGGGAGCTGGCCTGTTTTGACCAGTGAGGGAAAAGTGATTTGGGCCTACGGGTATCCGGTCGCGGAGGAACTTGCGGCGCAGCCGGGGACCCAAACGGGCCTGTTGATTGGCGAGGAAGAACTTTGAAGATGACGGGATTACTTTGGCCCCGCAAATGCATCTAATGGTTGCAGGGGTATGAGATTCGTTGAGGCATGGCCGTCGAAGTCCCAGCAGTGGTATCTTGAAGGGCGGGGGATTGCAGGATGCCGTGGGCCGGAAGATCCGGCAGGTGAGGTAAAGCCGTGAACCCGAGTTCGACATTAAAGACCATCATGTTCTGGTTGTTCATCGTGATGCTGGCGGTGCTTTTGTGGACGCTGGTATCCAAGAGCGGCCAGTCGGCCCGCGAGGAAGAACCCAGCTACAGCGAGTTCATGGCGCAGGTGGACCGCGGCAATGTTAAAGAAGTAACTCTATATCTCTCGCCAACCAGCTACGAAATCGAAGGCGAGTGGCGCGAACCTTCCAAGAAATTCCGGACCACGATTTTCAAGGAATCGGCGCCCGATCTGGCCAAGACGCTGCGCGACAAGCAGGTCCTGATAAACGTCAAGGAAGTGAACCGCGCGGACTGGGTTACGTTTCTGCTGAACGCGGCCCCGCTTTTTTTGCTTGTGGCCTTCTGGATCTTCATGATGCGGCAGATGCAGGCGGGCGGAAACAAGGCCCTGAGCTTCGGCAAATCCCGCGCGCGCCTGCTGACGGCGCAGCAGAAAAAAGCCACTTTCAAGGACGTGGCCGGAACGGATGAAGCCAAGGAAGAGCTCCAGGAAATTATCGAATTTTTGAAAGACCCGCAGAAATTCCAGAAACTCGGCGGGCGCATCCCCAAAGGCGTATTGCTCGTCGGCCCTCCGGGAACGGGAAAAACCCTGCTGGCCCGGGCCATTGCCGGCGAGGCCAATGTTCCCTTCTTTTCGATTTCCGGCTCGGACTTCGTTGAAATGTTTGTGGGCGTCGGCGCCAGCCGCGTGCGCGACCTTTTTGAGCAAGGCAAGAAGAACGCGCCCTGCATCATCTTCATCGATGAAATTGACGCGGTGGGCCGCCACCGCGGTGCCGGCCTCGGCGGCGGCCACGACGAACGCGAGCAAACGCTCAACGCCCTGCTGGTGGAAATGGACGGCTTCGAGTCCAACGAAGGCGTGATTCTGATCGCCGCGACCAATCGCCCCGACGTGCTCGATCCCGCGCTGCTGCGGCCCGGCCGCTTTGACCGCCGCGTGGTCGTCGCGCGACCGGACGTCAAGGGGCGCGAGGAAATTCTCCGCGTGCACACGCGCAAAGTTCCGCTGAGCGATGACGTGGAGCTGTCCGTAATTGCCCGCGGCACGCCGGGATTCTCAGGCGCGGATCTCGCCAACCTCGTAAACGAGGCAGCGTTGTGGGCGGCGCGGCAGGGGCGCAAGCTGGTCATGATGGCGGACTTCGAGATGTCCAAGGACAAAGTCCTGATGGGCGTCGAGCGCAAATCCATGATTTTGTCCGAGGAAGAGAAGCGCAACACGGCGTATCACGAGGCGGGGCACGCTCTGGTCGCCGCGATCACCCCCGGCACAGATCCACTGCACAAGGTCACGATCATTCCTCGCGGAATGGCACTGGGCCTGACCATGCAACTCCCCATCGACGACAAGCACACGTATACGAAAACCTATCTTGAAGGAACGCTTACCGTGCTGATGGGTGGCCGCTGCGCCGAAGAAATTTTCCTGGGCCACATCACGACCGGTGCGGGCAATGATATCGAACGCGCCACGGATATCTCGCGCAAAATGGTTTGCGACTGGGGCATGAGTTCGCTCGGGCCGCTGGCCTACGGCAAGAAGGAAGAAGCGATTTTCCTGGGCCGCGAAATTGCCCAGCACCGGGACTACTCGGAAGACACCGCGATTCGCATTGACCAGGAAGTTCATCGCATCGTGACCACGGCGTATAACAACGCTCGCGGAATTCTCGAGAACAACCGCGACACGCTCGAGCGGATCGCCCTGGCGCTGCTCGACCGCGAAGTCCTGGACGCAACCGAATTGAAACTGCTCATGGATAACAAGCCGCTCCCGGAGAAAGTGCGCCCCGCGCCGCCTTCGCCGCCGCAGCCTCTCCCCGGCGCCGAGCCCAAACCTGCGCCGCGCCCGGAGCTGCGTCCCGCCCCTGGCTTCAGCAAGGGCTAACAAAACTTTCTCGCCAAGCCGTCAAAGGACGCACGCTTATCGTAGCGCCGGCGTCTCGCCGGCGTTTTTTATGATTCCCACACGTTGCGAAACCGCCGGCGAGACGCCGGCGCCACGATATTCCGCCCACCATGGGTTTTGCGCGGCGTGCCTGCATACTTCAAATCCATTCTGAAAAATCCGGACGAAAATCCACTCAGGCGGCGGTTTCGGCGGTTTGGGATGCGGCGCGGTAACGAATGAAGAGAAGGGTGATGTCGTCAGCCTGGCTCGCGCCGCGCGAGAAATTGTCGACGGATTCGACAACTCTCTTCTGCAGTTGATCGAGCGGCGCGTCGTGCTGGCCGGCGAGAGCTTCGCACAAACGAGGAACGCCAAACAGCTGATCATCGGGATCCGCGGCTTCCGTTACGCCGTCGCTGAAGAGGACCAGCGTGTCGTTAGGCTCCAGAGTCACGCGAACCGCGGAGTACTGGGCGTCAGGGATCAGTCCGACCGGATAAGAGCCCTCCGTGAAAATTTCAGAGACCTCCCCTCGACGAAGAAGTATCGGCGAAGGATGACCGGCGTTGAGATAGTCGAGATTTCCCTGGCGGTCGAGTGTCCCGAAAAACATAGTGGCGTACCGGCCAACCTCGGCATGCTGACAAAGGAAGTCATTGATGTGGCGGAAGACGCGTGCGGGATCGGTGCCCAGGGTCATGCCGGTAAGAGCGCCCTGGAGCATGGTAGTGAGCAACGCGGCGCCAATCCCTTTCCCGGCAACGTCGGCAATGACAAAGGCGGTTCGGTCATCCGTCATGGGGAACACATCAAAATAATCGCCGCCAACAGCGTGACAGGGAGTATTGACAGCAGAGATGGCCAGGTGAGGAAAATCGCGGAAGCCGCGAGGCAGGAGGGCTTGTTGAATTTCCCGGGCGATACTCAGTTCCTGCTCGAGGCGCTGGCGTTGCCGCTCGCGGTCCACCAGACGCGCATTATCCATGATGCTGGCGGCTTCTACGGCCAGAGCGTCGAGGATCTGGCGGTCGAGTTTGGAAAAAGCAGCGGTACGGCGCGAATCCAGATAAAGAATGCCCAGAAATTGCCCGCGCTGGATGTTTATCATTGATTCCGCGGTATTCGAAAGCGGCATGGCGTAGAGAGGAATGGCCACCACGGAGCGAAGCCGTTGGGCAATGATGCTTTGCGCGCCCTGCAGCGCGAGATCGGCCTGCTGAAGGTCTCCCGTGATGACGCCGGTTTGGCTTTCGACCGCCATTCGCAACGCAGTCTGAGTGGGAGCGAAGCCGCTCGTCGGCATGCTTACGCCTCCGGCTCGGCGGGCCAGGCGATGATGAAGCGCTCCGGAAGGGCCGGCTTCGAGCAAGAGGCCGCGTTCGGCATCGGTGACAGTGATGGCGCGATCCAGCATGGCCTCCAGCACGGAGTCCAGCGGAAGCTGCGAATGCAGCAGCATGGTCGCTTCAAGAAGCAGATTGAGCTTGCCCAGGCCGATGGGAGAAGTTTCGCTGGTGGAAATCCGCCCCATGCGGGTGAGGAGGTTCTCAACCGTGGTGTCCTTGGCGCTGGGATGGAATACGATCTGGTAGGAATTCTCGAGACCGAATGTGACTATATCGCCTTCTTGCAAAGTCCGTTTGGAAATTCGCTCCCCGTTCACAAAAACGCCGAGCTGGTTGCCGCGATCCTCCAGAACGTACTTGTCGGCGTCGCAGAGAATCGCCGCGCAGTTGCGAGAGATGCGGCGGTCGGGAATCGCGAGCTGGTTTCCCACTTCGCCCCGGCCAATCAAAAACGGCGACTCGGTGAGGGACACCGAGCGGCGAGTCTTTTCGGGCGAAATGAGCTCGAGAACTGCTTCGACGGGGGCTGCTGCGTCTGTCATTGGATAACTCGGAGTCGCAATTGTACCACTATCCTGGGCGCTTCCCGGCAGGTTCGCTTGCGTCGGCCGTCCCGGGGGGAAAGGCCGTGCTATGTGGATTCTAGAGCGGGAGCTGGAGACTCGAAGGTGAAATGGGAATGGTATGATGCTCGGGAGAAATGGCCGGCGGCAAAAGAATCCTGGCGCCGGCTGATTCGGGGGATTGGGTCCACGAAATCTTCGCTCGGCGAGCGTCTTGATGTGAAGGCTGCGGGCGAGGGCAAGGTGAACAGGGTCGAGAAACACTTCGCGATTCGATACCCGCCGCTGATCCGGTCGAGGAGATAACTAATGAGTAATCAGAAATCCGACGCGCTGGTCTTCTTTGGAGCCACCGGCGACCTGGCCTACAAGAAGATCTTCCCCGCGCTTCAGGCGATGGTGAAGCGTGGGAATCTGAACGTGCCCGTGGTGGGCGTGGCCAAGGCGGGATGGAATCTGGATCAGCTTCGCGCGCGAGCCAAGGACAGCCTGGAAAAACACTGCGGGATCGATCCCGCGGCTTTTGAAAAGTTAAGCGGATTGATGCGTTACGTGGACGGCGATTACCAGGATCCGGCGACGTTCGAGGCCTTGCGCGGGCAGCTGAAAGAGGCGCATCGGCCTTCGTATTACCTGGCCATTCCGCCGGCACTGTTTGAAACCGTGGTCGAAAATATCGCCAAATCGCACGGCGCCGGCGATGCGCGGGTCATTGTCGAAAAACCCTTCGGGCACGATCTGGCCTCGGCCGTGGAGCTGAACAAAATTCTTCTCTCCATTTTTGACGAATGCTGTATTTTCCGCATCGATCATTTCCTGGGAAAGCGGCCGGTGGACAACATGCTGGTGTTTCGCTTCGCGAACGCGTTCTCGGAAGCGTTCTGGAATCGCAACTATATCGAAAGCGTGCAGATCACCCTGGCGGAGGATTTCGGAATCCAGGGCCGCGGCCCTTTTTACGATGTGACCGGAGCGATCCGCGACGTCGTGCAGAACCACCTGTTTCAGGTGCTATCCAACCTGGCGATGGAGCCTCCGGTCCGGTCCGACGGCGAGTCCCTGCGCGACGAAAAAGTGAAGGTGCTGAAAGCGATTCCGCCGATTGAAGAAAAAAACCTGCTGCGCGGCCAATTCCAGGGTTACCGGGATGAAAATGGAGTCGCCAAGGATTCACAAACGGAAACTTTCGCCGCCTTGCAATTGGAGGTCAACTCCTGGCGCTGGAAGGGCGTTCCCTTTTACATTCGCGCCGGAAAGTGTCTGCCAGTGACCTGCACCGAAATACTCGCTAAGTTTCGGAAGCCTCCCACGCTTATACCCGACAGTATTTTGACGGAGAACCATCTTCGGCTCCGCCTCAGTCCCGACGTGGTCATCGCCATGGGGCTGATGTCGCTGGCCCCGCGCGAAGGAATGGGACTCCAGGCCGGCGAAATGGTGGCCACGAGTTCTGCGGGTGCGGGCGATATGGATGCCTACGAACGCCTGCTCAGCGCGGCGATGGCCGGCGACAATTCGCTGTTCGCACGAGAAGACTACGTGGAAGAAGCGTGGCGCATTGTCGATCCCGTGTTGAAAAAAGGGACGCCGGTCTACCCCTACGCGCCCAATACGTGGGGTCCTGCCGAGGTCGAGCGTGTAACACCGCCTGGAGGCTGGGACGTCCCGACTCGCGGCCCGGATAACCTTTCGGCTGACAGCTAGGCAGCCTGGCTGACGAAACTGCCTTGAAAGTTGGAACGTCTATCAATGCCCGAGTGGCGTTCGAACACACGGGAGCGGCGAGGTCGCTGTATGCCCGGGTCTTCAGACCCGGGGGTTCTTATCTCTCCGCGGCAGAAATCGCCACCTCTGAAGAGGCGGGGTACAACAAATCGTCACCGGCATGTGCGGTTGTAATAGAATGCACGGATTATTCGAACCAAGGAGGAAGCATGAATTATTCATTCAGGAATTTAGTCGCTAGCGGAATAGCCTGCGTTGGTCTGATGGCCACGCTGGCCAGCGTGCCGGCCACCGCCGCCGATGATCCCGTTGTGACCGCGGACAAAGCCGTAGCGGTAGCGCTTGCGAAAGGCGATAAAGTTGCTGCGAACAAATGGCTCGACCCGGATTTCAGCTGGATCGACTCCGAAGGAATTATGTGGGCCAAGGAAGACGCCTTGCGCGCCGGCTTGAAGCCTCTGATTACGGCGGGAGACGACGTCAAGATCATCGAGCACAAATACGGCAAGAGCGTTGTGTGGATCCAATGGAATCAGGACAATAAATATTCGGCAAGATTCTGGGTGAAGCGCCCGACCGGTTGGAAACTCCTGCACACAACCGAAATTGCGTCGATGCCCAAACGGGATTTCAAAACCGTTGAGCCGACTTATGAAATCCCTTGCAATAATCCCTGCAAGGCGGTGCCCTACAAACCGCTTTCGGCGGGAGAAAAGGCTTCGCTCGACGAATGGCAAACCCAGGAATCCAGCCAGGCAAATTGGGAAGTACATGTCGCCGATAATTTTGATCAGCGCGTGGTAAGCACGTATGGCGGGGCGTCGCCTTCCAAGGCCGACCGCATCATCGGAATGAACAAACGCAAAGCGTCCAATCTGGATGCTCCCAAGGTCGGAGCGGCGCCGGCATTGTGGATTCGCACGTGGGATTTCGGAGATGCGGTCGTGATGGTCTCGGTCCAGCCGACGTATGGCGACAAAGCGTACTGGTCCAGCCGCGTGCTCGCGCCGAACGAGTCAGGGCTATGGCAGATGATGGAGAGCTATCACAACTACATTCTGGCTTCGCCCGTTATGACGGCTACGCCAAATCAACCTGACTTGAAGTAGTTGGAGCGTGGATCAGTGGCGCGGGCTTCAGCCTGCGGGTTTTGGAATTGCAAGGCCGAACACCCGCAGGCTGAAGCCCGCGCCACTGAAGCTCGCGACACTGAATATTCAGCGTATTGGTAGCGGCTGCAGCGGCGGAGTCTTCCCGCCGGGAGTCGCATCCTCGGCCGTATTGCTCAACATGGCGAGAGTAATGTAGACGCCGCTCACTGTGATCAGATCGACGATTTGCTGATCGCTGAAAACCTCGCGCGCTTTTTTGAATGTAGCGTCGCTGACTACGTGGTTCGTCGCGAGGTCCATGCACAGATCGTAAACGGCCGCCTCGTCCGGTTGCATGGACGCGGGCCTCTTTCCAACCTTGAGATCATCCGCGACACTTTGCGCCAACCCTGCTTTGAGCGCCAACGGATAGTGAGCGGTCCACTCCACCTGCGAAGTCCACAGCCGGGCCTGGATCAGGATCGCAAACTCATTCAGACGGCGAGGGACGGACGTGTTGAAGCGCAGGTAATCAAGCATCGCAAACATACGCTGGCCCATGACCGGGCTGCGCAGCAACATATTGTACGGGCCGGAAATCCCGATGCTCGAGACCTTCAGAATCTCATCCGCAAACGGGCGCTGCTGATCGTTGAGCTGCTCCACTTTGAGCAGTGGAAATCGCTGTTCTTTATCCGAGGAATGCACCTTGACCTCCGGCATCATCAGCGCCAAACCAATTCCAACTGTCGCGCACAACGCTAACACGATCCCTCGCTTCATGGCTTTCACCTCCGCGCCTGGAATATTCGGCCGGCTCTGCTGGCGAACGGCAACATATATCCGGAGGCCTGGAAATGCAACTTCCCGGCGCAGTCCAATCTTTGAATTCCATCTTGACGGAGATCCATCCGCCCCCGTGAAGCGAAAGGGGGCCAGGATGGTTTCGCAGATGATGCCGCGCTCAGATACAAGCCGTTTGTCTCAATGTGAGACGCCACGACGAGAGGATCTTCCCCGTGAGACAGTGGTGCTGGAACGTTCGTGATTCGTCCTAACCTCGATCAGGCGTAAGTCACACATCCTCGGGCATCTATCCATGCTTGGAACCTCAAGAACACGTTGAGCCGCAAATTATCAGGGGTGGTACCAGCCGTGCAATAAAGAGGATGGAAAAATCCCTTCGGGCCCAGTCAGTAACGCGGATGAACGAGCTTCGGGAAGAATCCGCGAGAAATTTGAGAGGCGCCCTCGCATGAGCATCGGACGAAAGCTATACACCAGCTTTGGGAGCATCCTTGGCATCCTCCTGTTGCTGATCCTGGTGAGCTATCTGGCTATTGCCCGCGAACACAGCGCGCGGAGCACGGCAGCGGTCTCTCTCCAGGAAATTCAGATGATTGAGGCCATGCGCTTCCAGATGATGCAGAACCGTTTGAGCCTGCGCAACTACCTGCTGAGTGGGGACCGCCGCGACGAGACCAACGAGTTAAAGGGCATCGCCCAGCTGAGCGAAATGATGAGGGACGCCCAGAGCAAGACCGCCTTCGACCAATTGCGATCGACTTACGCCAGCATCGAAACGACCGAACGCAGTTGGGTCGAGGAGTTCGCCAGGCCGCTCATTGACAAGAGGCATCAGATGGACGCGGGTCAGGCCACTCTGGCAGACCTGCATGCTACCTACCTGCAGCGTTCACCGGGAAATTGGGTAACCGTGGAAGTTAGGGAACTGGATGAATCCGAGCGCATGATCCGCAAGGAGCTGGAAACGTCGGACGCGGCTGCGAATCTGGCGGCAAAGGTCTCGGCCATTCTTCTTACGATGGGTACGATCTTCGCTGCCCTGTTAGGGGTATTCATCGCCTATCGCACGTCGCTCTCGATCACCGAGCCCCTGACGCAACTGACGGAAAAAACCCGGCGGGTGGCGGAGACCGGCGATCTGGACCAGAAGATCGAAATTATCAGGGACGACGAGTTTGGCGCTCTCGCCGAGCACCATCGCAACATGATGCAGCACGTGAAGGAGATGGCCAGCGTATCTTCCTCCATCGCCAGCGGCCAACTCAACATCGCCGTTCAACCCCGTTCGCCGCGAGACACCCTGGCCAACGGTTTACTGCAGATGCTTCACGGTCTCAGGGACCTGGTCAGGAAGGTGCGGGACAGCGCATCGCAAGTGGCCAATGGAGCCAGCCAGATGGCAGCGGCTTCCAGCGAGTCCGCCAAGGTCAGCGTTGACGCCGCTTCGGCCATCGACGAAGTCACCAGCACCATGCACGAAATGAGCATCAACGTGCAAAACGTCGTGAAGAGCACGCAGATGCAGTCTTCGAGCGTCGCGGAGACCTCCGCTTCCGTCGACGAAATGGTCGCTTCGATCAACCGCGTTGCGGACACCGCCCGGACACTGCTCGAAATCAGCCAGCGCAGCCGCGAAGAAGTGCACACCGGCATTCAAACCATGGAGAAGGCCACGCGAGGTTTGACAAGGACGAGTTCCGCGATTCGGACTTCAGCCGAAATTATCGACATCCTTGGCCATCGCGCGGACGAAATTGGAAAGATCATTGAGGTCATCGATGATCTTGCCGAGCAGACCAACCTCCTCGCGCTCAACGCGGCCATTGAAGCGGCCCGCGCCGGCGAACACGGGCTTGGTTTCGCCGTCGTTGCCGAGGAAGTTCGCAAGTTGGCTGAGAAATCCACTCAGTCCACCAAGGAAATTTCCGACCTGATCCAGGGCATTCAAAAGGAAGCGCGCGAGGCCGTCGAGAATATGGAAAAGAGTACCGCCATGGTGCAGGAAGGGCTGGACCTCGGTGGCGAGCTCAGTTCGGCGCTCGGAAAAATCTCCGATGTGGTCTCCGAAGTCTTCAAGTTCGCCCAGCAGATTGGCGCCGCAACCAGCGAGCAATCCACTGGCTCGACACAAATCGCCAAAGCCACCACGCGTCTTACCGAAATCACCCAGGAGATCAATTCCACGATCGAGGAACAGGCCTCGGGGGCGCAATCGGTCGTGCGCGCCATGGAAAAAATGCGGGACTTGGTGCAGCAATCGACTTCCAGCTCTACGCAGCTCGCGGCCACCGCCGAACAGATGTCCAAATTATCCAAAGGCCTGCTCGATTCGATGGACCAATTCGTCACGGAAGAGAGTACGACCAAACGGCCGGGCCTCCGTCCCGCCTCTCGCAGCGCGTTTGGACGTGAGCGCACGTCCTCTCCCAAGGAGACCGAGCTCGCCAGAATTTGATTCCTCGAAGGCATTCCTGAAGAGCTCGAGCCTGCGGGTGTGCTGAGTTTATCGCCTTACGATGGAATCACGAATCAGGAAAAATATGACCGGGGATGCAACAAAAGAACCACTGCGCCATTGTTTATGATTGTGTGGAACATCCTCGCGTAAAGTGATATGGAGTGGTTCAATCGCCTGAATAGCCAACCGGTTGGACGAAAATCATGAGAATCCCTCCCTTCATGAAGAAGCCGCTGCTTCCCGCCTGCGCCCTGGCAGTGTCTTTATGTTTTGGAGTGCAGAGCCTCCGCGGGCGGCCAGCTGCCCCGCAGCAGCCCAGCAGCGGAGTCGACGCTCGAGTCGAAGATATCGAGCTTCGCACTGGACCATTCGCTATCGCCGGACAAAACTATACCGTTGTGTTGCATGAGAAGCGCCTGGCGGGCGTGACCGACCCTGCACTGGCACAGACGCTTGCTGGCCTGGAGATTGCCGACGCGGGCGGAAACCCTTCCTACCGGAAGGTTTTTTCCTTTGCAATTGAACAAGGCCGTTTCTCACGGATCCTAACCGCTTCCGTGGAACCAGCCGCGGGGAAAACCGGCGCGGGACTGGTGATCCACTATCGCGAGTTCGCCACAGCGTCCCAAAACGGCGCAGCACAAGTCACAGAATCCTGGCAGCTGTTTGGTTTGGTGAACGGCAAGCTGGCCCCTCTTGGCAAGCCCGCGCCCATCGGCGAGGGCACGACAGGAGGCCCGTACATGGGCGTCGTAATGAAAGCGGTGAATGGTTCGGTGTCTGTAATCAGCCAGCCAGACACCTTCGAGCTTCGCGCCTGGACGGGATATTTTTACGTTATAGTTCCGCTGCGAGTGGACTGGAGCCACGGCGGACTGGCCGAGGGGCAGCGTTGTATCGAGATGTTCGGCGGCAGATTGCTGGACGTAGGATGCGATATGCGCGTGGAAGCAGCCCGGAAACCGCCCGGCGACGAATTCACTTTTGCGCGCCTGTTTGTCGAGGCCAAGGAAAACTTTGGCAGCGTGGAACACGTGGTGATCGGAAAGGATTCCAAAGTCGAAATCCTCGGATCTAGAGCCATCACTACCTGGAATGAAAACGGAGACCTGATTCAACCTGTCTTTTCTGACCTCTGGTTGCACATGCGTTTCGACGATCGCACAGGTTGGATTCACGGCCAGGAAGATTTCGCCGCAGTCGGTTTGCCCGCCGGGAGTCCCGCGCCATGAAATTTCTTCGTTTTGCGGCCATCGGCCTGTTGGCCGTTGGGGCTGGCGTATTCGGATGGCGCGCAGTTCGCAGTCGCTTTCACCCGCAGAGCGCTCCGCCCTCCGCACAGCGTGCTGCCGCCCAGCCTGTGAGTCCACAAGCGCAAAATCCATCCCCGCAAGCTCCTCCTGCAAGCGCCCCGGCGGCCGGGTTGGCCAACCACCTTGGCCCGTTTTCCATTGCCGGCCAGGATTACACCGTGGAGCTGGAGACCAGGAAAGTTAATCCCGCTTCCGGCGATAAATCGCCTGATACCGTCATAGCCATGGCAATTCGAGATACAAATGGAGCGGTGCAATTTCGCAGAACGTTTCCCTACGTGCCGGCGACGGAGGACGAATTCGAATCCTGGTCGGTTTCCGCGCACCTCCTGGTGGGGACACACGGAACGGGACTTCTGGTCAGTTACGATGCTTACTCCGAGCCATCGGCGCCGGAGGAAGAGCCTACCGGTTGGTTCCAGGTCTTTGGAGCCGTGAACGGGAATTTGGCGCCGTTTGGCGCGCCGCTTCTGGTTCAGGGAGGCCTGTTGGATGAATTCGCAAGCGGAAATGTTTATAAAGCGGCACGGCCCCTGGACGCGCAGGCGGACGCCGTCGAATTCAGGGTCTGGGCGGGACATTGCCGGTTGATCTTTCCAGTTCGAGTCGACTGGACGCAGGGCAAGCTTTCGCCCGCGCAGGAATGCGCGATGACCGGTGGCGAGCCAGGCAAAGGATGCCAGTACAAAATCGCACCCGAAGACAAGCTCTACACGCAGGGTGTTACCTTCGTGCGCCTTTGGCCCAAGCCCGATGAAAAATCGGGGCCGGCTGCGAATACCGTCGTGAAGAAAGATTCCAAGGTGGAACTGCTGGCAGCTCTGGTGGCCACGCAATGGGTTCCAAGCGGCACGGCACAGCCCTCGGGCAATTCCAATGGCCCGCTGGCCGATGCCGGAAGCATCGGAGTCGCCAACGACGCTGACTTGTGGCTGCAGGTGCGTATCGACGGCAAGGAGGGCTGGATGCATTCGGACGAGGATTTCCGGGCCCTCGGCTTGCCCGAGGACGAGTAGCGCCGGGCAAACGTTCTCAATCGGCCGGGAAAGCAAAACCGAATTTCCGGGACGACCGATAACCGCTCGGAGATTGGCAGGCGATGAGCACAGGACCAAGTTTTTATTATATATGCGGTTTCTTCTTCCTTTTGTGGATCATCTATTTCATTCCGCTCCAGCTGCGCCGGCGCAAGTACCGGCAGATTGCCCGGGAGTTGGGGGCGGAGTATCAATCGCAAGGTCTATTCAAGACGGGCAAAATCGCCGGCGCGGCCAATCAAAGACAATACACGGTTGAAAACGTGGTACGCAGCCGCGCAACCTGGACTAACGTCGAGATGTCCTGCGGGAATAAGGGAATTCCTCTTCACATCCACGGGCATTTCTTCAAAACGTTTCCCGACTGGAAGTACGCATTTACAACGGGCGATCGAACCGAAAGAGTATTCGTGACCCATATCACCATTCAAAATGCGGGCATCCCGCTGGAAGAGAAATATAGGACCGAGGTGCAGGGATTATTTCAAGAAACGGCGATGCTGAACTACCCTTTCTTGAGAAAAGGGCTCATCAGCATCGATAAAGACTCGATTTCCTTCAAGGTCAACGGCGTCCTCAAGAAGCTGGAAGTGATGCGGCAACTTTTCTCCGTATTATCAAGAATCGCCGATCGTATTGAATCTCAACCCGTCGTTTAGCAGCCGATTGAAAAAGTGAATTGTTGAATGTGGCAATCGCATTGAGATATGCGGAGTCGAGCCAATCACGGTCACTGGCGCCTTCGGCAGGCAGTTGAAACATCAACAATCAAAAGCAACGCTGTTCGCTGATTCGCATGTCAGGGGTTAGCCCACATTCCCACGCGCGAACATTCATGTGTGAACATTCATGTTGACAGCATTTTAAGAGCGATGCTATATGCTCACACTAAGAGTGGTCTAGGCATTTCGCAAATCGGGAGCTGGAACTGAAATTTAGCGGCAATAAATTCGGCCAATAAACGAATTTAATTTTCAGCACTCTCTATGTTCATGGTGCGGACAGGAGAGTTGCTATGGCAAAGCAATCCAATACGCATCAGTTCAACCGCATAAATTTAGGGCTTATGGGTCTGGCTCATCGGAAGCGAGAATCAGTGGCATGAATTGGCTTCTAAATCCTTGGGTGACATCTTGGGGGAGATCATGATTCGACAGTACTGCAAGTGGATGTGTTTTGGCATTTTTTGCCTGGCGGCGCTTATGGTCGTTCCTGTTGATGCGCAACTGCCTACGGCGACAATCCTGGGTGTGGCCAAAGACTCATCCGGCGCAGTTTTACCGAACGCGACGATAACAATTACAAACGTGGACACGGGCGCGGTGCGGACAGTGTCCACCGGTGACGATGGCGCCTATCGGGTGCCGGAACTTCCCGTGGGTCACTATGAAGTGAGGGGCGAACATGCCGGGTTCAAGACGGAAACCCAACGCGGCATCACCCTCCAGGTGACCGATCAAGCCGTGATCAATTTCACTTTCGAGGTGGGATCCAGCCAGCAGGAAGTCACGGTGAGTGCGGAAGTATCCGTGGTAAATACCCAGGACGCTACGTTGGGCGGGTTAGTGAGTGAAACCGCAATTAAAGATCTCCCCCTGAACGGCAGGAACTATGTTGACCTGACTTTGCTGCAACCAGGTGTGACGAAAGACAAAAACATTGGGAATAGTGCAACGGGCGGTGGCGGCGGATTCGGTACCACGTTCAGCGTCAACGGCGCTCCGGATCGGTCAAACAATTTCACGCTCGACGGGGCCGTTCTGCAGAACCAGTTTGCTCGCAACCCCAGTTCGGAGGGCGGTACCACACTTGGCGTGGAAGGAATCAAGGAATACAGAGTCATCACCACGAATTTTCAGGCTGAGTATGGCGTAACCATGGGTAGCCAGACCGTGATGGTGAGCGCGAACGGAACGAATCAGTTTCACGGCGATGTCTTCTATTTCATGCGCAACGCCGCTTTGGATGCCAAGAATTTCTTCGATAATCCCAATAGCCCTACACCTCAATTTCAGAAGAACAACTTCGGTGGCACTTTCGGCGGACCCATTAAGAAAGACAAAACTTTTTTGTTCGTAGTTTACGAAGGATTGAGACAGAACCTGGGAGTCACAAACACTCTCAATGTGCCTTCCATAGGTTGCCGTGTTGCGGCTGGCGCGACGATCACGCAGGGGACCAATTACACTACGCAATGTCCGGAATTGACCACACCCTCGGTAACGATGGACGCGGGGATCCAGCCTTTCGTCGCGCTTTACCCCACACCTAATTTGCCCGCTCCAGGAAAGTGCGCTACCCCTGCCGATCTGCCCTGCCAGCCTCCCCAGTACGGATTCGCAAGCACGAGTACTGCTCATGAGAGCTTTGGCCAGATCCGCTTTGATCACAATTTTTCGACATCGAATTCATTCTTCGCCCGCTACACGGTCGACGACGACGCGCTTGATAACGCGCCGTCTCAGAACGCTCCCTATTTCAGGTCGGGTACGAATCAGCGCAACCAGTACATTACTTTGTCAGAAAGCCATATCTTCTCAACCCAATTGCTGAACACCGCCCGCTTCTCTTTCAGCCGGACAAAATTCGCATCGCTCGGAATACTCCAGAGTTTGCCTGCTAATCCCCCGATTATTCCGGGATTCCCGGTGGGCGAAATCCAGGTCGGTGGCTATGACCAGTTGGGTCCCGCCGAACCACTTTCGTACGGCGCCCAGAATATTTATACGTTGAGTGACGACATCAATTTCACGCATGGCAAGCATGCGTTCAAGTTTGGGACTTCTCTCATGCGCTGGAACGAAGGAACGCAGGCTGCAAATTCGCAAAACGGCTTCCTTTCTTTTCCCTCCCCCGATCAGCTCTTTGCCAGCACCCCCAGCCTTGTTGAATTCGAGCCTCTTACCGCAAACGAGAACCGGTACTACATCTATGACACCCTGGGATTCTATGGCCAGGACGACTGGAGGATGAATTCGCGGGTGACCTGGAATTTGGGCTTGCGCTACGAGTTCATGACCACTCCAGCGGAATTAAACGGAAGGTCGTCCAGGCTTCTGAATGACTTGACCGATCCGTTTACGATTGGGCCGACCCTGCAAAATAACTCCTTGCGTGACTTCAGCCCCCGCATCGGAGTTGCATGGGATGTGTTTGGAAACGGAAAGACGGCTGTCCGCGCCGGCTTCGGCATCTACTATGACATCGGGAATATCGGGACAACCCTAAAACAGGATTCCATTGGAAACCCGCCATTCGCCGGATTGACGGACATCTTTAGCGCCGGCACTGCACATGTAGACGTGCCCCTGACTCCCGCTATTCTGAATACGCAATCGAACATCACTCCACAGTTCGTGGACTACCACAGCAAGAGCCCGTACATGATTCAGTACAATCTGAGCATTGAGCAACAGTTGCCCTGGGGCATGGGGCTTGGAGTGGCCTACGTCGGCAACCGCGGCGTCCACCTGTTCACCATCAGGGACTCAAACCCGATCGCCCCGACCTCCACCGGACCCTGCGGAGACCCTTCGAGCAATTGCGTTAACGGCGTGGTTCCGTTCTGGGATATGGGCTCCCCTAATTACCATCCCATTAATCCGAATATGCCCAGCACAATTAATATTGCAACCGCCGCCGATTCCAATTACAACGGCATGCAAGTGGTGGTAAACAAGCGTGTCAGCCGCGGCTTGGAATTCCAGGTGGCCTACACCTACAGCAAAGTGATGGATGATACGCAGGGACAGGCGAACGTCGCCGACTGTTTCACTTCGTTTGGCTTACAGGGAACTTATCCCCTGGACCAGCACATTGATAAAGGCCCTGCATGCTTCGACTCCACGCACAACCTGGAAGCCAGCGTGGTTTATCATTTGCCGAATATTGGATCCCAAAACGGGTTTCTCTCTAAGGCATCGAACGGCTGGTGGATCAGCAGCATTGTAAGCAAGCAGAGCGGCTATCCAGTCACGCCGCTGGTATTCGTCAATCGTTCAAATTCCGGGGTCTTGCAGGGACAAAGCGATTGGGTCGTTGAGAATACCCCGGCATTGATTGCCGCCCACCCCTGCAACGCGCTGAATCCGTGCGCCTACACTCCGATTCCCTTCAACAAAAATACGGTCGTGACTGGAGATATTAATAATTATTTCAATCCAGACATGTTCTCGATGGCTCCCGAGTTCCCCAGCCCCGAGGGAGGCGGTAATTTCGTCGGTCAACTCGGCAATGCTGGGCGCAACATCCTGCGCGGGCCGGGGTCAAGTGATTGGAACTTTTCGCTGGTGAAGGACACCAAAGTGAAATTCCTTGGAGAAGGCGGCTCGGTGCAATTTCGCGCCGAATTTTTCAATGTCCTGAACCATCCAACCTTCAAGTTCGGTTTCCTGGCGCCTATTTTGTTCGTAGGTCTTCCTTCAGACACAGGCCCGTTCTCAGAAAAGCCGAGAGCAACCAACTCACAGATCCGAACCACCGATGGCGATCCGCGCCAGATCCAGTTTGCAATCAAAGTCCTTTTCTGAGATTGCCGCTATGGCAGAGGGTTTCGCGAGTGGCAATGCGACGCTCGTGGATTGGCCAGAAGCGCCCTAAATAAAGAAGGAATCGTGAAATCAACGGGGAAATATCTAAGCCCGGCAAGGTGTGTTGTTTTCTTTGCCACTTTCTGTCAAGGCGCAACGATCAACAGCAAAGTGAAGGGTCCGGACGGAGGACCCTTCCAGAGCCCGTTCATCCAAACACAAAACAAGAATACGAAAGTTATATACATCGCCCTTTCGAACTTGGACCGGCCTTATCGCGTGCAGAATTTAACGAAGAATAGCAGTTGTACGCAGCTTTAAGAGCTCGAACACAAATACCAGCAGGGCAGATTCAAACCCGGCGGGATCAAACGCTTGCCTCCGGCTGCAAACAGCGGGTGAAGAACCATTTGATTGAGGGCGAGAAGATGTCAAACGGCATTTCGGTCGAAGTGAGATTTTGGATTGACACTCATTTGAATTTGGTGCTATAGCCGTCGCTTAGTTTTCCCTGACCTGATCGAGAATCTCTTTCAACGAGTTGTTAGTCGTGATCCTCATTTACCAGGCCGTTGCTGAAGTGGTGTCTGTCGGTCGAAGGCCAGATTCAGGGTGAGGGGTACCATGCGGAACATCTTTGTCGCGCCGGGCGCCGCGCTGATTGCGGCTCTGGCTTTTTCATCTGTCTTATGCGGGCAGTCTCCCGAACGGCCGGCCACGACAAAGTCGCCCGCAGCCTCGAGCCAGGTGCCGGACTTGTCCGGAGTCTGGCGACGGCGCGCCCCTGCCAGCGAGAGCGCCTACTCTGGCTTCGCCTTCAGCAAAGATGAACCTCCCATGACACCCTGGGCGGAGGCCAAATACCACGAAGCCAAACCAACCTTTGGGCCCAAGGCCGTCGCGGTGGAAGATTCCAATTCTCCGGATTACAACTGCTTGCCGCCGGGTGTGCCCTACATCTATTTCCGGCCGCACCCCGTCGAGATCATTCAGGGCACGGGCCGCGTGATCATGTTTTTCGAATACGATCACTTCGTGCGCGAAATTTTCACTGACGGGCGCCCGCACCCGGATCCCCTCGATCCATCGTGGATGGGGCACGCGATCGGCCACTATGAAGGAGATACGCTCGTAGTCGACACCGTTGGCTTCAACGACAAGACGTGGCTCGACCGAATCGGGCATCCGCACAGCGATCAATTGCACCTCGTGGAGCGCATCCGGCGCTTGAATCACGACGCACTGCAGGACGACCTCACAATTGAAGATCCGAAAGCTTACACCAAGCCATGGAGTGCGAAGATCGTGTTCCAGCTTCGATCGGACTGGGACATTGGGGAATTCATCTGCGAGGAGATGATGTATGCGGGACATAAGTAAACGGAGCGAAGTGATGAAATTCGTCGCGGAGAAGCTCAACACCAGTGACCTGACATCGATCTTGGCACGCCTCGCGTTGCTGTAATCGCAAATCGTCCCGCAAACCGGCTCCGGAAAAAAATGAACTTGCGGCGTTCCTGGGAGTGAACCGGTATACGGTTGAAGTATGCTACACTCTCGCCAAGCAAGCATTTCTATACGAACAGGGCTTCCTTTAACGGGCTGCGGGCGATCCAAGCGAACGCGGTCTAGAAAACCGGCTTCGGAGGCTTTTCCATGAAACACAAACTCGAGATCCCGCCCGCGGTTCTTGTTGGCCTTCTAATGCTTGCCGTTCCCACGTTCGCTCACCACGGTACCGCGGGTGACGATACTTCGAAAGTTGTTACGGTCAAGGGAACGGTAACCGATTTCCAGTACATCAACCCTCACGTGCAGATCTACGTCGAGGTGAAAGACGCCCAGGGCAACGTGGACACATGGAATGGCGAAGCGTCGAACGCGCTCGTTCTGCACCGCGCGGGCTGGAATAGCAAGATCATCAAGGTCGGTGACCAAATCACTTTGAACGGATACGCGTCCAAGAATAAAGCGACAAGCCTGCGGCTGACGAGCGTCGTCCTCCCGGATGGCAAGCATCTCGAAACCTTCCCTCGCATCGAGTGAGGCGCGGAGAGAATTGCAAGGCGCGCAGGGGGTCCTGAGAAGAGCGGATTGTTTGGACCGATCAAGTCGCGCGGCAGCGAGCCTCTCGCGAGACTGTGCCGGGACCGGAAGTGTTGTAAAGCGTGGTGCAGTCCAGGACCGCCGGATGTTTCCGCGTAATAGCTATAATAGTCTTTACTTAAATAGTCATTATATTCGTTTGTTCGCTCCGGGGTCCTGCGATACCTGAATTGGCCCACATTTACAACCCCCCATGCTCACCCCGGTCAGTTGGGGGCAAAGCAGTAAAACAAGCCCACGCCGTGTGAGAATGTCAGATCCTCCTGGCTGCAGCCGCGCGTGGGGTTCGATGAATTCCACGATCCATTGCCGCCTCCGTTGCGGTCGGAAAGCCCGATCTGCGCTGCCGGCCCCGTGTTGGCCTGGATGGACTGTGAGTTCCCCGCGGCGCTGCTCGTCCAATTGTTGCAGGTGTGATCCTTGTTATCGGTGTAGGCGCGGCCGTCCGTTTGCGAGCCGGTCAGCACTTCGTGCCGGTTGGAATTCGGATGTTGGGAGGCATAGTCCCAGGTACGGTCTTGCGGGTCCGGATTGTCGTTCAGTCCGGGGACGATTTCGCCCTTCTCGGTGAGCGCCGTCAGCTTGGTAATATTGTTGCCGAGACGCGCGAGTTCCAGTGTGTCACCGTGAAGGTCGGCGAGGTCGTGGGCGATCATGTCGCCTTTGGCGTTGTACCAGGGGCCTTGGCCGATGCGGTCACGCGCATTGATTGCGGGCTGATCGCCGCGCGCCTGTGTGCTCATGTAGGCGTGCCAGGTGTGGTTGCCGGCGCCAGCCGCGGTAGCGAGCGCCTGGCAGTGCGCGTCCGCTCCGGCCAGGCCACCCAGATCGCCCCCTTTGCCGATATTCACGCTGGTTACGAAGAAAGTCATGGAATGCTGTTGGGCGCGCACCTGGTACGCCAAAGACGAGAAGTACGAGCCGAACAGCACCGACACGGTGAAGACCGCCGCAACAGAATACCTTCGAAATACTCGGGCTCGCCTGTCGTCACGTGACATGGATTTTCTCCCCCTTCTCAACCGCATCGCGCTACCCGGGACGTGGGAACTTCGCCAAAAATATTGCTCTCACTTCACCGGGACAAACCTCTGCACGCGTTCGCCGGCCTGCACTTCGCCGGTATAAATATTACCTTTCGAATCCGTTGCGATCATGTGAAGTCCGTGGAACTGCCCGCCATAATCGCCGGCGCTGCCGATTCGGCCCAACACTTTTCCGTCCTCCCGGTCGAGGATCCAGATGGTGTTATTCGAAATATCCGAAATCAACAAGAAGCGCTGCTTGGGATCGGCCGAAAGAGCCACGCCGCCGGCAGAGCCGCGATTGCCTGTCTCCGTGGCCAGGAGGAACTCCTTGACGAACTTGCCTTCCTTGGTGGTGACATCGATGCGGTTGGCCCCCCGGTCGGCTGCGTAGACCAATCCATCGTTGGATATATTCAGCGTGAGGTGGTTCCGGAACTCCTTGGGCTCCGGCCCGCCGGGAGTGTAGGCGCGGTCTTTATCTTCGGTGGTGATTTCCGACAGCGGATGCCCATAGGCGCCCCAGCCTCTTTTGAACGCGAAGGTGTCCATGTCAAACACCATCACGCGACCGCCCAGATAACTGTCCGCGCAGTAGATCTCGTGAGCCGGCTCGTCCAGCCGAACTTCTTCGATCTGACCCACGATCATCGGCGTGGTCGGGGGATACTTGGCGCGAAACGCCGCGATGGCCGCCGCGCGAGCTGCTGGATCGAGATTGCCGCCTCGGCCTCCCGCTGCATTCCGTGCCGCCGCGGTCGGACCGGCGCCTCCCGGAGCCGCAGCGCCCGCTGCGGCATCAGGAGCGCCTTCACCTCCACCGCCCGGCTGGCTCTCCGGTACGCGGGGTATTTCAGCGAGAAGCTTGCCGGTCTTCGGATCGTATTTGCGGACGGTGTTCATCTTGTTGACAGAGTTTCCGATGTACACGAAGCCTTTGCTGTCCACCGCCATGCCGTGCCCTTCCGGCGGGTCGAAAGAACCGATGACCTTGCCGTCCTTGTCGATGTGGATCATCGCCGGCGGCGCGACGCAGCATTCGGCGGTGGGCGGATTTAGCGCTGCGTAGTTCTGAGTGGCGTCGATATCATACGGACGATTCAATATCCAGACGTTGTCATCCTTATCCACGGCCAACCCGGTGACGCCCATCATCCACCACTTGTTGGGCAGGGGCAATTTTGGCCAGTCGGGATCGAACTTATAGTGGGGCGCAGCTTGCGCCAGCGAAAATGATGGCAGCGCCAGCACGCCGCACAGCGCGAGTGGGATTGCCAGTACTTTTTTCAACAGCCTCGAATCGTCAGGCATCGGTTGATTCCCTACTCTTGAGGTCTTGAGCTGCCCGGGGCAGCTTTGGCATCGGTGGGCAACGCAGTCATAAGGGGAGAGGCCTGGATCGTATTGTGATAGCTCTCCTCCATCATCCAGAATCCGTTATGGTTCCCGAACACGCGGCTCGACCAGTACGCTTTGCCGCCATAGGTCGGCTGCAGCATGATGGACACGACCGCGTCTCCGAAATCCCACTGGCGCATCCACAACACCGGTGCTACTCCAACCGGTGGACGGTTACGAACCGCCGGGTCTGCCATGGCCCTGGCTGTCGCGGCCACGCGCTCGGACTTCGGAGGTTGAACGCCATTTTCCGAATGGACTGCGCGAAGCTCTTCGCCCAGGTGCGCGTCGTGATGCCCGGTGCCGGACTCCTGATCCAGCCATCCATCGAGAGCGGCTTTCTCGTTTGCCGTAAGCGCCTGGTACGGGATCTGCTGGCATGGATTGACGCAAGGTACTGCGAAGTTAGGTCTTACTTCACGCCCTGCCAGGGATGGGTCCACGGTGATCTCGTTGGTGTGAAGCAACCGCCATCCCGCGGGGCGCTCCACCCAAAAGTGAGCGACATAGTTGTTTCCCACATTTTCCTGAATCCAAACGACTTTTCCGTATTTGTGCTCGGTGATTTTCGCCACACTGGCGTCGGGTACCAGCGGTTTGATCCCGGCCTGCAAAGCATCATCCTTCGCCCACATGATGCCTTTTGAATCGATCCAGGAAAAATCCTGGTCGAGGAGTTTCTCGGCAGCGACTCGATCGCCTTTTTGCAGGGCCTGCACAAGGGCGCGGTCGGCCTGAACGACCGGATCATCGGCGGCGGCAATGGGGCCGCATGTTACCAACGCCAGAAGCACGCCGCCAAACAGGAGTCCGACGGACAGCGCAATCGCAATCCACCTTTTCATAGCGGTCTCCCCTTGTTCCAAGTTGTTAATTCCAACGAGGAAAAAATTTTGCTGCCGGCAGCTTCACCTGTGTTTCCGTCCCTTCAGACTTTGGCCGGGTGTAATCTACACCTGAATCTTATTGATCCGCAATACGCCATACCGGCTTGCGAGTGCGAGGGGCAAGTTAAAGGATTCGTACGTGAAACCGCGGCCAAGCCGGAATCCTTGCAGGTGAAATTGCAGATGCAAATAATTCGTGCGGATCTCCACTAATTTCCATTCCAGCGGTGAATTCCGCGCCGCGTTCCCGGATAGATAGCGACTGCAAGGCGTGCTAGACTTGAGGCCGATTCCGCAGTGAAGTTGTTTGTGCGCGTGATTCCACGCACGATAATCTGGATGGATGGCCGCTGGCAATGCGAAAAGGCTGTGGGAGAGAAGTCGAAAGGTGGGCTGTCATTCATTGTGCCCTTGCTGCAGCTGTCGCAGCCGGTTCCCGCTGAGTTAACAGTATGGCATCCATCGAAAATTTGACCGATCAAACGAAGTTAGTCGCGATGGGGGAATAATGTCGACGCGACTTGATCCTGTCCCGGGTGAGTTGCGCAGCTGCGTCTCCGACCTCTCGCACCGGAAGATGTGGATCTATTGGACTGATTTCCTGGCCTCCCTCTCTGCAGGTTATTTGGCCTATGCGCTCTTTCCTTTGGCTCGGCCTCTCACGTTAAGGGCAGCGATCGCGTTCATTGTTTCGGTCTTGGCTCTCTATCGAGCCGTGATATTTATCCACGAGATTGCGCACATGCAGAGGAGCGAGTTCTTTGCATTCCGGTTGGTTTGGAACGTCCTTTGCGGCATACCGCTGCTGGTGCCCTCGTTCCTGTACGACATGCACTATCAGCATCACTCGCGCCAAACGTATGGGTCGGCGGAGGATGGTGAATATCTGTCTTTCGCGCGTCTACCCCGCCGGACTTCTGTTCTCTATGTCCTCGCGTCGTTTTTGGCGGCTCCTGTGCTGGTGGCCCGCTTTCTGGTACTGGCCCCCCTTCGCTGGATTTTCCCGCCGCTAAATCGCTTTGTCTTGACGCGGGCGTCGGCGCTAGCGATCGATGGTGAATATGTACGGCCACTAAAACCCGGCCGGACACCCTGGCCATGGCTTTTGCAGGAAGCAACCTGTTTCGCCTGGTGCGCATTACTTGGCGCTCTGGCGCTCAGTGGGCATCTTCCGGTTGGCAGGCTGGTAGAGGCGGCAGCGGTGGTCACTGCGATCGTGCTTGTCAATTCTGTAAGGACGCTCGGAGCTCATGGATATCGTGGGGCGGGTGAACCGATGTCCTTTGCCGAGCAGGTGCGGGACTCGAATGACTATCCTGGCGTTCTAGCCGAACTTTGGGCTCCAGTAGGCCTGCGCTTTCACGCCATGCATCACTTGTTTCCGCAGTTGCCTTATCACGCGCTGCCGGAAGCGCGCAGGCGAATGCTTGCCTGGTCTGAGCCGCAAAATCCGATTCGCGAGTCCGCTCGCGGCTCGTTATTCAGCGCGCTGCGCGAGCTGATGCGAAAACACAGGGTCGCCGCGTAGATTTCATTGCAAAAAAGAGCCGCGAGTTCCGCACTTATCCCCGCTGTTTTGCCCAAAAATCGACCGAAAATATGGTAGGCCCGTGCGCCGCTGCGCGAAACGAAATTCAAGCTCGCCAATTGCCACAAACTTTTTATCTATTTTCGATGGGAGAGCGCTGCAGCCGTTGGTGGGGATCTGCGAATACACGCGGAAATGACTGGCGATTCGTGCAGCGAGAAGATTGAGAAGCAATGAGGTGATCGAGACGCCGGCGGATATGATGTTGTGGCGAGGAATCCTGGAAAATATCCGATGGGATAACGGCCCGGAGTTCGTTGCAAAGGAATTGCGGAACCGGCAGGGGAACCTGGGACGGGGGCAAAATCCACACGCTCTCACGCTTCGCAGTTCAAGAATTCCCTCAGGTCGATTTATTCCACAGCCGCGGCCAGAACGTGACGCTGACCGACGATGTCCAGTTCGTTTGCGGACCCGGCGCCAGAATGGGCGCGAGCCACTTTTCATACTGGAGGCCCGCCGAGACGCTCCACTCGTCGCGCAGCGTCCATTTCAAAGTCGCGGAACCGTCATTCAGTGTTTCTCCGCCGGGAATGAAATCGCCGGCGACCTTCGCGTGCCTGTAAGCGAATTGAATCGATTTCCGGGGGCTGAACCAATAGGTGCTCCAACCCTGGAAACCCATTCCTTCCCTTCCCACCCAGTCGCCGATCAGATTGTTCTTGTTCAAATACAAATCATGATAGAAATCGTTCCAGTACACGTATCTTCCGGAAACGCTCCGGGTCGTCGGCGCATCGGTATAGGCAGCCTCGATTCGAATATCCAGCTTGGGCAATTTCGGCACGCGAGGCATATAGATCCCGCTGCGAAGAGCCAATCTGTGAATCGTATGAATCGGAGAGGAACTCGGGTCGCTGTTATTTGGAGTATTGTTCGCTTCCGGTAACAGACCGTTCGTGTACATGGTGAGCCAATGGCGCAGGGGCGGCAAAGTGTATGTCAAATCTCCTCCGGCCGTGCGCTTTCCAGGATTGCGGCTGGCCGGGTAAGTGTCAGAGGAGCGCACGCTGAAGAAGCTGTTGAAAATCGCGCCGAACGTGACGGGGCGCCCAACGCCTCCAAATTCCGATGTGGCCATGAAGCTTACCTCCAAATCGCGCGTCACTTTCGCGGTGATCTTCACTCCGTGGACCAGCGGCCGAGGGGGAAATTCGTTTCCGGCCAGTTGGCCAACGAAGAAGTCGGTCTTCATCGGTCCCAGCCAGCGAAAGATCGATGGAAGCTCGAAGGACTCAGTCGGCCTGGCCCGGAACATGTACATGGGTTCGGCGTTGTCGCTCATCATCAGCGCTCCACCCACGCCGCGGCCCCACCAGAGGCTTTGCTTGCCGGCGGAGAATTCCCAGCCCCCGACATTGGCGGAGACGTAGGCGTCCAGCAGCGCGAACTGGCTTATAGCTGAAACAGGCGTGGGGGATTGCAGCTTGTTTTGATCGGCGGATGCGATCGCCTGCCGAGCCGCCAAAGGCAGAGCCGGCCCGGACGGCGCGGATTGAAACTCCCCGCGAACATAGATGGCGTAGCGTCCGGTCGTCAAATACGCGGAAAAACCATCGTAAGTGTTGAACCCTTCCTGATAGGGCCGCCCGTAGTTGTCGATGACGGTCTGACCGAAATGGTAGCTGTCGTTCAACGGCGGACCGCTGATTCCGGTCACATTCGAATAGAGCGATTCGATTCGAACCGACT
The DNA here is from genome assembly GCA_035483715.1 of Candidatus Acidiferrum sp. GTDB lineage: Bacteria > Acidobacteriota > Terriglobia > Acidiferrales > UBA7541 > Palsa-360. Next base: position 82,596 of record DATHPN010000086.1, read on the forward strand.
GTTGCTTGCCTTCTCCGGCCATGACGGCAAACTCACCTTGAAATTCTTTTTGCAGCTCGGCGTAAATCCGATCGCCCTCCCCGGGGACCGACTCTGTGTCCGCGATGCTCTCGCCAGCTTCCTGAGTCAGAACGGCGCATTCCAAGCGGGTCAGCGGGCGCACGTCCTGAAACGCGGAGTGGATGTAGCCGAGAGCGATGAGCCGGTCAATCGCCGGGTAGATCCAGCTGTCAAGAGGAACATAGGGCGAGCCGGTATCTTTGGAATTCCTTGCGTTACCTTCAGCGCGTCGCTCGGAGAAGGTATCCCAATTCCCTCCACCTATTTCGGGATCATGATGTGCGCGGTAGACATATTGACCCACAAACCAACCGATGGCGGCGCCGGCGATTACGTCGGCCGGAAAGTGATCCTTGCCCGTAAGGCGCGAAGCGCTCACTGCCGAAGCCAGTCCGTAGGCCAGCAACTTCGTCAGCGGACCGGGATATTCGTGGGCGATCACGCTCGCCGCCGCCCAGGCCGCCGCGGAGTGGTCGGAAGGGAACGACGTTCCGTCGCGCCAGAATCCTCCGCCGCCGTTGCCGTCCGTGGGCCGCTGGCGAGCAAACGCATACTGAAGGGCCGTGCTCGCCCCAACCGCCTCCGCGGCAGCCTCAGCGCTCAACAAGCCGGCCTCGCGTTTCCGATCGTCATCCGTTATTTTTCCCAATAAGTACATTCCGCCGGCGATGCCCCCGAACGCCGCGACCTCGTAGTTGGAAAAGGTCGTGCTCTCGTTCAAGTGGCCTGTCGACTTCGTCAGCGCCTGGGAGATATGTGTGTCTGTCGCCAGGGATGCGGCTGCGATCGCGCCGACGGGTATGAGCCAGTCGGCATCGACCAGACGCCAACGCGTCGGGCTGGTCAAAATCGTTTTTTCCTCCAGCGTGATATTCTTCAGCAAAGTCAGGCCCAGCCTCGACTCCGTGAATTCGCCGGCAGATGCTTGTGATTTCGCAACGCCTGCCGCGGAAATCGATTCCGCCGTGCGTGCCCCCTCTGCCTCGGGTTCAGACGCTCGTTCCTGCAGCGGGCCTGCGAGCTGCTGCTCTGGTCCCTGAGATTGCGCAGGGCGCGTCACACCCAGCAAAGCAATCGCCAGGAGCAAACCTCTGCAAATCACCCGTCCGCTCACCGGGATTATTGTCATCTGGACTTCACGCCGGCAGACACCCGCTCGCAACAAACCGCAAAATTTATCAATGGGTCACGATGAAAGCCGTGGTTGCGGCCGCTTCCAGCGACTGCGCGACGGCAATCAGATTCTTGCAAGGATTTGAATCACCGACGGTCTTTTCGGGAGCCGCAACGGCTTCGCCGGGCTCGATGACCGTGGAAAGCGCGCCTCCACTGCTGTGCACCAAACATCCGGTGGGGCCAGCTCCCTCCAGATCGGAGCTAATTTGGAATCTTTTTTCAACGTCCTTCGGCGCGCAACACCGCCGGAATTGTCTTGAGCAATATTTTCAGATCGAGCCCCAAGCTCCAATTCTCAATGTACTCCAGGTCCAGAGCCATGTTGGTCTCGAACGACGGGTCGTTACGCGCTGTCACTTGCCAAAGCCCGGTCAACCCGGGGCTAACATTCAGCCGGCGAAGATGCTCAATGGAATAGCGCTCGAAGTCGTCAACGGGATGTGGCCGAGGCCCGACAAGGCTCATGTCGCCTCGAAGCACGTTCCAGAGCTGTGGCAATTCGTCCAGGCTGGACCGGCGCAAGAAGCGTCCAAGCCGGGTCAGTCGCGGGTCGCTTTCCAGTTTGAAAAATGGCCCCTCACGCTCGTTCTGAGCCAGCAGCTCGTTCTTCCGAAGATCGGCATTCACGATCATCGTCCGCAACTTGTAACATTGGAACCGCCGCCCTTTGCGTCCTACTCTTTCGGCGGTGTACAGCGCAGGCCCCGCAGAGTCAAGCCGGATCAGAGCGCCCAGCAAAATGAGCAGCGGCGCACATAAAACCAACGCGGCGCCGGCAATCAAGATATCGACAGCCCGCTTCACGGCAAGCCCCAGGTCGGAAATTGGCTGCCTTCGAAGGTCCATGACGGGAAATCCATCAATCATATGAAATGGCGCTGGCCAGCCGAGACCGTCGTAGAGATCCGGCAGAACTTTCAGTCCCACTCGCAGATCCCGTGCCTCAAGCACAACTTCTTTGACCAACTCCCTGTCAGACGGCAGAGTAAGAAACAGCTCATCCACAAACTGGGTGAGCACCACCCTGCGGAGATCACTTATCGTTCCTAGAATCTGAGGATCGGTTGAGGGGTTGTAGTCAAGAAAACCGCAGACCAGGTAGCCTAAGTGGCGATGGTGTTCGAACCACTCAGCCAAGGCTTTGCCCATTCGCCCCGCACCAACGATTAATACGCGTGAGACGCCGATTCCCTCCGCCGTGTGACGCAATTGCAGACGCCGCTTGAAAAACCGCCACCCCGACAAGGCCAATAAATTCAGTACACCCGCCGAAACTACGACCAGGCGGGAGACGTCTTTGGTGCCAGTCATAAAGTCGAAGAAAACCAGAAGAGCGGTTGCGAGACCGACGGCTCTGGCAACCATCAGGCATTCGTCTAAAACGCTCGAGTCAAGCGGTATTCGGTAAAGATTCTGATTTGCGCATGCCAGAACGATCACCGCGGCATACAAGAGAAAAAAGCCGGCATAAGCCTTCCCGACCGCGAGATCGAATAGCAGGGGCCGCGTGGCGAAGGGAAGTCCAATGCCAAAGCGAAGCCACACGACCACTTCACCGACCAAGCACACCGTAGCGGCATCCATCGCGGCGTAAGCGATTTCCACGGACAATCCGCGGACCCGACTTCGCCTGCGCCCGCGGCCATCCGGCAGCATTGGAACCGGCAGCAAACCGTCGGCGAATTGCTCCCGGGGCTTCGAGCCCGCAACCTTCGCTGTCGAGGCGGATCGGCGCGCAGCCGTTCCATTCATGGATTGAATCTTCCCTCTGGTGGCATTCTCTTCAGAAACTCGAAAAAATCATTTTGCGACGCGGGTCGCCGATACCGCCGGGCGGGAGGCAAACCATTAATGATCAAACCAATGGGCAGTTTTTTCTGGATAAGAAATAAGAACGCAGCCCTTCTTCCCATGTCTGGAAAGAATTCAGACCCAACACTTTCAGCGCATGGTTCTCCAGCACCGAGTAGCTGGGACGCGCAACTTTCGCGGGAAATTCGCCTGGCGCAGCGACCCTCAGATTCGTCTTGACACCTGCGAGGTCGAATATTCTTGCCGCAAATTCATACCACGTGCAGCTTCCTTCGGAAGTCGCATGATAGAGTCCAAAGTTGTCGGTCTGGCAGAGCATCGCAATCTGTCTGGCGACCTCGGAAGTAGAGGTTGGACTGACAACCTCATCGTCGACGACTCTCAGTTCCTCCCGTTCGCCGGCAAGTTTCAACATCAGCTCGACAAAGTTTCGCCCGCATTTCGCGCGGCATGGGTTTGCTCCGTACAATGCGGACGTGCGCAGAATGAAGTACTTATCGGCAGTGGCACGAATCAATGATTCACCCGCCAGTTTCGTGTTTCCGTAAACATTGAGGGGCAGGGCCAGATCCGCTTCCACGTAAGGCGCTTTCTTGGATCCATCGAAGACATAATCCGTGCTGACGTGGACGAGAACGGCGCCGATCTGACGCGCAACCAATGCGAGATTTCGGGAGCCCAGGGAATTCACCTGGTAGGCCTTGAGCGGATCATTTTCGCAACGTTCCACGTTATGCATCGCGGCTGTATTTACGATAATCCGGGGTTTTGCTTCTCCCAACACTGTTTGAACAGACTGCAGCGAGCAAATCTCGATATCGGAATGGCAAAGATCGCATACTTCGTCCCCATTGCGGCGGAATTCGCGCGAGACATCCGCCCCTAACTGCCCGCTGGCCCCGACCACCGCCACCTTCATCTGCCCACTCCCACTTGTTTTGCCAGCGACGGGACCCTGAGACCGGACTCTAGCGACTGGAAGGTCAAAATATTGCTATACGCAGGATTGTCCCAATCCGAAAAACTCTCCAGGTGTTTAATCAACTGCCGCACAATGCACCGCACTTCATGGCGCGGATGGAAACTCAAGACATTCTTGGCCTTTTCGAGTCCTACTTTGTAGTTGCGCAGGTCTTGAATGTGCCTGATGAATAGATTCACTTTCACTCCGAGTTGTTCCTCAATTTCGGACTTCACCAGGTCCCCTATTTCGCCCACGGTATAGTTGCCTGACGCGATATTAAAAATTCCAGAAACGCTGTCGTGCGCTTCAATGGCCCGAATATAGGCGCTAATCGCATCTTCCATGGCCAGGATCGGGCGCCAGATCGATGGGTTGTTTATGGTGATCGCGCCGTCCTGCAAGGCCGATCTGAACATGGTATTGACAATCAAGTCGAAGCGCATTCTGGCGCTGTAGCCGGAGATTGTCCCTTTGCGGAGGGCGATGACAGAGAAATGTTCATCGAGGAGATTCGTGACGGCTTGTTCGCCCTGAAGCTTCGAGATTCCATAAGGAAAAGAAGATGAAACAGGTTGGGTCTCGTCGTAAAGTTCGTTCACCGTGTAGCCGTAAACGGAGCACGTACTTGCGTAGATATACCGTCTAACTCCGGCCTTTTTTGCTGTGTATGCCAAATACGCTGGCGCCGCGGCATTGTAGACGAAATTCTTACTCGGGGAGTATTCCGCCATGGGGTCGTTTGACAAACCTGCGAGGAAAATCACTTGATCATAGTCTCTCAAATCGTCGACGGTGACGTCGAAAAGGTCTTTATCCAAGATGCCCGTTTCTGCCGGCAACGAGTTGCCAAACCAAAACAGTTCCACGACATCAACCAGATAACCGCGTTCGAGCAGCCGCGGAATCAGGGCTGACCCAACATAACCAGCTCCGCCAGCGATCAGAAGCCGCATCACTTCCCTCCCAATTTTTTCGTTGAATAATAATGTTCAGGCGGTTACCGAATTCCGGGCATATTCCAAATGCCGCGCCGCGCTGGATGCCAGCCACGCGGCGAGCGATTGAGCTTTGCGATCCTTCTCTGAAATGAACTGTGGCGGGAGGGGCCAGGCGATCCCGATCTCCGGGTCGTCCCAGCGAATGGCGGATTCGGCCTTGGAGTTGTATACGCCGGTACAGAGATATTGCACCTCAACATCTTCGCTCAGAGCGCAGAACCCTCGGGCGAAGCTGGCCGGCGCCCATATAAGCTTTCTGTTTTCTGCGGACGCTTCTGTCCCGAACCATTTCCCAACGGTTGGCGATCCACTTCGGATATCGACGGCCACAAGAAAGGCGACCCCGCGGGTCACTCGCATCAATTTCCCCATTGGTGGATCCCACTGAAAGTGGAGCCCTCGCAGGACCCCCTTCCGGGAATAGGAATGGTTTTCTTGCACAAAGCTCTGAGGCAGCCCCAAATCCTTGGAACTATCGCCACGAAAGGATTCCATGAAATAGCCGCGCTCATCCTCGAACACTTGCGGCACAAGCACCGCTATTTCCCCTAAATGGCGCGACTCGATTTTTGGAGGCATGCGTGGCTCCTTTGAGATTGAGAGGGTGTCCGAATAGAAGAGCGCGCGCACGGCAGCGCGCGCGAGCCATTCGATGCACACTTGAAAAACTTCGATATTTACTCTGGACGAAGCAGCAAGGGCAAATTGTGGATTAGAGGCCCTTAGGCGCGCTCATCGCGGCGCTCATGGACCCAGATCGGGCAGCGACCGATCGACTCAAGCTCGAATGCACCCGCATTGGATCTTCCCCCGAAGCCAACTGCACCAATAACTCCTCGTACTGATCGGTGATTGTTTCCCAGGTGTACTCTTCGCGAATGCGGTCTGGCGCGCGCAGCCGATACTCCGCCGCCCGTTCAGCATGGTCCTCGATGGATTGCAATTTTTGCGCCAAGTCAATCGAGTTCCGCTCGAACAGAATTCCATAGTCCTGGACTACTTCCCGATTGAATGGCGTATCGAGAGCCAGCACGCAGTTCCCGAAACCCAGCGCTTTCAAGAGTGCCGGGTTTGTTCCGCCGAGGCTGTGTCCGTGAATATAGGCATAAGCATTGCAGTGCAGCTCTTTGATGTGTTCCGGATTGCCGACATGCCCCAGGAAACGCATCCGCGGACTGTTTCTCTTCTTCAACCGCTCGACAAACTCACTCCGGTAATTGGCGCTCCCCGCTACCGCCAGCACCCGCGCGGTGCGCATTTGTTCAAATCCTTCCACGATCAGATCGGCGTTGTTTTCAGGCACCAGGCGGCTGGCGATCAGGTAATATTGCCAAGGTTCGAGCCCGTATCGCCGCAGCACCTCCGGCTGGGACGATTTTTCGATATTCGCGCCATACGCAATGCTTACGCTCCGCGTTCCAAACTCCTCCCAATAGATCCTTTGCATCTCTCGCGCGTCGGTCACCACCCCCTTCGGACAGATCCGGCCCGCATATTTAGCATTTAGATAAAAGTACTTCTTAGCTATTTTTCCCCACTTGTCCCTTTTCCAGTCGAGACCGTCCACATTGATGGCCACCTGCTTTCCTGCCAGCCGCGGGATCAGGCAGTGAAAGGCGTTCGCCACATTGACCACCAGGATCACGTCCATCCCCCGCGCAATGACATCGCACATCGACACCAGCGTGTGCGTCAGCGTCCCCAGCGATTTCGTCTCGATGTTCCTCCGGTAGATCAGGCGCACCCCTCGATACGTCTTCGGCCTTTCGGGGAACAGGCTCTTCCGGCAGTAGACGGTCACCTCATGCCCGCGTTCCACCAGCCGCGGGCCCACCTCTCCAATGAATGCCTCGTACCCGCTGTAGGTGTGGGGTATCCCCCGCGAACCCAAGATCGCAATCCGCAATCTGCGCTGGGCCATCACAGCACTCCCCGATAGATTTCCTGGGTTTGTATGGCCATCTTTCTGCCGTTGAATTCCTTGCTCCGTGCCAGTCCCTTCTCTCTCAGCTGCGCCCGCAGCGCGCCATCCAACAAGACCTTCTCAATTCCCGCGGCGATGGCCTGCTCATCACCCGCATCCACGAGTACCGCCGCGTCCCCGGCAACTTCTTCAAGCGACGAGCCCCGCGACGTGACGGTCGGCGTTCCGCAAGCCATCGCCTCCACCACTGGGAGCCCAAACCCTTCACACCGTGATACGTAAGCGAAGGCCTCGGCAGCATTATAAAAATGCGGCAAGTCGTCCGGCGGGACGTAACCCGTGACGATCACGTCCCGCTTCACCGGGTTATTCTGCAGCGCCTCGAACGCGCCTCTCGACTTCCACGCCTTGGGGCCCACCATCACCAATTTATGCGGCAGCTTTCGCTCGGCTTTCACGCTCGCGAAAGCCGACAACAATTTCGGGATGTTCTTCCGCGGCTGGATGGCCCCAACATACAGAAGGAACTCCTGTTCGATCCCATATCTGGCCCTTACCTGGTTCCTGGCATCCACCTGATCCTGAGGCCGGAAACGCTCATCGGCTCCCTGGTACGTCACGCTCACTTGCGATGGATCGAGCCCGTAGAGTTCCACCAGATCACGCTTGCTCGCCTCGGAAACCGTGATTACGTGGTCTGCCCTCCGGCACGACCAGCGAACTCCCATCTTGTGACGATAGCAATCCCATCGGGTGAAATACTCGGGAAACCGCTCGTAGAGCACATCGTGCACGGTCAGCACCGTGCGGCATCGCAGGTGGTGCGGCAGCAGGTATTGCGCGTGCAGCACGTCGAGTTTCTGTGCGCGGCTCTGGATCGCGAGGCCAATGGGAATTCGCACGAACGGATTTGCAGGTCGAAGCGCCCTCGAGCGAACCCACTCTTTTGAAGGAAGCCTCGTCTCGCCCGCCCGCCCTCCGCCCAGATACACGGTGTACTCGATCCCGTCCCGGTCGAGGCCCGCCAGATGCTTCACCAGCCCATACGTGTAGGTCTCGTTCCCGGTCTTCTTTTGCCCGAGGCAGTGCGCATCAATCCCAACTCGCATATCGCATCGCATGCGGCTAGCGCCTGGCGCCCTTGTGATAGGCAATCAACGTTTCAAGCCAGAACGTGACCCGGACCTTGAGCACCGTACTCTCCGGGAAAGGCCCTGCCCAGGTGCGGAGGCGTTCCGCCGATATTCAGCACGCGCTCTCCGGGAGCCGGCTGAAACGGTTCCCAAAACAGGTCAAACTTTTTTTGCCGCGACGCCAGGCTAAAGCGATACTGGAGTCGCTTTATGTCATCCCGCAGCGGCATGGTGCATCCCATCCCTTGTCCGGCTCCGTCCGCGCGCTAAAACTTGACGCCCGTGTTTGCGCGAGATCAAATCCCCGGAAGTGCTCCCACTCCCTTCACTGCTGCCGGGGCCCCCGGAATATCGGTCCTCGCCCACTCGATTGGACCCCAAGCAGGGAGGGATGTCGTGAAACTCGAAGTCAGGAACGAAAGGGATAGACTCGCCGCACACGGGCAAGATCGAACCTACGCAACGCCGTGCCTGGACGCGACGGGCCGCTTAACCACAATGTAGTAGTAGCTGTGGAATTCGCCTTCGCTCGGATCGTAACGCTCGACGGCTTGTACCCGAGCGTCTGCCCCGGCGATGAATCTCTCCACCTTCTCACGGGAAATCCCATTCATTCTGATGGGCGCTAAACCAAAGCTCTTGAATAGCCAGCTGTGCGGAATGCCGAGTGAGGAAAGCAGCGACCAGAGACGCCGCCTCCCTTGCATTCGATGACGTAGAGGGACCTCGTCCGTGAGCTGAAACACAATGACGCCGTTGTTTTTGGCAACCCGGATGAACTCCGCAATAAAACCTAGAATCAGATTCTTCCTTGGCAAGTGCTGCAGCACCAGCACGGAGAAAACAAAGTCAAAGCGCTGGTCAGGAAAGGGGAGAACGGGAGCGGCACTGGCAATAAACTCGCAGTGTGGCCGGTCCGCGTTAAACTTCCTTGCCAGATCCACCATTTCCTCGGAAACATCAATCCCAACGCACGCGGGGAAGAAACGGGAAAATGCCCTGGTCATCCTTCCTACACCGCAGCCGAAGTCCAGGACCGGTCCGCTGGAAATGCCCGCTCCATGGGCCTCGCACATGCGCAGCACGCGCTCCGCTTCCCGGTCGCCGGTTCGGAAGAATTCCCCTGCGTCCCATTTCCCAAATTTTTTCTCCGGGTGGGAAAGAATCGTCCACAGCGGGTCAAGCTTGGCCATTGCGTTCCAGCTGGACATCTGTTGAATTCCACCCCCGATCAGCAAGGCTGTCCAGGCTTGCCTTCCTTGCCAGGTTCGGCGCACGGAGAACCGCGCGCTTTTCCAAAATCGCCGCCGCGCCTCGTTCACCATGGCCACCGGTTCGTCCGGGGCCAGGCCAGATTCTCAGCCCGCAGTCTCCCTAACTAGTTCGCTTTCGGCACCGGCGACGGCAGCGCCGAGAATACCCATGTGAACCCAAAAAAAAGCCAGCATCGTCCCGTCCGTTGCCTGAAACGAAATCGCATAAATGAGGCCGCCCGCAGTCATCGCCAAAATCATTTCACGAGCCTCGCCGCCCAATTGCAGCGCCTCTTTAGCGCGCCTTGCGGTTCTCCACAGGAAAACTCCCAGCGCCGCAAACCCGATGAGACCCGTGTCATGAAGAATCCGCACCAGGACGTTTCCAACCCACGGACGCGCGCCCAAATAGGCCTCGTAGTCCCCCGCCAACAATTGAAAACTGGCTGCCCCATTCCCTAAAACGGGATGCCGCAAAATGTCCTGTATCGCCGCGACGTAAGACACCATTCTTCCCAGCGTATCGGGATCCTCTTCCGGCCGCTGCAGAGAAAGCGTCTGAAACCTTTCGGAAAGATTCCGGACAGCAATCGGAACTACGAGTGCGGCAAAGAGAACTACCACCGTGGCGAGGCGAATCAGCCGGAAAGGCCTTGCGCCCTGCTTTCTGAGTGTGCACAGGAACTCGATGATCAGCAGCGCCGCGAACCCGAGGAGAGCCGCTCGCGACAGGGACACGACCATGGCCAAAAAGGAAATGAGAAACCCGGCCCGTAGCCAGTGAAAGTGACGACTGCCGACAAGGTACAGGACCAAGAACATGATGGCCAGCGAGCCCGCATACGCTCCTAGAAAATTGGGTTCGTAAAGCGTCCCGTAAACGCCCGACACGCTCGCCGCATATTGGTCGTCCCCGACTCCGAATGAGCTTCCTAAAGCGTGGTGCGCGGCAAACGAAATCAGGGAATACGCAGACTCGGCGACGCCTACCCCCAGGAAAACCCGAAATAGCCAGCGAAGAACACTTTGCTGCGACCCAATCAGCTTGATTAAGAAATAGGGCAGCACCGCCAGGCTGTTGAGGAGCGCCCACCGCAATGTCAATCCCCGGTCTGGCGACAGCGAGGCCGAGCTGACGTAACTGCACCCCAGATATCCGAGCAGGTAATAATCGGTCTTGTTCAACCCATTTTGCGGTTTCTCACCAGCCACCCAACGAAACCAGAAGGCCAACAGGACCAGCACGACCGCGTAGTGCTCGGGCCTAACGTTCCAGCCTCCCACCACAACGCTGAAATGCGGCAAAACGCTGGCCACAACAATCCCCAGCAGCCCGCCATAGGGCCAGCGGACCATTACCGCGGCAGCACAGAAGACGATCGCCATCGGCCCGAACACCTCCGCAGGCGAACAGAACAAAGAGACCAGCCATCCGCTCAAGACCGCAAGGATGCCCAGGAAAATCAGCAAGAGCGGGAAGAAACTGGCGGGGTGCGCGGCCTTTTCAGTCATGCGCCAACGTCCGCACAAAGACGTTCAACGTTTCCCGCGCGCAGCGTTCCCAACTAAACTCGGCCGCCCGCGATAATCCGTCCCTCTTCAGACGGCCTCTCATTTCGGAATCCTCCAGACCCTTCCGAATAACCCAGGCCATTTCCTCGACCGAGTAGGGGTCGAAATACTCGAGAACCCCGCCGGAGATTTCGGGAATACAGGAGTTGCTCGAGGCCACCGTCGGTGCCCCACAGGCCATGGCTTCCACCATGGGAAGGCAGAAGCCCTCATAAAGGGATGGAATAACGCAAAGGGACGCGTTCTTGATCAGCGTTGCCAGCTCCGCATCAGGCAACGGGCCCGTCAGGACGATTTGCTCGTAGTTCGCGGATGCTCTTCTTATCCTCAGGATCTCCTCGTGGCCGTGCCCCAGGGGACCCGCCAAGACCAGCTGCGCGTCGAACTCCTTGCAGAGGCCCTGCATCCGGTCCCACGCCTGAATCAGGCGGTGCACGTTTTTCCGCAGCTGCACCATGCCGTGGTGGAGTATGAACGGCCGGCGAATTCCAAAGCGCGCCAGCAGCGCTGCGCTTGCCGCGGGGTCGGCAGGGATTTCGTTATAGATTTGTTTGTCGTAACCAAGATAGGTAACGTCAATATTTGCCGGATCCAGCCCATAGATCTCCACCAGGTCTTGCTTGGAGCAATCCGAAATGGTGATGATTCTCCTGGCCAGTCGCGCGCTGATCCAACTGAGAAAACGCAGCCGCAACGGTTTCACCACCGATCCGGAAGGAAGCCGAAAGGGCATCGCATCGAGGAGGGTGATTACTGCCGGACCGAACGGCCGGGGTATCGAACCGTGTCCACTGGGGAGAAAAACCAGATCCGGATTGAGCAGCGAAGTCGAGAACGCCATGCCGCCCCAGCACCATAACCGTTTTTGCGCCAGGATTCGGCTTTCATGGAGGCGAAGCGAGCGCGAAGCGAATCCGTTCGTGGCCCAGTTGTCGCCCGCAGTCGCGAAAGCGTGGAATTCGATCCCCGGGATTGCGCTCTCGCCGATTTCCAGGCAGCCCTTCAGCAAGTTGGTGGCATAGACATACGTCCCTGTTTTCGCGTATCGGCCGGACAAAGGCAGCGAATCAATCGCGACGATCAAGAATTAGAAACCTCGACCGCAGCGCTCCCCACGGCGTCCCAAGCGGCCGCGCACTCTCCGATCATCCCGGCGCGATACAGATACCCTAAAAAGAAGAGCAGGCACGCAGCCCCGATCAGCAACGGCGGAAGCACTCTTGCACCAGCGAGCGCCACCCCCAGCAAGACGGCAAAGACCAGCGAAGTCCGCGCCCAACCGAAGGGCGTCGGTACCGCCCCGGTGATTCGGCGCAGCCAATACACGTTTTGCACAAGCAGCACCAGCTCGGTGACGATGGTGAGCACGGCTGCGGCCCGCCACAAGAAAATGGGAATGAGCAGAAGGTTTCCGACGACGTTCACTGCCAAACAAACGAGCGAAGTCGCCACCAGCAATCTTTCGTTCCCGGTCACCAGAAGTCTGGTGTTCAGCGCGTAGTTGAGGTAGCGCAGGATGACGGCCCAAACCAGTATTTTCAAGGCCGGCGCGGCCGCCGCAAATCGACTCCCGAACAAGAGCGGAACCAAGGCGTCAGCGAAAACCGTAGTTCCCAGAACGATGAGCAACGCCGCGCACAGTAAAAGCCCCATCGCTTTCCCCAGCCGGTTCAACTCCGTTTCCGAGTTGTCTCCCCGCGCCAGGGCCGGCAGCAAGCTATAAAGAATTCCATACGGCAGGAGTTGCAAAACGTTCAGCGGCCGGTACGCCGCGCCATACACGCCTGTGGCATAGTCGCCGGCCAGCTTGGAAAGCAGCAGAATGTCGATGCGGTCATAAAGATTAATTACGAAGGGGTAAATATTGAATACGGCGCTTCTCTTGACCAGCGCGGACCAGCCGCACTGGATTCGCACCGGGGTTCGGTTTCGCGCGGCAAGCACCAGGGCTACGACACCGGCTACGACGCTGGCCAGCACTTCGGCGGCAATGACCAAGTTGAGCCTGCCACCTATAGCGAGTGTTAAACCCGCCCCTCCACTGAGAACCAGCCCTGAAATCAAATCGACCGCCAGGTAGCCGCGGTTTCTGCCAATTCCCCGCAACAGTCCCTGAACGGACTCCGTTACCGATCGCGGGGCCAGTGTGAGTGACATCCCGGCAGTGGCAAAAAGGACAGTTCGGGAATAACCGAGAAGCCAAAGAATACTCAGTCCGGCCGCTGCCAGCGGCACGCTATAGGCAATCCGCAGCCAAGTCAGTTGCGCCCCGACTCCCCACCCCACTCGTGCATCCCTGGCTATTTCACGGGTCAAGTAGTCTCCGAATCCATTCCCGGAAATCACGGCGATGATCTCTGTGAGCGCCAAGATCAGCGTGTAAATGCCAAATGATTCCGGTCCCAGCTTCCGCGCCGCGACCAGGACAAAAAAAAATCGCGACACCGATCGGACGATCTGGGCGGCGGTGAGCAAAACGGCGCCGGAAATCCTGGGCTCGCCGTTGTGCGAATGAGGCAATAACTTCCTGACGGTAGCCGATGCGTTCAACTTGCCTTCATTCTTTTGTGCGCTTTGCCACGATAGGAGGGAATCTGTTTCTGACGGTTTTGCTCGGTGGCTTTGCCGTGCCGACGGTGGCCGGGATCTATCCCGGGGTGGGCATCGAATGCATCCGCATTCTGTTCACCCAGTAGGCGCTGGTAAGTTCTTCAGCGATGCCCGGACGATTCTTGTAAAGGGACAGCCAGTTCCCCAAATTTTCCGGCGTGATTTCGTCCCAACGATTTAAGAGTATGACGGGCAGCTCGGAATACAAGCGGATTAGCGACGAGGATGGCACCAAGACGATGTGTCCGAGCGCCAAGGCTTCCCATGTTCTGTGGCAATCCAGGCCATTTCCGGGCGGGCTTAGCACGAACGCGAACTCTCCTCTTCTGCGCCACATCTCGCTCCTGGGTAAGGGTCTGTTTTGGCAATGGACGGCCTCGTTCGCCCGCAGTCTTTTGGCCAGCCATCGTCTACTCTGCCGCAACCGGGTTCCTTGCAGGGGATGATAGGTTCGGTAATCAAAGATGCCCAAGCTTTGTTGCCAAGCGAAGTCGACGTAAACCTTCGGAGTGCGGCTGACGACCGGAGCAAGGCCTCGGGCAATTGATTTGAGCGCCTCTTCCTGCTGACGAGGCGAAGCACAGGTTTCCCCCCAAATGGGCCTTTCGCTCAGCATATGGAAATCGATGCCAATGGGAACGGGGGACATTTTCTGAGTATCCGCCGAACCGTCGTAATTCTGAGTGAACCAGTGGAGCACGTTCGGTGAACCGAGGATCGCCTCTGCTTCGGCCATCAGCTCGGACGGTACGCAACTGTCGGAATCGCCGGTGACCAGTACAAATCTGGCCTTCAGGTGCGGCAGCACTTGCCTGGCAAATGATCTCAACCACGAAAGCCTCACCCACACGACTTCGCCGTCGCGCACATCGCGATAAGTGGAGGGGTCGGAGATTAGGTTGCCGGGCAATCGACGGGATGCGAACGCTCCAGCCAGGGTCCCCACCGGCGAATAACTCCGGCCATCGGGAAACTCATCGGGAATTCTTCGATCACAAAGCGCCGCAATGCCTTTGTTCCATACTAACTCCACATTTTCGCCCCGGACTTGCACTGGTCTACAAAATCTTGGGTTATTCAAAACGCTGGAAAACATTCGGGGAACCGTTCAAATCCTGGGCTGGCTATTCCGCGCTTCCAAGATAGGCGGCGATATTCAGGATGAACGCTTTGCTAAGTCCCATTGCGGAGTGAAGCCGCGAACGCCAGGCCGTTCTCAGCTTTTTGGACGGCTTGGCAATCCGCGTCCACCATCATCATGATCATTTCCTCGAAGCCGACTTCGGGCTTCCAGCCGAGTCTCTCCCTCGCCTTGGTCGCGTCTCCACACAGGGAATCCACTTCCGCCGGGCGGATTAGCTTCGGATCAATCTCCACATATTCTTTCCAATCCAGTCCCGCTGCGGCAAAGGCCGCCTCCAGCAGGTCCCGAACGCTATGCGTCGTTCCCGTCGCCAGAACATAATCCTCGGGCTCGGGTTGCTGCAACATCGACCACATCCCCCGCACGTAGTCTCCCGCGAATCCCCAGTCGCGCTTGGAGTCCAGATTTCCCATCAAAAGTTTCTTGGCCAGGCCGTATTTTATCTTGGCGACTTGGTGCGTCACCTTCCGCGTGACGAACTCCAACCCGCGCCGCGGCGATTCGTGATTGAATTCCATCGCGGAGCAGGCAAACAAACCATGGCTTTCCCGGTAATTCACAGTGATGAAGTGGCCGAATACTTTGGCTACTCCGTAAGGACTCCGCGGATAAAAAGGCGTTTTCTCGGTCTGCGGCGTTTCCCGCACCTTGCCGAACATCTCCGAGCTTGACGCCTGCAGGAATTTCGCCCGCGGCCGGTGCTTGCGTATCGCCTCCAGAATTCGGATCACGCCAAGTCCGGTCACATCGCCGGTGAGACCCGGCTGATTCCATGAAACTGGCACAAAGCTTTGCGCCGCCAGGTTATATACCTCGTCCGGCTGCACCGACTGCATGATATGGTCTAACGACGTTTGATCTGTCAGATCTCCCTCCACGAGATCGATGCTGTCGAGCAACGACTCGATCCGGTCGTACTTCTTGACGCTGCTCCGTCTTACAATTCCGAAGACCTGGTAGCCCATGCCCAAGAGCAGTTCCGCCAGGTACGAACCATCCTGCCCGGTAATGCCCGAAATCAAAGCGCGCATGCTGTCCCCCTTTTCGCCCAGCCCTCTGAAATCCCGTAGCCTTCAAACCGGCCGCCGCCGGCGTTCCTTCCCAAACCATGCGCCAAGTGCGCCATCGAATTGACCCGCTAGCCGAATTCATCGAAGCGGTTTCTGCGTTCAACTTTTTACGAAGTCAACATGCAGATGCGGATGGAATGGGCGGCCATGCGGCGGCTTCGAGCCCAGAAGAATCGAGATCCTCTCTAACATACGGGGACATCACTCCCCCGCTAATTGCGCAAATCTCTCGAATGCAAAATACTTAGCAGGGCTCAACGGATGCGTCTGGCACTCCGCAAACAATTCACAAAGTAGCCTGAAGGAAAGGGTGTCCGGCTCGAACGGTGAATGCACTCGGATGGGTTCACCGTGCTCGTCGATGGGGAAATTCCGGTTTGTGACGCTCAGCTTCCTCAAACAAATCGCTAGATTAGCGACACAGCTCGGCCCCATCATCTGCAGCGGCACTTATTAACATAACATAAATAGAATTAAATAGTTATAATAAATCTAGGGCGTCTTAATTCACCTCTCGGAATCCTCGCGCCGTGAGCGGATCCGATACCAGAAACTTCCGCCGGCCGAAGCAGCGGACGAGCGATGGCACGAAAACAGCGGCAACGAGGCCGAGACGGTCAAATAAACTTCGTGTGCAAACATCTTGAGGGGATCGTTCCAATCCGTTTCCTGCCAAAATGCGCTCAACAGCACCCAGCCTGCGCCCGCCGCGAATGCCAGGGCCGTTCCCAGAAAAATAATGGACAGAGTTGGCGGAAATGTGGGCTTGTCCGGCAGGTTCGCGACGTCGAGGACCTTGATCTGTGGTGTCTCCTTCACTTCCTGCACTTTCGCCAGTTCATACTCTTTGGTTAGAGTCTCGAACACCGCTTCCTGAACCATCGCCCGCCTGTATAGATCCGCGTACGTGACGCCGAGCAGCGGTAATTTCCGGATGGAGGGATACAGGGAGTCGCCCGGCTGGTCGGGAATAGGAGTTGCGCTTTCGCTTTTTCCGCCCAGCTTTTCGAGTTGATGCTGTAACTCATCGATTCTCGCTCTCACCGATCGTACGCGCACATTACTGTCCGCATAGACCTGCCTGAGCCCCTCAAGCTCGGACCTGGCGGCGATGACCTGCCCCTGGAGTTCCGCCGCCGATTCCACCATAGCCTTGGCTTGCTCCTTGATGTCGATCGCCGTGTTCTTGCTGGCAAATTCGCTGGAGTCTTTCTCGGCAGCTTCCAAATCCTGGCTTACAGCCTTTAAACGGTCCTCGAGGAAAATGCGTTCGCGGCGAGCCGAAGAAGTGCTCAATTCGGCGACCAGGCGGTTCAGTTCTTCGACATAGGCTTGAGACATCGCAGCTGCTCTTTGCGGACTTTGGTCTGCCACTGTGATGGTGATGATCTGACTCTTGCGGTCTACGGCGATCTCGGTGTGTTTTTCCAGGTTCTTCCGCGCGTCCTCCATCCGTTTGGCCCCGTAAAGTTTTCTCAAGTCGAATTGCTGGATGATCTTGTCCTGGACCGTGCGGCTGGAGAGAATTCCTACAAAAGTGTCGCTGTTGCCTTTGAGTCCGAGAAGTTCATTGGCCAACCCGCCGAGCCCGCTGGAGACCCCGGCAAATGCCGCAGCTGTCATCGCGATGTTGGAACTTGACTGGCCACCATCGGGTGGCATAAGCCTTGCTGTGGATTCATATCGAGGAGGGATAAGGAAAGCGATCAGCGCGCTGGTCAGAAGCCCGCACACCGCGACGCGGATGAGCAAGCTTCGGTTTTCCCAGAGCAGCCGCAGATAGACAACCGCGTTCTCGCCAGGTTCGTGAATTGGGTGGGAGTCGGATGGCGCAAGGATGCCTTTCTCTGGTCGCTCACCTATCCTCTGACGAACCGGAGTGCTGCCCGAGTAGCTCACGGCCCGCACCCGCCGTCAGAGGGAATTCCCCAAGCAGAAAATGTTTTTCTATGAAACGAACTTTGCAAACACGCGCCCAGCCTCAGCGTCTCACTCAGACCCGTTGAATTCAGTCGACCAGCGCACGTGGATCCGGGTACCATCGCTGAACGGTCGGCGGCCCGCACAGATTTGGTCAGCCTTGCAGGGTAGGGATTCACCATTGCGGGGTCGATCATTTTGAGTTTCTAACGCCGATCGGCGCTGGAGCCACATCGGCGGCATCCACATCCACTGCCACCGATCTCTGGATAAGATCCAGCGATATCACCATCCGAAGATTGTTTTTTCTTCGCTTCAGCACGCCCTCCAAGCCAGCAAAAGGGCCGCCGGTGATGCGGACACGCCGGCCAACGGCCAGGAACGCATGCGGCTCGGCGCGCAGGTGTTCAGAAAGACCTGCGCGCAGGATATCCATTTCCGCATCGGGCAACGCCGCGGGCAATCCGCCGAAACCGACCAGGCGAGCCACACTCGCCATCTGCACCACGCGC
>DATHPN010000087.1:0-90790 GCA_035483715.1 Candidatus Acidiferrum sp.
GACGGCGCGGGAAATTCTGCGCGTAGGTTTCAACAGCATGATCCACCCCATGGGCGATATTCTTTTCGATCCGCTGGCCAAGCCCGGCGGCGCGGATTACGGGAATCTCTACGTATCCATGGGCGACGGCGGCTCGGGCGAGACTCCTGGACCCACGCAAACAACTCCGCAGCTACTCACCGCCTTGCAGGGAAAAATCCTGCGGATCACGCCCCACCTCGCCTTACGCCCGAACGACAAGCTCAGCGCGAACGGCCGCTACCGCATTCCCACTACCGGGCCCGAGGCGAATCCATTCGTTTCCACTCCCGGCGCGAGG
Organism: Candidatus Acidiferrum sp.; assembly: GCA_035483715.1. Taxonomy (GTDB): domain Bacteria; phylum Acidobacteriota; class Terriglobia; order Acidiferrales; family UBA7541; genus Palsa-360. The sequence goes on from DATHPN010000087.1 coordinate 320, forward strand.
AGCGAAATTTTCGCTTACGGTTTCCGCAATCCGCACCGCATGGATTGGGACGCCGCAACCAATACCCTGCTGGTGAACGACATCGGTCTGCATTCCTGGGAAGAGGTGGACATCGTCGCCAAGGGCGGCAATTACGGTTATTCCCAGCGCGAAGGCGACGAGGTGCTGATCGTTCCCGGGGGAGGCAAGACCGGCACGCAATTGGACCCGCGAGTTTCGTTCCCCTCATCCGATCTCCTCACTGTGGAAGGACTCGAGAAACCGGTCGCGCCCATTTATCCCGTCGCCGTGTACAGCCACGAAGAGGGCGACTCGATCGGCAGCGGTTTTGTATATCGCGGCAAGAAAATGCCGCAGATGGTCGGAAAATATATTTTCACGGACATGACTACAGGGCGCCTGTTCTACACCGATCTCGCGGAAATGATTGCCGCCAGGGGAGAGCGCGGCAAACAGGCCGCGATCCACGAAATCCAGTTGATGTACAAAAGCCCGTACGATGCCGCTGAAAAAACTGCGGTCAAGCGCAGGATGTACGACATCGTTGCCGACGCCTTCGCTCATAAAGACGGCGTCGTCGACCCGGCCACTCATCAAGGCGTCCTGCCCGGAGCGGCGAATGCAACCGGTGGCTGGCGTGGAAAATCTTTTGTCACGGCCAAGCCGGATCCCTACGGAGTCCCGTATGGAGGAGGACGCGCGGATGTGCGCCTTTCGATGGGCGGCGATGGTGAAATTTACGCCCTGAGCAAGACCGACGGCATGATTCGCATCCTTGCAGCTGTGGTCAGTCCACCCCCGGCGGCTTCCAAGCAGGTAGCCGCCCGATAGGATTATTAAGGGCTCGAGCAAGATTCTCTGTGGCCCTCTGTGTTAAAAACTATCCGCTCGAAAGTCAAAGGCTTTAACACAGAGGACACAGAGGGGCGCAGAGAAGGCCCGAACTGCCCATCTTCTTTCATTGCTTCACTATACGGTTGTTGCCAAGCCCCGATGTTCGGCTCCTCCCCGTGTCCAAACCGTAAGCTGTAACTGATTCCCGAAACGGTCCTGAAATACCCAACAACGCATCTTCAAGCTCCCTTAAACTTACAGAAGAAAATCTGTCGGAAATTGATCTTTTCCGGGTCCCTGAATGGAGATCCTTTCATGCTGATCCCTCTTCGCCATGAAAACATGCAAGGGCGCCGGTGGCCTGTGGTTACGTTCGGAATTATTGCCCTCAATGTCATCGTCTTTCTCGGAACACACTGGACCATGGATCGGCAGGGACCGGAATTGGGCCAGGTCAAGCTTCATTTGTTGCTGCTCGCGGCCATGCATCCCGAACTGAAAATCCCGGAAAAAGCACAGGAATTTGTCGTCTCCATCCAGACCAAAAATGCCGCCATGTGGAAGGAAGCGAAAAATCCGAATCGGGACGTGTTGGATGCCTGGGACGCCCGGCATCGCTTGCAGGAAGACCCGGAAGAGTTGCAGCAGGAAATGGATTCTCTCGGCGAAAGCTACGCGCAACTGAACTCCAATTCTATCCTGACGAAATACGCTTACATCCCCGCGCACCCCACGCTGCTGAGCCTGATCACCGCGAATTTCCTGCATGGCGGCTGGCTGCACATTATCGGCAATATGTGGTTTCTGTGGCTTGCGGGAGCGGTCCTGGAGGACACCTGGGGGAGGGTGATTTATCCGGCGTTTTACTTAATCGCCGGCGTGCTCGCGTTGCAGGTGCATGCCATGGCAAACCCGGGAAGCTTCACGCCTACGATCGGCGCTTCCGGAGCCATCGCCGGGCTGATGGGCGCGTTCCTGGTGCGATTTCCCACGACAAAAATCGAGATGGGCTATTTGTTTTTTTACCGCTTCTACCGCTTCAAAATGGCTGCGTACTGGCTGCTGCCGGTGTGGTTGCTGACGGAAGTTTTCTATGGCTCGGTGTTTGGCCAGTATTCCGGCACCGCGCACTGGGCTCACGTCGGCGGCTTCGTGTTTGGGGCATTGATTGCTGTCGGCGTCCGGAAAACGGGCCTCGAGCAGATCGCGGAAAAGGGGATCCAGGAAAAGATTTCCTGGGTCAGCCACCCGTTGCTCGCGCAAGCCAGCGAGCACATGGAAAAAGGGGAGCTCGACCCGGCCGCCGCAAGCTTGCAGAAATTGCTGTTGGAAAAGCCGGACTCGATCGACGCGCACCGGATGCTTCAGCGCATCCACTGGGAGAAAAACGACCTCCCCGCGCATCGCGACGCTCTCGCGAAAATTTTAAGTTTGGAAATCAAGGCCAACGACCACGATGGCGCGCTGCAAACGTACCAGGATTTCAGAAAAGCCGGCGGAGAAAAACTCCCCGCCTCTCTGTGGCTTGAGTTCTGCCGGCTGCTGGAAACGCAGCCGGATGTCTCGCGCGCCGCGGACGAATACCTTGAACTGGCGCAAGCGTACCCCGCTGAAAAGCAGGCGCTGCTCGGGCAAATGGCCGCGGGACGCATTTATCTGAAGCGCCTGAATCGCCCCGAGGATGCGTTGCATTGGTACGAAGCCGCTCAAACTTCCTCAATCCCGCACGCGGATTGGCAAGCCACCATCGACCGCGGCATCGCCGAGGCCAAGAAAATAATGCAGCCGCAGGCATCTCCGGTTAGCCCAATCTCTTGAAACTTTGTTAGAACCTGGGAACGTCAATCTCCCGATTGGCGGCTTTGGCCGCGCCAATCGGGAGATTGACGTTCCCAGGCGACACGGCGATGAGATTCTTCGCCCCCTCCGAAGTGCGACTCCATTTTGATATCATCGCCCTAAGTTAGGTCACAACAATCACCGGGTTTGCATGTGATGTCGCTCGGGCGTAAAGTACCGGGGACGATTTGGATCGAGCAGGCCGGTGCTAAACAGGAATCAATGCCCCGCCTTTTCCGATTCAATCCGATTCCCTGATCCATAATTCTTGCGGGCTCCACGACCCGGCCGGGCCGGATCGTTCAGCGGAAAAGAGAGGAGCTCCACTCGGTCTCGAGGAGGCATTGATGTCCATCTATCAAAAATATTGCATTTACCTTTTTCTCGCAGTGCTGGGGGGTGCGGCGCTCTTTTTGTTCGGACCGGCCCGAGCCGCCGACCTCAATCCCGCCGCGCTCAAAATGCAACTGCCGGATCAGATCAAGTGGGACGATGATCTGAAAAGAGGCGAAAGCACGGCTCTTTTGGCGGGCAATCCGGAAATGCCCGGACTGTACGTCCAACTCGTGAAATGGCATGCCCATCACATGAGCCATCCGCACTTCCATCCCAACGACCGGTTCATCTACGTGATTTCGGGGACGTGGTGGGTGGGAACGGGCACCAAGTTCGATCCCGACAGCACCGTGCCGCTGCCGCCGGGAAGCTTCGTAAAACATTTCGGCAAACAGGTTCACTACGACGGCGCCAAGGACGAAGACACGGTTCTGGAAATTGTCGGCGAGGGCCCGGCGACGCCCACTCCCGCGGAAGTGAAATAAATTTCCGCCGCCGCGGGGCTTTTAGTAGCGCAGGCTTCAGCCTGTGGGTTTTAGTCCTTGCAAGAACGAACCCCCACAGGCTGAAACCTGCGCTACTGAACAGCACTCCAGCAACGGCTCAGGACTCAACCTCAATGGCCTGGTTTAAGCGCGAAAAAAAACGAATCGAACAGTCCACGCCGCCCGACGCTCGCCGTGTGAAGACCGAAGGGCTGTGGACCAAGTGCGAAAAGTGCCGCGCCATTGTCTGGAAAAAAGATCTGGACGCCAACTGGCGCATCTGCCCGAAATGCCAGCACCATTTTCGGCTGAGCGCAACCGAGCGCCTGGAATTGCTCCTCGATTCGCGCTGGGTGGAACACGATGCCACGCTCGCTTCGAGCGACCCGCTGAAATTTACGGACACCAAGCCCTACGCCGCGCGCCTGAAAGAAGCGCGCCGCAAACTGGGCAAGGCCGATGCCATCATCACAGCCGAAGGTTTGCTCGGCGGGCGGCCAGTGATTTGTTGTTCCATGGAATTTGCATTTATCGGCGGCTCGATGGGCGCAGTCGTCGGCGAAAAAGTTACGCGCGCAGTGGAAATGTGCGTCGCCAAAAAGTTGCCGCTGGTGATCATTTCCTCTTCCGGCGGCGCGCGCATGATGGAGGGCACGATCAGCCTGATGCAGCTGGCAAAAGTTTCCGCCGCGCTCGCGCGCCTCGATGAAGTCCGACTGCCGTTCATTTCCGTTTTGACCGACCCCACTACGGGCGGCGTCACCGCGAGCTACGCCATGCTGGGCGACATCAACATTGCCGAGCCCGGCGCGCTGATCGGCTTCGCCGGGCCGCGCGTGATCGAGCAGACCATGCGGCAGAAGCTTCCCAAGGGATTTCAAACGTCCGAGTTTCTTCTGGAACATGGATTTCTCGACGCCGTGGTCCATCGCAAAGACCTGAAGGCCTACATCTCCTCGGCCCTCGATTTTTTCCTGGCGTAAACTGGATGCCTCGCGGCGGAAGCGGATCAAATCTGGATTTCATTTCAATGTTCTTTGGTGGCGCTGGTTTGGTGGCGCCGGCGTCCCGCCGGCGTTCCTGCGCCGCGACGGAACTACAAAAATCGCCGGCGGGACGCCGGCGCCACGAAACTCGCTCGAACCATGATGAGATTGCAGGTCTAGCCGCATGACCTACCAAGAATCAGTCCAGTACCTCTTCAGCCTGGGGCGCGAACTCGCCTCTCCGCGGCAGGCCAGCGCCACAAAATTCGATTTGAAAAATATCACCATTCTTTGCGAACACCTCGGGCAGCCGCAGCGCGAGTTTCAGTCGGTGCATGTCGCCGGCACGAATGGCAAAGGCTCCACATCGGCGATGCTCGATTCGATTTTGCGCGCAGCGGGCCTGCGCACCGGCCTGTACACGTCGCCGCACCTCGAGCGCATCAACGAACGCATTCGCCTGGATGGCAAGGAAATTTCCGACCAGGAATTCGCCGCCGCGTTCACGCGCGTCCGCGATGCCATCGAGGAATTGCTCGCCGCTGGACGCCTCGCCGCGCACCCCACTTTTTTCGAGTGCGTCACGGCAATTGCCTTCGTGTATTTCGCCGGCGCGCGCGCGGAGTTTGCCGTCTGTGAAACGGGCATGGGCGGGCGGCTCGACGCGACCAACATTCTCCTGCCGGAAGTCGCGGTCATCACGCAGATTGATTTCGACCACGAAAATTATTTGGGCCACTCGATCGAGGAAATCGCCGCGGAAAAAGCGGGAATCATCAAGCCGGGCGCCCGCGTGGTCAGCGCCGCCGAGCACCTCATCGCCCGCGTGGTGATCCGCCGCCGCTGCGCGGAGCAATCCGCGTTTCTTGTGGAAATCGAAAACGCATTTTTCCTGGAAGACGTGACCGCCCACGACGGCGCCTTTTCGTTCACCGCGATTTCCTATGACTCCGGCGTGCGCATTCCCATCGCTCTGCGCCTCGCCGGCCGGTTTCAGGTTCGCAATGCGCTCACTGCGCTCGCCGCATCGCGATTGCTGGCCGAGCGCGGCGCACCCCTCGACGACGAAGCCATCACGCGCGGCTTCGCGGCGGCCACCTGGCCCGGCCGCCTCGAACGCATCAGTGAACGCCCCGAGATTTACGTCGACGGCACACACAATCCCGCCGGCGCACGCGAAATCGTCGTCTTCTGGGAACAGTTCCTCGCCGGCCGGAATATTTTTTTGATCTACGGAGCCATGCGCGACAAAGCCGTGGACGAAATTGCCGGCCTCCTCTTCCCCCGCGCCTCCGCCGTGATTTTTACGGCGCCCACGCAGCCTCGCGCCATCTCCGCTCCGTTACTCGCGGAAATGACCGCCCATCATGCGCGGAGCGCGGAAGTCGTGCCCGACCCCGCGCAAGCCTTGGCGCGCGCCCTGGAACTTGCGTCTCCCGAGGATGTTATCTTCATCACCGGTTCGCTCTACTTGGTCGGAGAGTTGCGCCGCGAATGGAATTCCCGCAAAGGCGGCCGGCCAGTTTCTTCCTAGAAGAGGCGAAATTCCCTGCCGGGAAATTGGTGGCGGGCCAGCCTTCGGTAAATAAGAGGAAAGTCCAGGGCATACGGCCTCAGCTTGGAGAGCTGTCCTCTTTTGTACATCTTGTTCGACCCCGTTCTGGTCTAATTGGCACGGAATAACAGCGACGCAGCGAGTTGCGAACTCCGTCTTCGGGCCAATGAAGTTTCACACCAAGAAAACCAGGCACCCTTGTGCCGTCCAGGATTGACATGAGTGGGAAAAACTTTAGAGCCGTACGGGCAGGCGAACGGACCGGCGTTGACGGAAAGTCGGTGATGAACAAAGTACTTTTGGCCACGCCCGATAACGAATACGAGTTGATGCGTCCTTACTTGAAATATATCGACCTGCCGGATCATCTCAGCCTTCATGAGCCGACGCAAAAAATCGAGTTCGTCTACTTCCCGAACCGAGGAATGGTTTCTCAAGTTGTAGTGACCAAAGACGGGCGAACCGTGGAAGTGGGAGTAGTGGGCAGCGAAGGCTACGTCGGGGGAGGATTGGCAGCCGGCCTGAGCAGAAGTTCAGTGCGCGAAATAATCCAGATTGCCGGTGACGGCTTCCGAATGATGGGGAATGCGCTGGAACTCATTTTACGGTCGGCTCCGAAGTTTCAAGTGATATTGAACAGGCAAGCGGGCCTTCAAGGAATGCAAGTCGCGCAGACGGCCGCGTGCAATCGGCTGCACGATATACAACAGCGTCTCTCAAGGTGGCTGTTGATGACTCAAGATCGGGTGGATTCCGGAATGCTTCCGATCACCCACGATTTCATCGCGACCATGATGGGCACCGACCGATCGACTGTGAGCCTGGCGGCGTCGATGCTGCAAAAAAAGGGAATCATAGAATACGTGCGTGGCGCAGTGAGGATCGTGAACCGCAGAAAACTCGAAAGATCCGCCTGTGAGTGCTACGGCGTCATTCAACAGCTTGAGGATGACCTCGGATTGAGATAGCGATTCTTGCCAGTGTGGGATGCCCGACAGACAACCATCTCTCTCCATCGTTAATGTTTATGCCGCCTGTGTTCATTTGTGATTTGGTGTGTTCAAAAATCGGCGGTTTGGACGGAACATTTCCCAGGGCAATCAGAAGCCCGGTTTTCGTTGTCGCAGTGGCGCTCGAAAAAGATAACCTAAACAAATCAAGAGGCGCGCGAAGGAGGTCATGCAGCGCAAACTAGTATGGATAGAAGGACAGCGATTTCAAGGCTGGGGTTGCTCCGAATGCGCATGGCTGTTTAATCCCTCGGGAGCACCCATCGGCAATTCGCTCGAGGAAATGGAGGAGAACTTCGTCCGACGACGCGATAAAGAATTTGCAGGCCATACTTGCGCGGAACATCCCAGAGCAAAGGACACAAGAACAAAAGACGTTAAATAATCCGGCCTGCTCTTTTGCTCGTAAGTCGCGCGGCCCGATAAGAGGCCGGCTCTTTTCCCAAGCCATCAATCTCCCTATGCCCTTGGCCTTCAGCCATCAAACTCGTTCCTACCCACCGAGTGTCAGTGAGAAGTTCCCCCCGTAAGTCTCGCAAAGCGGCAAACCGAGGCTGCGAGTGGCCTCGTTCCCGATGAGCGATCGATCGGAAACTGGCCCACCGGCGGCAATCAAATCGTGTGCGGATCGGCCTAAACTCTGCTAAACTGTTCCCTTTGTTTAACATTGTAAGAATGGGTGAGGAGTTGTCATGGCTATGAGATGCAAGATTTGCGGCAAGGGGCCGTCGTTCGGGAACGTGATCAGTCACGCCAACAATACCCGCCGCCGCCGCTGGAATCCAAATCTGCAACGAGTTCGCGCCGTGGTCGATGGCGCGCGCATGCACATTCGTGTCTGCACTTCCTGCATTCGGTCCGGCCGGGTCACCAAAGCAGCCTAGCCGGAGCTATTCCGCGTCGGAACCCTTAAAGGAGACAGCGTTGAGGATACGTGGGCAGATAGGGTTTGTGCTGGCCGCGGCCCTGGCAGTTGTGTCCGGATGCAAGAAGCAGGTGGTGCCCGACGCCGGCGTTTGGGGAGTGGTGGACGGCGCTCCGATCACCAGCGCCGAAGTGGACAAATATTACCGCACGCAATTGAATCCCGACGCGCCGCAGCCTTCGCAGGACGAAGCCCTGTCGCTCAAGCTGAATGTGCTGGACGAGTTGATCAACAATCACATTCTCCTGGAGAAAGCGAAAACACTGGGCCTTCAGGCGGCCGACGGCGAAGTCGAGGACAAGTTCACGGAATTCAAAAGCCCCTACACCGAGGAAGAATTCCAGCGGCAGCTTAAAGGGCGGAACTACACGGTCGACGATTTGAAAAACGACATCCGCCAGCAGCTCTCCATTCAAAAAGTGATTAATCACGAAGTGGTGGCCAAGATAGCGGTCACCGACCAGGATGTTCAGGATTTTTACAACCAGAACCGCGCGCAATTTAACGTGACCGAGCCGCAATACCGCATCGCGCAGATCGTGGTCACTCCGCATAAGGATCCGGGCTTGCGGAATCGCAAGAACGACGACGCCACGACCGATGCCGAAGCCCGGCGCAAGGCCGCGGCCCTCGAACAGCAGCTCAGCACCGGCGCGGATTTCTCGCAAGTTGCCATGGACTACTCGGAAGACCCGGCCTCCTCCGGCTCCGGGGGCGACCTCGGCTACGTGCCGGAATCCTCGCTTTCGCAGAGCGATCCCGCTTTAAAAAAAGCGGTGATGTCGCTCAAGCCGGGGCAAATCAGCGGCGTGATTGTCCTGCGGGACTCCTACCGTATTTTAAAGCTGGTGAGCAAGGAAGCGCCCGGGCAGCGGGATCTCAACGATCCGGCCGTGCAGCAGTCGATTCGCGACAACATCCACAACCGCAAGGAACAGTTGCTGCGCGCCGCTTACCTGGCCATCGCGCGCAATGACGCAAAAATCACGAACTACCTGGCCCGGCAAGTGGTGGAATCGGCGGGCAAACTGCCGGTGGTCGTCACGCCCAAGGCCGCCGGCGATCCTGCGCCTTCGACGGGAAAATAACTTGTCTACTACGGGAATTTAGTAGCGCCGGCCTCAGCCTGTGGGTTTTGTCCTTGCAAGCACCAAACCCCACAGGCTGAAGCCTGCGCTACTAAAAAACTACTCCGCTACGTCACAACCGCCAGAACCTCTCCCGCATTGACCGTTTGTCCTTCCGAGGCCAGCTTTTCGACGGTGCCTGACTTTGGCGAACGAATTTCATTCTGCATTTTCATCGCTTCGATGACCAGCAGGCCCTGCCCGGCAGTGACTTGCTGGCCCGCCGCGACCAGTACGCGAACGATTTTTCCGGGCATGGGCGCGACGAGTTGCTGGCGCCCTTCGAGTTCGATCCCCGCGCCGCGCGCGCGCCGCCAGGAGCGAGGATCGATGACTTCCACTTGGAATTCGTGCCCGTTCGCGCGCGCCAGCAAACCGACGGGGGTTTCCTCGATTGTGATTTCGAGTGATCTGCCGCTGAGAAGAATCGAATACACGCCATGCGAAATCCGGAAGGCGTCGGCTTCCACCAGGCGCCCGTCCACGGTGAACGCCGCGCGCAGTGCTCCGTTCGTTTGCAGAGCGAACTCAACGCCGCGCCGCGCGCCTTTGATTATGATTTCATATTTCATGGTCATGTTCCGCCGCGATATTTCAGCGGGCCGTCATTCACTGCGATCGACTTGCTCGAGACGCGCTTCGCGCTTCCAGTGCGATTCCACTCCTGCAGCGGCTCCGTTCCCGGGCGCCGCGTTCTTTGCTCCAAGGGAGTACAGCATCGCCGCGAGAATCACCGCATCTTCGGCAACCACGTCGCGCTCCTGCGTTTCCATCGCAGCCAGGAGACGAGGGAGCCGTTCATCGAGCCAGCGGGTGGAGATTTCCGCACGGTGAAATTCCGGATCACGCAGAATGCCCAGAAGAAGTCCCGAGTTGGTCTTAATTCCAGTGACCGAGTGTTCTTCCAGGGCTCGCCGCAGGCGGGCGATTGCCTCGGCCCGATCCTCGCCCCAGGAAATCAGTTTGCCGAGCATGGGATCGTATTCGGTCGAGACGGTAAAACCTTCGTACACGCCGTCATCCAGCCGGATTCCTGGGCCCGAGGGCGCGCGCCGCAAAAGAATCGTCCCGGGCGAGGGGAAAAATTGATTGTGAGGATCTTCCGCGTAAAGGCGGCATTCGATCGCGTGGCCTGAAAGCTTGACATCCTTCTGCGAAAAGGGAAGCGGCGCGCCGGCGGCAACCCGAATCTGCAGCTTTACCAGATCGAACCCGGTGACCATTTCCGTGACCGGATGTTCTACCTGCAGGCGTGTATTCACTTCCAGAAAATAAAAATTGCGATCGGCGTCGACAAGGAACTCCACTGTGCCGGCGTTCGCGTAGCCCGCTTCCTGGGCGAGCCGCACGGCGGCTTGCCCCATCGCGCCGCGCAATTCCGCTGTCATGACGGGAGAAGGAGATTCCTCGATAACTTTTTGATGGCGCCGCTGCACGGAACATTCGCGCTCGCCAAGATGCACGAGGTGGCCGTGCGCGTCGCCAAAAATTTGGATTTCAATGTGGCGCGGCCGGTCCACATACTTTTCCAGATAAAGGCGAGCGTCGCCAAAAGCGTTCCGTGCCTCCGAAGAAGCGTCGCGCCACGCGGCTGCCATCTCCGATTCCGCCGAAACCACGCGCATGCCCTTTCCGCCCCCGCCGGCAACGGCTTTCAGCAGCACGGGATAGCCAAGTCCTTGCGCGATTTTTGTCGCATCGCCCTGATTTTCGATTGGATCCTTGGTTCCCGGAACCATCGGCACGCCAGTATGGGCTGCAAGCTGGCGCGCCGCGGTTTTCGATCCCAAGCGCTCCATCGCTTCGGGCGAAGGGCCGATGAAGGTTATGCCGTTCGCCGCACATGCGCGCGCGAGTTCGGGATTTTCGGCCAGGAATCCGTACCCGGGATGCAGGGCGTCACACCCTGCGCGGCGCGCAACTTCCATCAGCTTGTCGATGCGAAGATAACTCTCGCGCGAGGGAGCCGGGCCGACTGCGTAGGCTTCATCGGACACGCGTACGTGCAGCGCAGCGCGGTCCGCATCGCTAAAAACGGCTGCCGAAGTGATGCCCATCTCGCGGCAAGCTCGCGCGATCCGCACGGCGATTTCCCCACGATTGGCAATGAGAATTTTGCGAAACATTTTTATCGAAGGCGCAGTGGCGATCAGGATTCTAACACAGCAGGAAAAAGGGCATTCGTGGCCAAGAAAGTAGCGGAGTTCCGATATTGCAGCCAACAAGTTCCCGGTTGGATTCGACGACAAGTTGGAGAGCTTCTTTCAAGTTGCGGCGGGCTTCAGCAAGAGTCCGGCCCTGGGTATTCATCCCGGGAACTTCCTCAACGGTAGCCACATACCACTTTCCGCGCTTCTCGATAATTGAAGTGAACCGTGGTTCCATGGGTGTTCTCAGTGACACCGGCTTATCACATTCAGCTTGATGCAACCTCTGTTCGCCTCGCCTGCAGTTATCGAAGCGTGGACACACAATGGGCGGCGCGCAATAATTCCTGGCATGTCGCCAATCAACGGGGAACACAAATCCCAACCGCAGGGGGAACGTCTGCTCGGCGCGTATCTTTTCGCCCTGTGCGTCTACCAGATCGGTATCTACTGCTGGCCGAGCGGGCCGCCGTTCATTCTCGATCCGCGCGCTGGGATTCCCGTGCTGCTGATCAATCACTTTTATTTCGATAACAAGGCGATCCACCCGGTGGAGTGGATCACGGCAACGTGGCTGGTCATCGCCGCGGCATTCATTTTCTTCCGCGGAAAATTGTTGAGGCCTTACCTGATTGCGGAAATTGTGTTGGCCGCGCCAACCGCCTATTACATCTGCATTCTTGCGATTCGGCACGGCGGCGATTTCGCGCCTGGATTCAAGGACCTTGTCTTGACCGTGCTGTTATTCCTGGTTTTTTCCGTGGTTCCCGCGGGGCTGGCCGCGAGGCGCGTTCTGGCCCGAAGGCGAATGCGATCCTGAATAGCTCGGAAGTGCCTTCCTGCGCTCACCCTTCCAAAGCGAAGGTTGACATACGGATTTACGCTTAACTAGAATCATTCGACCGCAACACCGGGATCACTGTACTTTTCACGCTGCCACAATTTAGAACAGGAGATCGCCATGAAACGATTCGCCGCCCTCTTTGTTTTCAGCGTTCTTATCGCCCCTTGGGCCGCTCGTGCGCAGAACAGCGCACCTGCTGCTCAGCCGGCCGCCAGCGCCCCGGGAGCAGCCACCACCCAGGCGCCTCAGGGGCGCAAGAAACGCGTTGCGGTCTTCGATTTTGACTATGCGACGGTGAAGACCAACTCGGCGGCTTTGTTCGGGACCGATATTGACATCGGCAAGGGAATCGCCGACCTGCTGGTGAAGAATCTGGTCACGGACGGGACCTATAGCGTGATCGAGCGCAAACAGCTCGACAAAATCCTGGCCGAGCAAAACTTTTCGAACAGCGACCGCGCCAATCCGGCGTCAGCAGCCAAGATCGGCAAGATCCTCGGCCTCGATGCCATCATCGTCGGCAGCATCACCGAGTTTGGGAACGAAACCAAGAATACCAACGTCGGCGGCGGCGGTGGAAACTTCCACGGCTTCGGCGTCGGTGGCTTTGGCCATAAGGACTCCAAGGCCAATGTCATGCTCGATGCGCGCCTGGTGGATATCGATACTGCGGAAATTCTGGGCGTGGCGGAAGGCAAGGGCCAGTCCAAGCGCAGCAGCACTTCCATGCTGGGCGGCGGCGGGAACTGGCACGGCTTTGGCGCGGGCGGGGCGGACTTTGGTTCGAGCGACTTTCAACAAACCATCATCGGCGAGGCGGTGAAGGCTGCGACCGATGAAATGACCGCGGGCGTCATCGCGGCGGCGCCCAAACTCCAGGCGCGCGTGATCAAGGTCGAAGGCCTGGTGGCGGCCGTGGATGGCGGGCAAATCGTGCTGAACGTCGGGGCGAAAACCGGAATCAAGGTCGGCGACCACATGTCCGTGGAACGCATCACGAGCACGATCAAGGATCCGGCTACCGGGGCGGTGCTTCGCAAGATGACCACCAAACTGGGAGAGCTGGAAGTTACCGACGTGGATGATATATCCGCGGTCTGCAAACCGGTCTCGGGCACGGGATTTAAAATCGGAGATGTTGCTAAGACAGTAACTCAATAACTCAGTAACAATAGCGCGAGACAATCGATTTCGTTTAACGGCCGCCGCGGAACCCGCCGCGTCCAAACCCTCGCAGCGGCATTGTGGAGAAAAAGAACGGATTGCCGATGCGCGCCAGCGGAAGTATGGGAATGTCCCATTCCCGGCCGAGCCTGCCAGCCATCCAGTAGTAATCTCCGTAAGTCCCGTACCCTCCGTAGGCGCCCGCAAGCGCCGGTATGGCTGCTCTGCGCGCCGCCTCGATTTCCCTGTCCCGTTTGCCGGTAAGAATATCGACATCCGCGGGATCGAGCGGATGCCCCGGCCGGAGTTCCGGGGGCAAATTATCCTGCTGATTCGGATTCTGCGAGGCGGGTTGCGGCGCGGCCTGCGGCTCGGACCGTGGCGTGGCTTGCGGCGGATTGACACTGGTATCGCCTTGCTGCGCGTGAATCGCTGGAACGATCGAGAAGAGAGCGATTGCGAACACCAATTTGTTCATGGCGTCCTCCGGCTAGTGTATCCACACCATTCTACTCCTCTTCTAGCAGGCTGCGGAAAAACTCAAAACTCTGTCATTCTGAGCGAAGCGAAGAATCTCTCCTCGTTTCCTTTTTTACACTTAAATCGAAGAGAGATTCTTCGCTTCGCTCAGAATGACAGAACGAGGCCTTTTTTCCGGAGCCTGCTAGAGCGGGATATTGCCGTGTTTCTTTTTGGGGTTGGTGTCGCGCTTGGTTCCGAGGGAGCGCAGGGCGGTGATGAGTTTCGCGCGCGTTTGGGATGGCTCGATGACGGCGTCGATATAGCCTCGCTCCGCGGCGATGTAGGGATTGGCGAATCGCCCGCGGAACTCGGCAATTTTTTCGCGTCGCAGGCGCTCGCGGCCGGCTTCGGGCGCGCGTCCGAGTTCGCGTTTGTAGACGATGTCGACCGCGCCTTCGGGGCCCATCACCGCGATTTCGGCCGTGGGCCATGCGAAATTCGCGTCGGTGCGGATGTGCTTGCTGGACATGACGCAATACGCGCCGCCGTAGGCCTTGCGCGTAATCACCGTTAATTTCGGAACCGTGGCCTCGGCAAATGCGAAGAGCAGCTTCGCGCCGTGCTTGATGATGCCGTTCCACTCCTGCTGCGTGCCGGGCAGAAATCCGGGCACATCTTCGAGCGTGATGAGCGGGATGTTGAACGCGTCGCAGAAGCGCACGAATCGCGCGCCCTTCACCGAAGCGTTGATGTCCAGCACGCCCGCGAGCACCGCGGGCTGGTTCGCCACTACGCCGACAGGCTGCCCGCCGAGCCGCGCGAAACCGACGACGATATTTTTTGCGAAATGCTCGTGGACCTCGAAGAAATACTTGTCGTCGGCGATGGAGTGGATCACATCCTTGATGTCGTATGGTTGCATCGGATCGGCGGGAACCATCGAATCCAGCGCGGCATCGGCGCGGTCCGCGGGATCGGAAGTGGGGCGGCGCGGCGCGTCATCCAGATTGTTGAGCGGCAGAAAACTCAAGAGCTCGCGAATCATGGCCAGACATTCGGCGTCATCGCGCGCGATGAAATGGGCCACGCCGCTCGTGGCGTTATGCGTCATCGCGCCGCCGAGGTCCTGCTTGGAAACGTCCTCATGCGTCACCGTTTTGATGACGTCCGGGCCGGTGATGAACATGTACGAGGTGTCGCGCGTCATGAAAATAAAATCGGTGATCGCGGGGGAATACACCGCGCCGCCGGCGCAGGGCCCCATGATCGCGCTGATCTGCGGAACGACGCCGCTCGCCAAAGTGTTGCGCAAAAAAATATCGGCGTAACCCGCGAGCGAGCGCACGCCCTCCTGGATGCGCGCGCCGCCGGAATCGTTGAGTCCAATCACCGGCGCGCCGTTGCGCATGGCCAGATCCATGATCTTGCAGATTTTCAGGGCGTTGGTTTCCGAGAGAGATCCGCCGAACACCGTAAAATCCTGCGCAAATACGTAAACCAACCGGCCGGCCATGCGTCCGAAGCCGGTGACAAATCCGTCGCCGGGCGGCCGCTGCTCCTGCATCCCGAAATCTTCGGAGCGGTGCGCGACGAATTTGTCCAGCTCTTCAAACGTGCCTTCGTCAAGGAGCAGCGCCACGCGTTCGCGGGCCGTAAGTTTCCCGGCTTGGTGCTCGCGCTCGCGCCGTTCCGCGCCGCCTCCAATTTCCGCTTCAGCGTTGCGCCGCCGCAGTTCCGCGAGCGGATCGCTCGATTTCGTGTCGTTGCTCATAGGACGAAGTCAATGCGCACAATTGCAGCACACAGCCTTCGAGACTTTCGCACAAGCCCGAAGCACTATGCCACTAAATTTTGGCGGAATCGCCGGAACGCACCTCACTGGAATACTCGTCCACAGGCAGCGCGGGAAATTCGGCATTCCCCACGCCCAGAATGCGGACGGCCAGATGCGTGGCCAGGTAGATGCACCCGAGAAGAAGAAAAGTCCCCAGGACGAGGTCCGCGGAGACGGCCAGAGCACGCAGCGGGATTGGGTCGATGGAGACGGCGCGGATTGTGCCTTGCACCAGGGCGATCATGCAGGCCAGCGTCAACGCCGCGGCGCCCAGGACTGCTGTCACGGACGCTAGAATTCTCACGCCCATGCGCAGGCTCCGAAACCGAAAGTCATCTGAAACGCTCTCTTGGATGAGGTGTTACTACGCATAGGAATCTAAGCTTGGGAATACAATCTCCCGATTGGCGATTTGCGTAACGCCAATCGGGAGATTGGCGTTCCCATGGGTTTAATGCAGACCTGACCAGTCGTCGGCCACAAGAATCGAATTGCTGGGATTGGCCGGATCGTACTTCACGCTGGCAGGCTGGCCGGAGGCGATGCGCTCCAGGCACAGGCGCTCTTCGAGCCCGGTAACGTCCTGCGCGGTTTCGTAGGTGACGCCGGCAATGGAATAGCTGTAGCGGACCAGGCGGCGCAATCCATTTCCAGCAGGCCGGGAAGGCGCAGCCTTGTGGCGCGGAAACTTGCCTGTATCGGGCGGAGGCGCGGGCGACCCCTGCGATTCGACCAATTCAACCACCAACCCTTCCACAATGCGCCCGACTTGATTGAGTTGAGAGCGGCGGCGGCGTTCTTCATCTTCCGGGTCTTCCGGTTTTCGGTAGTATTGACGCAAAGCCGCAGCCGTCACGGCCACCACCAGCACCGCGGCTCCCCCAGCGATTCGCCAATCGATTGCCACGTGCGTCAACGCCCCGAATTGCGCGCGGGAGCCGTCTCGAAAACGTCGCCCAGCGTCTCGCGCGCTTTCTCCCAGTCTTTCAGGAAACCTTCCAGCCCCCGGTCGGTCAGCGGGTGCTTGAAGAGCTGCTCAAAAACTTTGAATGGCATGGTGCCGATATGTGCGCCCATGCGCGCGGCCGCCACCACGTGCAGCGGGTGGCGCAGGCTCGCGGCCAGCACTTGCGTCGGAAAATCGTACGCCTGGAAGATGTCCATGATTTCGCGCAGCAGCGTCAGGCCGTCGGAAGCAATATCATCGAGGCGGCCGAGAAACGGGCTGACGAAATACGCGCCGGCCTTGGCCACGATCAGGGCCTGCGGCGCGGAAAACACCAGGGTCATGTTGACGCGAATGTTTTCCTTGGAGAGGATGCTCAGCGCCCGCACACCGTCGGGAATCGTGGGAATCTTGACGATGACGTTGGGATGCCAGGTGGCGATCTCGCGCGCTTCGCGCAGGATGCCCGGCGTATCCGTGGACACCACTTCGGCGCTGACCACGCCGTCCTTCAGGATCTTGGCGATCTCCAGAATGTGTTCGCGGAAGGGGCGCTTTTCCTTGGCCACCAGCGTGGGATTAGTGGTGACGCCGTCAATCACGCCCAGCGACATGCCTTGCCGGATCTCATCCAGGTTTGCTGTGTCCAAAAAGAATTTCATGTTTGTTGCCTCCTTGGTCAGGACCGCGGCCTGCGCAGCGGGGAGGGCGCCGCAAGGGTCAATCCGCGGGATTCACAGCAGGATTTCGCAACGTGCCGACTCCGGGTATCTCAATTTCCACGACGTCGCCGGCCTTCATTGGCCCGACGCCCGCCGGCGTGCCGGTCGCAATTACGTCGCCCGGCAGCAGGGTCATTACCCGCGAAACCCAGGGGATTATAACATCAATGGGGAAGAGCATCGCGGTCAAGGGGGCGTACTGTTTCCTGACGCCATTCAACCGGGTTTCAATGGTTGCATGGGAGGCGTCGAACTCCGTCTCCATAACCGGGCCCAGAGGGCAAAATGTGTCAAAGCTCTTGGCGCGCGTCCATTGTTTGTCGAGGGCCTGGTAATCGCGTGCGCTTACGTCATTCAGAAGCGTGTACCCGGCAATGTAAGGGCGGAGATCGGCGCCGTCGCGCAACTGGTGACACTCGCGTGAAATAATCACAGCCAGCTCGCCTTCAAAATCAATGCGCTGCACCTCGGGCAGCAGGACGATCGGATCGTCCGGCGCGAGAAGCGAAGACGGCGGCTTCAGGAAGATCAATGGTTCTTTCGGAGGAGCGTTATTGAATTCCGCGGCGTGGTCGGCGTAATTCCTGCCAAGGCAAACGATCTTGCTGGGCGCGACCGGCGGCAGCAGTTTCACATCCGCCAGCGGCCAGGACCGGCTGGTCACCTCCCACTTTCCAACAATGTTGCCGGAAACCTGGCGTACCGTCTCGCCGGAAATAACTCCCTGCATCACTTCCGGTGGCGCAGAAACGCCTGATTTCGCTTTGGCTTGAAAACGGCAGAGTTTCATCGAATGATTTTTCCTTCTTGAGGGATTTGAGAAATTAGTGCGCGGGGTGCCTGCCGGCGGGGACCGCGGTTTCCCGGGAATGAGTTATATGCTCGTGGCGAACGGCGGCGCACATTTGCAACACCCAATCGAGCACGGCCACAAAGCCGTAGGAAACCGCGCCAAGCACGAAAACGTGCAAGGCCCCCATGCGGCTTTCGAGCAGAGTGAAATGTATTTCCGCCACAATGTACGTTATGGTCAGGAGTGCCCAGGCCGTCAGGCCCGCAACGAAAAGCTTTCCGGGCCGGCGGCGGAAGCGAAGTACCGGAAACCCCAAGACCAGGATCAAGATCACGCCTGCCACAAGATTGCGCAATTCGGCAAAACGCCAGAGTTCGGTGACACGATTCGCGACTTCCAGCCAGGCCACGAAAATACAGGACAAATAGATCCCCGTCAAAACGCCGGTGCGCAACGACGCGATGCGCAACCAATAAAAATACCGCAATCCCGGGAGCTGGGGTCGGGCTGCCATGCCATCCTTTCTCGAACTCCCGCCTAAGGGACGTCCGCCACTACAGCCGAACTCTTGGGGCTTTCGTTGCCCGCGCGGTCCAGAGCGGAAACACGATAGTAATATCGCCTTCCGGGCAGTACGGACATATCACGAAACGTCGGACTGGGCAATATTTCCGTGCTAACGCGCTCGCCAGGAGCGTTTTCCGCATCGCTGCGGTAAACGGAATACCCCGCCAGGTCGCTCTCTGGATTAATTGCCCACGATAGTTCGATGTATGCAGGGGCCTGGTTGGTTGCGGGGATGACTGTAATTTCAAGGCCGGTGGGCGTGGTCGGCGGAAAGACGTCACGCGGCGTGACCGTGGCCGGCGCGGAGTTCGCGGATTCGACAAAATCGGGGCCGAATTGGGCCACGGCGCGTACGGTGTACCAATATGGCGTTCCGAACTCAAAGTGCGAATCGCGAAACTCGGTGGAAGGCGAAGTCCCCGCAAGCTCCAACGGGGTTTTCAGCTTTGCCTGCGAAAGATCCTGCGGTGGATTTTCCTGACCGGATTGGAGTACTCCACGATAGACGCGGTACGCGCGCGAAGAAGCCCCCGGAGGCGCGGCGGCTTCCGCCCAGGTCACCACCAGCGCGGATTCCGTCACCTCCACGTGAACGTCTTGCGGCGCTTCCGGCGGCGGGTAGATCCGCCCTGTGACAACATTAGAATCTTCGGAGGCTCGCGCTTTCGCCGCTCTGGCGCGCACCTTGTAAGCCAGCGACAACTCGGCTCCGTGAGAGATGTCGTCCGCCGTGAGGGGATCGTGAAACTCGATGCGTTCTCCGTTCAAATAGTGTTCCACCTGCTCGGAAGGAATCGTGTAAGCGAGACGCCACGCCGTCTTCTTGTCCGGGGTAGCGCCAGGCGGAAGCGCGGCGCGATAAATTTCGATCGTGGGGTGTTCGGGAAGATTTTCGCGGTCGAGCGATTTCACCGGTAAGGTGAAAGTCAGGGCGAACGAGTTGCCGTATTGCCGCGCGGCAAGGTCCGTGACTGCAACGGGAACCACCGGATGCCGGGCAACAGGTTCTCCGGGGGCCGCGCACCCGGCCGCCAGAGCGCTTGCGAGGAGGCAGACCGCGAGGGCCAGAAGCGCGGCGGCGCGGATCATCTCTTCACCATCGGCTTCACCATGGCGTCAGAGGATGTACCGGCTGAGGTCCTGATTCTTCACGATGTCGGCCAGCTGCTTGGTGACGTATGCTCCGTCCACTTTCACATTCTTTTTCTTCAGGTCCGGCGCCTCGAAGGAAATTTCGTCCAGCACTTTTTCGAGGATGGTGTGCAGGCGTCGCGCGCCGATGTTTTCCGTTTGCTCGTTGACCATGACGGCGTAGCGCGCCAGGGTGGCAATCGCGTCTTCGGTGAAATTCAGCTTGAGGCCTTCTGTATCCAATAGTGCAATATACTGTTTGATTAAAGCATTCTTGGGCTCGGTGAGAATGCGCACGAAATCGGCCTCGGTCAGGGCCGTAAGTTCGACGCGGATGGGCAGTCGGCCCTGCAGCTCGGGGATCAGGTCGGAGGGCTTGCTGATGTGAAACGCTCCCGCGGCGATGAACAGAATGTGGTCGGTGCGGATCATGCCATAGCGCGTGTTGACCGTGGTGCCCTCGACGATCGGCAGGATGTCGCGCTGCACGCCTTCGCGGGAGACGTCCGGGCCGTGCCCGGACTCGCGCCCGGCGATCTTGTCGATTTCATCGATGAAGATGATCCCCATCTGCTCGGCGCGCTCGACGGCCAGGCGCGTCACTTGATCCATGTCGATCAGTTTGTTTTCTTCTTCCTGGATCAGGTAATCGAAGGCCTCGGCCACGGTCATTCTCCGGCGCCTCTTCTGCTGGCCGAAAATTCCCGAGAGCATGTCCTTGACGTTGATGTCCATTTCCTCGACGCCCTGGCTGGAGACAATTTCAAACGCGGGCGTCGATCGCTCGCGCACCTCGACTTCCACCAGGCGCTGGTCGAGCTTGCCGTCGCGCAACTGCGCGCGCAGCTTCTCGCGCGTACGGTCCATCTGGTCGCGCCGGGGCGCTTCGATCTGCGGGGCGGAGGAGTTGGGCGCCTCGGGCGGCATGGGAGGAGAAGCGGGGAGCAGCAGATCGAGGACGCGCTCTTCCGCGGCGTGCTCGGCACGCTCGGCCACTTCGTCCAGCTTTTCCTCGCGCACCATGTCAATGGAGGTTTCGACCAGATCGCGCACCATGGATTCCACATCGCGGCCGACGTAGCCGACTTCCGTGTACTTGGAGGCCTCCACCTTGATGAACGGGCAGCCGGCCAGGCGCGCCAGGCGCCGCGCGATTTCCGTCTTCCCAACACCTGTGGGCCCGATCATCAGAATATTTTTGGGGAGCACATCTTCCGCCATTTCGGGCGTGAGTTTCTGCCGGCGCACGCGGTTGCGCAGCGCCACGGCCACGGCGCGCTTTGCGGCGGCCTGTCCGACAATGTATTTGTCCAGCTCGATGACAATTTCGCGCGGAGTCAGCTCGTCAAACGACGGCTCAATCGCCGCTTCTGGTTCGTGCTGCTCGCCGGGAAGATAGATCACCATAATTTACGTTCCACCTTCCGAAAACATGTGTCGCCGGCGTCTCGCCGGCGGTTTTCTTATACAAATGCGCGAGTGCAAAATCACCGGCAAGATGCCGGCGCTACAACTCTTCAATCGTGAAATTCCCATTCGTGAATATACAAATTTCGCTGGCAATCCGCATGGACTCCTGAGCGATCTCTTTTGCGGGCATCTTGGTATGGGCGGCAAGCGCCCGGGCCGCAGCCAGAGCGAACGGGCCGCCGGAGCCGATGGCGCAGATGCCGTCGTCGGGCTCGATGACGTCGCCGTTTCCGGACACCAGAAAAGTGGACTTGCCGTCCGCAACGATCAGCAGCGCTTCGAGATGCCGCAGCGCGCGGTCCTTGCGCCATTCCTTGGCCAGCTCGACCGCGGATTTCGCAAGATTCCCCTGATGTTCCTGCAGCTTCCCCTCGAATCGCTCGAACAGCGAAAGCGCGTCCGCCGTCGAGCCGGCAAAACCTGCCAGAATTTTTTCGTTGAACAACCGCCGCGTTTTTCGCGCCGTATGCTTCATGACGTGTTCGCCCATGGTGACCTGGCCGTCCGCGGCGATCACCACTTTGTTGTCGCGGCGCACGCACAGGACCGTGGTGCCGTGCATCCGCGTGGAATTCCGGCTCATTGGCATCAGAGGATTATACCGCGAGCGGCGGTTGCGACCAACGCGGGGTTCAAAATTGACTTGTGGGCCGTTTCAATTCTCCCGCTGAATTGCAGCGCCGGCTTCCCGAAGAAGTCTGAGGGTTTTTGCAAGGGGTATTACTTCCGACTGCTCCGCGATCCCCGCAGAACCTGCGACGGCGCCCGCCGAGGCGCTTGAAATTCATGCAAATTCCCTGAAATTATGTCGAAGGTGCCTTCTCCCATCCGTCATACATTCAGGAGCACAAAGGTGCTCAAAATTGTTTCCAAAGGAGGAATGGCGATGCAATTTGCCCTGATGATCTACCACTCACCGGAAGAATTTGCCATCCGGAAGAACGATTATAACGATCCTCATCTCGGCGCCTGGCGGGCTTACTACAAGGCGCTCGTCGAGGCCGGCGTCTACGTCGGCGCCAACGCGCTGGAAGTGCCCGAGACAGGAACGACAGTACGTCTCAGGGAAGGAAAACGCACAGTGCAGGATGGTCCATTCGCCGAGACGAAGGAGCAACTGGCAGGATTCATCATCCTGGAACTCCCTTCCGTTGACGCAGCCCTCGAATGGGCTGCGCGATGCCCGGGAGCATCGATCAGCGCAGTTGAAGTCCGGCCGCTGGCGCCGGAGGCCATGCGGCGGGGGTTCACAGGATGAATGGAAGCATTCAGGAGGACACTCACCGGACCGTAGAGCGCGTGGCCCGAGAATCATACGGCCGTCTGGTGGCCTACCTTTCCTCGCACACACGCGACGTGGCTAGCGCCGAGGACGCTCTCAGCAATGCGTTGCTAGCGGCTCTCACGGCTTGGCCGCGTAACGGCGTGCCACAGAATCCGGAGGCCTGGCTGCTGACGACGGCGCGCCATTCGCTCATCGATCTTATGCGTCATCAGCAAGTAGCGTTAGCCAGCGAGCCCACTCTCTTGCTCCTCGGGGAGGATTCCACGGAAATGATTTTGTCGCCGGAGTTTCCAGATGAAAGGTTGAAACTGCTCTTTGTATGCGCCCACCCGGCGATTGATCCGGCCATGCACACACCCCTTATGCTTCAGACTGTTCTCGGCCTGGATGCAGTGCGTATTGCCCATGCCTTCCTGGTCTCACCCAAGACGATGGGCCAGCGCCTGGTGCGATCTAAGACGAAGATCCGTGACGGCGGCATTCAATTCGAAGTCCCGCAAGAGCGTGAACTGGCGCAGCGGCTCGACGCCGTGCTGGAAGCAATTTATGCCGCCTTTGGGATCGGCTGGGATGACATGGCAGGCGTCGACCAGCGCGGCCGGGATTTGGCCGAGGAGGCGATCTGGCTCGGACGTGTCCTTCTCGAGCTAATGCCTGGGGAAGCAGAAGTCCGCGGTTTGCTGGCTCTCATGCTCCACTGTGAAGCCCGCAGACCGGCGCGACGGGGGCCGGACGGCCGGTTCGTTCCTCTGTTGGAGCAGGATTCCCGGCAGTGGTCGCAACCAATGATCGAAGAGGCGGAACAGCATCTTGCCCAGGCGCCGAGTCGAGGCCGCACCGGCCGCTTTCAGCTCGAGGCCGCGATTCAATCTGTGCACGCTGAGAGGGCGCGCAGCGGCCGGACCGAGTGGGCTGCGATCGCACTGTTTTACGAACAACTGATCCGCATCTCCCCGACGCTCGGGACGCGGACTGGATATGCCGCGGCTGTCGGCGAAGCAAATGGACCTGAAGCAGGGCTGGCGGCACTCGATGGGATCGACCCGGACGATGTTTCCGCTTATCAGCCGTACTGGGCAGTTCGCGCTCACCTCCTGCAACGACTAGGCAAAACAGCCGAAGCCGCGGCGGCTTTCGACCGGGCCATTGGTCTGGCCGAGGACCCGGCCGTGAGACAGTTCCTGCTCCAAAGGCGTGGCTGACTTTTTCCTGCCTGCTCTGTCGAAATGAGCTCCCTTCACCCGTCATCATTGTAGAGGCGGCTCCAGCGGAAATCTTTGCCGCCCGTATGCGCCGGCGAACGGAAACGCTGCAGCCTCTGAGGCCCTGCCTGGAGTCTAGAGGAGGTGAATATGTGCCCAGTATGCATCGCAAGCACAGCAGCAATGGTCGCTGGAGCCGGATCCACGGGAGGAATTCTGGCGGTCTACATCGGCAAGTTCAGAAAATTTTTCAGAACGAATCGTCTTGGATTAATTCAGAAAACAAAGGAGAAATAAAATGGCAACGAGCACAAAGAGAGACATGGAAGACGGGAAAGGGCAACTAGCGATGAAAACACCCCCGATCGTCTCACAGGAGGAGTGGGAGGCTGCGCGCCTGCAGCTCCTCGTGAAGGAGAAGGCCTTCACCCGCTCACGTGACGCGCTGGCCGCCGAACGCCGGCGGATGCCGTGGATGGCAGTGGAGAAGAGGTACGAATTCGACGGACCCAAGGGCAAAGTAAGCCTGCTCGATTTGTTCGAGGGCCGCCCTCAGTTGATCGTCTATCGCGCCTTCTTCGAGCCCGGAGTGTTCGGCTGGCCCGAGCACGCCTGCCGCGGTTGCTCCCTGGGCGCCGATCAGGTTTCCCACCTGGCCCATCTGAACGCCCGCGACACTACCCTCGCCTACGCCTCACGCGCGCCGCAGGCGGACATCGCGCGCTTGAAGACGCGGATGGGCTGGGAGATGCCCTGGTACACCATCACCGATAGCTTCGATGTGGACTTTGGCGTCGATCAGTGGCACGGCCACAACGTGTTCTTCCGCGATGGCGAGCGGATGTTCCGCACCTACTTCATCAACAACCGCGGCGACGAGGCGATGGGGACCACCTGGAGCTACCTCGATATCACGCCGCTCGGCCGTCAGGAGACTTGGGAGGTCTCGCCAGAGGGTTACCCGCAGGCTCCGCCGTACAAGTGGTGGAACTGGCATGACAACTACGAGGCCGAGGCTTCGCCCGTCGCGAAGTGGGTCGAGGTGTCCGACGCTGGAGAAGCTGCCTTCCGAAAGCGCGACAGAGAGGCGGATGCGAGCTAAAGAAAAGCGACCACTTCGCCGCCTCGCGCAGCGGCTCGTTTTACACAGCCGCTGCGTTTTTCGAGTCGTGTGTTTCATGACGTGTTCGCCCATGGTGACTTGGCCGTCGGCTCCGATCACCACTTTGTTGTCGCGTCGCACGCACAATACGATGGTGCCGTGCATCCGCGGGGAATTCTTGCTCATTGGCATCAGAAGATTAGAGCGGGACCAGCGGCCACGACCAATCCGAGGTTCAAAATAGACAGGTATATCGTTTCCATTTCAACTGTAGATTGCAGCGGCCTGTTTCTCAGGGAGCTCTTTGGACCCTTAGGGGGTAACTTCCGGGTAGCTCTTGATCCTCCCAGAATCGACCTGTTCCGCAGTTAATCAGTGTGACTGGCCTGTTAACATAAGCTAGAATTCGACCTGCTACAAAATCCTGATCCAAATCTCGTTAAAGCCCACAACACGAGGGGGAGGGCTTCAAATGATTAGGATTATAATCACCCTCATCACGTTCCTGTCATTCGCCGGAGTTCTGGACGCTGAATGCGTGCTCGTGCCGCCGCTTGAATCCTCCAGCCATATCCGAATATCCGTGGTTCTGGGGGGTAAGCCGCTAAAGGGGGCAAGGGTAATTCTCTACCGGGTGTCGCAGCACGGGTGTAATTGTGCTACGGACGTGTTGAGGGGCAACCCAATTGACACGACGGTGATTCCTTCGAGTGCTTTACAGGTTACAGACGAGATTGGCATTGCCAGTCTGGCGGAACTCGTCCCCGGGGAGTACGAGGTTGCCGCCACCCTCAATAGTATTGCGAGTACTGCCTTCGTTGGACTGCATGTTACCAGTAATCCGAAAGTGACGACGATTCCGATGGAACTGACGCAACAGGTTCAACGAGTTGAAGAGGTTCCTATTCTTTTTCACGTCGAGGCATTCCAGGGAACTGTAAAAGATCCTCCAGGAAATTCGCTTCCAGGAGCGAGCTTCGTCGTCGTGAAAAGGGGATCTCAAGCGAAGGATGTAGCACTAACAAGCAAGGCAGACGTTAATGGGCATTTTTCGGCTCAATTAACAGAGGGCTCCTACATCGCGGTCTTTTTCTTCCCCGGATTTCGCCCAGCCATTGCCCCATTCGAAGTAATAAGAGGAGGCGCCAGCCAGCTTTCAGTCAGCTTGTATGTCGGGGGTTGTCCCTAGAATACCTAACTGCATTGCCTGCAGCAGGCATTTCTCTCAAGGTGAGCATGAGTTTGGCGTTAAATAGCCATTTCACTTCCGACGCCCAGAGTTTACGGTCCCTGGTGGATTGTCGGCCAACCGGAAGTTGAAGTCCTGACCGCGGAGCGGCATTGATCGAGGATGTCTCTTCGCGCGCCACGTCGAATATTGTGTTCCAATCTTTCGCTGGAAATAGTGCACGGACTTCAGGCCTTTACCGGCGCCACGGGAGGAGGCACAGGAACTTCAGGCTCCACGCCGCGCCAGCCGACCGACCTGCCCTGCACGGCGCCCATCACCGAGCGGAACAGCACGAAGTACATCATCTGCCGGTAGTAGAAACGTTGCAGCAGCAACGGCCAGAGCAGGGACCAGTCTTCATGGCGTTCGAGAGTGAATGCGACAATGCAAGTAAGGAAATCAATCAGCATGAATCCGATAAAAAATACTAGCGAGCGCTGCACATCCGCGGTCGTGTAGAACTGTGGCAGGTGAGTGAAATGGATCAGCGAAGCGCCATACAACAACAGCGAGCCCAGAAAAAGGAGATCGATCACCGGGGAGAATAGCGGCAACAGTAGCTGGAAAAGAAACATGTTGGGCAGCGCGATCCATCCGAGCGTCCCGTATTTCCTGCGTCCGAGGGTGTTGCGATGTTTCCAGAAGGCCTGCAGAGTCCCGAACGTCCAGCGGAACCGCTGCCGGATCAGCGTGGACGCCGTTTCGGGAGCATTCGTCCAGCCAATCGCTTCTTCCTCGTAGTCGATCTTCCAGCCCGAGCGCCGGATGGTGATGGTCAGGTCGGTATCTTCCGCGACAGTGTCCGCGCTGAAGCCGCCGGAATCGTTAATTGCTTCCGCGCGCCAGGCGCTCAGCGCTCCAGGGACGACCGGAATGCAATTCAGCAAATCAAAGGCGCGCTTTTCGAGATTCTGGCTGGTGACGTATTCGAGCGCCTGCCAGCGCGTCAGCCAACTGATCCGGTTGCCCACCTTCACGTTTCCGGCGACGGCGCCAACCCTGGGGTTGACGAAATGCCGGACGAGTTTGCTGATGGCGTCGGGTTCGATGGCGGTGTCGGCGTCGATGGTCACGATGATGCTGCTCGAAGCTTCGGCCAGGGCATGGGAGAGCGCAGCAGGCTTCCCGGAATTGGGCTGGTGCATGATGCGAACGGCGGGATTTCGCCCGAATTGCGCATCGAGTAATTCGCCCGTGCCGTCGTTCGACCCGTCGTCCACGACGATCACTTCCAGCCGTGAATAGTCGGACTCCAGCACGGAATTGATGGTGTAGACGATGACGTCTTCTTCGTTGTAAGCGGGGATCAGCACGCTCACCACCGGCTGAAAATCCGGCTGATCGGGAGGCGAAGGCCGGAACTTCTCGATGATGGCGAGGAATCCCACGATAATCGCGCGGCAGCTCACAAGGCCAATCCCCAGAACGAAAATAAATGCCACGCTCAGCCGCGACCACTCATACAGCGTGAAGATCAGTCCATCGGCATGAGCCACGAGGCGCTCGCGGAAAGTGAGCGGCGGCATCAGCTGCGCGCGCGTTTGCCCTACCAGCTCCGAGACCGGGACGATCTGAAATCCCGCGGCGCGCAAGCCGTCAATAATTTCCGGTAAGGCTTGCACGGTATTCGCGCGATCACCGCCGCCGTCATGCAGCAGCACAATGTTGCCGCCGTTCGAACGCGCCTGCTCGAGAACGCGTTGAACGATCACTTGGGCCGGAGCCGGCGGAACACCTCCAGGCTCGCCCCAATCGTGCGGATCGATTCGCGCGCCCACGATCAAGTAGCCCATGGATTGCGCGATGGGCAGCTCAGCGACTTCATCCGCCGTTTCAGGCTGGTGGTCGATGCCGTACGGCGGGCGGAATAAGAGCGTCTTCACGCCCAGCGTGCTGTTCAGCAGCCGCTCGGTCACATTCAGCTCGACGTCAATTTGCGTGCGCGAGATTTCATTCCAGCGTGGATGCGTATAGGTGTGGTTGCCGATCTCGTGGCCCTCGTCATATTCGCGCCGGATAATTCCCAGGGCGTCGTTGGCGCCGCTTCCGATCACAAAGAATGTGGCTGGCGCATGTTTGGCTTTCAAGACATCCAAAATTTTTGGCGTGAAGGTCGTGTCCGGCCCATCGTCGAAACTGAGCGCGACTTTGTAGGGCGCGGCGCCCATCTGGAAGATGCGATAAGAAGTGGGAAGCGACTGGTAATTGTCCTCGACAATGTTGTCGGTCGCAGGATCAAAGCGAATCGAACGTTTCCCTTTTTGCGGCGTGTCCGCGAACCTCCAGATGTCGCCGTCGCCCTCGAGAACCAGGTCATATCCCGGTGGCATGTCTTGGAGTTTGGCGCGGTCGGCGTCATTGGGGCGCGAGTTATCCCAGATCGACCACACCGAAGGATCTTCCGAGCCCAGCCGCCAGATCGCCGTGCCTTGCACGCCGACGCGTTCGGCGGCGCGCAGTTCGTTGTAGGCGGTCACGCCGTCGAGCATCCAGACGCGGTGGATGAAGTTGTGCTCGTCCGAATACGAATAGAAAGGGTTGAGAGAATCCGAGTCAAACTGGACCTGGGCTTCCGATTCCGTCGCCGTGACGATGGACTCCTGGAAGCTCTCCACCTTGGCCTGTTCGTGCGCCTTCAATCCCGCCTTGCTGGGCCAATCGTAGGCGTAGTTGGCGATTCCCATCACCAGCTTCGCCGGCGGCACCAGCTTGGTGATGGCCTCGATGTTCCTCACAAACCAATCTTGCGCGGCGATGGGGCCGGGGCCGGATGTGCGCCAGTGCTGGTCGTAATTCATGAGGATCACGGCGTCGGCGGATTTTCCAATCCCGGCGTAGTCGTAAATCCAGTCGGCCGCGGGGAGTGCAACCATGAGTTTCAGATTCGAGCTGTGCAGATCCGCGGCCAGCTCGGAGATAAATTGGCTGAAATCCTTCTGGCTCTTGTCGGGAATTTCTTCAAAATCGACAACGAGTCCGGCGAAGTGGTTTAGTGTGAGATATTGGACCGATTGTTGAGCCAGATTTCCACGGGCCGCGGGGCTCTTGAGCATGGTGGCCATTTCGTCGGTGAGCCAGTTGGTGCCGTCGGAATTGTTCAGCAGCGGCATGGTAGGAATTTTGATGGGAGGATTTTGTTGCGCCAGCGTCTGCTCCCAGGCCGCGAGTTTGGGATCGGCCTCCACATCCAGGCGGCCGGTGGCAGTAATCGAGTGCAGGCGCTCGGGAACGAGCAAGTCGATGTCCCGGAAATGCTGCTGCAGCGCCGCGAGAGATGTGGGATCCCAGCTGACGTAAAATGCGGCGCGCACGGGATCGTAAGTGGCGGGCATCTGGCCGAGCGATTCGACGCGGCGGTACCGCCCCGTCCTTTTCAACGTGATTTTAGTCCTGGTTTTTTCACGCACCGGATGCAGCGCGGTGCGGTTAGTGGGAAGCAAGGGCACGGGCAATCGAGGGCTTACAAGAATGTTGATTAAAAACGTGATGGTCAGCAAAGTAAAAAGCGCGCCGCTGATTTCCAGAATGCGGCTGGTGCGCCGCCAGCGGCGGCGCTGCTCATCGTAGAATATGGGCTTGCGCGGCTTCATTCCGTTATCTCAAGTAACTCAAGCGAGCCGTCTGTCGGAACGGCATCGATGACCAATCCACCTGCCACACAACCGCATCGCCGGGAAGAGACGATCATACCCGCACGGAGCAGCCGCGTCACGGCACTTTCCGCTTCAGCGTTCCTTTCCGTAATTGTGGGGCTGGCCCTGCGCCTGGCGTTCGTTCATTGGTTCCCAGCTACGACGGACGACAGCGCCACATATCTGCAACTGGCCAACAACTGGGTCGACCACCACGTCTATGGATTGCTGCAGAACGGTCAACTGCTTCCGACGGACCTCCGAACGCCGGGATACCCGGCTTTTCTGGCCGGAGTGACTCTGCTCTTTAGACGCTCGATACAGGCCATTCTGTTGTCTCAGGCCCTTCTCGACGTCATCACCTGTATTTTGACGGCGGCACTGGCCGCAGCGTTAGCGCCCGCCGGCGCGCGCCGGAGCGTGTGGATTATAGCGCTTTGGCTGGCGGCCACGTGCCCTTTCCTGGCGAATTACTCGGCCGCCGTGCTGACCGAAGCCGTGGTGACGTTCCTCGCGACCGCCGCGCTCTGCTGCTTCACCATGGGCCTTCGGGAGGAATCCACGAACGTGGTCTTTCGAATCGGGCGTTTTTGGGCTTTCCCTTTTGCTTTTTCGCTAATTGGCAGTTTTCTCACCGGGGCGGCGACCCTGGTGCGGCCCGAAATGCCCTTGCTTGTGGGCGTCGCGGTTCTCTTCTACGGGCTTCGCGCCTGGCGCGCTCAGGGCGCCCGAAAAGCGATTCTGTTAGCAGCGGCCATGGCCGGCGCGTTTCTGCTGCCGCTCCTGCCCTGGGCCGCGCGCAATGCCATCTCCTTACGCAAGCTGCAATTCCTCGCGCCGCGCTACGCCACTTTCCCTGGCGAGTACCCGCCAGTTGGCTTTTACGCCTGGACGGGGACGTGGCTCGAACGCTATCGCGACGTCTATTTTACAATTTGGGTGATCGGAGAAGATCGCGTGGACATCGATAGCCTCCCCGCAACCGCTTTCGATTCTCCCGGGGAAAAGGCTCGAGTAGCGGATTTAATCGCGCAATACAATGAGAGCCCCGAGCTCGACATTTCTCCCGAAATCGACCGCGAGTTTGCCGAAATTGCCCGCGAGCGGACGCAGCGCCACCATCTGCGAACTTACATTCGCGTGCCATTCGAACGCGCTCTGACGATCTGGTTCACGCCCCGGACCGAACTGCTTCCCATCGACGGCAAATTCTGGCCGCTGCGCGAGCAATGGGAAGATTCCTACGCCGACGTGCTCGTCACGGGAGGATTTGCGGTGTTGGGGTATCTGTACGTGGCGCTGGCGGTTGGCGGAATCTGGATTGCCTGGGGCAGGCGCAGCGAAAGCGGCATGAGCGGGGCGCCGGATGATGCGAATCTCTGGGGCATCGCACTGTTGCTCGTTTACTTTGTGGTTCGAACGGCGTTTCTCACCACGGTGGAAGCCCCCGAGCCTCGTTACGTCGTGTCATGCTATCCGGGAGTGCTCGCGCTGATCGCATTACTCGGCATTCGAAAAGAAAAGCACGAAGAGAAGAGTGCGTGAGCTTGACTTGGAGCGAGGCCGTTCCGTCCCGGAAGACGCGGGACGGAACGGCCTCTACGAAACCATTCTGCCGCGCCGGCGAGTGGTTTTGTAGAGGCCGCCCGTTTTTCAGGGCGGGCAGCGTTTGCTACACCTCAAACTAAGCCGGGTCACTGCCGCGAACAGACCTCATAAGCTGCGGACGCATCCAAGGATTTACATGATATGTTTTTGGCTTACGTATGCGCGCGAGGTGGCCCGATGAAGAGACGAAGCTCGATCCTGTGCGGCGTGTTGGCCCTTTTGCTCGCGGCGTGTCTCGCGCCGATTCTCAGGGCGTGGGAGCGCGAGCCGGCCACTGTGTTTGCCGAGCGGCGCGCCAAGCTGGTTGCCGCGGTTAATGCTCCAGTCGTGCTGTTCGGCTACACGGGTCACGAGGAAGCGAATCCCTCCTACGTTTTCATGCAGGAAGAAAATTTTTATTACCTCACAGGGCATAACGAAGAAGGCGCCGCGTTGCTGCTGGTGCCTGAATCGGCGGGAGAGAAAGGCTGGGCCGGCCCGCGCGAGATTTTGTATCTCCCGCCGCGCGATCTGGCCGAGGAGCGATGGAACGGCCCGCGCGTAGGGCCGGAAGATCCGGGCATCCAGGAAAAAACAGGCTTCGCCCGCGTCGAAACATCCGCAAAGCTGCGCGATGCCCTCGTTGCGCTGGCAAAAAATTATCCGGAAATTTACACCGAACTGCCGGGCCCTCACGACGAAGGCTACCCGCACGCCGCGAACTGGTCTAAGTGGGTGAAAGATTTGGTGCCGCAGGCTTCCCTCAAGGATGTTTCCCCCGCCGTCGGGACGCTGCGCGCGGTTAAATCGCCGGGCGAGCTGGAGCTGATTCAGAAAGCCATCGATCCCTCGATCGACGCGCATCTCGAAGCCATGAAGATGGTGCGCCCGGGGCTGTATGAATATCAGGTGGCGGCAAAGATGGTGGAGATCCACGCGTCCGCGGGTTGCGAAACCGAGGCGTACTCGCCGATTGTCGGGACGGGTTTCAACTCGACCGTGCTGCACTACAACAAGCTCGACCGCAGGATCGAGGATGGCGACGTCGTGCTGCTCGACGTTGGCGGCCAGTATTCCGGCTACGCGTCCGACATCACGCGCACCATTCCGGCCAACGGAAAATTCACCGCGCGGCAGCACGAAATTTACGAAATCGTGCTGGGGGCGCAGAACGCGGCCATGGCGGCGCTCAAGCCCGGCATGACGATCGGCGGCAAGGACGCAGCGACGAGCCTGCAGAAAATCGCCATGGATTACATCGATTCGCACGGGAAGGACAAAGAGGGCCGCTCGCTCGGCCGGTACTACATTCACGGGCTCAGCCATCACGTCGGGCTCGATGTGCACGATCCGAGCGGGCCCGCTCGGCCGCTCGAGCCGGGAATGGTCATCACCATCGAGCCGGGGATTTATATTCCCGAGGAAAATCTCGGCGTGCGCATCGAGGACGACGTGCTCATTACTGCCACCGGCTATAAACAACTCAGCGCGCGCCTGCCGCGCTCCCCGGATGAAATCGAAAAGATCATGGCGGAGGGGAAAGCCGAGCGCGACAGGCAGCGGCCGTAGCTGCGGGCCTGCCGCACGATCAGTTTGGATTTTCCCGCGGGGTTCTCGGAGTTCTCTGCGTTGAATTCCGGAAAGCTCAACACAGAGAACAGTGAGAAATGCGGAGGATCACAGAGAATTCACCAATGGGCATCGTCCCAGGCGCTTATTTTTCCTTCAGCTTCAGCCTGCTTTTGTTTTCTTCCAGGAATTCCCGCAGTCTTGGCGAGGCATCGAGCAGCCGGGTCCACTGCTCGTAATATAACGTGACCGGGAACCGGCCCAGGCCGTAAACGCTCACGCCGCCTTTTTCGCCGACCTTGAAATCCAGTTCACCGGTGCGTCGCGCCCCCTTCTTTTCCAATTCCTCCAGGCGCGCCTTCAGTTCGTCGTATGTCGGTTCCGCCATTGTTCCTCCCTCCATCAATTCAGAGCCAGGACAGATTGTACTCCAGCAGAAGCGCCATCCGCACCGGGCTCCCGCTTGATCCGGCCGCAGCGGGCGCGCTCACGTTGACCGGCCCTCCGCCCGGCGTCTATAATCTAACTTCGGTGGGCGGCGCACTTTTGGTCCGGCAATCCTACACCGCCCAGACTGCGCGAATCGAAATTGCAGCCGATTGGAACCGCCTGCCGCAAGACCCCGTAGGCATCAGGAGCATATGAAATGCGAGCAACACAACTGCGTCCGGGAATGATCATCCGCCACGACGGCGACCTGTATTCGGTGCACGCCGTCGAGCACCGTACGCCCGGCAACAAGCGTGCCGCCATGGCCACGAAAATGCGCAACCTGCGCAGCGGGTCGATCATCGACTACCGGTTCCGCGCGGAAGACGACATCGAGCGCGCCATCTTCGACGAAGTCGAGCACGAATATCTGTATGCGGACAACGAAGGCTACCACTTCATGAACACGGAGTCCTACGAACAATTTCAATTGGGCGCGGACATATTGGGCGAAGCGGTGTACTACCTGATTCCGAACACCACAGTGAAATTGGAGTTCTACGAAGGCAAGGCCATCGGCGTGGTGTTGCCGGACACGATGGACCTCAAAGTGGTCGACACGGAGCCGACCGTGCAGAAGGCCACCGCCAGCGCGGTGATGAAAGCGGCCAAGCTCGAGACCGGTCTTACCATCCAGGTCCCTCCGTTCGTCAATACCGGCGACAAAGTCAGGGTGGATACTTCGGAAGCGCGCTACGTGCAGCGCGTATAGCGTTGTGGCGCCGGCGTCCCGCCGGCGGTTTTGCGCTGCGAAGAGATCGGAAAATTCGCCGGCGAGACGCCGGCGCCACGAAAATCCACATCTCTCCGCGCAGCAAATGAATTTCATTTTCCAGTTGGAATGAGGGCATGAAATGCGAGCGGGTTCAGGCGCTTGCCACCGAAAATTTCAGCGGAGAATCCGAAAGCAATCCTTCCAGAGCGGACACCAGATCAGCATCCCACCAGCCTCGGCGCGTTTCTTCGCGCATGATTTCGAGCGCTTTCTGCGGCGTGAGCGCCTCGCGATAGGGGCGATCGGTGGTGAGCGAATCGTAGATGTCCATGGTTTGCAGGATGCGCGCGGTGAGCGGGATTTCCTCGCCTTTCAGATGGTCGGGATAGCCGCTGCCATCCTGCTTTTCATGATGCGAGCGGATGACGGGCAGAACGCTGCGGAAGGATCTCAGGGGGGCGCAAATGCGCTCGCCGATGATGGTGTGTTTTTCCATGATTTTGCGCTCGGCGGCGTCCAGCGAGCCGGGCTTCAGCAGGACGTTTTCGGGCACAGCCACCTTGCCGATGTCGTGCACGATTCCGCTGCGTCGCAGGTCGTTGCACACTTCCCTTGACAATCCAATCTTTTCGGCCAGCGACACCGTATAGCGCGAGAGCCGGTCGCAGTGGCCTTCTGTGTAGGGGTCCTTCGCCTCAATGCTGCGCGCCAGCGTATACAACACGGTCTCCGCGCTTTCCAGTTCGTCCGTGGAGCGCTTCAGGCGCACGAGCGAATGCACGCGCGCCAGCAGTTCTTCCTGCTTGACCTGCTTGTGCAGAAAATCATCTGCGCCCGCTTCGATGACCCGGATGCGGTTTTCCGCGCAGGGCAGCCCGGTAACCAGCACCACGGGAAGAAACCGTGTCTCCGGACGGGCCTTGATCGCGCGGCACACCGTAATTCCCGTAAGTCCAGGCATCATGACGTCAAGCAACACCAGATCCACAGGCTGGGAACAAACCGCCTCGAACGCCTGCTCGCCATTGTCGACCGCAATGACCTGGTAACTGTTCAAGCGCAGCAGTTCGATCAGCGGCTCGCGCACGCATTCATCGCTGTCTGCTACAACGATAATTCCCTTGAGCGATGGTGTGGAAGACACTCTTCCCCCTGCGGACAGCCGCGCGATGCGGAACTGAGAGGAAGTTTCCCGCCTGCAAGCATTCTGGGAAAAACAATTGAAGGGAAGTATATCTTCGACGGATGCAAGAGGGCTGTCAAGATAAGTTGGAACAGGTGGCGCAGGTGCGGTTCAAAAAGGAACAGAGTCCTGCACCGCATTAAAACAGGCGCCCTCGATCCTTTACCGATTTTTGTATGCTCCCTGGCTTATTTGAAAACGCGGGCAAAAATTGCGTCCACATAACGGAGGTGGCGGGTCAGATCGAATGTTTTTTCCAAAGCAGCACGGTCCAGGAAAACTTTGATGCGCGGGTCGGCAACCACGCGCTGGCGAAAATTTGTTTCCGTTTCCCACGCCGCCATGGCATGTTCCTGCACCCATTTGTAAGCGTCTTCGCGAGGGGCGCCCGCTTCGATCAGGTCCAGCAGGAGCTGGCCGGAGAAGACGAGGCCGCCGGTAGCGTCCAGGTTGCGGCGCATGCGCTCCGGGAAGACGCGCATTCCGGAAACGATGTCGGTCATGCGCGCAAGCAGGTAATCGGCCAGGATGGTCGAATCGGGCAGGATCACGCGTTCAACCGAGCTGTGCGAGATGTCGCGCTCGTGCCAGAGGGCGATGTTCTCAAACGCCGCGCCGGCATTGGCGCGCACGACACGGGCGAGGCCGCACACCTGTTCGCTCGACACCGGATTGCGCTTGTGCGGCATGGCCGAACTTCCGCGCTGCTCGCCGCCAAAGGGTTCCTCGGCTTCGCGCACTTCGGTGCGCTGCAGGTGGCGGATTTCCAGCGCGATTTTTTCCAGCGTGGCCGCGAGAATCGCCAGCGTCGAAACATATTGCGCGTGGCGGTCGCGCTGAATTACCTGGGACGAGACCGGAGCGACGTCCAGGCCGAGGCGTTTGCAGATGGCCGCTTCCGCGTCCGGTCCCAGGTGCGACGCGTTGCCGACGGCGCCGGAAATTTTTCCGACGGCCATTTGCCGCGCGGCCTGGCCGAAGCGCTCGAGATTGCGGCGGTTTTCCGCAAACCAGTTGGCGACTTTAAGGCCGAAGGTGATCGGCTCGGCATGAATGCCGTGGGTGCGGCCGATTTGAGGGGTGTGCTGAAACTCGCGGGCGCGACGTTCGAGCACTTCGCCGAAGCGGACAAGTCCGTGCTCGATCAGGCGCGACGCCTCGCGAATCTGCAGCGCCTGGGCCGTGTCCACCACGTCATTGGAGGTCAGGCCGTAATGCAGCCAGCGGGCGGCGTCGGGATCGCCAATCGTTTCGCCGACGGCCATAGTGAATGCGATCACGTCATGCTTCACCTTGGCTTCGAGTTCTGCGATTCGCTTTACCACGCCCGCGTCGACGCGCGCCTTCTCGCGAATTTTCGCGGCAGCGGCGGCGGGCACGACCCCCGATTCGGCCAGCGTTTCCGTTGCCGCCAGTTCGACTTCCAGCCAGCGTCGGAATTTGCCCTCCTCGCTCCAGACCCGGCCTATCTCTTCGCGCGTGTATCGTGAAATCAAGCGGAACTCCCTCGGGGCACACGCCATCCAAATCCGGCGCGGCAATTAGTGAAAATTGGGCGGGAAAAATTCCCTCAATGATGATACCCGAATTTCGCTCCGAAGTGGCGCGGGCTTCAGCCTGCGTGGGTTGGTCGAGGAAGGGTCGATCTTTCCGCGACTAAAACGCGCAGGCTGAAGCCCGCGCCACTAAACACCCTTCCGACTTGAGTTACACTGGAGCGGATGCGGAATCGCAAAAGCATTCTTCCTTTTCTGATCCCAATATTGTTGCTTCTGTTCCTCGCGTGGATCATCCGCACAAATTTCCCTTCGCCGTCAACGAAATCGACATCCGGCGGTGAATCAGCCCAGCCTCATGCCGGGCCGCCGGATATTTATCCCGACCCGGTGCGGACTCCGGGCGCGACCAATCCGGACATCACCCAGGAAAATATCCGCCAGACGATCTGCAATCCGAGATGGAGCACGAAATCCATCCGCCCCGAGGAAAGCTACACGCATCGCCTGAAAGTCGAACAAATCGGCGAATACGGCTACTCCGACTCACGCCTGAAAGACTACGAAGAGGATCATTTCATCCCGCTCGAACTCGGCGGTAATCCCACCGACCCAAAAAATCTCTGGCCCGAGCCCTTCGAGACGTCCATCCCGGACGGTGGCGCCCACGCCAAGGACAAAGTGGAAAATTACCTCCATGCCGAAGTCTGCTCGGGCAGCCTTACTCTCGAGCAAGCGCAGCGCGAAATTGCAGAGGACTGGTACCGCGTCTACCAGGCCTCCGTCCCGCATTGATGAATTGAGCCCAAGTGTTGTATCGTTCGGCGAGCTGCGGGGCCCGTCTGCTCCGGCCGAATCGCCATCGCGTTTCCCGATTGGCAAAGAAAGCTATCCTGCCGGCAAGGAGAATTCGATGAAAACGAAACTCTTGGTGTTGGGCGTACTCGCAATCGCAGCGTCTTCCTTGCTGGCGGCCGGCGCGCCGGACGGATCGCGCTGGTGGTCCTATGTGGAATTTCTGGCTTCGGACAAGCTCGAGGGCCGGAATACCGGCAGCGAAGGGCATCGCCAAGCCGCGGAATTTGTGGCCAAGCAATTCGAGCGCGACGGGTTGAAACCCGCAGGCACCGAAGGTTACATCCAGTCCGTAAAATTCAATACGCTGCAACTTGACGAGAGCGATTCGAGCCTCACTCTCGAGCGCCAAGGCAAAGAGCAGGCGATCGAACTTGGCGAGGATGCCATCATCGGCACGCGCGTTGATCCCGCGCCGGCGGTGGAGGCCGGGATGTATTTCGTCGGCTACGGACTGCGCGTGCCGGACGACAACTACGATGATTTCGCGGGCCTGGACACGAAAGGGAAAATCGCCGTTTATATCGGCGGCGCTCCCAGCTCGATGTCCAGCGCACTCGCCGCCCACTATCAATCGGGCGGCCAGCGCTGGGCGACGCTGAAGAGCGCGGGCATGATCGGCGCCATAGCGATTCCCAATCCGCATCATATGGATGTCCCGTGGCCACGAATCGCGTTGAGCCGTTTCCAGATGACCATGCAACTGGCAGGGCCGGGGATGGATGAAACCGCGGGCGAACAGATCGCCATCGCGTGGAATCCCGCGCACGCCGACGAACTCTTCGCCGGCAGCGGCCACACCCTGGATGAACTCGTGGCCGTTGCGGAACAAGGAAAACAACTGCCGCGTTTCGCTCTTCCGGCGAAACTGAAGGCGAGAACGGCAGTCAAGCGCGGCAGCGTGGAATCGCAAAATCTTGCGGCGATCTATCCCGGCTCGGATGCAAAATTGAAGGACGAATATGTGGCGATGTCGGCGCACATCGACCACCTGGGAATCGGCAAACCGATCAACGGAGACTCGATTTACAACGGCGCAATGGACAACGCGTCCGGAGTGGCCTCCATCCTGGAATTGGCGGATCACTTCAAGCAAGCCAATGTAAAAATGAAGCGGTCGGTGTTATTCGTGGTGGTGACGGGAGAAGAAAAAGGGCTGCTGGGGTCCAGATATTACGCCACAAATCCAACCGTGCCCGCGCGCAGCATCGTTGCGGATATCAACACGGACATGTTCCTGCCGCTCTACCCCCTGAAGATCGTGACGGTGTACGGGCTCGATGAATCCACGGTCGGCGACGATGCTCGCGCCGTTGCGCAAGGGATGGGAATCATGGCGCAGCCCGATCCCGAGCCTGTGCGCAATATTTTTATTCGCAGCGATCAGTACAACTTCGTCCGCCGCGGAATTCCCTCCGTGATGATCGCTTTCGGAAACGAGAAGGGCTCGCCGGAGGCGGCGATCGAAAAAAAATGGCTCACCGATCGTTACCACGCACCTTCTGATGATGTGGGCCAGCCGGTGGACAAGCAGGCGGCGGCGCAATTCAACGTGCTCCTCGAGGATCTGATCGAGCGCATTGCCAACGCCGATGCCCGGCCTGCGTGGAAACCGAATTCCTTTTTCCGGCGGTATGCCGGCAACTGACCCGCGAAGTGTTGTGACGCCGGCATCTCGCCGGCGTTCGTGTAAAGTGCGGAGATCAGAAAATCGCCGGCGAGATGCCGGCGCCACGAAAAGGCCGGCTGCCGTTCACAAATTCAGTGTGGGAAGCGGAGTATCCTGCGAGGCGATGATGAGCTCTCCGCAAAACGCGGCGGCGCCGCTGCGCCGGCCAAGCGCTTCTTGGGCGGAGATGCGCGCGACGTCGGGATTATTGTTGTTCTCC
This sequence comes from Candidatus Acidiferrum sp., assembly GCA_035483715.1. GTDB lineage: Bacteria > Acidobacteriota > Terriglobia > Acidiferrales > UBA7541 > Palsa-360. The sequence continues at coordinate 39,732 of DATHPN010000087.1, forward strand.
GAGAGATGGGCGAGGACCACGTAGCGCGCATGGGCGTCGAACGCTTCCGAGTCGGCCAGAAATTCGCTGACCGTGTGGTTTGACAGATGGCCCGTGCGGCTCATCACGCGCTGCTTGATGTGCCATGGATACGGGCCAACCTTCAGCATTTCCAGATCGTGGTTGGATTCGAGCATCAGGCAATCGGAATCCCGCAAGTGAACTTTCACGAGTTCGGGCAAGTAGCCGAGGTCGGTAACGATCGCGACTTTCGTTCCATGGGCGCGAAAGGTGAATCCCAGCGGGTCCACGGCGTCGTGCGGAATCGCAAAGGGAGAGACCTCGATGTCGCCCACGAGGAATCGCAGTCCGGCGCGAATGTGCTGGACGCGGTCCAGGCGCTTGTGCGAAGTTTCCGGCAGAATGCGCAGCACTTCCGTATGGGTGGCTTCATTCAGATAAACCGTAGTGCGCCACTGGCCCAGCACTTGCGCCAGCGAGCCGATGTGATCGGTATGTTCGTGAGAGATGACGATTCCGTCAAGACGATCGACATCGCGGCCCACCGCGGCAAGGCGCCGCAGCGTTTCTTTTTTGCCGAGCCCCGCGTCAACCAGCAGCCGGGTCTGGTCCGTCTCGAGCAAAGTGCAATTGCCCGAACTGCCCGAACCCAGAATCGTAACGCGCAGACTGATAAATCCCCCCAGCGGACCAGCACGCGGTTGCGCAGGCCCACGGAATAATGACAAAGCGCAGCGCCCACGTCAATGACGCATGCGCAGCCGGTTACTGCAACTCATCCAAAGCGTCTCTTCGATTGCTCGGGCATATCACCGCGCCGTTTCAAATTGACACTCCTCGGAGCGGTTGTTAGATTGATTGATGGAGCTGGGGGAGCAGGAAACACTGAGGAAAAATCCGCGAATCTGGATTCCGTTGCTTGCATTTCTGGCCTTGCAGGCGGCAGGGTGCATCACCATCAAGAGAAGGACGGAGGTCAAGAAGGAAGAAATCCGTCCTCAACTCGAATCCAGCGAAGCCAATCTCCTGGCCAGCTACAACAGCCAGGTGCGCGCCGTGCAGAGCCTGCAGGCGACCGTAGACCTGATTCCCAGCACCGGGACGACCTACAGCGGCGTCATCGAGGAATATCATGATGTTCCCGGATTCATCCTGGCGCAGCGTCCCGCGACCGTGCGGGTGATCGGGCAGGCCCCGGTGGTCGCCAAAAATATCTTCGACATGGTGGCCGACGAAAAAGAATTCCGGATTTATATTCCCTCGAAGAACTCATTTTTGGTCGGGCCCACGACTCTGGTCCGCCCGTCGAAAAAGCCCCTGGAAAATCTGCGGCCGCAGCATGTGGTGGAAGCGCTGTTCTGGCCGGAATTGCCGCCCAGCGCGAATGTTCTCTTCGAGCAGTTCGATTTCAACGTGAGCCGCTACTACATTCTGACCCTGCTGCGGACCGCGGCCGGCGGAAAATTCGAGATCGCCAGGAAAATCTGGTACAGCCGCATCGACCTGCGCGTTTCCCGCGTTCAACTGTTTGGCGCCGGAGGAAAACTCGAATCCGACATCCAATATTCGGACTGGGGGCCAGTGCCCGCAGCCGAAGGCGCCCCGGCAACGGAACAAGCGAGCTTCGCGCGGGACATCCATATCTGGCGTCCCCAGGACGATTACAAACTCGAAATCAAGATTCTTAAACTCACGCTGAACGAACCGATTTCGCCGGACCGGTTTGACCTGGAGCAGCCGGCGGGAACCGAACTCGTGCGTGTAGGCGACGAGTCTCAGGGAGCGCAATCGGGGCCACAACCATGATGCGCCAACTGGTTGTGAACAATGTTCTGCACCGCCCGATTCGCACCATCGTGAGCGTCATCGCCGTGGGCGTGGAAGTTGCGCTGGTCATTCTGATTGTCGGGCTCACCAGCGGCCTGTTGCAGGAAACGGCCAAGCGCATTGAAGGTATCGGCGCGGATATCATGCTGCAGCCGCCGTCGGCTTCCGTCTTTCTAGCTTTCAGCGGGGCGCCCATGCCCGTCAAGATTGCCGACAAATTGCGCGAACTGAGATACGTGCAGGCGGTCGCTCCGGTACTGCTGCAATTCAGTTCCTCGGGCGGCGTGGACATCATTTACGGAATCGATCCGAAATCGTTCCGCGACGTTTCCAGCGGATTTGTTTTCCTCGAAGGGCACGACATGCAAGGGCCCGACGATATTCTGCTGGACGACTGGGCGGCCAAGGCCAAGCACGCCACGGTGGATGGCACCTTCCGCGTGCTGGATCACGATTTTCACGTCGCCGGAATCGTGGAGCACGGCAAGGGCGCTCGCATGTTCGTGCCCCTCTCGACCCTGCAGGATCTTTCCGGCTCGCGCGACAAGGCCTCCATTTTCTTCATCAAGTGCACTCGCCCGGACCACGCGCAGGCCGTGATGGACGAGATGCGGCCCATCTTTCCGGGATACGAGATTCGGCCGTTGAAGGATTTCTTGTCCTTGATGACCGCATCGAATCTGCCGGGTCTCGACGCTTTCATTGAAAGCATGATCGCCCTCGCCGTGTCCATCGGCTTCCTGGTAATCCTGCTTTCGATGTATACCACGGTGATCGAGCGCACCCGGGACATCGGCGTTCTGAAATCCATCGGCGCCTCCAAGGGATACATTATTCGGGCGCTGCTCAGCGAGTCGGCCTTCATCTGTGTGATTGGCATTGGCGTGGGGATCGCCATGAGTTATTCCGGACGGGCCCTGTTCCTGTCTTCGTTTCCGACGCTTTCCATCCTGATTACGCCCGATTGGATCGTGCGCTCCGCGCTGATTGCGCTGGCCGGCGGGCTGCTTGGCGCAAGTTACCCCGCCTGGCTGGCCAGCCGTAAGGACGCCATCGAGGCTCTCTCCTACGATTGAACCCTGGGAACGCCAATCTCCCGATTGGCATCACGCAATTCGCCAATCGGGAGATTGGCGTTCCCGGGGCCCGGGCCTAGTCAGAAATGCCAATCGCGACTACAATACGACCGCCTGCCGAAGCGTTGCTATCCACAAGGGATCAGAGAGTGGAACCAATCGTAGTTACCGAAAATCTTTGGAAGCTGTATCACGCCGGAAAAGTGGAAGTTCCGGCGCTGCGCGGAGTTAATTTCAAGGTGCTGCCGGGAGAGTTTGTCAGCGTCATGGGACCTTCCGGCTGCGGCAAGTCTTCGCTGCTATATGTGCTCGGAGGGCTGGCGCAGGCTTCGAAGGGGCGCGTACTGGTGGACGGCAATGATTTGGCCTCCATGAGCGACGCCGAACGCACCAAGCTGCGGCGCCACAAGATCGGTTTCGTATTTCAAAGGTTCAATCTCCTGCCGACGCTGGACGCGCGCGGCAACATCGCCATTGCGCAACATATTTACGGCGATGGTTTCGATCCGCACCGGTTTGAGGTCATCACCAAGATGCTCGGCCTCACCGACCGCCTGAAGCACCGGCCCTCGGAAATGTCCGGCGGCGAGCAGCAACGCGTGGCCATCGCGCGCGCGATTGTCAACGAGCCAAAAATTATCCTGGCGGACGAGCCGACCGGGAACCTGGACACACAGAACTCGGAAATTGTGCTATCCATGCTGAGCCAGTTGAACAAAGAGCTGGGCCAGACCATCATCATGATCACGCACAACCCGGAAGCAGCGGCGTATTCGAGCCGCGTGGTGCATATGCGCGACGGCGTAATTGTGGACGGGGTGCCTGCCGACTGACATGCGAACCCTCTGGCGAGCGATCGTGCGGGTTCTGTTCTGGTCCTACGAGCGGGGAACCTGGCAGTATGATCTCGCGGTTGCCGGGATCGTGCTGTTCGTGCTCTTCTCGCCGCGCATTATTCATTACACGGATCAGCCTTCGCTGGGCCCGGCGGCGCCCGCGTCATCCCTGGTCACATTGCAGACTGTGGCGCCCGGTCAAATCTCCACCTACCGCGTGGATGCGCGGCTGCTTGCGACTCCGACGCGAACCCCGGAGCTGGAACACGATCTTCATGAGACGGTGCAAAAAAATGTGCAGGACTTGAATCATGGGCGATTCGAAATCGTGCGCATCGATCCCATTCGCGGCGAAGGCGGCACCATCGCGTATTACGACGTCTCCATAAAGCCCTGAAGTAGCACAGGCTTCAGCCTGTGGGTTTTTGTTATTGCAAGGACTAACCCCCGCAAGCTGAAGCGTGCGCCACCAAATCCTGCCCTCCGCGCAGTCTGACTATTTCAGCCTTTTTTTGATCTCACGCTCGTACTCCGGGAAATAGCGGCTGATGACGGATAGATCGAAGCGGCTGAGGATCGATTCCTTGGGCTCGCGCTCCAGAAGAAATTCAAAGGATTTCCGGATGAGCTCTTCCGGTTCTATGGGCGCGCGAGCGAGTCTCGCATAATCCTTCGGGTCAAGCGTGATTTGGTGAACGGATTCGCTTCCAGCTTCGATCACGCGCACGCGGAAATGGGATGCATCTACTTTTTCGACTGCGATTTTTGCCGCCACGGTTGTTCCTAATTTCGTCTCAACATTGCAGCCTGCTCGCGGCCATGTTGCTGTAGCCCGCGTCTTCAGACGCGGGGATTTTTCGACGTAACAATGGATAACCCTCACCTCTGAAGAGGTGAGCTACAGCAATTCTACTGGAACGCGGAAACATAGTACGAGCCGCGGTACGTGAGTTTTGATCCGGGCGGAACATCTGCTCTTTCCGCCAGATCAACGCGCAGCGAGCGCCAGCCGGGGCGCGCCGTTCCCGCCGAAGGATAAAATCCAAGCGTGTATTGCGCGCTGATCGCCAGCGCGATGCGCCGGTAAATCTCGCTCAAATTTCCAATCTCGCGCAGGAAATACAGCTGGCCGCCGGCGCGCCGCGCCAGTTCCGCGAGATACAGCGTGTAATTTGGCATGTTCTGCTTGCGCGCATCCGCCGTGACCAGCATTTCGCCGCGATGCGCGTCGAGCCATTCCGGCGTCATCCCGCGCGGGCGATTTTCCGTGGAGACGATGAACAGCGCGATGCCGTCCGCGCCGAGTTCGCGCGCCACGTCGTCAAATGCCAGGCGCTGCGCCGCCGCGCCCGCTCCGGGCAGCGCGCTACGCGGATCCCAACTGAGGCCCAGGCCGCTGTCCTGCCCGTCCGTCAGCAGGACCAGCGCTTTTCGCCCCGTGCGCCCCTGAAACAATTCGCGTGCCGCCAGAAAAACGGATTCATAAATCCGTGACTCGGAGGAATTCTCCACCCGGGCGAGATACTTTGACTCGATGGCGCGATCCAGCAGCGCGCGATTTTTCGAGAAGGGCAGGAGCAGGTGCGCCTCTGAGGAAAATGAGACGACGGCGATTTCGTCCGCGGGAGAAAGGTTTTCTCCCAGTGAGCGCGCCGCGCCGCGCATCTCGGCCAGCTGGTGAAAAATGCTAGGGCTCGCGTCGATTACCAGGGCAATGCTGGCGGGCGTGGCCGAGGCTTCGAAGGAAGCAATTTCCTGGGCCGAGCCGTCCTCAAATAATCGAAAATCGTTTTGGGTGAGGCCGCGCACCTGCGTTCCGTCCGGCGCCGCGACCGTGCAGGGCACCTGCACCAGCGTGACTCGCGAATGGATGGCGCCGTCGGGCGGCGCGGCAGAGGAATCCTTTGTGATTGCCCGCAATTCTCCGGACGCGGGATCACGCTCAAGCTGCATGTCGCGACCCAGGGGAATTGGCCGCGGCAGCTTTTCGGATTTTGCAGGCCGATTTTCCTGCGGCGGCGCGCCACGCGCACTTTCGTGCTGCAAGAAGAATACAGCAAGCAGGTAGAGGGCGGTGCGAGATCGGATCAGGGACACGGGCGCATTATGACAGATGTGTTTTGGTAGCGCAGGCTTCAGCCTGTGGGGGTTCAGGACTTGCAAGGACCAAACCCACAGGCTGAAGCCTGCGCTACTAAGAAGTCTGCGCTACTTACAGGTCGAAATCGCGCAGAGGTTTTTCTACGGGCTGGTCCTTGGCCTTCTTGAGCGCTTCTTCAAACTTGCGGTTGAGGACGTCTTCCTTTTTGCTTTCGGCCACCCAGGAATCGCGGAACTTGTCTTCGCGCTTCTGGGCTTGATCGGCGAGGATGCGCGCCGCGTCGCTGATATCCACGTCGGGCGCGGCCTTGACGGGCGCGGTGTGCGCCAGGACCACGGCGAGGTCGGTGTCCACCGTGAGCTTTGCTTCGCAGCAGGGGCAGATCACTTCGATGGTCGGCGCGGGCTTCTTCGGCATGAAGCTATCTTACGCCAAAATGGGTCCTGTAGCGCAGGCTTCAGCCTGTGGGTTTTAGACCTTGCAAGAACCAACCCCCACAGGCTGAAGCCTGCGCTACTGACTTCCTCGCTTGATTTTCTTACGCCGGCGGCTGCAATATTCAGGCATGGCCCTGGAATTCACTACCTCTTGCCTGAAGGATTCAGTCGATCTCCTCCGCTTTTACAAGCGGCTGGGAGACCGCGCGATGGCGCAGGCTTCCGATGAAGCTATGTTCGCCACCATCGACGACGAGTCCAATTCCATCGCCATCATCGTGAAGCATCTTGCGGGAAACATGCGCTCGCGCTGGACCGATTTCCTCACCAGCGACGGTGAAAAACCCGATCGCGATCGCGATTCCGAATTTGAGGCCCCGCCGAAAACGCGCGATGAACTGCTGGCGCTGTGGGAATCGGGCTGGCAGCTTACGTTTGACGCGCTGGCGCCGTTGACGGACGCGGATCTCTCCCGCACCGCCTATATCCGCACCGAGCCGCACTCCGTGATGCAAACCATTCACCGCCAGGTGACGCACTACGCCTACCACGTTGGACAAATCGTTTATCTCGCCAAACATTTCGCCGGACCGGACTGGAACGCCTTGACGATCCCGCGCCGCAAATCCGCGGAGTTCAACGCCAAGGTTGCTTCGGGCAAGGCTTCTCAGCGCTAACGAATCGTAGACGCAAAGCGCGCTCCCCAGCGGCACACGCTTTACAGGATGCGGGAAAAAAGGCCTCTCTCCTATTGTCATTCCGAGCGAAGCGAGGAATCTCTCTTTCTTTTCATCGGAATAAATCGAAGAGAGATTCCTCGCTTCGCTCGGAATGACAAAATAAACTACTTTTTCCGCAGCCTCTTTAGCTTGTGTAGTTTAAGCTTAGGACGCGCAAAACCACACCGGCTGAAGCCTGTGCTACTTAATCGTTTCGTCGTACAATGTCCGTTGAACGGGTGTTTTGCGGATCAATCAAGTGAAACTGTTGTAGCGCAATCATCGCGCGTCGAGCGGCACGAATCCGCTTAGCCGCCGGGGAGGAAATTCCATCATGGGATGTGGATGCGGTTTCACGCGGCGCGATGTGCTGCGAGCGGGTTCTCTCGCGGCGGCGGGGCTGCTCACCGGCGTAAGGCTCGGAGGTCAAGCCAAAAAGGGGATGCGCATCGATATCCACGCGCATCTCTGGACCACGGACTATCTCGACTTGTGCCAGAGCTACGGAAATGTGGACACCGGCACGCAGCGCAACAAGGGCGCGGGGATGGGCCAGGAGGAGATAGACAAGCGCTTCGCCCTGATGGAAGCGAACGGAGTCGAGATGCAGATTCTCGACATCTGCCCGCAAGCGCCGCACTTTGAAAACAAAGAGCACGCCGTGAAAGCCGCGCGAATGGCCAATGACCTGTACGCGGAGGCCGTGAGCCGCTGGCCGAAAAAATTCAAAGCCTTCGCGGCCGTGCCCTTGCCTCATGTGGACGAAGCGCTCAAGGAACTCGAACGCGCGCTCGACCAGTTGAAATTTGTCGGCGCCACGATCACGACGTTTGTCGGAGCGCATTCCGTCGCCGATCCCGCGTTCACACCGTTTTATGAAGAGCTCAACCGGCGCGGCACCGTGCTGTACATTCATCCGTCCGGAAACGGCATTGATTCTCCGTTCGTGATTCCCTTCAACCTCCGCTGGGCCATCGGAGCGCCGATGGAAGACACCGTTTCGGTCATGCATCTGATCGAAGCGGGTATTCCGCAAAAATATCCAAAACTGAAAATCGTCAATTCGCATCTGGGCGGGATGATCCCCATGGTATTTCAGCGCCTGGACAATATCTCGAAGTGGGAGCACCCTTTGCCGGAATTGCCGACGATCACCGCCAAGCGAATGTGGTATTGCAGTGTGGGCCACGGACATCCCCCGGCGCTGCGAGCCGCCGTCGATTCGATGGGAGCGGACCGCATTTGTCTGGGCTCGGATTTTCCGTATGAAAACGGAGAGCTCTACAATCACGCCATCCAATACATCAGCGAGTCCGGACTGAAACCCGGGGACGCGGAAAAGATCCTGGACCGCAACGCCGCCTACGTGCTCGGACTCGCGTGACCACAATCCAAACTCCGATAACGGTAAAAACAAAACCGCACCTCACGCGCAACCAGATTCGCAGCTTTTGGGCTGCCTGGGGCGGCTGGAGCATGGACGGAATGGATTCGTTCATCTACTCCCTGGTGCTGGTTCCGGCGCTGACGGAATTGTTGCCCCGCTCCGGAATTCCCGCAACCACCGCGAATGTCGGCTACTACGGCGGCGTGTTCTTCACGCTGTTTTTGATCGGCTATGGCACCGCGCTCATCTGGGGACCGATCGCGGACCGGTTTGGCCGCGTGCGCACCATGATGTTCAGTATTTTGTGTTTTTCCTTGTTCACGCTGCTGGCCGCGTTTGCCACGGGCATCTATAGCCTCGCGGTATTTCGATTCATGGCGGGAGTGGGCATTGGCGGCGAATGGTCGATCGGCGCATCGCTCGTTTCCGAGGATTGGCCCGAGGAGCGGCGCACCATGGGCGCGGCGCTGATGCACACGGGCTACTACATCGGATTTTTTCTGGCGGGGATCGCCAATATTTTCATCGGCAGCCGTTACGGATGGAGAGCCATGTTCGCGCTGGGCGGCGTGCCGGCGCTGCTGATCGGCTTGATACGCAATAACGTGCAGGAGCCCGCGCGCTGGGAAAACAAGGTGCAGGAACTTGGCGGCAAGTGGGCCATGCACAGCGCGTTTCTGAGACTTTTTTCTCCGCAATACCGCCGCAAGACGATTGTCAATTCTCTTTACTTGATCGTATCGCTTGCCGGCTTGTGGGCTGGATCGGTGTACGCTCCGACGGCGATGACGTTCATCGCCCAACGCGCCGGGCGGACCGCCGCGGAGAGCGCGCGCCTGGCGTCATACTCTACGGCGTTGCTCGGGATCACCACGGTCCTCGGCGCTTTGATCGTGCCGTTCCTTGCGGACTGGCTGGGCCGCCGCGCCACGCTGGCGATTTTTTATGTGGTGATGATGTTCGCGATCTGGCTGGCGTTCGCGCGGGTGTTTTACTTGCAACAGAACGCCATCGCCTGGTTTCTGGTGTGCTCGGTGCTGCTGGGCTTGGGCGGAGCGAATTTCATCGTGTATTCGTTCTGGCTGCCCGAGCAGTATGGAACGGAGTGCCGCGCCAGCGCCTTCGCCTTCATCACCAACCTCGGACGTTTTTTCGCCGCCGGCTTCACGTTCCTGGTGGGCGCCGGAATCCGCCATTTTCAAACGTTCGGAATTCCCGTGGCCATGATGGCGCTCGCTTTCGTCGTCGGCCTCGCGCTCGTCCCCCTTGGCGAAGAAACCAAAGGCAAGCATTTGCCCGCCTGATCTGTAGCGCAGGCTTCAGCCTGTGGGTTTTGGTTACTGCAAGGGTGATATTGCTCGAACCAAACCCCACAGGCTGAAGCCTGCGCTACAAGATGCAAATCGTCGCAGGGTTGACCATGGGATTTGTTTGGCATATTGTGTGGCGCAAGATACGGTTCTGAGCGCTATATCCACACGGCAGGAAGTGAGTGACACCATGAATCCAGTCAGCTCGCAAGAACGCATCGAGCCAAGTGCGTCGGAACGCGCGACCCCGGCCGCGCGATATACTGGCCGCACGGGAGACAACTCTCTCGGCCGCTCTCTGGGATATTTCCTCCTGCGCCTCTCCCTGGGCGTCGACATGCTCATGCACTATGTCGTGAGAACCTGGGGCATCAGCAAAGATTTTGTTCCCGTCACGGAAAAAATGTTCGAGGGCAACCTCTTGCCCATGTCGTGGGTGCACGCTTTCTTGACGGTCCTTCCTTACTTTGAGGGCGTGCTTGGGGTTCTATTGATCTTGGGGTTGCTATCGCGCTGGGCGATAACGGCGGAGGGCTTGCTGGTCACCGTGTTGCTTTTCGGCACCGCGCTGCGATCGGATTGGACCGTCGTCTCCCACCAGATGATCTATCTTCTGTTTGTTTTCATCCTGCTGGCCGTGGAAGAGTACGACTATTTTTCAGTTGATGCCTTCCTCGCAAGACGCCGCGGGTTTTAGTAGGACGGGCTTCAGCCTGTCGGGTTTCCGTCCGCGATATTCGGGGATAAGCCCGACAGGCTGAAGCCCGTCCCACATTTAAATCTGGGAGTCCTTCTCCGTCTCGGCGGGCAGCATCCACAGGCCCGCTATTTTTCCGGAAGGGTCGAAGGCGATTCGCACGATGATCTGTCCGTTTTCGAACGCGCAGCGGACATCCACCCGGTCAAACTCAGGATCTTTTCGCGCCGCCCGGATGTTCTTGAACGGGCCGAGGTGCATCATGACGTGCGTCCAAGAAGCTTCCAGACGGTCGGAGGACATGGCCTCTTTCATCTGATCGTTGAATCTAGTGCTTACCTCTTTGAACTGCTGCTGCCGCAGGAGGTCGGTGATGGCCTTGGCCGACGCTTCCATGGTTTCCGGGCTGACGTCGGAGACCGGCGCGATCCGGAAATAGGTGATCTGATTCGTGTCGTCGAACATCAGCTTCAATTCGACTTTGTAATGTTCGAACTGGCTTTTCGAAACATAAACCGGCGCGCCCTGCACCGTTCTTGTGGTTTGCGAAATTTGCGACTGGAAGGCGCCGGCCGCGCCGGCCAATTCTTCGCGCGCGCCTTTCAGGTCGTTTTCGCTCACGGAATCCTTGAGGTCGGCGCTGAACCGCTCGCGCACGGACGGGATCCCGCCGCGGGCGAATTCCTCCATGACGTCCTTGGTGATGGACAGGCGTTTCTCGTCGGCCGTTTGCGCATGCGCAAGGCCCGGCACCCCCAAAATGACGGCAAGCAGCAGCAGGAAATTTCTAAGCGGGCGCATGATGACCTCCAGCAGCGCAGGCAGAGGCTGTGTACACGGGCGTACCAGCGGATAGTACCACCGTAGCGCAGGCTTCAGCCTGTGGTTTTGGGCGCTGGAAGTGCAACAATTCTTCAACCAAACCCCACAGGCTGAAGCCTGCGCTACTGGATTGTTAGAAATGCGCGCTACAGTGTGAACAACGGCCGAAGGTCGCGCACATTTCGCACATCCTCAAGGGCGTTCACGCGCTGGATGAGGTTCGCAGTCCGCTCGGCGCCCAGCACAGGCGCCATCAAGTCGCGCACCTTGGCGTTCAGGCCTTCCGTGCTGAGCGGATTTTCTTTCGTGCCGGGAGGGAATCGCGTGAAGTGGCTCACGGTGCGGCCATCCTTCAGCGTCACCTCGACCATGCCGCTGCGCGGCGCTGCCGGGTCCACCAGTTTTCGATCGGCGACCAACTGCACACGCTCTTTCACGGCGCGGATTTGCGGGTCCGCCATGCGCTCATGCGAATGGCTGTCCGCGAAGGAGACAGCGCCGTCAACCAGCGCTACCGCAATGATGTATTGCAGGTTGACGTCCGGCATGGAGCTGTTGTCCACGATCGTCGCGCCGTCCGCGGGCAGGCGGACAACGATTCGCTCTACATTGTCCACGCGCAGCGAGTTTTCCCGGCGCAAAGTGAGAAACGCGTCCAGCGCCGACTGGATGGGGTAGCCGACGGAATAAGTCTTGATGGACGTTTCGGCAATCCAAAAGCGGCTGCCCAGGCCGGCCACGATTTCCGCAGGATGCGGTTGCGAGGAGAGCGCTTCCAGGACGTTGTGCTCGCAATCAAAAACGTCGTGGACGCCGGTGAATCCCGCCTGGACCATGGTGGCGGCTGTCACGCCATTGCGCGCGCCCATGCCGGAGAAGTCGAATGCTTTTTCGATGTGCTCGTTGTCTGAAGTCCAACTCCACAGGCCGGACACCTGTTGCGCGGCGTAGGAGAGCGCGAAGCGCATCCCCGTTTCATCCAGGTGAGCGAGAGACGCCGCGGCTCCCACGGCCGAGAACGTGGAGCCGACTCCCTCCGCGCTGCGATGAGTGCCGCGCACGAGGTCCGGCCCGAGCGCCATCAGAAAACGGCAGCACACGTCGTAGCCCAGCACAACGGCGCGCAGGAGATCCAGGCCTGAGCGGCCCTCGCGTTCCGCCATGGCCAGCGCGGCGGCGACGGAAGAGCAGCCGGGATGCGTCTTGGTGATCAGCTCGACGTCATCGGTTTCGTCGGCATGGCCGCACATGCCATTCGCCAGAGCGGCGTTGACCGCGTTAGTTTTGATATTCGTGCCGATGACGGAAGCTTCCGGGGCGCCGCCTTGCGAGCGTGCGTATGCGATGGCCATTTCTCCGGGTTTGAGGCGGCTGCCGGAAACCATGGCGCCGAGCGTGTCCAGAATGTGGTGTTTTCCTTCCAGCGCGACATTTGGCGGAAGCGCTCTGTCGCGCGCCTCCACCATATAGCGCGCCAGCTGGCCGGTGAGATCGGTGGCGGCGGCTGCAGGCGCCTTCGGAGATTCCTGGCGAAGTGGAAGCGCTGCGTTCGCCAGCCGCCCTGTCGGAATCGCCGCGGCTGCCAGCACTCCGCCCGCGCCTTGCAACATGCGGCGGCGCGTCAGTCTAACTGAGGATGATCCGTCCTGTGCGGCTGGTTTTTCGTCGCGGTCCTCTTTCACGTGGTCCTCCTCAGCGAAATCGAAATTTCCTTCTTGCGATGCGATATTCAACACACTCTACAATTTTCGCAAGATTCCATCACGAAGTTTTGTTTCAGTAGCGCAGGCTTCAGCCTGGGGGGTTTAGTCCTTGCCAGTGCGAACCCCACAGGCTGAAGCCTGCGCTACAAAAACCCACGTCTTAGAATCCGTTCTCTTTGATATAAAATGATGAACCATTTCCGTGCGATGGAGACAGGCGGATTCAGCAACGCGGAACGAAAAGAAATCCGCAGAAATATCGGAGATAGCCGTGAATAACAGGCCTGGATATGTTCTCGCATTGGGACTTGCCCTGCTCCTAATTTGTGGTCCGGTTTCCGCGCACCACGGGTCATCGAACTACGATATGTCGAAGTCCGTTTCGGTAAAGGGAACCATAACGCAATTCGCGTTTATGAATCCGCACTCCTCGATTCATCTCGCAGCGAAAGACGACAAGGGCAACGCCGAACAGTGGCTCATCGAAGCCGATAGCCCGAACAACCTCGCCAGGGCCGGCTGGACCAGAGATTCGCTCAAGCCGGGGGACCAGGTCACCATTGTGGGGAACCGATTGAAGGACGGCGCAAAAGTCATGCGCCTGCAAAAGGTAATTTTCTCCGACGGCAGAGAACTGAAGCCGCGCGAAGGCGACGACTATTGATCCCGGCTCGCCGGAATGCGCCGACGCGGTACGACGATCGGGAAGGAGTTTGCTGATGCGAAATTCCTCGACGGTTTTGAGCCTTGCTCTCTTTGCGGCGCTCTCGCTTCCTGCTTTTGCGCGGGCTCAGAACGCGGACGAGTCCGGCGCCGCAAAAGTCCCGGCGGTCGTAGCACCGGGAGCCGATCTGACCGGAGTTTGGACGCAATTCCCGCGCATCGGCGGCCGCAGCCTGGGCGAAGGCGGCTTTGTTTTCAGCAAAGAGGATCCGCCGATGACGCCCTGGGCGGAAGAAAAACTCAAGTCCACCAAGGCGCCTCACACAGGCGGTTACACGGGCGAGTCGGACGACACTACTTTGAAATGTTATCCTCCCGGCGTGCCGCGGATTTATCTTTTCAATTTTCCGATGGAAATCTTCGTGGTTCCCGGCCGCGTGCTGATCGTCCACGAATTTGGCCACTATATTCGCCAGATCTGGACCGATGGGCGGCCGCATCCAAAGGACCTGAATCCCAGCTGGATGGGGGACTCGATTGGAAAGTGGGAGGGAGACGCTCTCGTCGTCGATACCATCGGTTTCAACGACAAGACCTGGCTCGATCAAGTCGGCCATCCCCATTCCGACGAGCTACACCTCATCGAGCGCATCCACCGCACTGCACCGGACATGCTGCAAATCGATTTCACATTCGACGATCCCAAGGCCTACACCAGGAAATGGACCGGGATGAAGCAGTTCAAGCTTCGCCCGGACTGGCACATTTCGGAATACGTCTGCGAGGAAAATTTCGACAATAAAGAAATACAGGAAATCAGCAAATAGCGCGGGCTTCAGCCTGCGGGGTTTCAGTCCCATGCACACGGGCTACACGCACTTGCCAAGATCGAATGGAACCCCACAGACTGAAGTCTGCGCTACCTGAGTCCGTGCTCCCTGCTATTTCTCCGCGTTGGCCGCGGGTTTCTCCGGCGGATATTTAATCAACTTCCCGCCCTCCGATTCGTAGACTTGCGCGCCAATCGCACCGGCAATTTTGAACCCTTTGCTTTCCAGCAAGTCCGCCGCGATTCCGGCGCGGTGCGCGTGATTGGAGACCATAACGAGCGGTTTGTCCTTGGGGATTTCGGCGAGATGTTTTTCGAGATCATCCGCCTGAATGTTGAGGTACACCGGGAAGCCGCCGTTCTGCGCAATTTCAGTGGGACGCCGCACATCGATCAACAATACGCGACCAGGTGCCGCGACCAGCGCGTCAAATTCCGCGCGCGTGAGTATCTTTGCCTTGGAAGCGGGCGCGGCGCCCGGTTGCTGCGCGAAACTCACCGCGCTCGCCAGAAGTATCAGCAGGACGAGTCTCTTCATAAAGTTGCTCTCCCTTTCATTGCAAGGTTGCCCAATCTGGCCGCCATTCTCTCACTGCCTCGCCGCAATGCAAAGGGATGGCCGCATCGTACGATCCGAGCGCGCGGGAGCGAATCAGAACCTTATTGATCTTTTCCGCCGACCTGCACTTCAAAGCCATCCGGATCGCTGAAGTGAAAACTGTTCGCCGTCGTCCGCGTTTTGAAGCCGCGCCGCTTCAATTCCTCCTCCACCTCTCCTCTCACGTTCTTGTCCGTGTCCCAGTTGGCAATGGTCAAGCAGACGTGATCGACCACCGGAGTTGTGGGAATCTTACGCGGGTGAAAGATGAGCAGCGATTCTCCCAATCCCAGATTGGCCTTTTTCCCGTCGTCAAGCATGACTTTCATTCCGAAAAGTTCCGCATACCAATCGCGGCTCTTGCCGTAGTCGGCGACTTGATAGCCAACGTGATTCAGGTAGGTGGCCTTTAGCACGCCGTTCCCGGGGGCCGCGCTCGCGGCCGAGGCTGCCGTCGCTGCCAGCGCGAGGCTCTGAATCAGTTGGCGGCGGGTCATTCTTCCGTCCTCGAAGTCGTGAAGAAGTTTCGCGATCAAATGTTCCATTGCTTTGCCCTCCTCTTCGCAGTAGCAATCTGGATTGTTTGGCCGATTTCAGGTTTCCGCTTTCGGCTTGCCCCGTTTGCGGCGAAGCATAACTCCGTCATAGAGGAGTTACAAGGACGTAAGCAATCGCTCGCGAGCGAATGTCTTTATCCGCACTTCAGTGATTGAGGTATAGTCAGGAAATCATGCGACCAATGCCTGCGCCAGTTTCGAGAAAATATTCTTTCGGAGTTGGAATTTTTGCCGCGCTGCTCCTGGGTCTGGCCCTGCGCTTTTTTGCGCCGGCCGTTTCCGCGCAGGGATGGGAGCCGGCAATTCGCGATTTTGAAGACCAGGATAAAGCGCATCCGCCAAAGCCCGGCAGCATTGTCTTCGCGGGAAGCTCCAATTTTCGCTTTTGGGACACGCTCGTTTCGGACATGAATCCGCTGGACGTGATCAATCGAGGCTTTGGCGGCTCAGAATTTTCCGATCTCGACATGTACGCGAATCGCATCGTGATCGCCTACCACCCTCGCGCGGTGGTCGTCTACGAAGGAGACAACGATCTCGCGGAAGGCTCTCCTAAGACGCCGGACATGGTCGCGAACGACTTCCGGAAATTCGTACAGGCCGTGCATGGCGCGTTGCCCGACACCTGGATTTACATTCTGGCCATCAAGCCGTCCAAACTGCGCTGGAACCAGTGGCCCCAGATGAAAGCAGCAAACAAACTGATGCAGGAGTATGCCGCGACGCAGCAGCGCGTGCAATTCATTGACATCGCCACGCCCATGTTCGATGCCAATGGAAATCTTCCGCGCGACTTGTTCAAGTCCGATGGCCTGCACCCGACTCCCAAGCTCTACGCCATGTGGACCGCGATCATCAAACCCATCCTGCTTCAACGGTTTGGTCCGGGAAAAAGCAGTTCGCGATTGATTTTCTCCCTGCCCATTTTGTCGCAAGATACTCGTGGTTCAGGCGTATGAGGTTGCGGGATTAAGTGGCGCGGGCTTCAGCCTGCGGGTGTTCGTCCTTGCAAGGGCCAAAAACCCGCAGGCTGAAGCCCGCGCCACTTGACCCCAAAGCACGAAGCAAGTCTTCGCCCGTCCTGCTAGAATAGGGATTCGTTTTGATAGCGATCGCGATTTCGACGCCAGGAACAGAACCCGATGTTTGAGAACCTGACAGACAAGCTGCAACGAGTCTTTAAAAACCTGCGCGGCCAGGGAAAACTCACGCAGGAGCACGTGGACGAAGCGCTCGCGGGAATTCGCGAGGCGCTGCTGGAGGGCGACGTTAACGTCGGCGTGATCGATGAAGTGCTGACGCACATTCGCGATAAGGCACTCGGCTCGGAAGTGTTGCTGCAACTTTCTCCCGACCAGCAAGTCATCAAGATTGTGCGCGATGAACTGGCGCTGCTTCTCGGCAAGCACGCCAAGCCGCTTTTCTCCTCGCGGCCGCCTTCGGTGTGGATGATTGTCGGCCTGCAAGGTTCGGGCAAGACCACCACCACGGGCAAGCTGGCCAAGTGGCTCTCCGTGCACGGCCACCGGCCCATCGTGGTTTCGACCGACGTTTACCGTCCCGCGGCGCGCGAACAGCTTGCGCAGGTGGCCAAAGCGGTCCACACCCCGTGCTGGCCCGGCGCGGGCAGCGACAAGCCGCTCGAAATTGCGCGCGGCGCGATTCGTGAAGCCAAACTTTCCGCGCACGACGTGATTCTGGTGGACACCGCCGGGCGCCTGCACATCGACGACACACTGATGGAAGAGCTGGGCATGCTGAAGCGCGAGCTGACCCCGGCGGAAATCTTGTTCGTGGCGGACGCCATGATCGGGCAGGACGCCGTCCGTTCCGCGGGCGAATTTCACAAGAGGCTGGGCTTGACAGGCGTCGTGCTGACCAAGCTCGACGGCGATGCGCGCGGCGGCGCGGCACTTTCCATCGGCAAGGTGACGGGCGCGCCGGTGAAGTTCGTGGGCACGGGTGAAAAATACGACGCGCTCGACGCGTTTTATCCGGAGCGCATCGTTTCGCGCATCCTGGGCATGGGCGACGTGCTTTCGCTCATCGAGCGCGTTGAGCAATCCGTCGACGCCAAGCAGGTGGCCGAACTCGAGCGCAAACTGCGCCGCAGCGAATTCACGCTCGAGGACTTCCGCGACCAGTTGCGGCAGATCCGCAAGATGGGTCCCCTCGAACAAGTGCTCGGCATGCTCCCGAAAGTGGGTCCGCTGGCGAAAGTTCCCAAGGACGTGCAAGTGGACGAATCGCATCTGAAGCGCATCGAGGCCATCATCAATTCGATGACCAATTCCGAGCGCAATGATCACAGCGTCATAGACGGCAAACGGCGCAAGCGCATCGCCCGCGGCAGCGGCACTTCGGTGCAGGAAGTGAATCAAGTGCTGAAGCAATACCTGCAGATGCGCCAGATGATGAAGCAATACGGCGCGCTCGCCGCCCAGGGCCGCCTTAAAGGCCTCGGAAAACTCAGCGGCGTTTCGTAGGGTCCCTTCACGTTCCTCGTCACTTGTGCGCGAGCCGGTCGTATTGTCCGGTGAGCAGGTTTTAGTAGCCCAGGCACTCTTGCCTGTGCTGCGCGGCTGGACAAACCTCTAGCGCGATCAATGCATCTCTATAGTAGAAGGGCTAGTCGGGAGGTTGGGTCGTCTGCGGGGTATCGCAAACAGGTGGAACCAGCTATAATCCTGGGCCAGGAGGAAGTGAATCGTGCTGGCAATCCGCCTTGCTAGAATTGGCAAAAAGAAGCAACCCTATTACCGCATCGTAGTGCTCGACAAGCGCAAACCGCGCAATGGAAGGACTGTCGAAGTGGTCGGAACCTACGACCCGCTCAAGAATCCAGCGTTAATTCAGTTGAACGCCGAGCGAGTGAAGTATTGGCTGTCGTGCGGTGCGCAACCCAGTGACACCGTTCGCAGCTTTTTGACGGCCCAAAAAATCGCCTGAACCGCCGGGCGGTGGTTCAAGGAAGGTTCCCCTGGCCCTCGGAACCTGCACAAGTGAGATCTCAAGTTGAACCCGCGAATGTGACTGGTGGAGGGCCCCATGAAGGACCTTGTGGAAGCGATTGCGAAAGCATTGGTCGATCATCCCGAACAAGTTCAGGTGCGATCCGTGGATGGGGAGCAAGTAACCGTGCTTGAATTGCGCGTGCACCCGGAAGATCTGGGCAAAGTGATCGGACGGCAGGGGCGGACGGCGAAATCCATCCGCACCATCCTCGGCGCCGCCGGGATGAAAATTCGGAAACGCCTGACGCTTGAAATCCTCGAATAGATTGCCCGCGGAAGAATTCACCGGAGTAACGCTGGCCAGAATTCTGCGTCCTCGCGGCCTGCGCGGGGAAGTGGCCGCCGAAATCCTCACTGATTTCCCTGAGCGCCTGCCGAAGTTAAAGGAAGTGTGGCTCGCCGACGGGCGAAGCGCGCCGCGGCGTGTTCGCGTGCAGCGCTGCTGGCTATCGCCGGGCCGGGGGGGCCACGCCGTTTTTCATTTTGCGGATATTGACAGCATGGAAGCCGCGGAAAGCCTGCGCGGATTGGAAGTTCAGGTGCCGATCGAAGAGCGCGCGCAACTCTCCGCCGGGAACTACTTTGTCAGCGATCTGGTCGGATGCGCGGTGTGGGAAGCGGGCGCATCGTCGGCGCTCGGTTCCGTGCGCGACGTTGAATTTCCGGGCGGCGCGCCATTGCTGGCCATCGATACCCGCGATGGCGAAATCCTGTTGCCGCTCGCAGTGGAATTTTGCCTTCACATTGATGTGAAAGCGAAACGCATTGAAGTCTCTCTGCCGGATGGCCTGCGCGATTTGAATCGAACGTAAACTTTTTGAACCAGCCTTCTGAATTGTCATTCCGAGCGGAGCGAGGAATCTATCCCTGCTCGCTGCCCGAAAAAAGAGTAATTCCCCGACGAGAAATGCGCTCCGGAATGGCAGCGACCAGGTTTTTCCGCGGCGTGTGACCCGCGCCGCGTTACACTGTCCCTGCCATGCAGTTCGACATCATCACAATTTTTCCGGAATTTTTCGCCGGCCCGCTGGATTACGGAATCGTACGTCGGGCGCGCGAGGCGCGTCTCGTGGATGTCTGCGTACACGACCTGCGCGCTTTCGTGCACGATCGCCATCGAACCGTGGATGACCGCCCGTTTGGCGGCGGCGAGGGCATGGTGCTGAAACCCGAGCCGCTGTTCGAGGCCGTGGAATCGCTTGCGGGCGATGCAGCAGCAGGGCATGACGTGCCCCCACAAGGCGATGCAACGCCCGGCACGCGTTCAGCTACTGCGATTGTTCTGCTCTCCGCATCCGGGAAATTATTTCGACAGGATACAGCGCGGCGATTCGCGCAACTCGATCGCGTCATCTTGCTGTGCGGCCGCTACGAAGGAGTGGACGAGCGTGTGGCCGAGCATCTTGCCACCGACGAACTCTCCATCGGCGATTTTGTTCTATCCGGCGGCGAATTGGGCGCCGCGCTCATCGTGGATGCGGTAACGCGCTTGATTCCAGGCGCACTGGGCAACGAAGATTCCACAGTGAACGAATCTTTCAGCGCCCTCGAAGCTGAGGGCAGCGAAGCGATGTCCCCCGCCAGTCACCCGTCCCCGGTCCCCAGTCCCCTCCTCCTCGATTGCCCTCACTACACCCGCCCCGCGGAATTTCGCGGCTGGAGCGTTCCGGAAGTTTTGCTCGGCGGAAATCACGAAGAGATTCGCCGCTGGCGCCAGCAAAAAGCCCTGGAAAAAACACGACGCAACCGCCCCGATTTGCTGAACATCCCGATCGCCCTTTAGTAGCGCAGGCTTCAGCCTGTGGATTTTGGGCCTTGCTAGGACGAACCCCCACAGGCTGAAGCCTGCGCTACTTTTTAACGCAGAGGCACCTGTGCCCCTGAAGCATACGGCCGAACTGTCGAATCGTCTTCATCCGGTTCGTACACCCACACATCCCGATTGCGAAAATAATTGAGCAGGGGTCCGAGATCCATTCCGGGAATTTCTCGCGCCCATAACGTTTTTGCATGATCGATGTCGGCGTCGTTATAAACGTACTCCTCCCCGGAATTGTGATTTTTCGAATAGCGCACGAGAACGAGATGTTCGCCGGGGAGGGCCGCAAGCTGCGTTTCAACCGGCTTTCGGAAAGGGTAAATGAGGTCGTCCGGGTATGGAAAAGCATCCGCGTAGAGATTCCTTTGCATCTCGCAAAGTTGAAGCACGATTGCGAGGACCAGCAGAAATTCGCAGGATGCGATCAGCCATCCCGGCTGGGCCGGGGCAGCTCGCGTGGTGAGGGACGATCCCACCCTCAGCAATACCAATGCGAGTAGCGAGGCCACCAATGCCGCCACGGTGTGACGGTGCAACCATTCGAACAGAGCGTTCGGCTGCGAAATCTTAGTCTGCGCGAAATAGATTGGCCCGACGAGCACACTGAAGAGGACAATCAGCCGCGTCAATGCAACGCCGACACCCCTGCCAAGGAAGTGCAACCGCCGCAGGACTCGCATGCACTGCATCAGCAACACAAAGACCGTGGCCATAAGAGGCGCGGCGTAGTGCGCATGGTAGTACACTACGACCCAGAGCCCGACGGCTGAAAGAGCGGCCTGAGCGAGCAGCAAGCGATTCCGCCGGTTTTTTAACACCCAAGGCAGGGCGAGAAAAGGGATTGAAAGCGCGGGGCCCAGGAAAAATTCGTAAAATTCCGTGGACTTGTCCCACCACAGTTGTTCGGCTCCCGCCCAGCCGGGCTGATAGAGGCTCGGCAGAAAACGGTGGTAAAAGTCGTCGAATTGCGGATTGGAATAGGCGATGGGCGGCTTGTCATGCTGCCAAATGAAAATGGCCGTGGTAATTTTCCGCCCTTCGATGAAGTGAGGGAACACCACCGGGTTTCCCGTTACGCGCCAATTGTAATAGGCGATAAAGCCGGCGGTACAGGCGAGAATTGCGGCGATCGACAAGATGATGCGCCTCATCGCTGCGCCTCGCGCGCGGACTTCCAGCCGCAGCGCCCACCAGAGAAGGGCCGCACCAAAGGGAATTAAAAAAATAGCCCCTTCCAAGGGCCGGCTTACCGCAAGAATGGCCGCTCCCAATCCGAAGACAATTGCGTCGCGCAGACGCTGGTGATCCCAGATTCGTGGCAGCGCTCCCAAGACCAGGGCGGCCCCGATCGCCGCCACCGCTCCGCCCCAATAGCGGTTTATCCAATAAGTAAATATGCCAAACCGCGTCCACACCAGGATGCCGCCGAGAAACGACCATTCCGGCGGCACCCACGCCTGCAGCATCCAGGTGAATGCCATGCCCATGGCGGCAACGCTCAGAAGCACGCCGATCCACGGGTGGCCCAGCAATTTTCCGATGGCCAGGGCCATTCCTTGCGCCGGCGGGTACATTGACGCATACGTGGGATGCTGGATGACGTGAAATGTGTCGAAAAAAATCCAGAGTGGATGCGGCCGATTCGTCAGCCTGCCGTGGACAAACGTGTCCGCGGCAAGCAAGTAGCTGAGCTCATCGTGAACCTTGGGCGGCGGGATTGGCAGCCATGGCAAAAGCGCCACGCGCGCAAGGACGGTGGCCGCGCCGACGGCCGCTACAGCAAGCCGCTGATTTCGCGCGAACTCGGAAAACTTTTGCTCGATCCCGCCCAGAATTAGCTCACCGAAACCCGGCCTGGGCCAGACAAGCGCCAGGCAAACCGCAAGAACAATCCAATCCAGTATCTGCATGGAATCCACCAGCGACTAACGAATCGCAGATATGAGGGTAGCCAGCTTATGGATCACAATCAATGACCGGGGCATATTCTGCCGGACGAAACGCGCGACTACAAGGCGCTCACTTTGCGGATGAGGTCTGGCGAGAGTTCAAACTCGGCCCTGTTGTTCGGGTAAAATTCGATAAATTGATCTGACAGGGACTTCAAATCGTTCGGGTCCAGGGGCCGGGTTTTCTTATATATGAAAGCGCTGCTCCCGTCTTCCAGCCTGAATTCGTAATTCAATTTATCGTAGGATTTTCCTATGCCTTCCCCCTTCACGAGCTGGTCGGCGAGAACCCCGATCACCTTTTGATCCTGTGGCGGAAGGTGGTAGGCAAAAGGCAGGGTCAGCACGACATAGCGCGCCGTGAGAAACTGGACCGGGAAACCGTCCCTTTTGTCCACATCATTTGTCAAAGCGATTCTGCGCGCCAACTCGCGATGAATTCTCTGTAATGAGAAACACCCTTCCTGAACGATACTAGAATTAAGACTAAATGAACTTGCAAGAACGTAAACAGTTGACGGCGAACCCTTGGTGATGTCGTTTAAAGCGTCCAGCAACGCCTGCACTTGATCCAGATCCGTCCGGACCATCGGATATTCCCTCGCTCCCGGCAAAACAAACTCGACAGCCATCAGAGGTCTCTCCGCTCGCGGCAGGAATGTGACGGCGAAGTTCGCCAGGCTTCCGGCCAAAATGACGAGGACAAGTGCGGCTTTTCGAGGACGGCTCCGGGCCAGCAGGAACAGGTCTTGCACGGAAAACACCAGGAACAGGCCCAGGGTAGCCAGCGCCCAATAGAAGTGTTGGACGCCGACGTATTCCCCGTGGGACGAAATGACGAAATCCTGTGTGCGCGTAAAGAGCACGAAGGTGATCGCAAACTGGACGCAAAGGAAATAGGCGATGGGCCGTCTCTTTTCGTTCATTACGGAGAGCACGATCCCCAGGCCAGCCAGCACAAGGGTCAGCAGCCCGAAATGCTGATAGAGTTCTCCCAGGTTGTGAATGAACGGGTCGCTCGACCGAT
Organism: Candidatus Acidiferrum sp.; assembly: GCA_035483715.1. Lineage (GTDB taxonomy): Bacteria > Acidobacteriota > Terriglobia > Acidiferrales > UBA7541 > Palsa-360. The sequence goes on from DATHPN010000087.1 coordinate 63,103, forward strand.
AGGCCGAATAAATATCTCCATAATCCGTGGTCAGCATTCTTTTTGCGATGGGAGTAGCAATCAGATAAAACGAAAGGAAAGAAATGGCCCCCAAAATCAAAGCGTTTCTGGCGATGAGCAGCCAATGCGCACGGCGCGCTTTGTCGGCCGCGAAACGCAAACCTTCGCACACGGCCAGGGCCCCAAAGAAACCAACCACCCAATAGGCGTACCACCTTCGATACAAAACCAGAAGGCAGAGCAGGAGCGCCATGGACACCAGGCTTACATAACTTTGGTCGACAATGTCGGCGCGAAAATACAGCACCAGCACGATTAAGATAATGAGGAAGCCGCCCACATCGACGGAGCCAAATACGACCGGTACCCAAAGCACAGGCAAGAACGCCAGCGTTGATGCGGACAGGACTGTAAGCCCTATTTCGTCAAATGGACTCTCCGCCGGACTCCTCCCGGACAGGCGCCGTACTACATACGCGAAAAGCACGATCGAGGGAAATGCAAAAGTCACCGTAAGAGACAAAATATAAGATAGTCTGCCCGGTCCAAATGTCAGGCTGAAAGGCACAAGGAATAAAGTTGGCAGTAAGTTGTAGTCGTTCACTCGAACGGAAAGGAAGACAAATCGTAACGCCCTCAGTATGTCTTGCTCAAACGCCAGGCCCAGGTTGGCGAAGTATTCGTGATATCCGACGTAATCCCAGAAGTAAATGAACCGCTCCTGCCTCACGTACCAGGTCACAAAGAGCGCCAACATCGAGAATATGGCGGCGAATAAAGCGACCTCGGCCCAACGGGCCTTGAAACTGATCGAAGGTGAGGGTGAGGCGCTCATGGTCGAGCGAGCCGGATTTCCAAGGATTTGCGCAGAGTGCGGCGCACGCGGCGGGCGCCTGGAAATAGTGAGCATTCTTCCCGTAGAAAACCTGGATTGGTCATGGGGTTGCCGGGCAGCGTCAAAGAATAGTTGTCTTATGCCTCGTTGCTTTGCGCGTTTTGAAACACGGGAACATCCTCGATTCATTATTACCATGTTCTCGTCTGGACGACTTGAACCGCTGCGTGGGCAGGTGTCGGTTTATGTACGGTGATTTTAGCTTTGAGCACCTTGCGACCCTAGCTCCCTACGAATTGCGGCAGCCTGTTTCTGCCTCCCGACCCGCTCGCTCGCCGGCGACTCCACCCGCGGGATAACTCCTTTGCGACACTGAGTGGGATGGAGACATCCGCGGAGTTTGCATGGCTGTTAGCATAGAAATGGAAGAGGTTGGGTGCCTGTTGTTTCGTTGATACAGCCTATGGTCACAGGACTTTAATGCTCGAACTCCTTTCCGAAATGTTGACGAGCGTCACAGTGGAACAGGTGGAGTGGTACGTCGTTTTCCTGGCAATCGTTGTATCGCTTTTATTTCCGCGCCTGGCCTCTGCGCAATTTGCCGCACTGGAACGAGCCTTGGCACGGCTTGCGCGGCGGCGCACCTTGGCCTGGCTCTCCGTAGGAATTTTGGCATTGATCGTGCGAGCGGCCGCGCTGCCCCTGTTGCCCGTTCCCGTCCCCACCATTCATGACGAATTTGAAAACCTGGTCATGGCCGACACTTTTGCACATGGCCGCCTGACCAACCCGCCCCATTCCATGCGGATTCATTTCGAGACTTTTCACATCCTTCAAGAGCCGACCTACACGGGAATTGTTCCCCCTGGCCAGGGTTTGCTGCTTGCCGCGGGAAAGGTCCTTGGCGGGCATCCATTCGTAGGCGTGTGGTTGAGCGTGGGAATCATGTGCGCGGCAATCTGCTGGATGCTGCAAGGATGGCTTCCGCCGAACTGGGCGCTGCTGGGTGGGCTCCTGGCCGTGGCGCGATTCGGCTTATTCAGTTATTGGGCGAACTCCTATTGGGGTGGGGCACTCGCCGCCATTGGCGGAGCGCTCGTCCTTGGTTCTTATCCCAGGATCCGAAAGCATGGGAAAATTGCCGATGTATTGTTAATGGGGATGGGTCTGGCCATTCTCGCCAATAACAGACCCTATGAAGGGTTTGTCTTGAGCTTGCCGGTGGCCGCAGCGATGCTCATTTGGTTGACGGCATGCAAGGGGCCTCATTTGCGCTTGCTCTTAGGGCGCGTGGTTCTGCCACTGGCCATAATGCTTACCCTGACGGCTGGCGCAATCGGCTACTACAATTGGCGAGTGACGGGGAACCCTTTGCGGTCCCCCTATGAAGTCAGCATGGCAACCGTCAATCCGATTCCTTATTTTCCCTGGCAAGCCGAGCGTCCCATTCCGGCCTATCATTACAAATTAATCAGGGATTTCTATCTGGACTGGGATCTGCCGCAATACGAACAGCTGCGAACTTTCCATGGATGGATCGCGTCGACGGCACTCAAAATCAAAAGGCTTTCGAGATTCTACCTGGGGGCCGCGCTGGGGTTCCCGATTATCCTGGCCATCTTAATCGGCGGTTTCCGATCCGTGTTTCTGGGCCGACTTCGTTTCCTGTTCCTTTGTCTTGGAGTTGCGCTAGCCGGATTGTTGCTCGAGGTCCAATACCTCCCCCACTATGCGGCGCCCGTAACGGCGATTTTTCTGGCCTTCATTGTTCAAGCCACTCGATGCCTGTATGTAAGCGGCCGGCGCGGAAAATCAAGGTTTCTCTTTGCCGCCCGCGCTGTGCCCCTTATTTGCGTGTTCTCTCTCACGCTCGGCATGGCGCAATTGTCGCTAGGACGCAATCTGGTCACGGATTGGCCGAATTCCTGGTATTCCAGGATTGCCGGCAACTTGGCTCGTGATCAAATTGAGAAATGGCTCGAGCAACGGCCGGGGCAGCAGCTTGTCATTGTGCGGTACTCGACCGACCATAGTGTGCACATTGAGTGGGTCTACAATCCCGGTGATATAGACGGCGCTAAGGTGATTTGGGCCCGGGATATGGATCCGGAACACAACCAGGAGTTGTTACGCTACTTCCCAAACCGAACTGTCTGGCTCTTGGAAGCTGATAAAAGGGTCGATGGAAAGATATTAATCCAACCCTACCCAGCTTCCATCGCTATGTTGCGTCCGGGGACCGGAGAACCGGATTCTTCCACCATGTACTAGCCGATGATTCTCCGCGCGCCAGCGACTGAGTCCGCATTGTTTCTAAATGGGATCTGTGATTTCATGGGCGTAGGTTTGATGGCGGAAAAGGCACAGCTTCTTGTTTGTCCGAGTGCGCCTCGATACGCTTCATAGGATCATCCTGTTTATTCTTGGTGAGGATTCCGGCGGTAAATCGGGGCAGAGTTAAGGATATTTACCGCTCCAGGTTCCTCGAAGATCATTTGGGGGGCGGCTGAAAGCAATACTGGCGCGGTGAAAGAATTCTGACGGATCTTGAGAATGAGCGAAACGCAAATATCCCTGTCGGTCCTGGTCCCGGTGCATAACGAAGAGTCCGTGCTCCCGGAGTCTCTCCGCCGCGTGGGCAGCGTGCTGGACGGGATTCCCGGCGGGCCGCACGAGATCGTATTTGTGGACGATGGGAGTTCGGACCGCACGCTGGAAATTCTTGAGGAAGCTGCCGCGCTTGATCCGAGGATCAAGGTGATCGCGCTGTCGCGAAATTTCGGCCACCAGGCCGCGCTCACGGCGGCCATGGACTACGCCGGAGGAGACGCGGTCATTGTGATCGATGGCGATCTGCAAGATCCGCCCGAGATTATTCCGGACCTCGTGAAACTTTATCGCTCCGGATACGACGTCGTGTACGCCCAGCGCAAGGAACGCAAGGAAGTCTGGTGGCTGCGGCTGTGCTTCTTTCTTTTCTACCGGCTCATGTCCAAGCTTTCCGACATCCGCCTTCCCCTGGATGCCGGTGATTGCGGGCTGATGTCCCGGCGCGTTGTGGAACACCTTCGCGGCATGACCGAACATCACCGCTATTTGCGGGGAATGAGAAGTTGGGTCGGGTTTCGGCAGACGGGCATGGCCGTAGAGCGCTCCGTACGCCATTCGGGGGAGAGCAAATACAGCGCGCTCCGGCGTCTCAAGTTCGCCCTGGACGGGATATTCGCGTTCTCCACCGTCCCGATCCGGGCCGCCTCCATACTGGGCGCAATCGCCATCCTGGTGTCCACTCTTTACGCCATAGTTACAATCTATGCGAAAGTGTTTTTGCACCAGACCGTGCAAGGCTTTGCCGCGCTGATCGTGGTGATGACTTTCCTTTCGGGCGTGCTTCTTTTTTTCCTCGGCATCGTCGGCGAATATGTCGGGCGCGTATATGAAGAACTCAAAGCGCGCCCCCTTTACGTCGTGGACCGGTGCATTGGCCACGCCTTCACGGATCACCCGGCAGCAAGATCGGCCGGATCGCCTCTGGCGGCCGCAGGCGGCAGGCGCGTCCGGATGCGCAGCCATGAAGCGGAAAACTAAGCCCAGGATTTCCTTTGGACCCTGAATTCAGCCAACGGTACCGCGAACTCTACGAACGTCACTGGTGGTTTCGAGCGCGCGAAGAACTGATCGTCAAGTTTCTTCGCCGCAACCAGCCTCCGGGCGGATGGGGCACGATTCTCGACGTCGGTTGCGGAGATGGACTGTTTTTCCGCGAACTGACGCAGTTCGGCGACGTTGAGGGGATCGAAGTGTCCGCCGATGTGATCAGCCCGGACAACCCTTATCGCGACCGCATCCATATCGGCCCATTCGATAAGACTTTCCAGCCCGGCAAGAAGTATTCGCTTGTCCTGATGCTGGACGTCCTCGAACATTTAGCCGAACCGGTCGAAGCCCTGCGGAATGCCCTTTCCCATCTGCAACCGCATGGTTGCTTGCTGATTACCGTGCCCGCTTTCAAGGCTCTTTGGACCAGTCACGACGAACTCAACTACCATTTCACGCGATACACCCGGGCTACCTTTAGCCAAGTAGCGGAAAAAGCAGGCATGAGGACCGCGGTATCGCGGTATCTTTTCTACTGGCTCTTCCCGGTCAAATTGGCGGTGAGGGGGAAAGAGAGATTGTTCGGTTCTACCCCCAGGATTCCTGGGATACCACCCTCCGGCTTGAATCGTATGTTGTATTGGGTTTCGCGGCTGGAAGAGGAATTATTGGGAAGATTTCCGGTGCCTCTGGGCAGCTCGCTTTTAATTTTTGGACGGGCGTCTTCCAACGGCGGGAATCAGTAACTTTTGTTCAACGCCTCAGGACTGCAAGGTTGCGTGGCGCCCGGCGCCAGCCTATTATAGTTGGTGGAAAAGCGGGAATTCCGCTATACTCAACGATTGTGTTTGCAGTGCTGACCCCGCCTGAGTGGGTCTGCCGGGAATCTGAGCCATGAATCGCGTAATTGAAAAGTTTCAGGATGCACAAGTGCGCAAAGACTTATCCGCGCTGCGGCCGGGCGACACCGTCCGCGTGCACGTGCGGTTGAAGGAAGGCGAGGGCGACAAGGAACGCATCCAGCCGTTCGAGGGCGTGATCATCAAGAAGCGCGGGAAATCCACGGGCGCAAGCTTCACCGTGCGGCGCGTCAGCTTTGGAGTCGGGATCGAGCGCATCTTTCCGGCCAACTCGCCGTCCATCAGTTCCATCGAGGTATTGCGCCAGGGCCGCGTGCGCCGCGCAAAGCTGTATTATCTGCGGGGACTCAAAGGCAAGGCGGCGCGCCTGCAGCGCGTCGAACGCGTGGAGACGCCTGAAACGGTTGCTGCGGAAAAAGAATCTTAAGATTGCAGATCGAGCTTTTGTATTTCTTGAAAGCCTGGGGAAATTTTCTCCGGGCTTTTTGCTTTTTACACGAAGGTAAATGCCGGCGAATCTCGCGCAACTCTGGATTCGTTCAGGATGATCCGAAACAGCTACCCGCCCAAAAGATGGGCGGCCACGACAAAACCCGGGACACACAATTCAGCGCGATTTCGCAGCGGCCGGTGTGTCTCTTTCGGAACGGGCACATTCAAAGCCGAATCTGTGTAACGAAAAAAATTTCACGTGCTAGAATCCGCGCTGATGCGGAAACAATGCTCCTCGCGTTTCGAGCGCCAGGCCCGCAAGTGCGGTTGGCAAAGGATTGCTGGTCTTGATGAAGTCGGGCGCGGCTCTCTTTTTGGCCAGGTGGTTGCCGCAGCCGTTATCCTGGATCCCAAGCGGCGGATTGTGGGCCTCGACGATTCCAAAAAATTGCCCGCTGAGCGCCGCGAAGTTCTGGCCATGCGAATTCGCGAACACGCTCTCGCCTGGGCCATCGCGGAAGTTGATGCCCGCCGCATCGATGCCTGGAATATTTATCAGGCCAGCCGCCAGGCCATGGCTGAAGCCCTGCGGCAGTTGAAAATCTCCCCCGATTATTTGCTGCTCGACGCCATGCAGCTGGACGTGCTGATCGAACAGAAATCGCTCATCCACGGTGACGCGCTTTCGATTTCCATCGCCGCCGCGTCCATCATTGCCAAAGTGGAACGCGACCGGCGGATGCTCGAATGGGACCGGATTTATCCGCAGTATGGGCTGGCGCAGCACAAAGGCTACGCCACACCTGACCATCTCGCCGCCCTGCGCGCCCACGGGCCCACACCGCACCATCGTTTTTCCTTTGCCCCGGTACGCGATGCTTCCTGCTGGGCTGCGGGAGCAACGCAAGCGCCATTGCCGCTTTCCGCCTGTGAAAATTCGTGATGCGCGACGGAGCCCATGGGCGGATCTTCGCGGCTGCTTAAACCCCCTCATTACTGCCACGTACGCTTTTCAATGCCTCGCGTTGACTTCGGATTTTAACGCGTGCTAGCGTGAAATCTAAACCTGTCGGGTCGTTCTTCCGGGATCCGGCCGGGCCGGTCTGCTTACAGCCCCGCAGTGTGCCAGCCCGAAAAGGGACGCAACGGAAGGGGCTGTGAATCGACCATTGTCCGCCTAAATCCATTCCGGCCGGGACAATGGAAAGAGCATTAGAAGATGGCGTATAACAAGACCAAGCACCTCAATGCGGCGGCGAAGTATCTTCAGCAAGGGAAGATGCCGCAAGCCATCCTCGAATACCAACAAATTCTGAAGAATGAGCCCAAGGATCAGGTCACCCTGATGACTTTGGGTGATTTGTTCGTCCGCCAGGGGGAGACCTTCCAGGCGCTGGAATATTTTGAGCGGCTGGCGAAGATTTTTCTGAACGACGGCTTCACCACCAAAGCCATCGCCATTTACAAGAAGGTCGCCAAACTCGCTCCCGAGGAAAGCCGCCCGCTGGAACGGCTGGCGGAACTTTACGTGCAGCAGGGAGTGTTGAGCGAGGCGCGGCCTCTTTATTTGCAGCTTGCCGAAATGCAAATGAAGGCCGGGCGGCAGCCGCAGGCTGCGCTGCTCTTGCGCAAGCTGCTGGAAGCCGAGCCCGATAATCTGCGCATACAAGTGCGCCTGGCTGAATTGCACCTTTCCATGGGCCAGCAGAAAGAAGCCGTCGAAACATTCCACGGCGCCATGCAGAAGATTCTCGAGCAAGGCGACCACGCGGAAGCGATTCGACTGGCCGACCGCATCTTGCAACTGGATCCGGCGCACCAGCAGACGTTCCTGTTGAAGGTGCGGGCGTTGACCGCCTCGGGCAAGGCCGCGGAAGCGGGAAAGCTTCTGGAGACCCTTCCGGGGCGGGACGACGGCGGCGAAACGACGACGATGTTGATGGGCCTGTACATGGAAAGCGGCCAGGCAGTCAAAGCGTCGGCGCTGGCAGAAAAAATATTTGCGCGCGATCCGAAACAGCATGCGGTGGGGCACCGCGTCGCGGGCGCTTTGCTGGAAGCTGGAGATTTGGATCGCGCGCAAGCCATGCTTGCTCTCATTCGCCACGCGATGATCGACGCGGGCGAGCATGAAGCACTGGGGCAATCGCTCTTACGCCTTTCTGAAGCCAAACCCGGGCAGGTCGAGCCGCTGGAATGGCTGGTGGATCTTTACGGCCGGGCCAGCGATTCGTTCCGGCTGCCGGATGCGCTGGCTCAACTCGCATACGCCTATGAGGGTGCCGGAGAGAATGACAAGGCGCTTGCCACGTTCGAAAAACTGATGGAACGAACCCCCGAAGATGAAACCATCCGGCGCAAATGCATGCAATTGCGCGCCAAGGCCGGCCTGGAACCGATTTCGGGAGAAATTGCGCCAGTCGTGAAATTGGTGTCTTCCGAGGAGATGGCCAAGCCGGCGGTTCCCGTGTCTTCCGAACCGTCGCTCGATGAAGAAACCCAGCGTTACATCACTCAGGCTTTGACCGATGTTGATTTGTTTTCCAGCTACGGCTTGACGCAAAAGGGGATCGATCTTCTGGAATCCGTCCTGGAGCGCGCCCCTCGGCATACTCCGATTCTCGAGCGCCTGCTCGACCTATCCGTCGGTTCGGGCAATGACCGCCGCACCGCGGAGCTCGCCGCAATTCTCGAACAAATTGCGATCGAGCGCGATGACCGCGCGGGCACGGAGCGGTTCGCTGATTTACGAAGCCGCTTCCAGCGCGCTGCTGGAATTGCCCCTGCGGAAAACCAGCCAAGTTCCGCTCCCCCAGCATCTGTTGCCCCGCCGGAATTTGCCGTCCCCATAATCCACGCTGAACTCGACGAACCCGTTGCCGAGGCTGCGCCGGAATCATCCCCTGCGGAATCGATACAAACGCCGGAGACAGTTGAATCCGTGGTGCACGAGGTTGATCTATCCGATGAGTGGGCGGCATTGTCCCAACAGCTGGAAACCGCGATGCAAGAGGAGCATGCGGCGGCCGTCCATGATGCTGCGTCCCCGCGAAAAAGCGCCCCCGCCTCCCCGCCGGCCCCCATTCCGGCTGAGCCGGCACAGATGCAGGCCGAAGCCGTTGCGGAAGCCCCGTCCTTCGATCTCGAACTTCAAACTGTGGAGCCCGTGGGAGTCGCGGACAGCGAAACCGCTGCGGGGGACTCGCTGCTTGCGGACCTGGCCGGTGATTTGGAATCGATGACTTCATCCCTCGGAATTCCAGACGAGCCCGTGCACGCCGCAGTGCAAAATTCGGTTTCGTCCTCCGAAACCTCGAGAGCGCCGGCAGCTCGCCCCGCCTCCGGAAGTGGCGCTCCAGCCGCCGCTGCCGCGACGCCGCTCAGCGGGCCGCTGGGTGACCTGTTTGAGGAATTCCGTTCCGAACTCGGTGAAACCAAGGCGGACGAAGATCTCGAAACCCATTACAATTTGGGAATCGCCTACCGCGAAATGGGCTTGCTCGAAGAAGCCATCAGCGAATTCCAGAAGGTTGCCAGCTCGGCTGACAAAGGCCCCGCTTTCCGTTATGCCATGCAATGTAGTACGCTTCTGGGCCTGGCATTCATGGAGAAAGGGCAGCCGGCCATTGCTGCAATCTGGTACGAACGGGCCCTCAAGACGCCGGGACTGGATCAAGAATCGATTCTTGCGTTGCGCTACGATTTGGGAGTCGCCCAGGAATTGGCGGGCGACACGCATGCTGCCTTCAACAGTTTTTCGCAGGTCTACGCAATGAACATCGATTACCGTGATGTGTCCGAGCGGATTGCCCTTCTCGGGAAGGTGCGGTAGGCGCAGCCCGAATGAAATCTTTCCTGCACGTGGTGCACGCCCTGGATATTTTTCTGCTTGGAGTATTGCTGATCCTGGTTCCCTGGCTTGGGTATTGGGATCACAATTTTTTCCTCGACAAGTTTCCCGAGCTGATTCCGATTCTGCTGCATCCCTCCGTACGCGGCGCGGTGACCGGCCTGGGCGCCCTGGATATCTTGCTGGCCGCGAACATGTTGCGGGGCCGGACGGACACCGTTGCCACACGCACGTAAACCAATCTTCTGCTATGTAACGGACCGGCGCGCGCTGCAAGCTGCCCCCGTGGGTTCCGATTCTCTGACCGGCGATTCCATTCCGCTTCAACTGCGATTCCTCCAAGACTCCATCCGGCGCGCCGCCGCGGCCGGCGCGGACTGGATTCAAATTCGCGAGAAAGATCTCGAGGCGCGTCCTCTGGCGGAACTCGCGCGTTTCGCCGTTGCAGGAACGCGGGCGACCCCAGCGCGTGTCTTCGTCAACGATCGGCTGGATATCGCGCTGGCCGCGGCCGCCGCGGGAGTTCACCTCGGGGAAAAATCCTTGCCGCTTGAAGCGGCAATCGAGTGGCGCCGCTCTGCGGGACGGGCGGATTTCCTGGTTGGTGTTTCCTGCCACTCCCTTGAATCGGCGCGCGCGGCCGGGCGCGGCGGAGCGAACTACATTTTTTTCGGGCCGGTGTTTGCGACGCCGTCCAAAGCGGCATTCGGCGCGCCGCAAGGAATCGAACGACTGCGCGAAGTCTGCGCGGCGGTTGAAATTCCGGTGCTGGCCATTGGCGGCGTGAATCCGGAAAATGCCCGCGCCTGCCTTGCGGCGGGCGCCGCCGGAATCGCCGCGATTCGATTATTTCAGGAGGCAAAAGATGAGGCGGATTTGGCTGCGAAGCTAAGAGCGATGTAGGCGCCAGTAGAACGGGCTTCAGCCTGTTGGTTTTGATTTTTGTGCCGCCAATTTTGCCGCAACTTAAGAAAACCAACAAGCTGAAGCATGTTCCACTAAACCCACTCCACGCCTAAACTCTTGAGCTTCTCGCGAAGCCCGTAAATGTCCAGACCCAATTCCCCGGCCCGCAATCGCTCGCGGTTTTTCGCTTCCTTGGCCAGGCGCGCTTCGCACAAGCGGACCACTTCCGCCGATTGCTGGCGCGGAACTACGACGATGCCGTCGACGTCGCCCACAATAACGTCGCCTGGATGAACCAGCGCCCCCGCGCAGACGATGTCGATGTTCACGTAGCCGGCCGTTTCCTTCACGGTTCCCTGTGCGGAGATGGCCCGCGAAAAGGCCGGGAACTGCATGGCCGTCAAATCCGCGACGTCGCGGACGCCCGCGTGAATCACCAGTCCCTTTATCCCATGCGCCTGGCACGAGGTGGCCAGCAATTCGCCGAAAAATCCGTCCGTGGAATCGGAATGGGTGGCCACCACCAGGACGTCTCCCGGTTTGCACACTTCGATCGCGGCGTGAAACATCAGGTTATCGCCGGGGTGGCACAGCACAGTAACGGCCGGGCCGGCGATGCGCGCTGCGGAATAAATCGGCCGCATATACGGCAGCATCAAACCCGTGCGGCCCTGCGCTTCGTGCACGGTGGCCGTGCCGAACTCGCCAAGTTTCCGGACCACTTCCTGGTCCGGCCGTTCGATGTTGCGGACGATTCTTGGCTTCATAGGAAAATTCTCCCTGATTTATTGGACATGCTTACTGGACGAGCGCGGCCGGATTTGTGACCGTCATCCGCCGAATCTGGTCAACACTGAATCCTCCGTCCAGCGTTTTCTGCGCAAACATGGCAAAGCCCTCCGCGACTGGAGGATTGATCGTTTGCCCCAGGTCCGTCGAGAGCACGCAGCGTTCCGGCCCCACCACGCGGATGGCTTCGAGCACGGCGTCCCAGGGAGCTTTCCCCGTATGCATAGTAGTGAAGCAGTGCTCGATGAATGCGCCCATTCCCGCGAGCTGTTTCTGTTCGTCGGCGGTCAGGTTTTGCGAAGGGAATTCCGCGTGCGTGACCAGCACTCTTTGCGTTCCCATTTCCCGCGCTGTTTTCACGAGCTCGAATATCTCGACGCGCCCGAGGTGCCCCGTGGCCAGAATCATGTTGTGACGCGCGATCAGCTCGATGCAGCGACGCGTGGCCTCGGAAACCTTGCCGCTGGAATCCAGCACCGTGAGCGGCGGAGGAGAGATTCCCGTAGCCGCAAGTTCCCGCTGAATTTTCGCCCAGAACGGCAGTTTAGTGCTGGGTCCATCGACGCGTCCCGCGGTTTCATTTTGTGCGTCCACGGTCGGGAACCATACGATTTTGCAACCGGAGCGCCCAGCCAACTCCAACGCGACGGGATTCAGTCCGCCGACGGAGTGATTCAGGGTGATGGCGCCGTAAGCGGCAATGCCCGGCACGGCTTTGGTGACAACTTTGGCGCGTTCGGCGGTCGGAAAATAATGCGACTTGAGGACAAACCCTTTCAGCCCGCGCCCCAGAAATTCCTTGGCCAGGTCCAGGTCGTCGATGCGTCGCTCGATCACGTCAGGAGCGACGTGCACCTGCAAGTCATACGCGCCCTGAAGGCACTTCCAAGCCGCGTCGGAAACCGGTGTGGCCTTCGCTCCCGCCGCACCTTCGCCAGTGCTTGGCGATGTGGCCGTCATATCGTTTGTTCCTTTCCAGTCCAAACTTCCGTCCGGCCCCGCGCAGAAAGCGGATGGACCGATGGCCGGGTAAATATCGCGTATCCGTTGGCATGGATTCCGAACTTCGGGAACCACCCAGAAGAAATTGCAGGCACAGAATATACTCTATTGCCCGGAGTTTTCACCAGAGGATGCGGTGAATTTAAGTAGCGCAGGCTTCAGCCTGTGGGGTTTGGTGCTTGCAAGGATGAAACCCGGCAGGCTGAAGCCCGCGCTACTTTTCCCGAATCAGATTTTGGTACCTACGCCAAACGAAAAAGCGCGGCCTCGCGCGTGAGGAATTCGTCTTAGTGGCAGCTTTGATCGTCGGCAAACACCCCGCTGACAAGCATCGAATTCAGGAAACGGCTGCAATCGGAAATCTTTGCCAGGGCTTGATCGCTCTGCAGTGTGTCGGGACGCACGGTGTTTGTAGCGTTCAGGGACTGGCGCGTGGACACGACGCCATTGGTCCACTGCGTAAGGTTTGAAAATTCGTTGCGGAGAAGTTGCATGGCGTCCTGGTCGGCAGCAGTTGACGCCGCCACTGCCACCTGCATCAGGTTGGCCTCTATATGATCGTGATAGTCCTGAGGCCAGGTTCCCACGACCGGCACACCGTAGGTGAGTATGGTGCCCACGGCTCCCCGCCACTCGCGCATTTCCGCCAATTCAGCAATCGCCAGACTCGCGAAATTCCTGGACAAGCCAGGCGGAGGGGGCGCGAGCGGCGCGGGCGCAGAGCTCGCAGCCGCGACCGCAGCCGGTCCGGCTTCCGGAAATGTAAGGACGATTCGATTCGGTTCGAGAGTGACGGAACCATTCGTGAATTGCGCGACGGTCTCCACGTCAACATAGGCGTGGCCGCCCATCTGCACGACCATCCCCGCTGACTTTCCGTTCACGATCAATGCCCGGTCCGGCGTGTTCTGGGCCAGCAGGATTCCCGCAAATAAGATGAATCCAGTTAACAATACGTAGGAAAATCCTCTGCGATTTCTCATGAGTTCCCCGCGCCAATGCAATTCGGGCTTGGCCCGCGCCCACTCCTAGGTTACTGCGATCTCGGTCCGGGTTCTAGTGGGAGTTGTGCGGCGGAATAGTTTCGCAATGTAAGGCCGGGTGGCCCAGGAATTTTGTGACGCCATGGTGATTTCGGCAAGCCATGGCTTACAGTCCATTTGGCGGCATCCGGCTTTGGGAGGCCTTTAAGAGCACAGGCTGAATAGCCTGTGTGGCGACATAAATTTCAAACGGTATTGTAGCGCCCGCGTTCAGGTGGGCATCGTAGATTCAAGCACATCGCCGCCTGAAGGCGGGCGCTACACAAACCAAAACCGAGTAACCACACAGGTTATGAAACCCAGCCCACAATTCACGAAACCAAAGAATTGGCAGTTTCGTCCAGTTCATTATATAAATCCCGGTACAGCATATTCGGGCTGACCCAAAACGAGAAACCTTGTCGGATTGCAGCAGGAGGACTGACATGCGGGGATTGACGCGCGCAATGATGTGGTCTCTAGCGGCGCTGATTTGTTTTATTTCACGCCCTGCAGCGGGTGCCCCGCAAGGCGTTTCCGGAATGCAGATCGACAAGAGCAGCATCGGCGGCGTGGTGTTGAACAGCAATGGCGCAAAGCCGGAGGCCGGAGTCTGGGTGATCGCGGAAACGAAATTGCAAGTGCCCTTCCGCAAGATCGTGGTCACCGACGATCAAGGAAGATTCCTGGTGCCCGATTTGCCGGATGCATCGTATGAGCTGTGGGTGCGCGGCTACGGGCTGAAGGATTCGGATCACGTGCCGGCCGCGCGCGGCGCGAAAGTCAAGCTGCAGGTTACCAATGCCGCGACTCCGCAGGAAGCGGCGAAAATTTATCCCGCCAGCTATTGGACTTCCATGATTCATCCTCCCACAAAGGGAGATCTGCCCGCCGGGTATGCTTCACAGGAACAGTGGCTTGCGGCCCTCAGGGGCGGATGCAACCAGTGTCATCAACTCGGAATGGTGGCTACGCGCCGCCATACCGACGTGGATGATTGGGACGGAATCTTTCAACGCAATCAAGGGATGGGCCAGGCCGCTGACCGGCTCAACAAAGACTTGTTGGAAAAGACTCTTGTCGATTGGGAACTGCGCATTAAGGCGGGAGAAGTGCCTGCGGCCCCGCCGCGGCCAACCGGAATCGAACGCAACTTCGTCGTGTCTCAATGGGATTGGGGAACACGTGAATCCTTTTTCCACGACGTGACTTCCACCGACAAGCGCAATCCCACCCTGTACGCGAATGGAAAAGTTTACGGAGCGGACCGGACGGGCGGCGGCGTGTTGTGGGTCCTGGATCCGGTGAAGAACACTGTCGAAGCGCTCCCCGTTGTGCCGCGAAACTCGAAGGGTTACAGCACCAAGGTGGACTACTACCACGATCGCGAAACCGAGGAAGCCTGGATGGCCAGCCCGCACAATCCCATGCTCGATGAGCATGGCCGGGTCTGGATGACGCAGCCGACTCGCCCGCCGGGAGCGGAAAATAATCCAAAATGGTCGGCCAGCACCATCGCCACGGACAATCCCGACCCTGCGGCGCTGGCCATAGAGTCCAAAGCTCTGTTGTCGCGCAGTCACGGAATGCAACTCGGATTCTACGATACGAAAACGAATAAGTTTGTTGGTGTCGACACTTCCTACAACACGCATCACTTGCAATTCGACTGGCAGGGGCGAATCTGGACCGATGGAGATGTTCTGGGAGAGCTGGACACCACCAAGATCGATCCGGCAAATCCGGAAGGGACGGAGGCGGCCGCGGAACATGCCTGGATGCGCGCCGATATGGATACCAAGAAGGTCATTCCCACCAACGGTTACGCCACGGCTGTCAGCCCCCTCGACGGTACTGTATGGTTATCTGTTCCAGTAGTAGATGGTCCACAGAACAAGCTGTATATGCTCGACCCAAAAACCAGCAAGTTCAAGGATTTCCCGTTGCCTCTTCCAGGGCGCCTCTCGCACGGCATTGATTTCAGCACTGATGGCACCGTGTGGTTTTCGGCCGGCAGCGGCCACCTCGGCCGCCTCGATCCCAAGACCGGAAAATTCAAGTATTGGGACCTGCCGGGGCCAAAATTCACTGGCACGGGCATGGAAACCGGCAGCACCGAATATCCCTATTTCTTGTGGGTCGACCAATTCAATACGCTGGGGCTGGGCAAGGACACAGTGATCGTCACTGGAACCACTTCTGATTCGATGCTGATCTTCGATCCCAGGAAGGAAACGTTCTCGGTCTTCCGCATGGCCTACCCGATGCCCTTCTACACGCGCGGCCTGGATGGCCGGATTGATGACGCCAAGGCGGGCTGGAAAGGCCGCGGCATCTGGGCGACGTACAGTTCTTATATGCCAAAATTTACGGAAACGCGGCTCGGCTCGGTCAATCACATTCAAGTCCGTCCGAATCCGTTGGCGAATTAACGGGCAAGATTGGGGAAAAATTTTTGCCGGCATTTTCAGCCGATCAGTGACGTGTGTCATCCTTCCATGGCAGGATGCGAATGAGCAGGATGGGGTTGAGCAGGATAAGATTGAGTTGGATTGTTTGAATCCCATCTGAAATCTCAAATTTGAAATTTGAGATCAGATTTTGGATTTGAGTTTTATGATTCCTTGGCCTTCCGGGATGAAGCAAACGATGGCAAAGCGGTGCGGTCGACTACCAGCTGCAGCAATATTGCTGGCCTCAGCGGTTTTGTGGCTTTTGTCCGCCAGTGCAGCTCAATACGCGCAGACTGCGGAGAAGTTCAAAGCGCGCCTCTCTCCAGTGCCGATTAATGTCTCGATGATGTCGACCATCGCGGGATACGGTTCGCTGGCCGCGACGCTGCAGGGCAAAGAGCTCACCATTCAGGGAACGTTTGAGGGATTGCGTTCGCCCGCCACCACGGCGCAAATTCGCCGTGGGCCGAAAGGCATTCGCGGCCCGGTCATTCCCAATCTGGAGTTGACGGTCACGAAAGCGGAGCAGGGCACGATCAGCGGCACCCTGGAGCTGACGCCGGATCAGATCGCCGACCTGCGGAACGGCCGCTGGTACGTGCAAATCCAATCCGAGCGCGCCCCCGACGGAAACTTGTGGGGCTGGCTTTTGAAGTGAAGTGCATGGGCGCCGTCATTAAATTGGAAAGCCATCCAAACTCGGTAAGGCTTTAGGGCTATAGCCATTGTTTTTCAGGTTCTGGAACGTCGCGCCTGAACGGGCTGCAGAAAAAGTAGTTTATTTTGTCATTCCGAGCGAAGCGAGGAATCTCTCTTTCTTTTCATGGGCCAGATCGAAGAGAGATTCCTCGCTTCGCTCGGGATGACAAAACTCTGGAGGGGTTCTTTCCGTAGCGTGTGAAGTCGCGACCCAAAAAGGCGATTTATGGGATACATTCCAGGCAAAATTCCGACGCCTTGTGGGTCGTGCCTTTAGGCACGACAGATTGGCCCGCCTTCCGAAGGGGTTTTAACCCCTTAGGGTTTGAATTTACTTTTTCCACAAGCCGCCAGTGAGTGGAGCAACCGATGCCCGAACGAAACGTTAGTAGATTTGTGATTTGCGGCGCGATTACAGCGCTCGGCGTCTCCATTGCCATATCAGCCGCGCAGCAACCCGCGCGTCCCGGCCCCTTCACTGCCGAGCAAGCCGCCGCCGGGCGCGCCATTTATCAGGCGACCTGCACGACGTGCCACTTGCCCGACCTGAAAGGCACATTCGAAGCTCCTCCGCTGGCCGGCGTCAATTTTCTGAACACCTGGCGCAACCGCCCGACCAGCGACTTGTTCACTCGCATCCGCAATAGCATGCCGATCAGCAATCCCGGTTCGCTCAGCGATCAGGATGCCGTCAACCTGGTCGCATTTATTCTGCAGGCCAATGGCGCGCCGGCGGGAACGCAGGCCTTGACGCCGCAGACCATCGTGCCCATCGGAGCCGTGGCGACTGGCGGCGCGCCGCCACCCTCGATGCAAGGCGGCGACGAAGATGCCGCGCCGCGCGCTTCCGCTCCGGCGCGAGCCGCGAGTGTCCCGCTCGGACTCATCGTCCCGGGCGAAGTGAAAAATTATGTTCCGGTGACCGACGAGATGCTTCTTAAGCCCGATCCGGCGGACTGGCTGATCGTCCGCGGCAATTACCAGGGCTGGAACCACAGCGCGCTCTCGCAAATCAACCGCGACAATGTGAAAGACCTCCGGCTGGTGTGGTCGTGGAACATGAACGACAGCGCGGCGGCCAACGAGCCCACTCCGCTCGTCCACAACGGCATAATTTATTTGATTAATACCGATAACATTATGCAGGCGCTCGACGCCCGCACCGGCGACCTGGTCTGGGAAAACCACATGCGGCCGCCCAAGAGCCAGGCCGGCGGAACGGGCGCCATGCGAAACATCGCCATCTACCAGGACAAGATTTTCGCGGAGACCACCGACGCGCACCTCTTCGCGCTTGACGCGCGCACCGGCAAAACCGTTTGGGACGTCATCGTTGGCGACAGCACCAAGGGCTACGGCAGCTCCAGCGGCCCGATCATCATTCATGGCAAAGTGGTTCAAGGCGAGAATGGGTGCGACCGCTACAAAGCGCTGGAAAAAGATCAGGGCTGCTTCATCAGCGCCTTCGATCCCGCAACCGGAAAACTTTTGTGGCGCTTCAACACCATTGCGCGCGAGGGCGAGCCCGGCGGCGACACCTGGGCCGGTCTGCCCAACATGCTGCGCGTCGGCGCGGAAACCTGGATCACCGGCAGCTTCGATCCCGACCTGAACCTGACCTACTGGGGCGTGGCGCAGGCCAAGCCGTGGATGCAGGTGAGCCGCGGCACGAAAGGTGCGGCGCTGTACTCCAGCTCGACGCTCGCCCTGAAGCCCGACGATGGCAAGCTCGCTTGGTACTTCCAGCATGTGCAAGGCGAAACGCTGGACATGGACGTAGTGTACGAGCGCGTGCTCGTCGATATCGGCGACCGCAAAACTTTGTTCACTATCGGCAAGGACGGCATTCTCTGGAAGCTCGATCGCAAGAACGGCGAATTTATCGGCGCCAAGGAAACTATTTTTCAAAACATTTTCAACCTGGATGATAAGACCGGCAAGCTCGCCTACCGCCCCGACATTCTGGAGCAGGAAATCGGCAAGTGGACCCCTGTGTGCCCCAGCACCGAAGGCGGCCACAACTGGCAGGCTATGACCTACGATCCGGCCAGCGAGCGCCTCATCATCCCGCTCAGCCAGAGCTGCATGGAAATGTCCGGACGCAAGGTGGAGTTTGTCGACGGCTCGGGGGGCACCATGGGCGACCGCCTGTTTTACGAAATGCCCGGCACCGATGGCAATGTCGGTCGGCTGGCCGCCTTCGATGTGAAGACCATGAAGGAAGTTTGGAACGTCCAGCAGCGGCCATCGTTCCTCACCGCCGTTCTGTCGACGGCCGGCGGCGTCGCGTTCGTTGGCGACCTCAACCGCGTCTTCCGCGCCGTCGACATCAACACCGGCAAAATGTTGTGGCAGGCTCGCCTCGGCACATCGGTTCAAGGTTTCCCTGTAACCTTCAGCGTTGGTGGCAAACAATACGTCGCCGTCACCACCGGCCTCGGCGGCGGCAGCCCGCGCAATGTTCCTCGCACGATCCTTCCTGATATTTATTACCCGACGCACGGGAATGCGCTTTACGTCTTTGCACTCCCAGAGAAGTAATCCGATTTTATTTTGCGTGCTAAATTCCACTGACGATTCATGAGTGGCGCATGCTTCAGCTTGCGGGTCTTAGTCCTTCTGCCGACGAAACCCCGCAAGCTGAAGCATGCGCCACTCGTCTGCTAAAATTGAATTCAGTGGCGCAGTGGCAAAAACCTCAGGCAGGCCTCATTCGAATCCAGTACAATTGCGGGCTGCACGAATCGGTTTGAACGTAGCTATTGCACCGAAACGGGATTTGGGAGGACGGATGGCGGAAACGGGAGCGTCGGCGCGCAAGCTGACGATGGACGACATTCGCGCGGCGGCGGAGCGGCTGAAGAATTGGGGGCGCTGGGGCGCGGACGACGAAGTTGGCACGCTCAACTACACGCGGCCGGAAGACATTGTTGCGGCGACGAGGCTCGTGCAAAGGGGCAAAGTGATTTCGCTGGCGCTGCCGTACGACCATCGCGGGCCGCAGGGCGGGAAGACGAAATATCCCGCGCTCGGGCGGTTCAATCCTGTGCATCTGATGATGCGGACAGGAACCGATGCGTATTCGGGCGTACTCGACAGCCGAAAAATTCGCAGCGCGGACGATGTGATCATGATGCCCACGCAATGCGGGACGCAGTGGGACGGGCTTGGACACATTTTTTACGGCGATCACATGTGGAACGGCTACGACTGCCGCACGGTGACTTCGGCGGGCGCGCAGAAATGCGGCATCGAAAAAACGAAAGACCGCATGGTGGGGCGCGGGGTGCTGCTCGATATTCCGCGCATGCTCGGAATGGATCGCCTGCCCGATGCCTTCGCGATCACCAACGAAATGCTGGGGCGAGCGGAAAAACATTTTGGCGTCGAAGTGCGGCGCGGCGATTTTTTGCTGGTGCGCACGGGGCAGATGGAAGCGATGCTTTCCGCGAATACCTGGGACGGCTATTCGGGCGGCGACGCACCGGGCCTGGCCTTTGAGACGCTGGACTGGCTGCACGCCAAGCAAGTGGCGGCCATCGCCACGGATACCTGGGGCGCCGAAGTGCGTCCCAACGAAACGGACGAAGCCAATCAGCCCTGGCACTGGATTTCCATCCCGGTCATGGGCCTCACAGTCGGCGAAATTTTCGATCTTGGGGAACTGGCGAGGGAATGCGCTGAGGACAAGCGTTACGAATTTCTCTTCGTGGCGCCGGCATTGCCGGTGACGGGCGCGGTGGCATCGCCTGTGAACCCATTGGCAATTAAGTAGGGAATGGCGCTCGCTGCCCGCTGTGACATGATTTGAAATCTCAAATTTTAGATTTGAAATTCGTGAAAATTCAAATGCATTGGTGGCAAACATCATTCTTTCCGGAAACTCAAATTTGTAAGCGGAAATTCATTCCAACTGGGACATGAAAAGGAAAACCGTGACGAGCACATCCGCGGGAGATTCGACAAATGTACTGACGGTATCGGAAGTGCTGGCGAAACTCGTCCGCGCCTATGGCGCCGAGTACGTCTTTACGCTGACGGGCGCGCCGCAGGATGCGCTGATCGAAATGCAGAATCGCGAAGGCGTGCGCGTGGTCCTGGGCCGCAGCGAGCGATCCGCACTGGCGATGGCGGACGCCTACGCGCGCGTCACCGGCAAGCCCACGTTCGGCATCGTGCAGTTCGGACCCGGCGCGACGTATCTGCCCGCGTCGATCATCGACGCCTACTGGGCGTCGAGCCCGCTCGTCGCCATCAGCGGCTCGACCACCACCAAGACGCGCTTCCGCTACGAGTATCAGGAACTCGAGCAGACTTCGATGTTCCCAGCGATGACCAAGTGGGCAGGGGAGTTGCCGCAGCCCGAGCGCATTGCCGACGTGTTGCGCACGGCGGTACGCGCATCGGTGAGCGGAGTGCCCGGGCCATCGTATCTGGGCATCCCCGCCGATTGGTTCGGCCGGAAGCTGGCGATTCCCCAAGATATTTATGCCGAGCCCGCGTTCCTTCGCACCCCTGCATTGCGGGTCGCGCCAGTAGCGCAAGACGTGGAGCGCGCCATCACCCTGCTCGCCACTGCCGCAAAACCCGTGCTCATTGCCGGGGGCGGCGTGATTCTCTCCGAAGCGTGGCAGGAACTGACTGCGCTGGCCGAGGCGCTGAACATTCCCGTAGTGACCACGATGGCGGGCAAAGGCAGCATCGCCGACACGCATCCGCTGGCCGTCGGCGTGTGCGGGCGCTATTCGCGCAAGGTGGCCAACGACACGCTCGCCGGCGCGGATTTCTGCCTGGCGATCGGCACAAAATTGAGCTCCATGGGAACGAACGTGTTCCAGTACCCGGGCAAAAGCACGCGCATTGTGCATATTGATCTGGATCCGAATTCCCTCGGGCGCACCTACCGCGAGGAGTTGTCGATGGTCGGCGATTCGCGCGAAGCGCTCAGGATGTTAAAAGAAGCTGTACTTACTGCTAAAGTAAACGGCAGCAAGTGGGCCGGCTGGACGAAGCAGGTGCAGGGGTCGGTCGCCGCGTGGCAGCAAGATCTGGAACGCGTGTCGCGCGAACCCATGCACGAAGGCCGCCTGAATCCCTATCACATCATGCGGCTCATCGATCAGCACGTGGGAGGCGATGATCTGCTCGTCGCGGACACGGGCTACATGGCGGCGTGGGCTGTCACCGTGCTGCAACAAAAGAAACCGGGGCGCAACACGCTGCGCGCGGCCGGCTCGCTCGGCTGGGCGTTCCCCGCGGCGTTTGGGGCCAAGCTCGCGGTGGGACCGAAGCGTCGCGTCTTCGGCCTCACCGGCGACGGCGGCCTCGGCTACCACCTGCCCGATTTGGAAACCGCGCTGCGCCTCAAGCTTCCGGTCGTGCAAATCGTGATGAACAATTGTTCGCTGGCTTTTGAGTATCACGTGCAGAAATACGTCCACGAAGAAATTTGCGCGGAGGCCAGCGAGTTTCTCGACGTGCAGTTTGCCGACGTGGCCCGCGCATTTGGCGCGCACGGCGAACGCGTCACCTCCGCCGATCAATTTATCCCGGCGCTGCGCCGCGCCGAGGAATCCGGAAAGCCCGCGATCGTGGACGTGGTGGTGAGCCGCGAACTCCCCCCGCCCGTTACGCGCTACGAAGCCGCCGGCCTGCGCAAAATCTGACGGCGCCGTCCGCCGGGAAATCCGTCGCGATCAGTTCTTTTTGCGGAAGGGATCCCAGCCTTTCGGCTGAAGTGGCGTGCGGATTCCATGCGGCCCCAGAAGCATGACCTTTTTCCGGCGCGTGATTTCTCCGATGACGGTTACGGGCACACCCGCGATTTTGCGCGACAGGCGACTGGAAAATTTCTGCGGCATGGTGAACAGCAGTTCATAATCCTCGCCCCCATTGAGGGCCATATCCAGGGGGTCGAATCCGAGTCGCCGTAGCTCCGCAGGTACCCGGACAACCGGGACTTTTTCGGCCCATACGACGGCGCCAACTCCGCTGGCCTTACAAATGTGCCCCAGGTCTGTCGAAACGCCGTCCGAGGTGTCGATCATCGAAGTGGCATATTGACGTGAAGCGAGCCATTCCCCCAGGGCCAGCCTCGGTTCCGGGTAATACTGCTTCTTGAGGAGCCTGGTCCAACGCTTCTGTTTGTATAACTTCCGCTGGACCAGCCGCAAACCCAGCTCAGCCTCGCCCAATGTGCCGCTTACGCACAGCAGGTCTCCGGGTTTGGCTCCGGATCGCAAAATTGCCTTGCCACGATCGACTTGGCCTAAAACGGTAAGGCTGGCAATGACCGCGGGATATTTCGTCGTATCCCCCCCCGCCAGGATCAGGCCGAACCGGCGGGCTGCCCGCCCCAGGCCATCGAGGAAATCGTCGAACCAGGCCCCGGTGCAGGCGTCCGGCAGCCCCAAGGTCAAGAAGAAGAACCTCGCTCGCGCTCCCATAGCGGCGACGTCGCTCGTGGCTCGCGCCAGGGCCTTATAGCCGACCGCCTTCGGGGGGTGAACCGTTCTCAGAAAGTGCACGTTTTCGAGAAACGCGTCCGTGGTGACCACCCATTCGGCGCCGCCACCCAGGCGCAGGACTGCGGCATCATCCCCTATACCGGCACGCAAGCCGTCTCCGGCGATGGGAAGCCGCCGCCTGACCCTTTCGATCAGTTCGTGTTCGCTGGCCATCATTTGCCCTTCAGTACAGTTGTCCAAAACTTCTTTTGTGTGGTTTCATTGATTCCATTCTAGGGTATGGTTGCCGACAGCGCTACGGGTGCGGGCTTATAGTTGGAGCCCACCGAAGCGCAGATTCGAAGGTCCCGAACCGGGAATTTAAGGGTTGACTCCGCCCAAGTCTGAAACTAGACTCACGTGGGTTTGGTTTCGAACCAATGCTCTCGGTTCAAACGGCTAAGTTAAATTGCATGGGCCGCTAAGGGATTAACGGCGGCGTCTCCCTCGAAAGTATCGTGGGTTTTGATTAAGAGATTTCAGACTATGAAGCCTGAAGCCTACACATTTTTTGTGGCCTCCAACCGGAAGGGAAGCTTCCGCAAGTTCACACTTCCCGGCTATGTGCTGCATTTGGTCGTCATTCTGGCGGTTGTCGGCGGCGTGACGGTGCTGGCAGCGGCTGGCTCCTACACCCGCATGCTCTGGAAAGTGGGCAATTACAATGCCCTGCGCCGCCAGCAGGACACCCTCAAGCACAATTATGAGAAGCTCCAATCCAGCGTCAAAGACACCAATGAACGGATGAACTCCCTGCAGTCGCTGGCCACCGAAGTGGCCATGACCTACGGTTTCATGCGCTTCCGGCAGAGCCCGTTCGCCCTGGGCGAAGGCCCTCAGGCGTCGTCGGCCAAAGGTTTTGAGCAATCCATGGCGCAGTTCAATTTTCTGGAAAACAATGCCAATCAGGCGGCCCTGCCGATGGGCAGCCTGCAGCTCGTCTCCTCCCCGGCCCTGGCGGACCTGACTTCCACGCCGACCTTGTGGCCGGTGGTCGGCCATCTTACGGGCAGTTTTGGCGAGCGTATGGATCCGTTCAGCGGTGAAGGCGCTTTCCACACCGGTGTGGATATCTCCTCCCAGTACGGCGATGCCGTGCGAGTTTCCGCCGACGGTATGGTCATCGAGGCTGGCGACCACTCCGGCTACGGGCGGCTGGTGGTCGTCGATCATGGTTTTGGCGTGACGACTTATTACGGCCATCTTTCAAGCTTCAACGTGCTCGTCGGGCAGCAACTTCGGCGCGGCGATACGATTGGCAATGTCGGCGTCAGCGGACGGTCCACCGGCCCTCACGTGCACTACGAAGTCCGCATCAATGGCGCGCCGGTCAACCCCATGCGTTACCTGCGCCAGGCTTCCGTCGCGGCGTCCAAGTCCTCCGCGGACTGAGTTCCCTTCCTCACAAACCTCGCTGTTGAAGTTCCTTTGTTGTTGAAATTCCTTTACACACGAATCGATGACCGGGTTTAGTGGCAAGGGCGTCAGAGATGGCGTGGAAACTTCCAAATGTTTGCAGGGCACGGTTTCAGCCGTGCCTTCAAGTATGCCGAACCCGTGCGGCGTTACAGGCTGCGGGAAAAACCCTTCCAGAATTTTGTCATTCCGAGCGAAGCGAGGAATCTCTCCTTTTTTTCTTGCGGACAAATCGAAGAGAGATTCCTCGCTTCGCTCGGAATGACAGAATAAACTGCTTTTTCCGCAGTCTGTTGAGCCGCTGGCTTGTTCAATTAATGAGTTGCAACACAAACTCTTCAGCTTGTTCGTTTTGGTCCTTGTTAAGGACCAACCCTCACAGGCTGAAGCCTGCGCTACTTGAAGCCTTATCGAATTCTGGATCATTGCGGTTTGCGTTTTTCGCTGAGTTTGAAAATATCGGGCGTCAACTCCACCAAAATGCGAACCCGCTCCGCCGCCTGGGTGACGTCCGCGTTCGTCAATAAAGTCTGAAGCGTTGCCAGGGCGGCGGGGTCCATTGACTGTTGTGTCTTGGGGCTATCGAGGCCGGCGCGTCCGAGCATTCGCAGGAGTTCCAGCGCGGACTTGATTTGCAGCGCGTCGGTGCTGTTGTCACATTCTCCTTCGAGCGAAAGGCGCAGGTCGTCGCCTTCGGGCCGCACGGCCAAGGTGATCCACTGGACCGACCGTGCCATGCCCAGAAATTGCGCAGCCGGGGTGGCCGCCCCCGCACCGGGGTTGTCCGGAATCGGCGGCACGTGCGTGATCAGGAACGCGGCGGCGCCATCGAGGCGCGCGGCGCGCTCGCGGGCTGGGTCCACGCTGGGATCATCGGAATGGCCGGTGAACAGAAGAGCGATGCTCGGCCCCGCCACAAGAGCGATGCGATGCTCGTCAAGAAATGTGACGGAAACAAATCCCATCGGGTCGCCCGTGGGGAAAAGGAAAACGTCGCGCCCCTGCTGGTGATCGAGTTTCCCCTTGCGCGTGGCGTAGTCGCGGATTTTCGCCCGGTCGAAACGCCCTTCGGCTATCGCCACATTTTTCCTTGGCTCTTTGCCGGAGGCGGGCCACGATGCGATCACCACGCGGTCCAAATCCTTCTCAAAATCGAATCCAGTGGAACTCACAAAATCCGCGTAGTCCTGATTGGGAACGGCAATGGGAGTCTTGTCCGGCCGATGCTGGTAAAAGGACGATGAGCGCACGGCAGCGAAATCCACATAAACAAGCGTAGGCGCTCCCGCAGGCAGCGCGGAGATCAGTTCCGGAACGGGCGAGGCCTGCGCCGTGGCGCCGCGCTGGAAGCTACCATAAAGCAGTAGCACCGCTGCAATTGTAGTGGCCGCGACGCCAGCCGATAGACGCACAGTTTTCCCGGAAGTCCGCATTTGATCCCTTCCCGGATTTATTCTCTCACTCCCGGAAGTAAGGCGCTATCCCCAATGCACGTTGTGTTGCGCGTTTGCTGAAATTGTGGGGAGAAAGAAAGGCGATTTCATTTTGTGGTGGATGGGCCGAATCGGTGGCGCCGGCGTCCCGCCGGCGGTTTGCGTGCTGCGATTCAATTACAAAAATCGCCGGCGGGATGCCGGCGCCACCAAGGCCGCGCTGTCAGGTCAATTAGAGTGGGTGCGGTCAAAGCAACAAACGGTGAATTACGCCCAACGGAGGAAGAACATCTAGAGCCGCTGCTATCCAAATCGCTAGCGATGGAAGCGCGACCAATCCCGCAACATTGTCCCGGCTTTCAGCAGGATTCCTATCACCAAGGAGGTGCCAAAAACTCCTCCGATTCTGTCCGCTCGGAACTTCAGGAAGCGAACGGAAGCGCGACGGCTCTCGCCGCACAGCCTCCATAATTGCTGGAAATAGAGGAGAACAATCTTGGTCGAAAGTTTGGACTGGCCAACCGCCCTGGGCCGGAACGTGTAGGGTACTTCCTTAACCCGCCGAGTGCGGAGTTTCGCCAGAATTTCCAGCAAAATTTTGAATCCGCTCTCCCCCAGCTGTTCCTGGACACGATTGAAATCTTTCCGCCAGACCAGGAAATACCCGGACATCGGATCCTTTATTTCAAATCCCAGCAGCAATTGAGCGGTCTTGTTTGCGCACCAGGACTCGAACCGCCGCCAGCGGCTCCATTTTCCAAACCCCCCGCCCTTCACGTGCCGGCTGCCCACAACCACATCCATACCGCTCTGAAGTTCTTCGATCATCCTGGGGAGAATCGAGGGATCATGTTGCAGATCCGCGTCGATGCACGCCAGCATGTCGCCCTCGGCCGCGGAAAAACCATCCACAACGGCCACACCCAGCCCCGGGTTTTCCATGCGCCGGAGCATTCTCACGCGGGGATTCGTCAGCGAGATTTGCTCCGCCACCGACCAGGTGAGATCCGGGGAATTGTCGTCCACGATGAGAATCTCGTAGTCCACGGTTCCCAAGGAGCGCTGAAGTTGCTCCACGAGCGTCGGGATGTTCTGCGCTTCGTTCAGCGTCGGAGATATTACACTCAGTTTCATATGCCTCGAACTCCGTGACAATGACCGGTGCTGATGGCAACGGCATTGTGCCCTTCCGCAGCAGATAACGCAAGATGGGCGCGTTGTCTTGTTGAGAACACCTTATTAGATTGCGCTGGGCGCCCCGTCGTCGCCCGGAATCTTGGGCGCAGCGGTTTGCTGCATGTTTGACCACCAAGCACTCTTACACGGCCCCTTTGCCCAGGCCATCAGTACCCTTTGAGAAGAGAGAATACAACCCGCAGGCGGCAAAGATGATAACCACCGGGTCAATCGGATGGCGAAAGCGGCCATCGTCCTGGTGGGTTAAATAATAAATTATGGGAAAGAATAGCAGAGGAAAAAGGAGAGGAATCGTTTCCTCCCACCGGCTACGAATCGCCCATCCAAGTCCAAAAAATGCCAGCGCTGAGAATATCGTATAGACGATGGCATTGGGCAAACCCACTTCGTCAAACGTCCAAGGTGGAGGAAAATTCCACACGTTGGTCCAGGTGTAGAGAATTCGCCGCAAGCTTTGGCCCGCATACCAAAGCGGGCGGTCTTCAATCACTCGCCGGGCCTCCCGCTGTTTCTCGGCCATATATGCGGGTTCTCCAAGCCGTTGGAATTTCTGCAACTCGGCCAGGTTCGATCCCGGGGTCTCGTCCCAATTCGACGGAAAGCTCGTATCCCTGCTGTTTCCGACCAGGACTTCCAGCCCTAAGTTGCCGCGAAACGCGACAAACCGTCCATAAAGTTGCGAACACCGCCA
>DATHPN010000088.1:0-10767 GCA_035483715.1 Candidatus Acidiferrum sp.
GGTCAAAAGGCCGCGGAGTTCCGCGCCCCACGGAAACGCCGCCCGCCTGCAGAATTTCCAGGCCGGGGTACAGAATCCCCGCCTCCGCGGTGCGCAAATTTGGAGACGGACTCACCCATGGCAGCCCCGTATCGCTAAACCACATTTTGCGCCGCCAATTTTGCATGCGGATGATGTGCAGGTCGCAGCCGATCTTTTTTTCCGCGTTGAACATCTGCGCCATTTCGCCGAGCGTCATGGCCATGCGCACCGGCATCGGAAAGTAGCCGACAAAATTGGTGCGATCGCGATCAAGCAAAGGCCCTTCGATGCGCTCGCCTCCCAGCGGATCGGGCCGATCGAGAATGTAAAACGCGAGGTGATGCGCCGCCGCGGCTTCCATCGCGTAACCCATGGTCGTGATGTAGGTGTAGAAGCGCACGCCGGCATCCTGAATATCGAAGACGAGTGCGTCGAGACCCGTGAGCATGGCGTCCGTCGGCCGTTCGGTTTCGCCGTACAGGCTGTAAACACGCAAGCCCGTCGCTTCGTCCGTGGTGGAAGAAACGCGCTCATCGAAATTTCCCCGAATCCCGTGCTCCGGGCTGAACAAAGCCACCAGCTTCACGCCCGGCGCATGGGCCAGAAGATCGATCGTGCTGCGCCGATTGCGGTCGATCCCGGTCTGATTGGTGATGAGCCCAACGCGCTTCCCGTTCAGCGGCGCGAATTTCTGCGCTTCAAGCACGTCAATTCCGGTAAGCGTCTGCGCGGCAACGGCAGGAAGTTGGAACCACAGATGCACACAGATGAACACGGATAAAAACAACCAAAGAGATAAAGGCAATCGAACGATTGGTTTTGTAGATCCTCGCTTGCGCTCCGTCATTTCCGTCATCGCCGGTCAAACATCATTACTTGAACTATCTTTTTCTTTGTTTTATCCGTGTTTATCTGTGTACATCCGTGGTTCCAATCGCATTTGTAACGCCCTGGCGTGAGTGCTATATATGATTGCGGCATGCGGGCGACCAAACTGGAATCCGCGCGATGCGTACATTAAGTCGCTGGCTCCTGCTGCTTGCTTGTTTCTTCATGGCTACCACGGGCCGCACACAAAAATCTCCGCGCGCGCCGGACGCGCCGAAACCGGGGGAACTTTCCTCGGAAGGCCAGCGCTGGGTGGCGCAAACTCTCAAATCCATGTCGCTCGATGAAAAAATCGGGCAACTCTTCGCCGTGTGGGCCTATGGCTCTTTCCTCTCCACCGAAAGCCAAGACTACAAGGATCTTCTGCGCGATGTCGAGGAAAAGCACATTGGCACGTTCGCCATCCAGACGCAAGGCTCGCCACTGGGCGTAGAGCGCAGCCAGGTGTACCCGACCGCCATCCTCGTGAACACCCTGCAAAAGCATGCGAAAGTTCCGCTGCTCGTGGGCGCGGATTTCGAGCGCGGCACAGCCATGCGCGTCCAAGAGGGCACCTCGTTCCCTTACGCCATGTCCGTGGCCGCGACAGGCCGCCCGGAAGACGCTTATACGATGGGGAAAATTACGGCGATCGAGGCGCGAGCCGCCGGCGTTCCCTGGATTTTCGCGCCGGATGCCGACGTCAACAGCAATCCGGAAAATCCGATCATCAATACTCGTTCCTTCGGCGAAGATCCCGCCCGCGTCTCTGAATTTGTCGCCGCCTTCGTGCGCGGCGTCGAGGAAAACGGCGGCCTGGCCACCGCCAAACATTTCCCCGGCCATGGCGATACCAGCACGGATTCGCACCTCGATCTTCCGATGGTCTCAAGCGATCGCGCTCATCTGGACCGCGTGGAACTCGCTCCCTTCCGCGCCGCCATCGCCGCCGGCACGAGCACCATCATGACCGGCCACCTCGCCGTTCCCGCGCTCGAGCCTGATCCCAACGTGCCCGCGACGATGTCTCCCAAAATCATGACCGATCTGCTGCGCGGCCAGATGGGTTTCGACGGCCTGGTAGTGACCGACGCGCTGGACATGGGCGGCGTGACGGTGCGCTATCCGCCCGGTGAAGTTGCGGTGCGCTCAATCCTCGCGGGCGCCGACGTGCTGCTGGTCCCGCCCGTACTGGATGCCGCCCTGCAAGCCGTACGCGACGCGGTGGCCTCCGGCCGAATTCCAATGTCGCGCCTGGACGAAGCAGTGACGCGGGTTCTTCGCGCCAAAGCCAAACTCGGCTTGAACAAATCGAAGCTCGTGGACCTCGACGCCCTGGCGCGCAATTTTGACCGGCCCGAATATGACCGCGCGGCGCTGGACATCGCCGACCGCGGCATCACGCTGCTGCGCGACGATCAGCACATTCTTCCGCTCGACGCAACAAAACCGCAGCGCGTCCTGCTCGTCGCCGTTTCCGGAGACAGCGATCCGTACCCCGCCGGAAACCTCGAGAATGAAATTCGCTGGCGCCTCGATTCCCTGGCCACCGTTCGCCTGGACACTCGTTTTGTGCGCGCCGAAACCGTGAAGCTTCCCGCGCCGGATACCTACGATATTGCCATCGCCGCCGTGTACGTTCGAGTGACCGATCGCAAGGGCAGCATCGGCCTGCCCGACGATCAAGCCGCGCTCGTCAATCGGCTGCTCTCCGCCGGAAAGCCGGTGGTCGTGGCCGGTTTCGGCAGCCCATATCTCGCGGAGAGTTTTTCCTCGGCTAAGACCTATATCGCGGCATTCGGCACCGGCGACATGGCACAGCGAGCAATGGGCCGCGCGCTCTTTGGCCAGACGGCCGTCGGAGGCCGCCTGCCGGTAAATATTCCAGGCGTCGCCGCGCTCGGCGCGGGGCTCAATCTCGCCGCGAATCCCATGGAACTGCGCGAGGCAGACGCGACTTCGGAAGCGAAACTCCAGCGCGCCTATGATGTGCTTGATCAAGCTGTCGCCGAACACGCCTTTCCCGGCGGCGTGCTCGCCGTCGGCTACCGGAATAAACTGATCGTTCATGAATTCGGCCGGCAAACCTATGACGCGAAATCACCGGCCATCAACGTGGACACGATGTACGATGCCGCCTCGCTGACCAAGCCGGTGGTGACGGCGACACTGGTCGCCATGCAAGTGGAAGCGGGCCGCATCGGGCTTGACTTGCCTGTGGCGCGGTTCCTTCCCGAATGGAATGACGGCCCGAACCCCGATTGGCGCAAAACGGTCACGGTCCGCAATCTGCTGACGCATACTTCGGGACTCCCCGCGCACGAAGATTATTTCCTCAAGCTCCATTCCAAGCGCGAGTTCATCGCCGCGATTTGCAGGGAGCCTCTCGAATACGCGCCCGGAACGAAAACGGTTTACTCCGACCTCGGTTTCATTCTGCTCGGCGAAATTCTTGAACGCGCCACGGGCAAAACACTGGATCAACTGGCGCACGAGCAGATCTTCGCGCCTCTCGATATGGCCGGCACGATGTTCAACCCGCCGAAAAACCTGGAGGCCCGCATCGCGCCCACGGAAAATGACACTACTTATCGCAAGCGGCCCCTGCAGGGCGAGGTTCACGACGAAAACGCTTTCGCCATGGGCGGCGTCGCCGGGCACGCCGGATTGTTCACCACGGCAGGGGATCTCGCGGCGTTCTGCCAGATGCTTCTGAACGGCGGCATCTACGGCCACCATCGCCTGCTGGCGCGCGCCACGATTTCGCAGTTTACCGCCGCACAGCCGCTCGCGGACAACGCTCGCACGCTGGGTTGGATGGCGCCGACTCCCAACTCCTCCAGCGGCCGCTATTTTTCGCCGCACACCTTCGGGCATTTGGGATTTACCGGCACGTCGATCTGGATTGACGCGGACCGCGGGCTTTTCGTGATCCTGCTGACGAATCGCGTCTATCCCACGCGCCAAAGCGACAAAATTGCGGCCGTGCGGCCGGCCGTGCACGACGCGGTGATCGAGTCGCTCGGGCTTGCGCCTCAGGCTAAGTGACCCCCTTTAATCCTAGTTCCCCCTTACTGAATGAGTGATTTGCCACCAATCGCTGCAACACAATTACATGCGCCCGTGCGAAGATAGTGTCCCGGCTCAACTTTTGGGATTCAACCATCGGAGCAGAAATCAAACTCATCAGCGCAAGTGACGGAGAATTTAGTGGCACAGGCTTCAGCCTACGGGTTTTGGGACTTGCAAGGACTTAACCCCGCAGGCTCAAGCCCGCGCTACTAAAACCATGATCAGGGCGAAACCAACTGAGCGACGGAATCCGCGCACGCGAGGGATTGACGCCAAATCCACGATCGAGATTCTTCGCGCGATTCATCGCGAGGATGCGTCCGTGGCCAACGCCGTGTCCGGCGCCCTCCCCGCAATCGCGCGCGCCGTGGTAGCAATCGCCGCCGCCCTGCATAGAGGTGGGCGGCTTTTCTACGTGGGCGCGGGGACCAGCGGGCGCCTCGCGGCCCTCGATGCCGCGGAACTTCCCCCGACTTTTGGCACGCCGCCGCGCATGGTCCAAGCTGTGATCGCGGGAGGGCGGCGAGCGCTCACGCAAGCCGTCGAAGGCGCGGAAGACAATCGCGCGCGCGGGGCGAAAGATCTGGCGGTGCGCGGCCTCAGCGCCAGGGACGCCGTCGTCGGCATCGCCGCCAGCGGCGGGACACCCTATGTTCTCGGGGCGCTGGAATTCGCCAAGAGAAAAGGCGCGGTAACCATCGGCGTCACGTCAAATCCACGGACGCCGATAACCGCAATGGCGAAAATCAGCATCGTCACGCCGACGGGGCCCGAAGCGATCACCGGTTCGACGCGAATGAAAGCGGGCACGGCGCAGAAGTTGGTCCTGAACCTGCTCTCTACAACCACGATGATTCGCCTCGGCCACGTGTACGACAACTGGATGATCGGCGTGGCCTTGACGAATCGCAAGTTGCAAGCGCGAGGGTTGCGGATCCTGATGGAGGCTTCCGGGAAGGGCGTGGCCGACTCGACACGCGCCCTGCGTCAATCCGGACACAATCTGGGTGCTGCCCTCATAATATTAAAGACAGGAGCAAGCGCAAGGCAGGCCAAACGCCTGTTGCGCGCTACCCACGGACATGTCCACAACGCACTTAACCGGGCCAAAAACGTCGCAAGCGGCTCGCACAACGCACATGGATAAACTGCTGATCGAAGGCGGAAGGCCGCTCGAGGGCTCCTTGCGCATTAGCGGCGCGAAGAACGCCGCCCTGCCCGCCATGGCCGCCGCTCTCTTGACCGATGATCGCGTGGAACTCGATAACATTCCGCGCGTGCGCGACATCATCACCATGGGGCGCCTGCTTGCACATTTGGGCGCGACCGTCGAAACGCCCGAGATACCCCCTACGGCCGTGATCATTCAAGCCGAACAAGTCAATGGGGCCGAAGCGCCTTATGAGCTGGTGAAAACGATGCGGGCTTCGATCCTTACGCTCGGGCCTCTCGTGGCGCGCACCGGCCACGCGCGGGTCTCTCTCCCAGGCGGCTGCGCGATCGGCGCAAGGCCCGTGGATTTGCACTTGAAAGCGCTCGAGCAGATGGGCGCCGAAATCGGAATGTCACACGGCTACGTTGAGGCGCGCGCCCCGCGCGGTGGCCGATTGCCGGGCGGCCACGTTTTCTTCGACAAAATTACCGTCACCGGAACGGAAAACATTTTGATGGCCGCGTCCCTCGCCCGGGGCGAAACGTTGATCGAGAATGCGGCGCGCGAGCCGGAAGTTACGGACCTCGCCGAGCTGCTGATCAAAATGGGCGCGGGCATCGAGGGCGTGGGAACCTCAACAATTCGCGTGCGCGGAAAAGAAAAGCTGCACGGCGCGACACATACCATCATCCCCGACCGCATCGAGGCCGGCACGTTTCTGGTGGGCGGGGCGATCACCAACGGCGAACTCGAACTCACCGGCTGCGCACCGAATCACCTCGCTTCGGTCATCGCCAAACTGCGCGAAACCGGCGCCGACATCCGCGAAACCGGCCCCGGGACGCTGCGCGTTCGCGGGGCGAAAAAACTCGTCGCGGCCGACGTGACCACCGAGGAATATCCCGGCTTCGCCACCGACATGCAGGCGCAATTCATGGCGCTGGCAACGCAGGCCAAGGGGACATCGGCGATCACCGAAACAATTTTCGAGAATCGCTTCCTGCACGCCAGCGAAATGATTCGCATGGGCGCGAATATTTCCATCGAAGGGCGCCGCGCCGTGGTTCACGGACCCACTACGCTTTCCGGCAGTCAAGTGATCGCCTCCGATTTGCGCGCCAGCGCGTCTCTCGTGCTGGCCGCGCTCATTGCTCGCGGTGAGACTCTCATCGACCGCGTATACCACATCGACCGCGGCTACGAGCGCATCGAGGAAAAGCTCGCCGCTGTCGGTGCAAGCATTCGACGCGTGTAGGGAAACAAGTGTCCGGTAAGGGCGAGTCCAAGCTCGCAACCGGGTCCCCCTTCAAAAATGCAACCTTCCGAGAACCCGACATCGTAGGACTTGGCGCAAGTTGTGACGTGGTGTGGGGGCTGAGGATTACTTACGGTTTGCCGACTAGCCAGGAATTGAGCCGCATCACGTGGGAAGCGGTCGCCACTGAACGTGAGTCCAAGCATCTCGGTTCCGATCTGCGAGGACTTGAGTCGGTGGGAAAACAGGACGTTCGAGCGCATATTTCTTAACGCCTCCATTATTGCCCGAGATGAGTTAAAGCGGCGCGGAGCGGAGCACTAGAAACGCGAATCGGTCCTGAATAAGGCGAGTACATCTGCACAATCAGGAATATCGCGCTGGAAACCGAGAGCGCGGAGACCAACAGGCTTAACACCACGGTCGCGTTGCGAGGGGCGAACAGCCCGAAACTGGTAAAAATAATCGCCAGCCAAAAACACAATGCAATTAATAAGGGCAATGGAACCGAGTTGACACTCTGTTGCGCGATCAACCAACGCGTCTGTGCCAGCGATAGCAGAATACTTAACGTTTGGGCTTTCATCGAGCGTTGCTCATCGTTCATCGGCGAAATTTTCTCAATTGCGTGGTAGAGAAATTCGCGATCCTCGAACAGTTGAACTCCAGAAGTGGGGCCTGCGTCTATGCTTGACACCATGTCTAGTGTGCGAGCGATAGAGCTGCGCAACCCGTCACGCGCTTCTTTTGCCTCCAGCCCGCAAAAGGCCAGCGCACGGTCAAGTAACACGATTCTGCTCGACATCTCCGTTAGTTCGGTGTTCTGCGTGTCTAAAGATGACTTGGCGGAAGCAATCAGTAAGCCAAGTACTAAGGCGGCCATAGTCGCGACCAGCGCCATCCCTAACCTCACTACATCTTTGGAATCGGTATCCCAGTGATACTGCGGCAAAATGGAAGGAAGCACCATCCCAAGCATCGCGCCGCCAAAAACAACCATAAACGTAATCAGGCTGATGGCGCTTGAACTCATGTCTCTTCGCCTCGCATACGAATTGCATGCTCCGCGATGTGCTGCAAATGATCGTTATTCGTAATCAAGCCGATTTCGCAGCGACTTTCTTGTAGCCGGTGAACTTCTCGCCCGGCTTGATGTTCGGGTATTGGACGATGCTTTTCTCGTACTCCGTGATGGCATCGCCCGCCACCCCGAACATCCAGCCATTGTCCAACTTGGTATCGAACAGGTTGTACCTCTCGCCGGGATCGCTGCCGAGGTCGAAGAACATTGGGAACTGAGAGTCCAGAATTGGTTGGTCAATGCCCTCGGAGTGGCGGAACACTGCCTTCAGGCTGAGCCACTTCGAAGACATCGCTTACGAGAACCGGCTGCTACTCAACGTAACGATGGCCGCATCACGGGGAGCGTGGCGACCTAATCTGCGGACAATGGTTGAGGGGCGGTTTCCCGATCATCGCCCAGCCTCCGCACGCTTTCGATTTCGGCCTGGAGTTGACTATACGTTGCCGCTGCGAATGAAGCAGCGCCCTGTGTTAGTCGTGAGCAATGAGTTTTTTGTCGTCCCCGGAACCAACAGCTTTGCTGCTGGTGGCAGTCTTACGCAGAACCGCTTCCAAGTGGGGGTTCGGCTGCCCATCACCGATTCGTTTTCGATACGGCCTTATTATCTACTGCAGTCCGTGAACCTGCCAACTGGCTGGGAGACCAACGAAATCATCGGCGTTTCAATGGCCATTAGAGTACGCAACAAGACCAAGTGAAGATTTAGAGCCTGAAACTCCTATTTGGCTTTTAAATGCAATGACGCGCCATGCCCCGATAAGCGGGGTGGTCTCAATCGGTCGATGCATCACATGCTTAATGGCTTCTTGTAGGGGTCTAGAAAGCTGATTTTATTCGCGGGCGTCAATTGAAATAAAACAAAAGCCCTGTTTAGGTTCTGATCGAACACTGCCGTCCTGATTGATGCTCGATGAAAAATACTGTCAGATCGGCTGGTCATAGGGAGTTGCATCGACCGGTTGAGCTGGCAGGACTTCTCGGGACTTGGTTCTGACAAACCATTTGCGAAATGCCTTGACGGAGCATACCGTCGACCAAATGTGGGCGTTGGTCGATGTGTTGATGCTGACCACTTGGGCTGGGCAAACGGGAAGAAAGCCATTCACGGTTCCCATCTGGCAGGCGTGGCAGTGTTCGACCGGATCCGACGATTTTTTGGACAAGAAATAATGATATGGCCAAAATGAGGAGCATGGGAGAGAGGCGATAATGAAAATCCCGAAGACAATCCTTTGGATCTTGCTCGCCGCCGTGGTCGCGGGGCTTGCGTACAGTGCGGTTCTGCTGCGGCATGGAATCAGCGCTCGCAAGGATCCTTCGCAGACAGAGATCAGTGTTGCGCGCGCCCTGCGGCACATGGCCATACCCAAGCTCGACCGCGAAGATGAGAACCCGTGGAAGGATGTGGCCACGCCCGATGTGATGAAAGATGCTCGCGAGCATTTTGCCGATCACTGCGCACAGTGCCACGGCAACGATGGGAGTGGCAATACGGAAATGGGAAAGTACCTCTACCCACGTGTGCCGGATATGCGCCTGGCGGCAACGCAGAACCTTAGCGACGGCGAACTCTATTACATCATTCGCAACGGCGTCCCGTTGACGGGAATGCCGGCCTGGGGCGAGCCTAATACGGACCAGGATGATGAAAGCTGGCAACTTGTCTTGTTCATCCGCCACCTGTCTCATCTCACTCCCGAAGAAATCAAGGACATGGAAAGCTACAATCCCATAGGGAAGATGGAAAAAGAAGAGGAGCCGGCGGAGGCTCCCAGCGCAACAAAACCAACAGGGAAACCCGACGAGGTACATCATCACCACTGACGCAGTCGATTTCGGATGCTCGGCTTATTTTTCTGCTGTTATCGAGTCCACTTGTATCGTCTTTGTCTTGGCATCCAGAGTGCCGATGACCCTCACTTTTTCCCCTACGAATTTTTCCGGCGTCCGCTGGTCGCTAAGGGTGTAGAAGTTATTTCCGTCATACAAACCGTACAGGGCGCCATGGGCATCGATGCAGGCCATGGCGCACTCGGCGTCCGTCGGCCCCATGCGCATTTGAGAGTGATCTGCTTTAGGGCAATTGTCGTCCGTAATGATGCCATTGAAAGTTTGTTTGCCCGGAGCTGCGGCCAGTGCTGCAACTACGAGAAGATTGAACATCAGATGCTTCATAGCCTCTCGCTATTCCTAATCCACACGAAATCTACATGAAATCTATCTTGCGCGTGCAGCCGTTACGAAGGCCGTGCTGAAAATCTGGCAAGTTCTGGCGCCACCCCAGATATCTGGCGGGCCCAGGAAGAAGGATCCCGACGATTTCTCCCGACAATCACCTTCTATTCGCCCGGAGTCATGAGGTGGGCGGTCGTCGTACCCGCATTCATAATCCACACAGTACCCTGCTTATTGTTGTCAGGCAGTCCGATGGACTGTGTCGTGGCGCCCGGCACCGCAATGGTCATGTGCGCGCGAGCGTGCTCCCGGTCGGGGCCCAGTATGTGGTACCACACCGATCCGTACTCGGGCTTCACGCGGGTTCCGTCCTTTTCCGCAGCATCAAGCAACGCCTGTGTTTTGACCTTGTCGCCGACCGATTCGAACTTCAGATTCTGAGCGACACGGTCCAGGTTAGCCATGCTGGTGCACTCCACTGAGAACGGCTGCTGTTCAGGCAAGCCAGTCCGGTCGTAGCAGACCAGACGGTTTGTGCCTTTCTTCAGCGTGTCGTAAGTGAAGTCAGCCTTCCACTTGATGACCGTCGCACCCTCGCGCAGATTGGCCGGAGCGGCGAGCAAGGCCGTCTCGATCGCGGCGTCCGGCGCTTGCGCCAGGGCGCAGGTCGAAACCACGACTACCCCGAGGACTAACATCGCTATGCGTTTCATTCGAGACCTCCAATTCACATGCGCTCAATTTTCACATCTTAGGAGCAGTAGTATAACACTTCAATATAGCCACTTCCGATGGCACAGTATTTGTTTACGGTCAGTTCAGAATAGCCGACTACTCATCCAGAATTGCTGATCCGTTGCCCGGCTGATTGCCATCTCCCGATGAACTGTGCCGGCTCAACCGGTCGATGCAACACCATCTGCTATTAATCGTTTCTCTAAAGGTGGTGTTTATGACGCAACGGAGACGGGTTAGGCTTTCCGCGACGCAGAGAGCTGCCATGTGGAGCCGTTGGAAGGCGGGGCAGTCGTTGCATGAGATTGGACGAGTCTTTGGCAAGGACCATGTTTCCATTCAGTTTATGTTGGCACAGCACGGAGGGATTGCTCCGGCCGCGCGTCGGCGCTCGCTGCTGACGCT
>DATHPN010000089.1:0-22872 GCA_035483715.1 Candidatus Acidiferrum sp.
AAACCCCACACGTTCCGCTGTGCTCGACGTTTTGGGATCCGTGGGAGCGCCGGTCAGCCTGGTTGCGATTCGCAGCGAACACGGGGAGCTTGTGGGCGACGTTTCCGTACGCCACGAACCGCTGAAGGGCGGCTCGATCGAAGGCGACGCCATCGCCCAGTTGATCGACGAGCTTCCTGCGATTGCCGTTCTCGGTCCGTATACCGAGCAGGGAATCGAGATCCGCAACGCGGCCGAGCTGCGCGTGAAGGAAAGCGATCGTATTGCGGTCCTGGCGGAGAACCTGCGGCGTATGGGCGCGAAGGTCGAAGAGCTTCCCGATGGCTTGCGCGTCGCGGGCCGCTCCGCGGGCCGCTTGCACGGCGCGGAGATCGAGCCGCACGGCGACCATCGTATGGCCATGGCGTTTGCCGTCGCCGCCCTCGGTGCGAAAGGGGAAACAGTGATTCGCGACTCCGAATGCGCCGCGGTTTCTTACCCCGAATTTTTCTCCACGCTCGAGCGGTTAGTCGAGCGATAGCTGGCACGCCACGGCTTCCGCGACCTGAAACTGCGCGAAACATTTGTAACACTGCATTCATCTGGCATTAAAGGAGATGCATTTTTTTTGGAACGAATGCGCAGGTCCTTTCTTGACACTCCATTGCCGCAGCGGTTAACCTCGCGTGCGAATGCGTGGAAGACTTCGCAGGATACTCATAGCGCTGGTCATTTTGGCGGGCATCATGGCGCTCGCCTATCAATCCCGCCATAAAATTCATTTGTCTGACTTCACGTGGAAAAAATTTATAGAAAGCGTCGGTCAGGCAAACATTTGGCTGCTCTTGCTTTCGTTCGTGGCGATTTATGGATGCTATGCAATCCGCGCCGCCCGGTGGCAACGGTTCTGCCGTTACCTGGGAGCAGCGACTTTCTTGAACACGCTTAGCGGCACGCTGATGGGCTTCGCCGCGATTTTTGTTCTTGGCCGGGCCGGGGAGCCTGTCCGGCCGCTACTGCTGGCGCGGAAGGATCGCCTGCCCGTCGCCAGCATGTTCGGAATCTACTTTTTGGAACGGTACTGCGACTTCGCCGCAGCGGCGGCGCTAGCCTGCCTGAGCCTGCTTGTGTTTCCGAACCGGCTCTCTGACGCAGGGGCGGACATGGATTGGGTGGGGAGCGCCAGGCATGGAGCGTGGTTGCTGCTTGGCGGGCTGATTGGTCTTACGGCGGTCCTGGTTTACTACCGGGTGCACGGGGCGGCGGCGGTTGACCGGGGGCTCGAGCGCTGGCGCAGCAGTGGCGGTTTCAGGATGCGTTTCGCGTCCGCCATTTCCGGAATCAGCGAAGGACTGCAGGCCATTCGGACCCTTTCCGATTTGTGGGCGGCAATTGGCTATACCGCCGCGCACTGGGTGCTGGTTGTGGTGATTTACATGTGGGTTTCGCAGGCTTTTTCCAGCGCCTTTGTTCATTCCGACATGAATTTTTGGGGGGCCATGCTGCTGCTCGCGGTCACTATTGTGGGCTCCGTGCTGCAACTCCCGGGGATTGGCGGCGGCGCGCAAATTGCCAGTATCGTAGCTTTGACCGCGATCTTCGGTGTCGCACAAGAGCCCGCCATCGCCATCGCAGCTGTTCTCTGGCTCATCACCTTTGCCGGGTGCACCGTTGTGGGAGTCCCATTGCTGATCCACGAGGGAATGTCCTTTGGCGAATTACGCAAACTGGCGCGTGCCGAAGCCGATGCGGAAGAGGCCGGCAAGCACGTAACAGTGCCGGGCGCGAATGGCGTTAAGCCTTCCACAGCGGTAAAGGGAAAGTTGCGAGGAGATTCGGCTCAGTGAAGTGCCCATTTTGTTCGGTGATGGAAGACAAGGTCATTGATTCGCGCGAGGGCCGCGCCGGCGATTTAATTCGCCGCCGCCGCGAATGCCTCAAGTGCGGCCGGCGTTACACGACCTACGAGCGCATCGACGAAATCCCCTACATGGTGATCAAGAAAGACGGCCGCCGGGAACGCTTCGACCGGCAGAAAATTCTGCAGGGGCTGTTGAAATCGTGCGAGAAACGCCCCGTGGCTACCGCCAAGCTCGAAGCGCTGGTGGATGAAGTGGAGCGCTTTGTCCATGAAGCGCCCGAGCGCGAGCGCAAAACCAGCGAGATCGGCGAGCTCCTGATGAATCGAATCAAGAAACTCGATAAGGTTGCGTATGTGCGCTTCGCATCGGTCTATCTGGATTTCAAGGACGTGAAGGAATTCATGTCCGAATTAAAAGGCCTGTTGAAAGACCGCTCGAAAAAGTAGGTTGGCATTTGGCGAGCCCTCAATCAGGCAGAGGGCCCTGAAGAATTCGGGCCCCCTGGATTGATTGAGAGAGAGTTGTGTTATCCGATTTGCAAGTGGTTTTCCACCGAGAAGACCCCAGGGACAGTATTCGCGACGATCCCCGCGATATTCTTATCCATCTGGTTCATGACCACGCCTTCGAGGGACACGTGCCCATTCTTCACGATGATGTGAACTTGCGGGATGGCT
The DNA here is from genome assembly GCA_035483715.1 of Candidatus Acidiferrum sp. Taxonomy (GTDB): domain Bacteria; phylum Acidobacteriota; class Terriglobia; order Acidiferrales; family UBA7541; genus Palsa-360. Next base: position 2,519 of record DATHPN010000089.1, read on the forward strand.
CCCAGGGTGTACCGTCCCAGGTCCGCATGAGAAAAAACGGCGCGATATTCGGCGCGGCGAATCTGATCGTCGAATCTGGATGGCGGCAGCACCTCGATGTTGTTGACCACATCAGTCACTCCGGGAATCGACCGCACAAATTTCCCGGCGTCGTCTTTCGTGGTGGCGTGCTCGCTGATCACCTGGCCGCTCAAAATCACCTGAGTGCCGTTGACTTGATATTCCAAATTGTCAAATACGCCATACCAGGGAAGCATCGCCAAATTGTGTTGCACCTGGTTGGCGATTGCTGAAATGTTGGGGTTGGTCCGGGTTCCGGCGCTCACGCCAGAAGCGTCCCAGGTGAGGGCCATTGACCCAACCAAAACCATTGCAAATAAAAACCTTAGAAGATTTCCATGCATTTTCATGGAAGCTCTCCTTTCCGCGGCCTCGCTAGGCCACTATTACTTATGTCCTCACTTCCTTAGATGCAGAGTTATCTCAAAAGGCATCCTGGACACAACGGTCGACGAACGTTTCCGGACACACGGCGTAATTCTGGTAGCATGGCAAATGCTGTGGGATAAATTGCGTCCTGCCAACGGCAAAAAGAAATGGGAACCAAAAATATCTGGGCCATCGCGCATCGCGGCGCTTCCGGACATGCGCCCGAAAATACCATGGCCGCGTTTCGCCGCGCCGTGGAGTTGGGCGTGACCTTCATTGAAACTGATCTACAACTCTCACGGGATGCCCGAGTTGTGGCCATCCATGACTTCACGCTGGATCGCACCACCAACGGCACGGGCCAGGTGCATATGCAAACGCTGGAGCAAATTCGCGCGCTCGATGCCGGCGCGTGGTTTGCCGATCACGGCGCAGGGAAGTTTTCCGGCGAACGCGTGCCTACGCTCGAGGAAATCCTCGATTTCGCAAAAGAGCATGACATTATTTTTTATCTCGAGATTAAATCCGGCCCGGCCTGGGGAATCGAGCACGCTGTGGTGGCGACATTACGCGACCACAACGCATCCGCACGCGTGGTGATTCTTTCCTTTGACCCGGCCACACTTGACTCCGTTCACCGCCTGGACAGCACCATGATGACCGGATTCTTGTGCGAGCATCCCTCCGGAGACTTGGTTGAGCGCACGGTTCGAGCGGGTGCGCGGCAGCTTGTCGCGAGAGGAGACCTCGTCACTCCCGACGTTGTGGAAAAGGCGCACCACGCAGGCCTGCAGGCAGTGGCCTGGACGATTAACGAACCTGAACAAATGAGGCGTCTGATCGCCGCAGGTATAGATGGAATTATCACCGACTATCCGGACTGTCTCTTCAAGGTTTTGCGCGACGAACGGAGTTGAGTTCTCCGTCTCCTCTGTGTTCGAGCCGATCCGTACATCCGGAAAAAACTTCAACACAGAGGGCACGGAGGAGGCAAAAGCCCGGACTTGCCGGCGTCATCGCGCCGAACGGAAGAGCGCGGCGAACTGCGAAACGGTGAGTTGTTCCGCGCGGACATCTGGCGATAGGCCCGCCTCCCGCAAGACGTCCTCGGCGCGCACCCCCAGCCGGCTGCGCAGATTGTTGCGCAACGTCTTCCTCTTGTGAGCGAAACATTCCTTCACGAAATCGAGGAACGCACTTTCATCCTCGAGGGAATGTTTCGCGCGCGCTCCCGGCATGCGGAAACTCACGAGCGCGGAGGCAACCTTGGGCGGCGGCCGAAACGCACCCGGAGGTATCCGGAATGCGATTTCCGGACTGCTGAACCACTGTGACACCACGGAGAGATAACCGTAATCGCGCCTTCCCGGCTGCGCGACAATTCTTGCCGCGACTTCGAACTGAATCACGATATGTATTTCCGCAATCCGTTCGGCGTGCTCGAAGAGGCGATGCAATATCGGAGAGGTAATGTAGTAAGGCAAATTTCCGTAAACGGAGAAACGCCCGCCCCCGGTCAGTTTCCCTAGATCGACGGCCATCACATCGCATTCGGCGACTTCCAAGTTTTTGTAACGCGCAGTGACTTCACGCAACCGTCTGGCAAGCCGCGGGTCGATTTCGATTGCGAATACTTTGCTGGCGCGTTGCGCGAGGCGCACCGTCATCTCGCCATGCCCCGCGCCGACTTCGATCCACACTCCATCGCCGATCCGAATCGCGCGCGCGATCCTTTCCTGCCAATTCGCGTCTGTGAGGAAGTGTTGCCCTAGCTTCTGGCGAGACATGACAGGGAAGTGTACCAAGAGGGGAGCACAATCACAGCCTCGCGACGAACTCTGGCCGGAATTTCCAGCGGCGAATGCGGTTTGAACTTGTGTTCCGCCCAATCGCGAAGTGGTGCTGCCGGTTTTGTGGCGCCGGCGTCCCGCCGGCAGTTTTGCGCCGCAACGCAGCTACAAAAATCGCCGGCGCTACCAACGCCCGCCCCGTTAGTTGCTATGACCCTGCCGTCTGGCTCACCGCTGCCGTCATGCGCTTCTTCATTTCCTCGGGCGAAACGTCCTCAATATGTGAGGCCACAGACCACATGTGGCCAAAGGGATCGAGCAGCGATGCGGAGCGATCGCCATAAAATTGGTTTTTGATCGGCCGGAGAATTTTGGCTCCGTTATCAGTCATTTTCTTGACCACGGCATCGACATTTTCAACATATAGGTGCAAGCCCGTGGAAAAGCCGCCTACCGTTTGCGGGCTGAACATACCCATGTGCGGATTCTCGTCGGCGAGCATCACGATCGAGTCGCCAATTTTCAGTTCCGCATGCATGATTCTTCCGTCAGGTCCTGCCATGCGAACGATTTCCGCCGCACCGAAGACGTTCTTGTAAAAATCGATTCCGGCGCTCGCGCCTCGGACATACAGGTACGGTGTGACGCTGTGATATCCCTCGGGAATCGGTTTTACGCTGCCCATGACTTCACCTCACTAGAGTAGGGATGTATTGGCGGTCGGCAAATTACGGCTCTGCCGGTACCTGCCCAGTACAGAAAAACCGATTCTACATCCAATTTCAAGTGGCGCATGCTTCAGCTTGCGGGTTTTGGTCCTTGCAAGGACGAACCCACGCAGGCTGAAGCCCGCGCCACTAAACTGCGTTTCACTCGTACCCGACCCGGGCATCGGCGGCAGCCATCCTTGACGACGGAACAGTGTTTCAGTACGTTGGAAGCTTCGAATTCGCCATGAAAATACTTTTTGTCGCATCGGAAGGACTTCCATTCTCGAAGACGGGCGGTCTGGCGGACGTGATCGAAGCGCTGCCGAAATCGCTGGCTGCGCTCGGCCATGAAGTGACCGTGCTGCTTCCGCGTTACCGCAATACGCGCGCGCTTTCGGTGACCGTGCACAGCCTTACGATCCCTGCTGGAGAGGGCCTGCGATTTCCGGCCATCGAGGAGGGTGGAACGCTGCACGGAGTCTACTATTATTTCGTGGATGATCCGGAATACTTCGATCGCGAGCAACTGTACGGCATGGCCGGGAAGGATTATCCGGACAACGCCGAACGCTTTGCGGAATTTTGCGGAGCGGCCATCGAATTCTGCAAACACGTATGGATGCCCGACGTAATCCACTGCCATGACTGGCAAGCGGGCCTGGTGCCGGTGTTTTTGCGGACGCGGTATGAGAAGGACGAAGCGGTCCGGGAATTGCCCGTGGTTTTTACCATCCACAACATGGGCTATCACGGCGCGTTTCCGCGAGACACGATGAAGAAAATCGGTTTGCCGGATAGCCTTTTCGGCATTGACGGGATGGAGTTCTTCGGACGGGTCAATTTCCTGAAAGGCGCGCTGATTTTTTCCGACTACCTGACAACGGTGAGCCCGAAATACGCCGAAGAAATAAAGACCGTGGAATACGGCCACGGTCTGGATGGCGTGGTGAGGAATCGCGGCGACCGGCTGGTCGGAATTTTGAACGGCGTGGACTATTCGGCGTGGAGTCCTGAGCGCGACAAAGTGATTGCCTCACGCTATTCGCCGAAGGACCTGTCGGGCAAGCTCGCCTGCAAAAAGAATCTGCTCGAGGTGTTCGGCCTGCCGCCGGAAAATGTGAACAAACCGGTGCTCGGCATCGTTTCGCGCTTTGCCGGCCAGAAAGGTTTTGATCTGATCGAACAAATTGCCGCCACTTTGCTGGAAGAAGACCTGGCGGTCACCGCTCTCGGCGCCGGGGAAGCGAAATACGAAAAACTGTTCCGCGAACTGGCCAAGGCCTATCCCGCAAAATTCAGCGTGAGAGTGGCCTATGACAACGTTCTGGCGCACAAAGTCGAAGCCGGGGCGGATATTTTCCTGATGCCTTCGCGGTATGAGCCCTGCGGCTTGAACCAGATTTACAGTTTGAAGTACGGAACTGTGCCGGTGGTGCGGGCCACGGGAGGCCTGGACAATACGATCGAGGACTTCGATCCGGAAAAAGGACGCGGGACGGGATTTAAGTTTCAGGCGTATGATGGTCCATCGCTCCTTGCGGCCATCCACGAGGCGCTTTCTGTTTTCCGGAATGAGCCGGCGGTATGGCGGCGAATCCAGTTGAACGGCATGGCCAAGGATTTCTCCTGGCAAGTCTCGGCGGCGGAGTATGCCAAGCTGTACGAAGCTGCCTGGAAATCCAGAAACCAAAAAGGTGCAACTTCATCTAATGAATTCAGGGCAAAATCGGCTAAGATGTCGCCGGTAATTCCCATCGGAAAGGGTTCTCATGGCAGATAATGTAAGCAATGTAACGGACAGCACTTTTCAGGCGGAAGTCATCGAGGCCAGCAAGACTCAGCCCGTGATGGTGGATTTCTGGGCGGAGTGGTGCAGGCCATGCCTGATGCTGGCTCCCACCGTGGCCGAGGTGGCCACCGCCTACGCGGGAAAAATTAAAGTCGTGAAATTGAACGTCGACGAAAATACCAACTCCGCCGGACAGTTCAACATCCGCGGCATCCCAACCCTGCTCATCTTCAAGGGCGGGCAGGTCGCCGAGCAAGTCGTCGGCGCGGTCCCTCGCGACCAGATCGAGAAAGCCGTTCAGCGCCACCTCACGTAAGCTCACCATGCCACATCGAACGGGCGCCGGGAAGCCGCAGCCTTCCCGGCGACGCTGCCATTGGGCGCAAAGCGACGTCATGATTCGCTACCATGACGAAGAATGGGGTGTGCCGGTGCACGAAGATCTCCGCCTCTTCGAATTCCTGATCCTGGAGGGCGCGCAGGCTGGATTGAGTTGGGAGACCGTGCTGCGGAAACGCGACCGTTACCGCGAGGTCTTCGATGGCTTTGACGCTTCTAAAATCGCTGGATATGACGCGCGAAAAGTGCGCGCGCTGCTTGCCGATCCGGGCATCATACGAAATAGACTGAAAATTTTTTCCACCATTTCCAACGCGCAGGCGTTTCTCGAAGTGCAGCGCGAATTCGGCAGCTTCGACGCCTACATCTGGCAATTCACCGGCGGGAAAACGCTGCGGCAGGCGCGCCGCGGACTAAAAGATGTCCCGACTCGAACCGGGGAATCCGACGCCATGAGCTGGGATTTGAAAAAACGCGGCTTTCGTTTTGTCGGCTCAACTATTTGCTACGCCTTCATGCAGGCCACCGGCATGGTGAACGATCATCTCCGCACCTGTTTTCGTTGGGCGGAGATTGGTTGAGCGGTCCTAAGTAGCGCAGGCTTCAGCCTGTAGGGGTTGGTAGGCGCAGGCTCAAGCGTGCCTCCGCCAACCCCCACAGGCTGAAGCTTGCGCTACTTTATTTTGCGAGCAGGCGCAGCGTGCTCGCGGGGTAGAGAGCGAGCAATCGTCCCTGAGGCGGTGAGATGCGCTCCAACTCCAAAAGCGCGAAGCCCGCTTTCTTTAGTTCCGTGATTTTCGCGGTGGTGTGGAGGACATGGCCGATCACCAGATGCAGGTGCGGTTCGTGGCCGAAGCACAGTACAACCCTGGCTTTCATCGATTGCAGTTCCCGCAACAATTCGGACGGAGCACTGGTGCCTTTCAATGCGTCCGTCCGTATGATTTTCTTGGATGGATAGCCGATCGTTTCGCAAAAGATTTCCGCGGTTTGCACGGCGCGCAGCCATGGGCTGGTCAGAACAGCGCTCGGTTTTACATCCAGAGCGCGAAAGCCGAGCGCCGCGGCGTGAGAGCGTTTCATTCCTTTCGGAGTGAGGGGACGCTCCGTATCGGGGGGACAATTGGGATCTTCGCGGTCCACGGCGATTCCATGACGGATAAGATAAAGTTCCATCATTACGCGACCCTCTCCTTCTCAACCATCAAGACCCGCTGAAACGACAGGCGCAAATTCAACTCCCTTTCAAGGAGGCGCGCTTTTCTTTCGATACCCGCAAGGTTCAGCCGCGAAGCGTCGCGCATTTCCACATGGATGCGCACATCGCGCGGGCCGCCCTCGACGGTGAGTCTGGAGATGCCTTGCCGGTGGTCGCTCTCCAGGCGCTCGGCCAGGCGCAGCATTCCAGCCAGAATGCGTGTTTTCTTTCTCTGTTCCCGATTGAGCGTGGCGAACACCGCATGCGCCGTGCTGGGCTCGGATTTTCTGTTGTGATAACGCACCAGGCAGGCCGTCATGTTTTTCGTCCAGCCGCCCAATCCCGGAATTTTCGCGTTGTGGATGAGATATTCGCCGTGGCGGTGGTGCGCTTTGCGGTTGATGAGCACGCCACAATCGTGAAGCATCGCGGCTGCGGCAAGAATGGTTCGCGCTTCAAAATCCAGATGATGATACGGCCACAACTGATCAAAGAGCTGCAAGGCGAGCGCCTGGACCTGGTCCGCATGTTTTAGATCGCAGCGCACCCGGCCGGCAAAGGACTCTGCGCCCGCGAGCATTTCTTGCGAGCGTTTGCGTTGCTCTTCCGTTAGTCCGGCTGGACCCATCTGCGCGGAGGCGAGTTCGTACAGCAGGCCCTCACGCACTCCCACGCGAGGGGCGATCATCTGGCGCAAGCGCAGCCACCATGCCACGGTCACAAGGACGATCGCCGCAACTCCCATTACCTCGGCGCGGTCACGCCGCACCGAAAACGCCTTCATTCTTTCTTCCACGTTGAGCTGGAGAATCTGCCAGAGCCGGTCGCGCAGCAATCGGGAATTCAGTGTAGTAAAGCTGCCTACTCTGGGGCCCGAAGCCAGACCGGCGAGAGTTTCCGCGTTGCCCCCGCAGGCAACGGTATAAGCCCCGGAGGGCCGCGGACGGCAGGGCAGGGCGCTTTGCAGCACGGAAAGGACGTGCAGGCGAATCTCATTCGCGGTGTGTTCGTGAATCACGCCCTGCGTGTGAAAAGCTTCCATCAATCGGACGGTTCCGAGAGGCAGGCCGATACTTTCCTGCAGGACCCCGCGCCGCAATTCATTGAGCTCGAGGCTGCCGCCGCCTAGGTCGAGAATGAAGCGCGGCGGATCGAGATCGCGCAGGGCGCGGAGGACGGCGATGCGCACGAGGCGCGCTTCTTCATCGCCGGAGATAACTTCCAAATCGATTTTGGCTTGATGGCGGATTCGTTCGATTAAAACGTGGCGATTGAGGGCTTCGCGCGCGGCGCTGGTGGTCACGGCGCGGTATGCGCTGACGCCGCGCGCATCCATGATGTTGCGAAATTCGCGAAATGCGGCGGTGGCGTCGCGCAAGGTCTTGCGGTCAAATTCACCGGAGGTAAATACCGAATGGCCGAGGCGCACCGGCGCGCGAACCGATTCCACAATCTCCCAATCGTCGGCGGAGTGGATGCGCGCGATCATCAGGCGAAAGGCATTGGATCCGGCGTCGATCGCCGCGAGTTGGATGGGTTTGCGAAGTCTTAACGCCACAGTGGGGCCAGCGCCGCGGATGGCCGGTAGTGCGTGCGTTGAATGCCAAGATGGGCGGCAATACGCTTCCGCAATTCCGTATTGACGGAAACGACGCTTGCCTCGCCGTCCAGCGCCAGAAAACCGTGGCGCACGGAGAGCGATTCAAATTCTTTTTTGATCTTGGCCTGGTACAGGATGAAGGACTGAAACAAATCGTCGGAGAGCGAAAGGTCCCGTCCGGACTCCCAATAGCTGATGGCATGCGATTTGCGAAACTCGCGCTCGAACGCCACTTCCGGGCGCACATTGAGCCAGAACGTGAGATCGGGGCGAATGGCCATTTCGTAAAGCCCGTTCAGGTAGTCGCGCTCGATGCCGCGGGCTACCGCGCGGGCAATCAAAGTATAAAAGTAGCGGTCCGCGAGGACAACAAAATCGGAACGCAGCGCGGGGATGATGCGGTGCTCGAGCTGGTCGTAGAAATCGGTGGCGTACATCAGCGTGAGCGTCATCCGCGTAATCGTATTTTCAGCCAGCAGCGCGTCGATATCTTTCGCCACCAGGCCGGAACGGCGCAGTCCCATGGTCTCCACTGCGAAGCCTTCGGACTCGAGCCATTCCGTCAGCAGGGCAATCTGAGTCGAGCGGCCCGAACCGTCCATGCCTTCTATGACGATAAGGGACCCGCCGAATTCCTCATCGTTCAGGCCGGGAAGGGGCAAACCATAATTGCGCGGGGCAGCGCCCGAGGGAAACGCCCCTTTTTTCAAGTGGCCATTCTTTCGATTCGTTTTGGCGGATTTCACAGGGCTCTCCGCGCGGACTTTTTGGGAGCAAATCGCGCCAAATCGATGCGCGCCTTCACCATCTGGCGCATCTGCTTTTGCAGCGAATTCACCGGCAGCGTGCCGTCCATCACCACGAATTTGTCCGATTCGATCATTTCGTCATATTGAGCCAGGATGCGCCCCTGAAAAATTCGGAAACTTTCGGCGCGGTCCAGGGAGAGGTTCAAGTCCATGCCCGCTTCGTAGTACTTCAGCTTGGGGCGGCCGCTCATGATTCGTTTGACGGCCACATCGAGCGGGGCGCGGAAATAAAACGTGATGTCCGGAACCGGCGCAAAGCGGTAGAGATTGCGCAGCCAGCGCGGGGAACAGTTTCGCGCTGCATCGCGCGCAAACGCGGTGTAAATATAGCGATCCGCAAGCACGAGGTACCCGCTGTGCAGCAGCGGCAGGATCTGCCGTTCACAGCGGTCGGCAAAATCCGCGGCATGGAGCAGGGAGAAAGTGGTGGGCGTCAGAAGCCGCCGCTGCTTTCCGCGGCGCGTGGCGGACTTGACCAGCGGCGAGGAATTCCACTCTGTAAAATGAAGGCGATACCCGCCGATTTCCAGCCAGCGTTTCAACAGGTACAGTTGCGTGCTCTTGCCGGACCCATCGATCCCTTCCACAACGATCAGTGCGCCCGGGTACTTTCGGGAGGGCTCAAGCTGAAATGAGGGCTCCTCAGAGATTTGCACAGGATTGTCGGGCGACTGTTCAACGGTGGATAGGGGGCGCGAGGTCACTTGAGTCTCCCGGCCGTCTATTATACGCACACAATGTAAAAGTTTGGTGACAACTAGATGAGTAGAGGGTGAACGATCCGCGCCGGTTTTTCGCGGCACAGCCACTCCTGGCCATGCAATTCTTGCAATCGCCGAGCCGGCTAGCCCGCCTGAACAGCTTTCAATACGGCACACGCAAGAGCGCCAGCGCTACTGCCCCCAGATTTTTTCGCGGGAACTCTCGAACGGATAGACATGAACCATCCACCCAAAAATCACGGGATAGAACGTCCCGCCGGCTTCAGTGCAAGCTTCCTTGGTCAGGATGGAGCCCTGCAATCCGAATTTGGTCCAGTCGGTGCCGGCGCGCTCGCCCTTCGGGGGAACGCAGAGTTTCGTGTGCAGGTGCCATTGCGCGATGCTGAGCGGGACGCGCTCGTTCAATTGTTCCTCAGTCACGCGCTTGGGCATGGTGTACATCGCGCCGATCAGGTCGTAGCCGGTTTGCGTTTTTTTATAGAGAAGGGAAGTGGGCCGAGTGGGATCGAAGCTGAACGATTCGAGGAAGCCGTTGTAATAATTCGTGAAGTGATATTCAGTCTGCGGAAGATTGGGCATGAAAATGCGAAAGCCGTCGGCGAGCGCGGCGTGGTAGTCCTTGTACTTCTCGATGGACTCGCGCAATTCGCCCGCGATCTCGTCGGCCTTGGCCCAATCCTGCGGCGTCGCGGTGCGCAACTTGGTCATGTACATGTGCGGACCCATCTGGTGATGGTGCATGTGGCTCATCGCGTCCATGGCGCCGTGCTCGGCTTGCTGATTTTTCTCGTCCGTGCCCTGGCCCATCTTCATGCCGGGCATGTCGTGATCCATGTCCATGCCAGGCATGCTATTGTCCATGCCAGGCATATTCTGATTCTGCCCGGAATCGCCGCCCGGCTTTTGCTGCTGATTTTGATGCCCCGTCTGCCGCGCAATAAGATTGGTGCCAGCGCCCGCAACCACCAGCGACGCCATTGCGATAAGAGCCATAAGAAACAGTTCTCGTCGGTCCATGATTTACCCTTCTCCTTACTATTCTACGCATTATCGGTGTGAAAATAACAAGGTGTGCATAATTTCCTCCGCGATTGGACGGTTAGAATTTCTTGTCAACGGCCAAATTCCCGCCATCCGTGGAAATCAGCGAGATGACCGAATCCTGGAATGCCCAAATAGCGTCTAACTGGGTGACGCTATGAATATCTCCAAAAATGACGGCAGCAAGCGCCACGCGGGCGGCGCATGGATCGCGAAGGCTCTGATCGTTGCGGGCTTGTTTTTCGCGCCGCGAGCGCAGGGACAAACCCCGCAGGCCGCGCATGTTCCAGATGCCTTGCACCAGCTAAATGAATCCATTGAAGCCCTGGTTCAGCGCGTCTCGCCAAGCGTCGTACAAATCCTTGTTTCGGGTTACACCTCCACCGAGGATACAGATCGGGGGCAGATGAGCGTGGTGATCGGAAAAGAGCGGACCATTGGCTCGGGTGTGATCGTGGATCCCGATGGCTACATCGTGACTAACGCCCACGTGGTGAAAGGCGCGGAGAAAATCCAGGTGATCGTCCCTCCACTTCCCGTCGCTCAGAACGCGTCTGACACGATTCAGGCGAACCGCGAACAGACTTACGACGCTCGGATTGTCGGCGTCGCGCGCCAGCTCGATCTCGCCGTGGTCAAGATTGAAGCGCACCAATTGCCCGCGATCCCGATCCGCAAGGCTGTGCCGCCAAGGCAAGGCGAAATGGTCTTTGCGTTCGGAAGCCCCCAAGGACTGCGAAACAGCGTGACCATGGGGGTGGTGAGCGCCGTTGCACGGCAACCCGACCCTGATAGCCCCCTGGTCTACGTTCAGACAGACACGCCCATCAATCCAGGCAACAGCGGCGGGCCCCTGTTGGACGCCGATGGCGAACTGGTGGGAATTAACACATTCATCTTGTCCAGCTCGGGCGGGAATCAGGGATTGGGTTTCGCGATTCCGGCGGGCGTCGTGGCCTTCGCCTATCCGCAGCTTCTAAAGTATGGTCATATCCACGAGCCTGAAATCGGCGCCATCCTTCAAACCATCACGCCAGAATTGGCTGCCGGACTGCACTTGCCGCGAGATTTCGGCGTGATTGTCTCAGATGTTGTTCCCGGGGGGCCCGCGGATCGCGCGGGCCTGAGAATTCAAGATATCATTGTGAGAGTAGACGGGACACGAACTGGAAGCCTTCCCTTGTTTAGTCAAAGCCTTTATATGCATGGGAGCGGAGAGCATGCGAAGCTCGAAGTCCTCCGCGGCTCAGACCGCCTGCAATTGGATGTTTCTCTCGCCGAGCGGCCCCACAAAGTGGACAGTCTGGTGGATTCGGTCGACCCGGTAAAAAACCTCGTGGCCCATCTAGGCATTCTTGGGATCGAACTCAATCCTGATTTGGCCCGCTCGTTACCCGAACTGAGAATTCCCAGTGGCATAATTGTCGCGGCCAAGACTTTGGGATCCGGTATCGCGGAGGTTCCGCTCCAAACAGGAGACGTGATCCATGGATTGAACGGTGTCACAGTGACCGGCATGGCCGATTTGCGCGAAGGCTTGGCAAATCTAGCGACAGGCGATGCAGTCGTTCTGTTAATTGAACGATACGGACAACTCATCTACGTCTCCTTTGTGCTGTAGAGAATCCATCGGTCTTACGAGGTATATTTCTTCAACCACCACTGGACTCCGCCTCTCGCACTGGATTGAAGCCCGCTCGCGATAATGCGTAACGCCGGCGATTGAAGGGTAAAGAAAACAAATTTGTGTTATCAGACTTGCGCCCGCCAGCAAACTCCGCTACGCTGACTGAGTTGTCGGCGGAGTCTCCCCACCTCACCCGCTATTGACTGCTCCAGCTGTGGTTCAAATCCTAGCGATGGAAGGAAGGCGCATGACGCGCAAGAGCACTTTGGCGAGCCTTGTTGTGGCCGTTGGGTTCAGTTTGTCCTTAGCCGCGTGCAAGGATACAAAGACCCTCCAGGAGAATGAACAATTGAAAGCCCAGGTGGCCGACCTTCAGAAACAGAACGGCCAGCTGGGAAATAATCTTGAAACAGTTACCGCCGCCCGTGATGACTTAGAGAGAGAAAACGAGGCGCTCAAGGCGGAGATGAAGGCCTCGAAACCGAAGAAGTCCCAAAAGAAAGCTACCAGTCGAAAGCGTCGCCGGGCTTAAGGATTCCGGCAGCGTTGAAACCTTCGTCTGTTTTGAAAAACGCGAGACAGATTTATTTTAAAACTTCTGAAAAGGGAGGAGATCAGCATGAAAACGTTTGAGGTGCGATTCAGTTATCGCGATCGAAATGAGGAAACGGTGGAATCGACGGTAAAAGTGGATGCGTCGAATCTTCCTGGAGGCGTCGCCAAGGCCACGCGCGAGTTTGTAAAAAGCCTGGACCGCAAGCAAAGATTCGACATGAACAAAAACGGCCTCGAAATTAACGTCAAGTCCACAGGTGCGGCATCGGAGGTCCCCGCGAAGTCAACCGCGGAAGCCGCGGGCTGAGAAGCCGACAGGACCCACAAAACAAAACTACGCAGACCGGGCACGAATCGTAAGGGATGAATCCCGGGAGCGCCATTCAGGAGAATGGTGTTTCCGGGTGACGCCCTATTCCTCGTTTTCAAGGCATCGTATTCCCTCGAATTAAAGCGGAACATAAGAATCGCAATAAGCTTCTTGACACATAAAGCGCTCGGAAGTACGGTCCCACTGTCATTTTGCCACAGCTGGCAAAACTGGGCGCCCCTGCGAACGCCTAACGCCGCGATCCGGAAAGGGAAGCCTTTGAAAGCGAAAACCGCTTTCCTCGAGAAACGGGTTCTCAATCGCCGGTGCGATAAACAAATGCACTCGCGCTGCAAAGCCCCTGCCGTATTGACCGTTGGAGGCGGCTGTTCGTTTACTTTCCTCGGATTGTTTCTTGCCTTCTCCTCGATCGCGTTCGCCCAGACTGCGCAGAAATCTGGAGCGGCAAAGGCGGCGGACACGCCGTCCAGCGCATCTCCGGCCCTTTCGCACGATCTGTCTGGAATCTGGATGCAGTACCCCCGCGACAATGTGCCGGGAGCCCTCGGAATGGATGCCGTGAACGAAAAGTTTCGCCCTCCGTTGACTGCCTGGGGGCAGGCAAGATTCAATGCCGCTTTTCCCTTAATTGGGCCCAGGGCCGTTCCGGGAAAGGAAAACGATCCGGTCCTGCGCTGTGACCCCACAGGCCCTCCGCGGCTTCTCACTCTTCCCAACCCATTTGAGATCATCCAAATTCCCGGGCGCGTGCTGATGCTCTTCGAGGAGTATCACGTTTGGCGTACCATTTGGACGGACGGGCGAGAGCTTCCTAAAGATCCCGACCCCAATTGGCTCGGGTACTCGGTTGGCAGGTGGGACGGAGATACTTTCGTTGTCGACACCATCGGTTTTAACGACAAGATCTGGGCCGATCCCTACGGCGATCCGCGCAGCGAGAAAATGCATCTCACCGAGCGCTATCGGCGCTTGAATCATGACACCCTGGAACTGGCCATCACGATTGACGATCCCAAGGCCTACACCAAGACCTGGGTTAGTCCGCCCAAACTCCACAAATTAGAGTCGTCCTGGGAATTTGGCGAATGGTTTTGCGTGGTGGAAGAAACGAAAACGTATGACGATGTAGTTCGAAAACCCGCGGGCGACGCCCCGCCAATGCGCAAATAGCCCACCCGCTCGGCGGGCATGGAGACGTGGTTTCGTGGCGCCGGCGGGACGCCGGCGCCACATGACCTTCGTCCTCGCTGCTCGTTAACAAAATCCGAACTCAAGACGCTCGCGAAATAAGTAGCACAGATTAATTGCTCATTTGCTGGCCCGTTCATTGGCGCTGGCGAGGTAGAAGTATCCCACCTTGTTATTCGTAGGCGTGGCGAACCAGATGTGCCCTTGAGAGTCGAGGAAAAACTCGCGCATCATGGCTTCGGAATGCGGGAATGGATATTCGATCACTTTGCCGGTATTCGGATCCAGGCGCCCGATCAAATCCTGGTCCGTTGAGGCATACCAGATCCCATTGTCCTTTCCGACGATGAGCGCGTACGGCGTTGCTGCCGGGCCCGGCAACGGGTATTCCTTGAACGTTTCCGTCTTCGGATCGAACCGCCCGATCTTGTTTCCGGTCCGTTCGCCGAACCATACGATTCCGTCGGAATCGAGCGCCAGCCGTTGCGGGGTGCCCTGCGTCGGTGGGGACCACTGCGTCAACTTTTCCGTTTTGGCGTCGATCCTGCCGATTTTTCCGTCTTTCTTCAGCACGCAAAACCAGACATTTCCCTCCTTGTCGAAGGTAATGCCATAGGACGACGGCGCATCCATGAAGTGCGTATACTTGCCTGTTTCCTGATCGAATTTGCTCACCGGGCTGCCGGAGGACCACAGATTTCCCTTGGCATCCACGCGAACTGTATGTTTGTCCGCGCGCTCGCCCGGCACAACCACGGAGTCCTGAAATTCGGTAATCTTTCCCGTGCGAGGGTCGAGCTTCGCCAGTTTGTTCAACGCAAACTCGGTGAAATAAACCATCCCATCGGGCCCCGGCACGGCCGAGTGCACGCCGGCGGTTTCGTCAAAGGGCAGCGGGAAGCGCGTGACTTCGGCCGTCTTTGGGTTCAGCCTGGCGACTTCGTTTCCCCGGCCATAAAAGGGGATCCACAGATTCCCGTCCTTGTCGGGGGCAGCGCTCCAGGGCAGGCCTTTGGAGCCGGAAACGTCATACTCGACGTAAACGATATTCATAGCGTCATCGGCAAATGGCCGCACGGTATCTTTGTACGCCGGAAGTTCCGCCGGGCTGCGCGGGACGGTGGAATCCGTCCCGAACACGGTATTCAGATAAGTTATCACTTGGTTAGCTTTATCGTCATTAAATCTCTCGGACAATTGAAAGGCCATGGCGTCGCGCATGTAGTTGACGCGGTCGCGCCAGCCATCCTCGTCGCGGCGCACCGCGGCCATGCGGGTCTGAAATCCATGGCAAATAAAACAGTTGGTGGAAAGGACTTCTTTCCCTTTTGCGTCCGGCATGAGCTGCTTGCCTTGATACAGATTCAGGTCGCTCCAGCGAACCGTTCCTGGTTTCAGCGCAAATTCAAACGAAATATTTTGGTCCGCGGCGAGCGTCACGGCGCTGTGGGGATCCGCAGTGAATCCAACGGCTCGCACGCGTACCTGGTACTCTCCGGCCGGGAGGTTCTCCACCCGGTAGCGCCCCTGCTTGTCGGAAAGCACGCTGACGCTAACTTTCGTCTTGGCGTTAACGGTCAGCACAAACGCGCCTTCAAACGGCGCACCGTCTGGCCCCTTCACCGTGCCGGTGACCGTCGCGGAAAAAGCGGAGGAAGAAAAAAGGATCAGAAAACTTACCAGGGCCGCAAGCTTGCTCATGGATCGCATGGACTCTCCTAACGCAACGATGGCTCGCCGGATTCAGGTTTGCCGTTAATTTCAAACTATACACATAAGTGTATCCCGATTCAATGAGTTGGGCATTGCATTTAGGCGGCAAGCCATTTCAGGGAGCACCCGATCTCCCTTACGGAAACATCGAATTGGAATCATTGGAATTAAACTTGACGCTTCTAATTTTGCGGTGATATACGAATTGCACGTTCGGATGCAGGTGGTGTGTGCCGGACTCCGAATTTGCGTCGCTCAGGCAATTGGAACAGCGATAGTCCTTGCGGTGCATTGATTAAAATGGGGGGGTGGGTATGAAGTTCTTCCGCTTGAAAACCGGTCATTGCATTCGTGTGTTGGCGGCAACTGTGGCTGTGTTACTGGTGTCCCTCCCGCTGTTCTCACAAGGCAGCGCGGGCCGCATTCTCGGCTCCATCACTGACCAAACCGGCGGATTCCTTGCCGGTGCCACGGTGACAGTCCTCGATGTGCAACGCGGCATCACGCGAACCTTAATCACGGATCAGTCCGGCGAATACGTGGCGCCCAGCTTGCTTCCCGGCAAGTATAGCGTCCGCGCTGAATTCAAGGGCTTCAAGACTGTGGAACGGCAAAACATCGCATTGGAAGTGAACCAGGATGTTCGCGTCGATTTGTCCCTCGAACCCGGCGAGCAGACCCAGACGATCACGGTCACGGAAGAGCTTCCGCTCGTCGAAACCACCAACGCCACTCTCGGCGGCACGCTAAGCAACGAAACCATCAATGACCTGCCTATGATGGGCCGCAGCTATCAGAACCTTCTGACGTTGCGCCCCGGAATGATGATTTATCCCGGCGGCGGTGGGTGGACCATGAGCACCAATGGCAGCCGCCCCGAAGAAAACCAGTTCATCCTCGACGGCCTGACCAACGACAACCCTCTGCAGGGCCTCACCATAATTAATGGGCCGGGAGTGGCGGGCGATGCAGCCACGATCATGCCGATTGACGCCATCCAGGAAGTGAAAATCGAGGAAAATCCCAAGGCCGAATACGGCGGAAAGCCAGGCGCCGTCGTCAATGTCGGAATAAAATCGGGAACGAATAGCATTCACGGCACGGCATACGCATTCGGACGCGACAGCGCCATGGACGCGCGGAATTACTTCGACGACACCTCTCTTCCCAAACGGGCCGTGGCTCTCGAACAGTACGGCGCGACAGTCGGCGGGCCCATCAAGAAAGACAAACTTTTCTATTTCTTGGGCTACGAGGCGGAAAGTTACAGCGTTGGAAATCTTTTTTTTGCCACCGTTCCCGAGGTGCTCCCACAACCCGGCGTGAACGGTTTGAAAGACGGCGGCTGCACGATTGTCACTGCAGGCGATTGTGCCAATAGCTTGCCCGACGCGATTTCTGATTTGATTGCGAACGGTCTGCAGCCGAGCGCCCTCAGCCTTAAGTTGACGGGTTGTACTCCTCCGACAGGGGCTGGGACGGCTTACACTTGCACGGGGGGCTTGTACCCGACCAATGCTGGTGCCTCCCCGTCATTAGCACAAGGTTTTCCCAGCGTATTCAGATCCGACAACGGCGTGTTGAAGATCGATTACCACATCAATGATCACAACACGCTGAATGGTATGTATTTCCAAAGCGCGGGTCTAATCACAGCCGAGGACGTCGTCTATCTGGAACCACAGTGGCTGTCCGTGCAAGAAAACAGGCCTCGCGTGGTGGGAGTAAATTGGACTTGGGCTCCCAGTTCGCAATGGGTGAATTCGGCTCGCTTCGGTTTTGTACGTATGAACAGAATGAGCCAGCAGGTCGATTCCAGTGTGCCGGCATCAAACTATGGCATCTTTACTGGCGTGACAACCACGGGTTCATTGCCGATTATTAGAGTCGGGCCTTTTACTGCTTTAGGAGGCTCTCCGGGCTGGCCATACAGGTTTGGTCCTGACACTGTTTTCCAATTTGTAGATTACGTTTCTTATCTGCGTGGCAATCATGCCTTCAAATTCGGCGGAGACTTCCGTCGCAACCTGGCCGACCCGTCTCAGTTTGGCGCGGCCAAAGGCTCGATTAATTTCAAGGGCGGCAACCATGCCTTCTCAGGTTCCACTCCACTCGAAGACCTGCTGGCCGGGGTTCCATCTTTCGCGACGATTCAATCCGGGAGCCCGGCGCGGCAGTTAAGCCAATGGGCGTATGCTCTCTCGATTCAAGACGATTGGCGTGTCCTTCCAAGAGTGACCGCTAATCTCGGACTGCGTTATGACTATGCCTCTCCTATGGCGGAAGCGAACAATCTCCTGGGCGGCTTCGATCCCACCCTTGGCATGGTGCAAGTCGGCAAACAGATCAAGTCTCTCTATAATCCGGACCATAAAAATTTCGCTCCGCGGTTGGGTTTGGCTTGGGACCTTACGGGCAAGGGAACAACTGTAATTCGCGCCGGAGCTGGCATCATTTTCAATACGTTGTTACCGATGCAAACTTTTACTGGCGTGGCCGGAAACGCTGTGAACGTCACTGGCGGCGTTGCTACGGTGCCCACAGGAGCGACAATTGTCGTGAACGGCGCTTCGACTTCCGGCACGGGTACGAATGCCGTCGCCAATGTCAGAGTACCGGGCGGCTCTGGATCAACGTTGGCCTCGAACTGGCAGAATAACAGTTCCAGCGTGCCTATTTTCTCAGGGGCGAACACTGTTGAGTGCGGCGACGGAAGCAACGACAGCCTTGGTAACCCCACCTCTCCCTGCTCGCTCGCTGTAATTGATCATAACTTCCGTACGCCCTATGTCACCAACTGGACCTTGGGTGTACAGCATGCCCTTACGAATGATCTCTCTGTCGACGTTTCTTACGTGGGTAGTCATGGCTCAAGGCTGAACGGAATCAGAGACATCAATCAGTCCCCCCTGGGCGCGGCGTATTGCTTGAATACCCCTCTGACGGCGGCTCAAATCGCTGACCCGAATGGCTGCCCTGGTGTTGGCGCAAATAACGCCGGCCCCAATGCGGTGCAGGATGCCCTCCCGTTGAACACCAAGTTCCCTTACCTGGGGTCCATTCTTGTCCTGTCAAACCTCTACAAGTCAAATTACAACGGCCTGCAAGCGACACTCCAACAGCGGACTGCGCACGGACTCTCTTTCCTGGCCTCCTACACGTATTCTCACTCCCTCGACGATGATTCTTACAATATCGGCCAATTCCTTCCTCAGGACAGCAATAGTCCAGCCCTTGAATATGCGAGCAGCGACTTCGATATAAAACATCGCTTCACATTTTCAGTCACCTACGCGATTCCGAGAAAGAAAGCGCCGGGGCAACTTCTGGAAGGTTGGGAGCTCAATTCCGTTGTAACGCTGCAGACCGGCCAGCCATGGTACGGGAATGATCAATCGAACAACATCAGCGGGACCGGTGAGAATACGGATCGTTGGGATTTTTCCGGCAACCCGAGCGACTTCAAATCGGGCAATTCTTCGATTCCATTTTGCGCTGGAACATTTGAGTCTCCTGCTGCCGTTACGTGTTCGCAAACGACTCCGGCAGGGCCGGTAAACTCATCCAGTTCCTTCAACGCTGCAGCAGCGACCGCGTGTTTTAATGCCGCGAATAGCGTGAACGCGCTTACAGAGAGCCAGCTGGATACTTTTGGCTGTTATTTCCAAGGACATTCCGTTTTGTTCGCTCCTGCGTTTGGAACTTTCGGCACATCGGCGCGCAATATCTGGCGTGATTCTGGTCTCCGCAATTGGGATATGTCCGTAACCAAATCATTTAAGTTCCAGGAGCGGCTTACTGCCCAATTCCGGGCCGAGTTCTTCAATATACTGAACCATCCCAACTTTACAAATCCGTATGGGGCGTCCAGCGGCTTTGGCATCGGCGCGGAAGGCGATCCTTCCTCAAACTCTAATTTCGGTTGCGGATGCGCTACGCCAGATCAGGCGGCCGGCAATCCAGTTCTTGGATCCGGCGGTAACAGGGCCGTCCAATTGGGCTTGAAATTGATTTTCTAAAATATTTGGTTCATGAGCATTTGAACAACGCGGCCCAGGCATTCATCCTTGATCTTAAGGTCGAGAGTTGTTGTCTTGGTCTTGTTCCAAGATTGCGCGCGTAAGTATTTTCCGTTGTTGACAGAATTCCGTCGCGAACCGAAGATAATAAGCGACAGATTACTCGAGGATTGCTCCGAATCCATTATGGTATGAGCAATTCTTGAATTGAGTCATTTGACGAGCGGCCTTACCTCGGCCACATTGGTTTCCAAAGCTGGTTTTTCCTTGGGACAGCTGGACGCCAAAGCCCTCCCTTCCTCCGCTTGAACAATTAAATATCGCTGTCGAATGCCGACCGGATTTTGAATCTCGGGAAAGCAGGCCTATTCACAGTCGCGAAGACGCGAAGGCTTGAATTTCCCGGATCCTAATTTCAAATCGCGCGAGGACTTCTCCATGAAATCAATCCATACTTTTAACGTCCGGCCTTCACTTCCTGCCGCGCTGCAACC
>DATHPN010000090.1:0-32813 GCA_035483715.1 Candidatus Acidiferrum sp.
GTCGGACAGGACGACCTTCTGTAGACGCAAGGTTTTCGCGCCATTTTTGGGACGATTCCCGATAATCGTGATTTGGTCGCCCTTTTTAATGATGTCCCGGTTCCAGCCGTGCCGGGTCAGGACATTCGGGCTGTTGGCTTCGCTAATCCACGTTTCGACTTTGCCCTTTTCGTCCTTGGCCTCGACAGAAATCATCACATGGGGATTGTTGAACTGAAAATCCGTTACCGTTCCCTTCACTGTCGTCAATTGGGACGTGTCATACGCCGACGTCCCGTGGTGGGCGACTACGGCCGTTGAAATCATCAGCAGAACGGCAAACACTCCGGTCAGTTTCAAAAGTCGATTGGTCATGGTAAACCCCCGTCACCCGTCAAAATTCATCCCAGCTGCCCCACGCGGATTCGTAACGCCGGCGACCCCTCGGAATTTCCGGGATTCATGCGGCCCTTCATTAGCCAAAGCCTATATCACTGTGCTCCCCGGCATGTCAAAGCGGTCCTCCGCGTTCTGCTTTCCCGGCCCGGTTGGCGGGATTCCGCGCCAGACCCTGCCGCGAATGAGCGATTGCCCATGCGCAAGAAGCCCGGTCCACACGGGGGACCGCGACGGCCGGGCGGAATCCAGAACCGATTCGGTCGTGAAAAATTTCACTGGATTCTTGCACGGAGTGTACTATATTACTACCCTTAATTAGGAGGCCTGCCGGGTGTACGGCCGCTTCCGATTCGGGGCGAAGTTGAAACGCAAATATGCCATCTGGCTGCTCTGCCTGCTGCTCTTTGTCGCAGCCGTTGACACCATCCCGGATCCTCCAGCGATCAACCCACCCAGCAGCCACAGCTGCGGAATTTCCGCCCTTCACCTTCGCGGATCTTTTACGCTGCTGGAAAAAGAATGGCTGGCCGTGTCCAGTTTACTTCGGCACGATCAGCTGAACTGGTTTTCGTTTTGGTTGGCTCTCGACAACAGGCCCGTCGGAGTCTGTACTCTGCCCCTGGTTCACCACGCGGCAGATAGCTCGCCCCCCGCTTTTTCCTGAGTACCGCCAACCTGATCTGCAAGGGACGAGGAATATTTTCGTCTCTCGTGATGTTTGTGAATTCGCGACATTCAAAATTGAATCCATTGGAGGAAAACCCATGATTGTAGGAGAACGGCTGCGAGCACTACGCGAAGAAAGGAATTTCTCTCAGGGCGAAATCGAGAAGCGGACGGGACTGCTCCGTTGCTACATATCGCGCGTGGAAAACGGGCACACGGTTCCTGCCGTCGAAACGCTCGAAAAATTCGCACGAGCCCTGGAAGTTCCCATGTACCAATTGTTATACGATGGCGAAACGCCGCCCCAACTGCCCAATTTGCGGAGAAAAACCGCCCGCGAAAATGCCTGGGGCGATTCCGGGAGAGACGCTCGAACGCTGGCAAAATTCCGCCGGCTGTTGAGCAAGGCAAAGGAGGATGACCGGCTGCTGCTGCTTTCCATTGCCTACAAAATGGCGAGAAAAAACAGCGATTGACATCTCAGAGCCGCGGCCACTGGCACCGTTGCATCCCGGAGGTTTTGTCGGCGATCGCTTCAAAAGATTTCGCCGGGAGAACCAGGGGAATCTGCGGAAGCCATCCATCGGATCCTGAGCGTCACGGCGGTCGCGTCCGATCGCCGCTTCTCGTAATCCCGTGATTAGACAATTGGCCGGTAACGAAGAATCGCCGTTGCCGGCCAATTTCTTTTCCATGCTCCGCGCCGGACGACTCGGCAAACTGATTCGCCTGGCTCAAAATATTGACCTCTGTCAGCCGTCAGCGGCCGCCATAGCAGATCAATTCGCGTCCATCCGACAGCACCACCTTCACCAGGCGAATATTATAAGTGCCATCCGAGATCCGGTGGCCCACGGCGGTAATTTGATCTCCAGGCTTGAGTGTTTCCTTGTCCCAGCCGGTACCGGCCATGCGGCTTGGGCTGGGGCCTCCGGCGTTCCATTTTTCGACATTCCCTCTGTCATCCTTCGCTTCAAAACTGATCCACACATGAGGATTGCCCCAATCGAATCGCGTCACGGTTCCTTTCACGCTGGTGATATTTTCCATGTCGTACCCATGCCATGCATGGTGTGCAAACGCGGGAACGGATACCGTCAGCAAAGAGGCCACCAAGCTCCCTATCAACCACGGCTTAATTTTCATGATGATACCTCCGCAGTGCTCATCATCCACTTTTGACGCGATATTGAAAAGACAGGTTGCCGAATTTCTCGCTGGCCGCCGGAACTGATCTATCCGCTCCGGCATGTATTACTCCCAAACCCGGATTGGTGTACCCTTAGGGGGAGATTACCCACCGCCATGCGGGCTGGACGTACATGGACTGTGTCCAGTACGAATCCCGTTAGGGATTTGTGAAAGAATCCATCGACGGAACGAGGAGTGCACAAAATGAAAACGAGAGCTTCTTTTGCCGCCGCGCTTGATCCGAAGCGAGTGCTGGCGATTCTGATCCTGATCTTCGCTATGGCCCTGGGTATTGGCTTCGCGCGGGTTGCGTCGGCGAACGAATCCGCCAACAGCAAGGATGATGCGGCGATCAAGGAAATCGTCGCCGGATTCAGCAACGGCTGGAACACGCACGACGCACACTCTATGTGCGTCTCGCTCGACGATCACGTCGTGTGGGTCAACTGGCGCGGCGAGCCCCTAGGCACGCGCCAGGACGTCGAGGAAGAACATGCCAAGCTATTCGCGGACCTATACAAGAACTCGCATCGCACCGACGAGATCAAGTCCATCCAATACATCAGCCCCGAACTCGCCTCGGTGGATGACTACTGGACCATGACCGGCGCCAAAAAGCGCGACGGCTCGGATTGGCCCTATCGTGCCGGGCTTTATAACTTCCTAATGGCCAAGCGTAACGGGCGCTGGATCGTTATCGTTTCCCACGCCGCCGATTTCAACGCCACGGCCCCCGCGGCGAAGTGATTCAAGTAAGACGGGCTTTAGCCTGTCTGATTTAAATTTTCCGAAGCAAAATAATTTCGCCAGATCAATTCTGACCGGATCTGGATATTTTAATTTAATTCAAATGCGACAGGCTGAAGCCCGTGCTACTATTTCTTCGCCTTCAAATACCAATCCAAGATTTGCTCTCCCGTCCAGTACAACACCCCGTTAAATTTTGCAATGTATTCGTAGATGGCCTCGAGATACTTGATGCGCGAAGGCTGTCCGCTCAGGTAAGGATGAATGGCGATGGCCATGATCTTCGGCCGGTTTGCCCCTTCTTCGTACAGCCGGTCGAACGCATCTTTGCATTTTTGCGTCCAGTAAGGCGCTTCATGATACTGCACAGCCATGACGGGAATGTCGTTGGTATCGAGCGAGTAAGGCAGGGTATATAAAGGTCCGTGCTTGGTCTCGATCTCCGCGGGCTCGTCGTCCCAGACCCAATCGCAGATATATTTGATTCCCGCGGCCTTGAGGTGATCGGGCGTGTCGTACGTTTCGGTGAGCCCGGGCCCCATCCAGCCGATGGGCGGCTTGCCCGTGAATTCCCGAATCGTCTTGACCGTTCGCTCGATCATTGCCGGTGCGTCTGCTTCACCGTGCATCGGGCGCTGATCGTAACTGTGCCCCATGAATTCCCATCCCGCATCCTTGCAGGCTTGCGCCAGGCGCGGGTAGTCAATGCACACCCGCGCGTTGATTGAGAGGGACGGCCGAATCTTCAGGCGCTCGTAGAGCGCGTGAAATCGCCAGAAGCCGACGCGCATGCCGTATTCGTGCCAGCTCCAGTTCGGCACGTCGGGCAGCGTGGTCACTCCCGTGGGCGGCACGAGCACCTGCCGGGGCATGGGACGCGCGATGTCCCATACCTCTACATTCACGATGGTCCAGATCACCACGCGTTCGCCGTTGGGCAAATGCAATTTTGGCCGGTCAACGATCGCCGAATACTTTGCTCGTTCAATGGGAAGGGTCATGAAAAACTCCGCCGTCTGAATTTTAAATATGCCTCGCGCGCGCAAATCTAACGCGCCAAAGTGCCGCTAGGGTCTGTATCAGGCGAGTTCGCTTCGTGTCAACGGTCATTAATGCTGACCGCCAAACCCGGATCCTTTATGATTATTGTTGCATTTACCTGAAACTGGTTCATGATTACTCGCGTCTTAACTCCAGGCTGGAAGTAAACATACAATAATCGGAGGCAACGTATGTCGGCACGCCGGATTCTTGCAGTGTTGTCCTGGGCTTGCGTTCTCGCCTTTGCGCTCCTGATCCTCTCTCCAACTGTATTCCAAGCCGCGCCGCAGGATTCGGGCTATCGTGTTCTCAGAAGCATTAAGCTTGGGGGAGAAGGTGGCTGGGACTATGTGACCGTGGATTCGGCTGCCCGCCGTGTTTACATTCCCCGCAGCACGCACATCCTGGTGATTGACGCGGATTCAGGCAAGCAGATCGCCGACATGCAGGGCATGAACGGATTGCACGGCGTAGCGGTCGCGCCCGAATTCAATCGTGGATTTGTGACCGGCAACAAGAGCGAACAGGAGGGCACCGTCTACGTCTTCGATTTGAAGACGTTAATGGTTACCTCCGCGATCAAATCGAACAGCATCGACACCGACTCGCTCGAATATGACCCAACGACCAAGCGCGTCTATGTCAACAACGGTGATGGAATGAACCTCACGGTGGTGGACGCGGCTACAGCGAAAGTTGTCGGCGCCATGCCGTTCAACGCCAACCCAGAAGCCGCAGCGCCCGACGGCAAGGGCAGCATCTTCCAGGATTACGAGGACAAAGGCCAGGTTGTCGAATACGACGCGATGAAGCTCACCATCAAGAACAAATATTCAACTCCTGGTTGCGACGCCCCCGTGGGCATGGCCATGGATAAAGTGAATCGCCGCCTGTACGTCGGCTGCCGCGGCAAGGGCCCCACCGCGCCCGGCGTGTTGATCGTCATGAACGCGGATAACGGTAAAGTCGTATCTTCAATGCCGATCGGCATCGGCGTGGACGGAGATGTTTTCGATCCCGCCACCGGCAACGTGTTCGCGGCTTGCCGTGACGGCGGAGACGGGAAGAGCGGCGCAACCTATATCTTCCACGCGGATTCACCCGACAAAATCAGTTTGGTCGCCACGGTCAAGACGATCTATGGCGCGCGCACCGTTGCGCTCGATGCCAAAACTCACCACGTCTTTCTCATCGGAACGGAGAAAAACGATCCGATGCCGCCCACTGCCAAAAACCCGAATCCACGCCCGAAACCCGACCTCAGCACGTTTGAGCTTTTGGAGATCGGAAAATAAGCGGCGTGAGGTGGCCCGTTTTTTGAATTGGCATTCGAGATTGAAGGAAGGAATTACCTAAGTAGGAACTCAGATCGGCCGTGTATGTGCCCGCCCGCTTTTACGGCGGGCAACCGGTTGCTTTGCGGAACAAAGTTGTCCGGATGCAGCGTCCCGATTGCGGGGATTCCAAAACCAAAAATTTTTGGAAAATTCCATGTGAGTTTCCGGGGCGCGAACCAAGCGTGCGCGTGAAAAAACAAATCTCATCAAAAGCAGGGGGAAACAAAATGTTGAAACAGGCCGGGTTGTTTCGTTCGGCGGTAATGCTGGCGGCGATTGCCGGGAGCTTCGCGTTCACCAGCGCAAGCGCCTGGGCTCAGGGCGCCGCGCCCGCTCCACTGAGTAAAGTGACCGTTTCGGATGCCGTCGCCAAGCGGACATTAATGAAGGCAGTCATCAATGCGGACACCGCCCGGGCCATCGTCGACGCCTGCGTGGAATGGCAGAAGGCCCAGCCCGGCAACCAATCGATCGTCATTTTTGTGCTTTCACCGACAGGCGATATCATCGACTCTCACGCCATGGACGGTGTACTGCCGATTGGCGCGGAGACCGGCTTGATGAAAGCCAAGACCGCGCTGTACGCGCGAGGATCCTCGGCTTCGGTCGCGCAGCGATTCAACACTGTCGATGGCCGGCTGATTCGTTTGGACCTCGGCAAGTCGGAGGGCCTTTCCTACTACTTCGTTCCCGGCGGCCTGCCGATCGTTGTGGAGAATCAACTGATCGGCGCGGTGGGAGTTGGCGGCGGAAACGCGGATGAGCAGTGCGCCTACCAGGCGCTCGTGAAGGTGCTAGGACCTCAGCCTCCTCTGGTGCAGGCCGCGCCGCCCGCTGCCGCACCAACGCCTGGGCAACCGCAACAACGGTAACTGCCGTCTTATTCGTAGCGCGTGCCCCCTGTAACGGGCGGAGTTGCCAAAAGCAAATGGCAGCCTCGCCCCCTGAGATTTGCCTCTTCGCAGCTTCGGGCATTCGGATAAGCACGAAATTTCGCTGAAGCTCGCGCGACCCGGCCGGCACTATCACCGCGGATGGACTCGTGGCGACGGAAAGAGCGGCGAAGCGTCCTCACCGCCTGCGTCATGAATCCGGTGTGTGCATGCCCGCCGGATGGCGTACATATTGCCAGTCTGGAAATTTAATTATTAGACTTCTGGAGTACGGTGCCGGATTTTGACATCCTAATTATGAACCCATATCCCCTTGGACAAAACCTTTTGCCACAATCACAGATCTCATGTATTTGGAAGCAACCCGATGTCGCCGCAAAGTACCGGACGGCTGTTTCCCTTCACAGTCATACCAATCAATCCAAAGAGAGCCTTCTGTTTATCCCGGCATTCGCTGAAAAATGGCCCCTGCTGCGCTGGGCTTTGAATGAACAGATCAAGAGATCGGTAAGGCCTATCGATTTTTCCCTAGCTTATTGGACGCCGCCATTGCCGCCCAAGCTGGCCTTTGAACTGGAAAGCAATCAGATTGAGATCGACCTGGAATTGATGAGTCTTGTTTCTCTGACCGATCATGACAGCATCGGAGCGCCCACCGCGCTGAGCCGACTGCCGGACCCGGTCCGGATTCCCTTTGCCGTGGAGTGGAGCGTCCCCTTTGAGGGCGCCGTATTTCATCTGGGTGTTCACAACCTGCCGGAGAGCCAGGCGCACTTGATTATGGACGACCTGGCCGAGTACACCCGCGAACCCTCCGCGCCGCGTCTCAATGAATTGTTGTCGGCGCTGCATGGATTTCCGGAAGTTTTGATCGTCTTCAACCATCCCCTTTGGAACCAGCACGGCCTGGGGCAGCCGGCTTTCCGCAGTATTCTTGACCTTTTTTTGCAGCGCTACGCGCAATTCCTTCACGCCTTCGAGCTCAACGCCATGCGCGGCTGGAATGAAAATAAGGACGTAATTCAGCTTGCCGCTACCTGGCAGCGCCCTCTGATTTCCGGCGGAGACCGCCATGGATGCGAGCCGAGCGGCGCCCTGAATCTGACCGATGCCACCAGTTTTTCCGACTTCGTCGATGAAATCAGGCGCGAGCAGCTCAGTCATATCGTCTTTATGCCGCAGTACGCCGAAGTGCTCGGTATCCGTTTCATGGAAACCGTAATTGACACGATTCGCGACTACCCGGATCACCCTGTGGGCTCCCGCCGCTGGGATGACCGCGTGTTCCACATGGATTTTCAATTGGGGTATCACCGCCCTTTGTCCGCCCTGTGGAAAGCCCCGCCGCCGTACCTCGGGCCCATTTTTTCCGTTATTCGCATGGTGGAAAATGCCTCGGTCAGGCACGCGTTGAATTTCACTTTTAGGGAAAAATCGGAAGCGCACCGGGCTCTGGACGTTCCGTACGAGGTGAGCGCGTGACGCCCGATAATATCAGGCTGGCGCTGTTTCCCTGCACCTACCGCGAAATCGATGGCGTCGCCAATACCAGCAGGGAATTCGTGTCCTTTGCCAAGGAGCACGGATTCGCCTTGCTCCTGATTCACGCGGGCCCCCGCAACGAAGTCATAACCGATGGATCAATAACCAGAGTTCAACTACGTCGCGGCCTCCTCAAGTTTCCGCTCGACGGCCATCACGAGTTCGATCTTACCTTCCTCCGCCACTATCCGCGGATTCTGCGCCTCGTGCGCGATTTCAGTCCCAATGTCATTCACATCACCGGTCCGAGCGATGTGGGAATCCTCGGGGCCCTGGTGGCTCACAATCTGGGCACACCCCTCGCGGCCTCCTGGCAAACCAATCTTCATCAGTTCGCCCGTTGCCGCGTGTCCAGGCTGCTCTCTTCCTGGCCGGAAAATCTGTCCGCCAGCCTGGCTGCCGCTGTGGAATTCGCCAGCTTCCATGCCACCGCCCGCTTTTACAAAATTCCGCGCCTGCTGTTTGCTCCAAATCGCGAATTGGTCGAGTTGCTCGAAAAAACTACCGGCAAGCCCTGCTTCTTGATGTCCCACAGCGTCAATACCGAAGCCTTCAGCCCGGAATTTCGGGAACGTCCCGCCGGCCCCTTCCGCATCGGCTACGTCGGCAGGCTCACGCCGGAAAAAAACGTGCGCTTGCTCGCGCAGCTTGAACGCGATCTCCTGGCGTCGGGCCATCGGGATTTTCGCATTGAATTGATCGGCCAGGGATTCGAGGAAACATGGCTCCGGGAAAACATGCTGCACGCCGACTTCAGCGGCTGGCTAACCGGCAGGGACCTGTCGCGCGCGTTCGCGAACATGGATGCATTCGTGTTCCCTTCGGAAACGGACACGTTTGGCCTGGCCGTGCTGGAGGCGCTGGCCTCCGGTGTTCCGGCGGTGGTGGGGCCGCTCGGCGGCCCGGCATTTACAGTCGAGCACGGCAAATCCGGTTACGTGGCCAACAACTTTGAAGAATTTTCTTCCTTGCTGACGAAACTGATGACCCAGCCCGCATTGCATGAATCGATGCGGCTTCAAGCGCGCCAGCGTGCACTCTCCATCGGTTCCTGGGAACAGATTTTTGCGGGCATGTACAAGACCTACGAACGCTACGCGCTCCATGCACCCCAACCCGACAGCATCCTTCTCGACGATGCCAGAAAGATCGTGAACACCTGAATTGAAATCTAATTTCCGGGCCCTCAAGTCCTCCGAGGAAATATGCGATCCTTATGACCAATGGCAAACACAATTACCGGTTAACGGCTGTCCCGCTGCTCTTGCTGCTCCTCCTGTGGCCTGCAAGAGCAAGCGCGCAATCTTCCATCCCCCAGGGGATTATCGAAGCCCGAATGAATCTGCCGCAGGTGCTGGACAAGCTGGTCGAGAAAAACGCCGAACGCGCGGACGCGCTGCAAAGCTACCAGAACCGGCGCTTCTACAGCCTGGACTACACCGGTTTTCCCACTTCCTTGCATGCGACAATGGTTGTGGACATGACCTACGACGCACCCGCCACAAAGCATTTCAAGATTATTTCCCAGAGCGGCCCCCAGTGGATGATCGAGCGAATCCTCAAGCGCCTTCTGGAGGCCGAGCAGGAAGCTCTTAGCGAGGAGAACCGCAGCCGCGTGGCCCTGAATTCCAGCAATTACGATTTCAGCGGGTTCCAGCGTCAGGATTCCCCGGGGAGTTGTTCTTACATGGTTGCGGTTGAGCCCAAAATTCCGAGCAAGCTTCTCTATCGCGGGCGCATCTGGGTGGACAGCAAGGATTTCGCCGTGTGCCGCATCGAAGCGGAACCCTCCAAGAATCCGTCCTTCTGGATCAAGAAGACCGCCATCCATCATTCCTATCTGAAGATTGGCGACTTCTGGCTGCCCTCTGAAAATGAATCCGTTTCCGTCATACGCGGTGGCGGGCGCGCCGTGTTGACCATCAAATATCAGAATTATGAAATTCTGGCTGCGCGATCGCTGAAAGCAATCGACGCCGGATCCTCCTCCAGTTCCCTTACGCTGCCCATTCACGCGAATTGAAAAGGATGTTGGTGGCGCCGGCGTCTCGCCGGCGATTTTTCCTCCGCCCTCTGCGCGCAAAATCGCCGGCAAGATGCTGGCGCTACGAATGAACTACGCTTCGTGGATCGAGTCGAGTTGGAGAAGTGCGAGTGGATGTTTTAGATTTTTTTGCCCGCTCATCTGGCAGCGTTGCCGGCCTGGATCGTTGTCTGATAGCTGTAGGCTTCCAGCCAGGCGCCGTTGCGCTTGAACCAGAAGCGCGTGACGTGCAACGGCAGGCCGCCCTCCGGCTGCTGCCGCGAAATCATCACCATCGCATCGCCGAATTCAACCATCTGCGCCGACACCAGCGGAAACGGCGCGATTCCCCCCGTTTTCTGATTGTCCAGGCCCGCCATTCGTGCCGCTTTGTCGAGCGGCCGGTCGCTGTTCGAGGTGACCGCAAAAAATTCGTCGGCGATGTGAGCACCCCACGCCCCGGAATCGTGCGCGGCCACAGCTCGCTCCACTGCCTGGTATGCATGGATCACCTGGCGCTCGTCCTCGTTTCGCGGCTGGAAAGGCACCGTATTGCACGGGTTCTGGCACGCTCCATTCCCTGGCTCGGCCGAAGCAGGGGCGCCGATGGAGACAGCCTGATAGATCAGCAGTTGCCAGCCCGCGCCGCCTTTCACCCAAACGTGCAGCGTGTACAGGTTTCCGCTGGTGGTCTGAACCACTCCAATCCGGCCATAGGGGTGAGCGCTCACGGCGCTCATGATGATTTTGCCGCCCTCGCTTGCTCTGCCCGCCTCAGTCGGCAGTCCCTTCCCGGATTTGATGTCCTCCATGATTTCCGGCTTGTTTCGGGTATTTCCGGAGGAATCCGTCCAGGTGAAATTCGGGTCGAGAAATTTGCCATCCAGCGCTCCGACAGAGGTTCCGGATCGGAATGCCGCGAGGTCCGCCTGAAGCAGCGCCTGCTGATCGTCGGGAGAGCTGGCTATTTTGATCGCCACTCCCGCCAATGCGCCGGCGCAAAGCGCGCCGATCGCCAGCACAGGCGTGAGTTTCATAGCGAATTCTCCGAGTGCGATTCCACGGCGGGTGATTCTAGCGTGTTATCCGGACTACAATCCAGCGCATGGTTTCTGAAGAAAATTATTTCGCCGCTTCGGCGGAGCGTAACAGCACGAGCGCCGGGCGGAACTCTCACTCGCTAAGATTAATGTCAACTCCGGTCAACCGCCGCTGAAAACCGTCGAATTGCCCAAAAATAGGCGACGCGATATTGCTGAACACGTCGTGCGGATTTAAGCGATTGGTCACGTCCAGCGAAAAGACCCCGATGCTGATTTTCCGGCGCTTGGCGTTTTCTTTGAACGGCATGTGCACCGTGAATTCGCGGGAGAGTTTTACGTCCAGCGAAAAATAAACCGGGAAACGCAAACTGTTCGGCGCCCCCACATAATTCTGCAGTACATCCACATTGGAGTAAGGAAAACCGGTATGAATGTCCGCCACGGGGCTGAAAATGAATTTCTTGGGGAGCGTAATATAACCCCAGCCGAGCACGCGGTTGGGAACATCGGAAGGCTGGATTCCATAGGCGTTTGGCCTGATCACCGGCTCTTGAACGGGTATGAATTCGCTCGAAAGTGTATTGAGGTCGCCGCGCGCGCGGCTCCAGGCGTAGGAAATGCTCAGTTCGTTGTGCTCACTCGGCCGGTAACGCGCGGTGATCTGGGCCTGCTGATACCTCGAGGATCCGCTGTTTTCCAGAACCAGGAAACCGGATGTCCCGCTCACAGGAAGAATCGGATTCAGAACGAAAAGATTGACCGTGTGGGTTTCAAAATAACCAAATCGAAGGCTGAGGTCCTTCCGCAAGGGAGTCTCCCCTTCGATATTCCACGTAAAGGTGCGGGTGCTGCTGAGGTCCATCAAGGATGAAGAATTCCCGGCAATCCCGGAGGACTGGTAGACATTTTGCAAGGAGATGGTCTGATTGACGAAAGGTCCCGAGAAGAAGCTTACGAAACGCTGCTCGTATCCGGCGAAATCCGTCGCCAGCAGCGGGACGTGTCCATAGATCAAACCGGCTCCCGCGCGCACGACCAGCTTGTTGTTCACCATTGAGTAAGCAAGCCCCGCGCGCGGCGCGATGGCCATGTCCCGGCCCACCCCTTGATGCGTCAAACGCCCCCCGATGCTCAGCGCCAGGCTCTTGGTTAACGACCAGCGGTCCTGCGCATATCCCGAGACCTCCGTATCGCCTCCCTGCAGATTTCCCGCTCCCTGAAAAGCAATCCTTTCGGCGACGCTGCCGTCTTGCGCCAAGAGGTCGATGGGACGAGATACGCTGCTTCCTGTAAAGGTCCGGTACAGAACCTCCGTACCGAACTGCAATAGATGGCTGCCATGCCAGGACTTCGCGGGCAACTGCAGCGTGGGCAAAGCTTCCAGCTGATTGGCGTTGCGCTCAAAGGTGTTGAAGTAATTGCCGCCCCAGCCTTCCGGATTAATGGTCATGTCGGCCGCCCCGTGGCCGCTGTCCGTGGAATAGAAATTTGTGTAGCGAACGACAGTGGTGAGCAGCATTCCGGACTCGAACTGGTAATCGTCCGAGATTCCCACGGACACGCCCCTGCGTTTGATGTTCGCCGAAGCGCTCTGCGGGATAAGCGAATCGATATTGGCGTTCAAAATGGTCGCCGGGAAAACATTCACATTGACGTCCAGCATGTGCTTCGCTGAAAAAGTCCATTGGAAGTCCGTGAACGATACCAGGCTGTAAGTGACTGTCTCGTTGAGCGGCCAGGACAGCCCGTGCACCGGGTCCTTGCGAAATTCGTACGTCATGTTTTCCGAAAAATTGAATTTATTCTTGATGATCGGGCCGCCGAATTCCAGCCCCGGGGTCATGTTCAACAGCCCGATCAGATGATCGTTCTTCCCCCGGAAGGACGGAACGAGATCCAGAAGCTTGTAATTCCATCCCGCCACCGGGGGCTTGATGTCGATCCGCGTCAAGCCGCCGGAAAATCCGCCGTACGCGGAACTGTCCGGGGTGCTGAAAACCTGCATGTTCTGAATCGCATTGACGGGCACGGGGATCGCGAAACTTCCCGACACAGGATCCACATTTTCCGCCGAGTCCACCAGCAGCATGCCCTGGCTTTCCGCCTGCCCGTTGAAGTTCAATTTCCCTTCCTGCGTCCGAATCACGCTCGGAGACACGGTGAGGGCTTCGGTAAACTTTTGCGTGCGCAGAGGTAACGCCTCGAGTTGCTGGTCGGTGACCGTAGCCGTCGCGCTCACGCTCTCTGTCGCGATTTCCGTGGCTTCCCCTTGCACCTCGATCCGCTCCTGAACGGAGTTGATCTGCAATGCCACGTCCTCAGTGACAGTCTGACCGGGTTTGAGCGTTACCGCCGCAGTCCAGGGCTGAAAACCATCGACGCTGGTTTCCATTATGTAATTCCCCGGTGCCTGATGCGCAAACTCGTAGCGTCCCTCGGAATCGCTGGCTGTAGTCTGGGATGCCGAACCCGGGGCCGCTGGCGTCATCTTGATTGTGATTCCTGCCAGAATATTTGTGGTTTGTTCTCCGGTAGCGGCCGTAACTTTGCCGGAAACCGAGGCGGACGCCACCTGCGCGGCCGTCGCGGTTTGCTTTGCGAACGCGGGCATCGCGCAAATCACCAAGGCGATCAACAGCGCCCCGCCAGGCGGGTAAATCGCGCTATGGCTTCCGTTGCGGCAGAATTTCAACGATGCACTCCAGTACCGGACAGAAACTTCATGACTTTCTGTAGCGGGGCCTATCTTCCAGGACTACGGCCAACACTAATTCCCGGCAGGCCAATTCATCACTTGTTGTTGCCGTAGTTCACTCCGTCTGGCCGCAGGGATCGGGAACAAATGGAATGATCTGAATTAAGCAGTGGATGGGCCCGGCTGCAGCAGGATCCGCGCTTGACGATTCCAATGAACTCGGGACTGCCACTCCTGCGGGGGTGGACTCTTCTCCGTAGGGTTAATTACGTACTCGCCATGTTGCCGCGTTTTACGATTTGATCCAAGCATCAGGTTAAAAGAGCTTTCGCAAACGGTTACCCGGCCGCACGGCCAGCCCAAGCCGTGGGCATTGCGCAAGGACAGGACGCTATAACGGTGAGTCCACTCCATCGCCTGATGTGAGCAAACCCAATCCGCGCTGTGCGACTTTCTGCTACCTCGGAATCCTACTTCTGCGACGGCCAGTGAACGATGACTTGGTTTTGAGAGGAAGCTTTCAGTGGGAGGTCAATCGACTGCGCCTGCTTCGCAGCCAGGTCAAAGTCCTGCACAGACTCCTGCATATTGGGCGCGCGAACTAGCAACCGGTGATGGCCAGGCGCGAGCTTCAAATCCAGAGGCGTCGGCCCCACGAACCTGCCGTCGATCCACGCCTGCGCATGATCGGGCACTGTATGGACGGCAATCTGCGCCGCGTCCGCCCCGGAATGGGTTTGAAAAAATTGCCGGTTTGCCTTCGCTGCATCTTCAGGCGTGCTTCCTGGAGCGCCTGTGGCGCCCGATGCCGGTGCAGTACCCGCACTCGCGGAATTGCCCGGGGTTGTAATATTCGGAAAGGGCACCAGAGGCTTCCCTGATGCCGCACCGCCGCCCAAATTCCCTGACATGACCCCGTACTCCGCCGCCGACTGCCCATACATGAGTGCCGCTCCCGACAAGGTCAAAACAGCTAGAGCAGCAAAATGCCACAGGATGCGCAAGGACATATTGATCTCTGAGAGCAACCGGAAGGGGGACAAACAAATCATAATCTGTATGATGACAAACGGCAACCGGTTTCTCTGTCCGCAGCCGGCACCTTCGCGAGAAATTCCGGGATTCTCATTCGGAGCAGGTATCGTTTTCGTCCACCCCCCTTAATGGCAACCTGCGCCAAACCAGAAACATAGAACATGGTCCCGCGCTGGGCATTCCCGCAATTTCAACTTCGCGGTTCTCCGGCCCTGGGGTAGAATCTACTCCCTCTTGAGACATTCCCCCGCCATCGTCGGATGTTCGCGGTTACTTATATGATTCAGCTGAGCAATGTCTGCAAGATCTACGGAGACAACGGGGCCGTGCAGGCTCTGCACAATTTGAGTTTGACGGTCGAACAGGGCGAGCGGGTCGCCGTGATGGGGCCGTCCGGCTCCGGAAAATCGACGCTTCTCAACTTGATTTGCGGCCTGGACGAGCCGACCTCTGGCTCGATCAAGCTGGAGGGCATTGAACTGTCCGCGCTCGACGACGACCGGCGCACCCGCCTGCGGCGCGAAAAACTTGGAATGATCTTCCAAACTTTCAATCTCCTGCCCACGCTCACCGCGCTCGAAAATGTCGCCCTGCCGCTCCGTTTGCAAGGTTTGCGGAGGCGCGAAACGGAAGATCGCGCCGCGGCGATGCTGGAGCGCGTGGGGCTCAAGATTCGCTCACATCATCGTCCCGACGAACTCTCCGGAGGCGAGCGCCAGCGCGTGGCCATCGCCCGCGCGCTCGTTTTTCGCCCGCCCATCCTGCTCGGCGACGAACCCACGGGCAATCTCGACTCCGCCACCGGGGAAGAGATTCTTCGCCTGCTCGACGATCTGCATCGTGAATTCAACACCACGGTTTTGCTGGTTACGCATAATGATCTGGCCGCGGCTTTTTGCGACCGCATCCTGTCCTTGCGCGACGGGCAGTTCGTGAAAGAAGTGCACACCGGGCGGACCGGAACCGCGTCGGCGGGAGAACCATAATGTTTGGGGCGCTGTGGCTCATCACGTTCAAACAGTGGGGCGCGCACAGCATTCGCGTGGCCCTAACCACACTGGGTATCGCGCTCGGCGTGGCCGTTTTTTTCGCCATACGCACCGGCAATGCCACCTTGCTTGACTCCCTGCACGCTACGGTGGAGAAATTGGCGGGCAAGGCGACCCTGCAGATCACCGCTGGAGAGTCCGGATTTTCCGAAAAGATCCTCGACACCGTGCGCGCTACTCCCGGAGTGCAGTTCGCGGAACCCGTGATCGAGACCATGGCGCAAACTTCCTTCGCGGATGCAGGCACCCTGTTGATTCTGGGTGTGGACACCACGGGAGACCAGCAGCTCCGCGATTACCAGTTCGACCGCACCCAGACGCAGATCTCCGATCCCCTCGTCTTCCTCTCGCAGCCCAACTCCATCCTGCTTTCGCGCGCCTTCGCCGATCGCCACGGCTTGAAGGTCGGCGACAAGCTGGCGCTCTTCGCCTCCGATGGAAAAAAAGAGTTCACCGTCCAGGGAACCTTCAAGCCCGTCGGTGTGGGAGAAGTTTTTGGCGGCAACATCGCGGTGATGGACGTGTACTCGGCCCAGGTTGTTTTCCAGCGCGGCCGCAAGTTCGACCGCATTGACTTGATGAACGCTCCCGGCGTGCCCGTCGAAGTGCTGCAGCAGCGTTTGCGCGCCCAACTTCCGCCAGGAGTCGAAGTGGATCGCCCCGAAGTCCGCAGCCAGGCGCTGGAAAACGCCGTGACCGCCATGCGTGTGGGGATCCTGATCACCAGTTTCGTGGCCTTGTTGGTGGGAGTATACATTATTTTCAATTCCTTCACCATCGCGGTCAACCAGCGCTGGAAAGAAATCGGCATCCTGCGCGCCGTGGGCGTCGAGCAGGGAAATGTCAGCCGGATGTTTTTGTCCGAGGCGCTGCTGATGGGCGTAATCGGTTCGCTCGTCGGCATCGCCGGAGGTTTCTTTCTCTCCTCGGCCGCCAATCGGGTGATGAGAGGCATGGTCGCGGCAGTGTACGGCGTGGTGGCCACGGCCTCACCCGCCAAATTGCATCTCGACCAGTGCGCCATCGCCTTTTCCCTGGGCGTGGCCGCCTCCGTGATTGGCGCATGGTTCCCGGCGCGCGGCGCGGCGGGCCTGGACCCTGCGCTGGCGTTGCATAATATCGAGGCGCGCCGCCGGGAATCCGTCCTGGGGTGGAGGCGCATGGGCTCGGGCCTGTTGCTCATCGCCGCGGGCTCCGCTCTCGTGGCTTGGACTCCGTCGCGTCTCGGCCTGCCGGTTCAATTCGCTTTCGCCTCCATCGTCCTGCTGGGCCTGACCATTGTTCTGCCGAAGCTGGTGTTGTGGTCGGCGCGAATCTTGCGGCCGATTCTGAATTGGATCGGAGGATCGGAAGGCGCCCTGGCCGTGGACGCCATGATTCAGACCCCGCGGCGATCTTCGGCGACGGTTGGAGCGCTGATGGTCGGGCTGATGTTCGTTTTCTCGACGGCTTCCTACATTCAGAGTTACCGGCAAATGATCGACCGCTGGATGAACCAGGTGCTCAACGCTGACCTTTTTGTGGCCACCTCGGAAATGTTGCGTTCGTCCAGTTATCACTTCAACGAGGATTTAGGCCGGCACATCGCCGCGCTCCCCGGCGTGGATCATGTGGAAAATGTGCGCTTCACGGCGATTCCCTATCAAGGCGACACGGCTGCCGTGATCGCCATCGAAATGAATAGCTTTCTGGAGCGCTCGCAAAGCGCCATCGAGGGCGCGGATTCCAGTTCCGTGGATGGCCTGCTGACTCACGGCGAGGGCGTGCTGGTGTCGCGAAATTTTGCCAGGCGTTGGGGCGTCGGCGTCGGCAACCGTCTGACCCTCGAAGCGCCCGCCGGCTCGCTGCAGCGGCCCATCCTCGGCTTTCTCGACGACTACCGCTCGGAAAAGGGCACCATCTTCATGGACCGCGCGCTGTACAAAAAGTATTGGGCAGATGACGCCGTGGATTTCATCAACATCGATCTGAAACCGGGAGTCGACCAACTGGCGATGAAGCAGCAAGTCGAGCGGCTCACCGCCGGCTCCTTTCACGCCTTCGTGTACACCAATGCGGAATTCAAGCGATGGATCTCCAGCCTAGTGGACCAGTTCTTCACGCTCAATTACATGCAGCTGGTCGTGGCCGTGATGATCGCCATTCTGGGAATCGTCAACACCCTGCTGATTTCCGTGGCCGAACGGCGGCGCGAGATCGGCATCGTCCGCGCGATTGGCGGGCTGCGCGCCCAGATCCGCAAACTGGTGCTGCTGGAAGCGGTGGTGGTGGCTTTCGTCGGCGTAATCGTGGGCTCGGTGGCGGGAATGTTGTGCACCGTGTTCATGTCGCACACCGTATCGTTGGTGCTGGCCGGATATTCCGTGCCGTTCTATTTTCCGTGGGAATTTGTGCTGCTCTCCGTGCCCGTTGTGACCGTGGTGTCGCTTGCGGCAGGCTGGTGGCCCGCGCGGCATGCCGCATGTATGCAGGTGATCGAGGCGATCGGCTATGAATAACGCTTGCAAATTTCAGCCGCGCCGGACTCGAAAACGCCTGAACTCGGCCTTGCTGCCCCTGATTTTTTTCTCCTCTGGCGCGCTGCCCGTTTTCGCCCAGACCGACGCCAAAGCGGTCATGGCCGGCGTCTACCAGCAGGACACCAGCCGTGACGCCAGGCTGCGGGCCACGCTCGATATCACCGACAAGGACGGCCACACGGTTCGCAAGCGGTTCACCATCAACCGGGTGGGTTCATTCGGCAACGGCAAGACGCTGGTGCGCTTTACCGGCCCGCCGGAGCTTCGCGGCGTCACTCTTCTTTCGATCAACGAGCCGGGAATCACCGACCGTCAATGGATCTACACGCCCGCCACCGAACGCGTGCGCAGCGTGCAGCCGCGCGAGCGCTCCGAGCGCTTTGCCGGAAGCGACTTCACCTATGAAGACATCGCCGAACGCTCCCTCGATGACTTCACTTACCAGACGCTGCCCGCTGAGGATATGATTGAGAATCATAAAACTTTCAAGGTGGAGGCCACCCCCGTCGCGCCCGACCGCTCCCAATATAAATATATTTATTACTGGGTGGCCCAGGATGTACCCTGCATCCTGCACGCGGAGATGTACGACCAGGAAGGGCGCAAGGTCCGCGAGTTGCACGCCAGCGGACTGCGCAAAGAGTCCGGCATCTGGGGCGCGCGGAAAACGGAAATGCGTTCATTGATGGAGGGCACCAAATCGGTTTTGACAGTGGATGAGGTTCATCTGAATACCGGGCTGGACCCTGACCTGTTCACCCCGGAGGCACTGGAGAAAGCTCGGTAGCCGTGTCAAGGGGCGCGGTGTTGTGGCGCCGGCGTTTCGCCGGCGTTTTTAATCTGTGTGGCGGAGAGGAAATCGCCGGCGAGACGCCGGCGCCACAAAAGACCTGCGCACTTTGCTGGATCGCTGGTATGCATTCCACCGATCAAGATAGTGGCGGGAATAAAGACTGGGTATTCATCGCAAGCGCTGCGCACCTGCTTCGTTTTGGGAGATAGGAACGTTGGCCACTTTTTCATCCGAGGGTAACGCGAGCTTCGCCAATTTGATCGAGCTGCTCCGAGCAAGAGCATCGGAGCACGGCCCGCGCGTCGCTTTCCGCAATCTCGCCGACGGCGAGAACGAAGAGTCTCGCCTCACTTACGAAGAGTTGGAATTGCGCGCCCGCGCCATCGCGGCGGCGCTCACGGTGCAGGCCGCGGCGGGAGATCGCGCCCTGCTTTTCTACTCCGGCGGGCTCGAATTCATTGCCGCATTCTGGGGCTGCCTGTATGCCGGTGTTGTGGCCGTCCCGGTTTTTCCGGCGCGCCTGCACCGCCAGATTCCGCGCCTGCTGGCCATTGCCGCGGATTCCGAAGCCAGGTTCGTGCTGACCACGGCCAGGATCCAGCGCCAGGCGGAAGATTTGTGCAAGCGCGCCCCGGAGTTGAAGAAGTTGCATTGGCTGGCGACCGCCGATTTGCCCGCGGCCAATGCGGACGCCTGGCGCGATCCCTGCGTCACTCTCGAGACCCTGGCGTTCCTGCAATACACTTCGGGCTCCACCGCCGCGCCCCGCGGTGTCATGGTAACGCACGGAAATTTGCTGCACAACCTGGCGGGCCTGCGGGAAATCTTCGAGTTTTCCCCGGAAAGCATCGGCGTCACCTGGCTGCCGCACTATCACGACATGGGCCTGATCGGCGGCTTGCTGCAGCCGATCTATGCCGGCGGCGAGATGATCGTCCTCCCTCCCTCCTCGTTTCTGCAGCGGCCCATCCGCTGGCTCGCGGCCGTGGCGCGCTACCGGGCGACCACCATGGTGGCCCCAAATTTCGCCTACGATTTATGCGCGCAAAAAATTTCCGCCGATCAGCGTGCCCCCCTTGACCTCTCGAGCGTCAGGGTGGCGCTCTGCGGCGCCGAGCCCGTGCGCGAGGATACGCTGGCGCAGTTCGCAAAAACGTTCGGCCCTTGCGGGTTCAGGCTAGAAGCATTCCGCCCCGCGTATGGTCTCGCGGAAGCGACACTGATCGTTTCCGGCTATTCGCATGGCGGCGCGCCGTTCGCGCCGGCCGTACGCTCAGAAGAGTTGCACCAAAATCGGATCAAGTGGGCCGGCGAGAGTGCCGCGGGCAGCCGCGTTTTGGTGGCCTGCGGCGGAATCGCGCCGGGCCTCAAAGTAGCGATTGTCGATCCTGAGACTCTGGCCCCGTGCGCCTCGGATCGCGTGGGAGAAATTTGGGTTGCGGGGCCGAGCGTGGCGAGCGGCTATTGGCGCCAGCCGGAGGAGTCCAGGCAAACATTCGGCGCCCATCTATCCACAGGCGAAGGGCCCTTTCTGCGCACTGGCGACCTCGGATTTCTCGATCGCGGACAACTCTTCGTTACTGGACGGCGCAAAGATCTCATCATCATTCGCGGCTCCAACCACTATCCTCAGGATTTGGAACACACCGTGGAGCGAAGCCACCGCGCGCTGCGGCCCGCCTGCGGCGCCGCGTTTTCGATGGACCAGGATGGAGCCGAGCGCTTGGTCATCGTTCAGGAGGTGAACGCCCGCGCATCCGCCTCCAACGAGGATGTGGTCGTCGCGATCCGCCGCGCCCTCAGCGAATCCCACCAGGTTCAGCCGCATGCCGTCCTGCTCATCGAGCCGCGAAGCATCCCGCGAACCTCCAGCGGAAAAATTCAGCGCTACGCCTGCCGCGAAGGGTTTCTCGCCGGCACGCTTGCAGTCGTACACGAATGGCGGGATCGCGAAGGTCGCGCGGAAAAGATCAACGGTGCGAGCAGACCCCGCAGCGGGCTGGTCTGGGACTACCTGAGCACGCAGTCTTTCTCGCATCGCCTGGCTGGAAACGCCAATGGAAACGGCAACGCGCACGGGAACGGCAGTCACCCCCATCGCGAGCCGAACCGCGTGTCAATCGGCGGCGCCGATCCCATCGCCATCGTGGGCCTCGGCTGCAGGTTCCCGGGCGCGGCCGGCCTGGAGGAATTTTGGACCCTGCTGCGGGACGGCGTGGACGCCATTTCGGAAATTCCGCGCGACCGCTGGGATATCGGCGCGCTGTACGATCCTCTCCCCGGAACCACCGCCAGGATGAGCACCCGCTGGGGCGGGTTCCTTGCCGGCATCGACCGCTTCGATCCGCATTTTTTCGGCATCTCCCCGCGCGAAGCCGCGGCCATGGACCCGCAGCAGCGCGTGCTGCTCGAAGTGGCCTGGGAAGCCCTGGAAAATGCGGGGCAGCCGCCGGACCGGCTGGCCGGCAGCAGAACGGGCGTCTTCGTCGGCATCGGCGGGTTCGATTACTCTAATGTAATTATCAATTATGAGGATCACTTAAAGATAATAAACGCCTACCTGGGAACCGGCAACGCGCACAGCATCGCCGCCAACCGCATTTCCTACCTGCTGGACCTGCGCGGCCCCAGTATCGCGATTGACACCGCTTGCTCGTCCTCCCTCGTCGCCATCCACATGGCCTGCGAAAGCCTACGCGGCGCGCAAACCGACCTGGCCATCGCCGGCGCCGTCAACCTCATTCTTTCTCCCGAAGTCACCATCGCTTTTTCGCACGCGCGCATGATGGCCGCCGACGGCCGCTGCAAAACATTCGACGCCAGGGCCGACGGCTATGTTCGCGCCGAAGGCGCCGGCGCGGTGATCCTCAAGCGCTTGCCCGACGCGCTCCGCGATCGCGACCACATTCTCGCGCTCGTTCGAGGATCGGCCGTGAATCAGGACGGCCGCACCGCGGGCATCGCCGCTCCCAACGCCTCGGCCCAACAATCCGTCATCCGCGAGGCCCTGGCTCAGGCGGGAGTCGCGCCGCGCGAGTTGACTTACCTCGAAGCCCACGGCACCGGCACATCCATCGGCGACCCGATCGAAGTCGAAGCGATCAAGGACGTGTTGGGAAAGGCCGGACCCGAAGACCTTCCCTGCCTAATGGGTTCCGTAAAGGCCAACATCGGTCACCTGGAAAATGCCGCGGGAATGGCCAGCCTGGCCAAAGTGCTGGCTTGTTTTCAGCACGATGAGATTCCTGCCCAGCTGCATTTCACCAGGCTCAATCCGCGAATTTCCCTTGCCGGAACGCGAATCGT
The DNA here is from genome assembly GCA_035483715.1 of Candidatus Acidiferrum sp. Taxonomy (GTDB): domain Bacteria; phylum Acidobacteriota; class Terriglobia; order Acidiferrales; family UBA7541; genus Palsa-360. The sequence goes on from DATHPN010000090.1 coordinate 22,259, forward strand.
GATTCCCGACAAGCCGCACGCCTGGCCGCGAGCCGCCCGGCGCCTCGCAGGCGTGAGCAGTTTCGGATTCGGCGGCACGAACGCACACATGATTTTCGAAGAAGCGCCGACCAGGCGCCGGCCGGAAGGATTGCCGAGCCGCCCCTGCCACCTCCTGGCGCTTTCCGCCCGGACGGAGAGTGCCGTCCAGGCCCTCGCCAGCCGCTATGAGAGGCATCTGGCGCAGCATCCTGAAGATGACCTCCAGGATATATGCTTCAGCGCCAACGCCGGCAGATCACACTTCGCCCATCGTGTGGCAATGGTTGCCGAAAACAAAGAGCAAATGCGCGAAGCGCTGGCGGCCTTTGCGGGGGGACTTTCTGGAGTAAGCCACGAAGCAATCCTGCGCGCCGGACACGCCGCAAGAAAAGACGGGCCGCGCATTGCCTTTCTGTTTGGCGCGGAAGGTGCCAATGCCTCCGGCGCACTGCAGCTTTACGCCACCCAGCCCGTGTTTCGCTCGGGGATCGATCGCTGCTCGCGTTTTCTGGGTTCGCAACCGGATGAGCCCTTGTTGCCCGTACTTTCCACGGGACAAAACCATGTGGATCGCCGCGACGCGGCACTATTTGCGCTGGGATTCGCTCTGGCTGAACTTTGGCGATCCTGGGGCATCGAAGCGGACGCCGTGCTGGGCGAGGGCGTTGGAGAATACACGGCGGCGGTAATCTCCGGCGTCCTGAGTTGCGAAGATGCTCTCAAGCTCGTCGTCGAGCGTGCTCGCCTCCTCCAGGTTGCACTCCATGACGGCGAACTGATTCGAATGCTCGGTGAGTTCGAAGCTGCGGCACGAGCCATAAAGTTCGAATCGCCCCGCGTGCCCTTTGTTTCCGGCCTCAGTGGCAAACTTTTGGCGGAAGGCGAAATTCCTGGCGCCGATTACTGGCGCCTTCACGTTCTGCAGGGCGCGCAATTCGAAGACGGCATTGAAACACTTGCGACGCAAGGTTACGCCCATTTCCTGGAAGTAGGGCCTCCCCGGAATTTCCCCCGAACCGGGCGTCTCAGAGGTGAGCCGCGTGCGAAGTCCACGTGGCTTTCTTCACTCGAAACCGATCGCGACGCCTGGCAGTCCATGCTCACGAGCCTGGCATCGTTGTACGTCCACGGCGCTAGCGTAGATTGGAGGGCCTTCGACGAACCTTACCAGCCGCTGAAAGTGGCACTCCCCACGTATCCCTTTGAGCGAGAGCGTTGCTGGCAAGATCCGCCGGATGCGTCCGACTCGCGGGAGTCGGCGAAGCCTGTGCACGCGCTGTTAGGGAAGCGCGTGAACTCCGCTCTGCCCATGGCGCAGTTCCAGACCAACATCGGGGTCGATACTCTGCGCTATTTGAGCGATCACAAAATTCAAGGCTCGGTCGTTTTGCCCGCTTCCGCGTATCTGGAAATGGCGCGCGAGGCTGCGGCGGAGCTCTTTGGAGCCGGCTCTGCCATCTTATCCAACGTGGCGTTCCAGGAAGCGCTGATCCTTCCCGCTTCGGGCGCGCGCACTTTGCAGCTGGTTGCCTCCCCGGCATCGAGCGGCAACGCTTCTTTCCAGATTTACAGCTCCAACGCAAACCTGAACGGCAGCCACGGAAATGCGGCGTGGACCTTGCACGCTAGCGGCGACATGCGCATGGAAGTTGCCGAGTTTGTCCGCTGCAGCGAGCAACAATTTAGCCTGGATGAAATACGCGCCCGATGTCCGCGGCGCAAGACCGCTGCGGAGCTTTACGGGTCCTTGAGAAACGCCGGCTTGGAATACGGTCCGAGTTTCCAGGGCGTCGAACAGTTGTGGTGCGGACATCGCGAGGCGCTTGGCGAAGTGCGGCTTCCGCCCGCTGTGATTCCAATTTGCCAAACCAACGGAAAATCCGATGAAACTTGGATCCATCCGGCGCTGCTCGATTCCTGCGTGCAAGTGCTCGCGGCCGCGTTGCCGGAAGACACGAACGGGGCCGGGCGGAAATGGACCTATCTCCCCAGCGGAGTCGCGAGCCTCCGATTTTTGGCGCGACCGCAAGCGCGGCTGTTCAGCCACTGCGCCGTTCGCCCCGGCAGCAGTCTTGGAACGGAATTTCTCGAAGCGGACATCCGCCTGCTGGACGAAGACGGCTGCGTCGCGTGTGAACTCCTGGGCTTCCGGGTGAAGCTGGTCTCTCGAGAAACGGATCGCGAGGCGCGCGAGAATCCCGGCGATTTGTTGTACGACATTACCTGGGTGGCCAAGCGGCCCGCCGTCTTGCGGAATCCCGATGATGCGCAGCCTCCTTCGTGGTTCATCGTTGCCGATCGCGGCGGCGTTGGGCAGTCGCTTGCCGCCCTTCTTCAATCGCAGGGAAAGAAATGCGCCGTGGCGGCGCGCCTGGATGATCTTCGAGATATGCGTCTCCCTGCAGGCCGCTGCAACGTCGTTCATCTTTCGAGCCTGGACCTTGGCGATCTCGCCGCTCGCCCGGATGCGATTCTCGAAGCGCAGACACACTGGATCCAAACGCTGCAATTTGTTCAGACTCTGCTTCGCGAAGCGGGAGGCTCGAAGCCGCGCCTGTGGATCGTAACTCGCGGAGCGCAGGCCGCCGGAGCCGCGCCTGCTCGTGTCTCACTGGCCCAAACCCCCTTGTGGGGCCTGGCAAAGTCAATTGATCTCGAGCACGCGGAACTTGGTTGCACTCGGATCGATCTCGATCCCCAAGGCGACGCCGAAGAAATTGCCGCGCTGGTTGAGGAATTGTCTCTCCCTCCTACGGAGCGTGAAGTCGCTTTCCGCAACGGAACACGATTCGTGGCCCGGCTCGTGCCTCGGGCGCCCAAATTCTCCAGCGGAGCGATCCTGGATATTCCCGACACGGATTCCTTTCGCCTGGATATCTCACGCCCAGGCAATCTCGAAAATTTGCTCTTGCGAGGATCCTCTCGCCCGAAGCCGCAGCCCGGCGAAGTCCAAATTCGCGTAAAGGCCGCGGGCCTGAATTTCCGCGACGTCATGAACGCCGCGGGCGTATACCCCGGCGGGCCGATCCCCTTTGGCGCCGAATGCTCGGGAATTATTTCCGCCGTCGGCTCCGGCGTTGCAGAATTGAACGAAGGCGACGAGGTGCTCGCTGTGGCCAACGGCAGCTTCAGCGCCTATGCGACCGCGGACGCCCACGCCGTCGTCCCCAAGCCAACCGCTTTCAGCTTTGGACAAGCGGCCACGATTCCCATTGCCTTCCTGACGGCCTACTATTCTCTCCACCACCTTGCAAAACTTTCGCGCGGAGAGCGCGTGCTCATTCACGCTGCTGCGGGCGGCGTGGGCCTCGCTGCCGTGCAGTTGGCTCAGCGCGCCGGAGCGGAAATCTTCGCCACCGCAGGCTCTTCCGAGAAGCGCGCCTACCTCAAATCGATGCGCGTCCCGCACGTCCTGGACTCGCGTTCTCTCGCTTTCGCCGACGAAATCATGAAGACCACCGGAGGCCTCGGCGTCGACGTGGTGCTCAACTCTTTGCCTGGCGAATACATCACCCGCAGCCTTTCCATTCTCGCCGCGTATGGCCGCTTCGTCGAAATCGGCAAGACGGACATCTACCAGAACAAGCCGCTGGGCCTGTTCCCGTTCCGCAATAATCTTTCGTATTTTGCACTCGACCTGGAGCGCGTCTGCCGCGAGCGGCCCGCCCTGCTTCGCACCCTGCTCCTGGAGCTGATGGCCATGTTCCAGCAGGGCAGTCTCAAGCCGCTTCCGCACAATATTTTCCCCGTTGAGGACGCGGCCAACGCGTTTCATTACATGGCCAGGCGCAAAAATATCGGGAAGGTGGTCATATCTTTCGCCGCCGCCGAATCCAGGAACCGTTCGAATCGCTCGTCCGCTCCGCGCGCCGACGCCTCATATCTGATCACAGGAGGCCACGGAAGCCTGGGGCTCGCCGTGGCCCGCTGGCTGGTGGAAAAGGGCGCGCGACATCTGGTTCTCCTTAGCCGCGGTGGAGCGGCCGCCGCCGGCCAAGAGGTGGCAGCCGAGTTGGCGGCCAACGGCGCCACCGTCGCGACCATCCAGGCCGACGTTTCGAATGAAACCGATCTGGCCCGCGCCCTGTCCGAGATACGCGACACAATGCCGCCGCTGCGCGGAGTGATTCATGCCGCCGGAGTGCTGCACGATCACTTGCTCCTCAACCTGGACGCGGAAAACTTCCGCCGAGTCCTTGCGCCCAAAGTTCTCGGCGCCTGGAATCTTCACACCCTCACGATGGATTTGCCGCTGGATTTCTTCGTCGTTTTTTCATCGGTGGCTTCGGTCCTGGGTTCGCCGGGGCAGGCGAATTACGCCGCCGCCAACGCGTTTCTGGACGGTCTGGCGCACGATCGCCGCTCTCAAGACTTGCCGTGCCTTTCCATCAACTGGGGCCCCTGGGCGGAGGTCGGCATGGCTGCCCGCGCATCGAGTGCCCGGGGACCGGCGTCGCGCGTGATGCGCCCGCTCGCGACCGCGCAAGCATTGGCCGCGCTCGAACGTTTGTTCGAAAAGAACGGACCCGCCCAGGCCGTGACAATGTCCGTGGACTGGACGCAACTGGCGCGCTCGTTCAACGGGCAACCGCCTCCCACCTTGATTTCCGACCTTCTCCGCGAAAAAGCACGTCCCGCCGCGGCAGATGCGGCGCGCGAATCGGGACCGCGCCTGTCCATGCAGGAACTCCATGCCACTCCCCCTGCGCTGCGGCACGCCCTGCTGCTTGCTCACGTCCAAAAAAGCCTGGCGCAAGTGATGTCGCTGGACGCGCCGGAACTCGATCCCGAAGAGTCGCTGAGCAATCTCGGACTTGATTCGCTCATGGCGCTCGAGCTGCAGCACTCGCTCGAGGAATCCTTCGGCGCGAAGTTGCCACTCGATCTGCTGATGGGCCTGCCCAGCCTGAACGAGTTTGTGACCCGCCTGCTGGACATCCTGGCAAAGACGCCGGTTTCGCCGGCGCCGGCAGTGTTGGACGAAGTCCCAGACCCAAGGGAAATTTTCCCGCCAATTGTTGAGGCGTAAGAGTAGCGCAGGCTTCAGCCTGTGGGTTTTAGTCACACTGGCAAATTCAAATCCCGCCGCTATCATATCTACACGGACCCGACGGTTAAGGACGATATCAATCAGAAGGTCGAAGCACACGTGCTGCTTCCGGACCTTGTGAATACGGCCTACACGATTTTGGGCAACGACTGGAGCGAGACGCGCAAACGCTGGGAACAAGAAGGCGCTCCAATACCGTACGTCTACCGAGGCGTTTTGTGCGCGTTCCGTCCGGGTTTCCTTGTCCGGATTACGAATGGAAAAATTCTCGTGCTCGAAGTGAAGGGCCGGGACGACGAACTAAACAAAACGAGGCTTCCTTGCTGAGTGGGTGAAAGCGGTCCATCGTCAAGGCGGGTTCGGTGCGTGGGCTTGCGATGTGTCGAGACACCCAAAAGATGTTGGGGGAATCCTGAGCAGGATTGCTCAAACTTGAGCGTTGAAATCAGGTCATTTCCACTTTACTGTTCGCCCTCCAGCTTCCGGATGCGCACTTCCACCCCGGGCGTATTTTTCAAGGCATCGGAGAACTCTTCCAGCTTTGATCCTCGGTAGTGATAGGGGTATACAATTTTTGGTTTGAACGCTTTCACGCACTCCGCGGCTTCGAGCGTGGTCTCGGTTCGCGGAGGATTCATCGCCAGAAACGCCACGCTGATGTTTTTCAGGGCTTTCATTTCCGGAGTGCATTCCGTGTCGCCCGAAAAATAAACGCGCGAATCGCCAAAATTCAAAATGTAGCCGCTTCCAATTCCTTTGTGGTGATACGGTTTCCCCGGCCCCGATCCAAAGACCAGGTTGTACATCGGGACGCCCTCGAATTCGATGCCCATCACCGTCCTTTTTTCGGAATCGCCGATGGCTTCGACGATGCCGCAGGCCGGCGCGCAGTTCAGCGTATCGATGACGGCGGGCGGGCCCACGATAATCGTGTCGGGCTTTTTCAATTGGTCGACCATCATGCGGTCGAGATGGTCCTGATGCGTGTGCGTGATCACGATCAGATCGGCCTGCGGAAGTCCCGTGAAGTCGCCCTGGCTCCACGGATCCACGTGAATGATTTTCCCGCCGAATTCCAGCATGACGCTGCCGTGATACACGGGCATTATGCGCAGCTCGCCGCGCGACGTCTGGATCGCATCCGCTTGCCGGTTCGACGGATTGCCGCCGGAAATCGCCGGCGAACTGAAGAACAAAACAGAAATGGAAATCGCGGTCAGTGCGCGGCCCACGAATTTTTGCATAACACGAATTCCCCCGTTTATGATGTGGCGCGTAGTATACATCCTAGCGATGTGGCAAGCGGAGCGTTTGGTAGCGCAGGCTTGAGAGTCCGTGTGGCAACTACGGAATCTTTGTGGGGCACGGCTTCAGCCGGGCCGTAAAGTTTGAAGAATGAATCCGGCTTAAGCCGCTGGCCTGCTCGACAGGAGGAAACCTTCCATGGCAGACAGTCCCACAAGCGGCCCTCATCCGAAATCAGCCTCGTTGACCGACGCGATGTTCGACGGCGCGCGCTACCTCGCCAGCCTGCGCGACGCTCGCGAAGTCTACATTTACGGCGAGCGCGTCCGCGACGTTACCGCGCATCCTACTTTCCGCAACGCCTGCCGGTCCATCGCGCGCTTGTACGACGCGCTCCACGACCCGAAGACACGCGACACTCTTACCGGTCTCGATCGCTCCGGCGTGCGCACGCATAAATTTTTCAAGCCCTGCTATTCGGCGCAAGAATTGTCGGAAGCGCGCGAAGCCATCGCCGCGTGGTCGCGCATGAGCTACGGCTACATGGGCCGCACGCCGGATTACAAGGCGGCGCTGATGGGCAGCCTGGCGTCGGAGCCCGTATTTTACAAGCCGTTCGACGAGAGCGCGCGCAAATGGTACGCGCGCTATTCTTCGCAATGCCTTTTTCTGAATCACTGCCTCATCAATCCGCCGATTGACCGCAGCCGCCCCGTGCACGAAGTCGGCGACGTCTTCGTGCACATCGTAAAGGAAAGAGATGACGGCATGGTCGTCAGCGGAGCCAAAATGCTCGGAACAGGCTCGGCCATGACTCACGCCACTTTCGTCGCCCAGACAAATGCCACCACTCTGGACAAGGAAAAAGCCAAGGATTTCGCCGTGGTATTCATCGCGCCGATGGACGCGCCGGGCGTGAAGCTGATTTGCCGCGCGTCCTACGAACAGAATGCGCACAGTCCGTTCGACTATCCGCTCTCCAGCCGCTTCGACGAAAATGACGCCGTGCTGATTTTTGAGAACGCCTTCATCCCCTGGGAAAACGTGCTCGTCTACCGCGATCCCGAGCGCGCCAACAGTTTCTACCGCCATTCCCGCTTCGTGAATCGCTACACGTTCCAGTCTTCCACGCGCCTCGCGGTGAAGCTGGATCTGATGGTGGGATTATTTGCGAAAGGCATCGAGACCAACGGCACGGACGCCTTTCGCGGCGTGCAAGCCGCTCTCGGCGAAATCATCGGATGGAGAAATCTGATCTGGGGAATGACGGCGGCAATGTGCGGCGATCCTGAGAGCGCTCCCGGCGGCACGGTCGTCCCCAAGCAGGAATACGCCTACACCATGCGCCTCTTCTGCACACAGTGCTGGCCCGCCGTTCGCCACATCTTCGAAAAATTTCTCGGCGGCAGCCTGCTCATGTCTCCATCGAGCTACAAGGATTTCCAGAATCCCGATCTCGCCCCGCTCCTCGAAAAATATTATCGCGGCGCCTCCGCTACCGCCGCCTAATGCATCAAGCTCTTCAAGCTCATCTGGGACGCCATCGGCACCGAATTCGGCGCCCGCCACGAACTCTACGAAATCAATTATTCCGGCAACCACGAACAGATCCGCCTCGACATCCTCACCGGCGCGCAAAAGAGCGGAATCCTTAACCAGTGCATGGCCCTCGCTGAAAGGTGCATGTCGGACTACAGCATCGAAGGCTGGAAAGATTCCACGTGGGTGTGGGACAAATAGCAGATGGTGCTGCATCGACCGGTTGAGCCGGCACCGTTTCTCGGGACTTGGCCTGTACGCATATTCTCAATGGTGACTGTTCCTGGGCAAAATCGTTGTGTCGAGAACAGGGAAGGCATACGATATTCGTGAGAAAGAGGTCCGAATCGGAAATTCCTAGCAAAGATAAAGATAGTGAATCCTCCCATGAGGACCTCCGTAAGTTCAACTCAAGAGATAAAAACCTCCGCATGGCAACGATGGCTGGAACACCCCGAGAAGCTCTGGGTCCACAGATCTATTTTCCAGATTCACCTATGGGCGGGGATGATAGCCGGTCTCTATATATTCGTAATGAGTGTTTCGGGCAGCGCCATCGTTTATCGGAATTCCCTCGAGGGTTCGGGCAACCCGACGTCGCAAGTGTTTCGCGTCGTCGAATGGCTCGTGGACTTTCACGAAAACTTACTGCTTGGGATGAAGGGCCGTGCCATAAATGGCATAGGCGCAATATTTTTGACGTTGCTTTGCCTGACTGGAATCATTCTGTGGTGGCCGGGCGTGATGAATTGGCGTCGCAGCCTGACCGTGAACTGGAAATCGAGTTTCGCGCGGCTTAATTGGGACTTGCATAATACGCTAGGATTTTGGTGCTTCTTATTTGTTCTGATGTGGGGAATTTCGGGAATCTACTTCGCCTTTCCAGACATGTTCAACGCGATCGTAGGCTTCCTTCAGACTCCTAGTACAATTGGCAAGGTTCAATTTGGCGACATAGCTCTGTTGTGGTTGTCGAATCTTCACTTTGGCAGATTTGGCTGGTTTTCCGAGGCGATCTGGACTCTGGTTGGGCTTGTACCCGCAGTCCTGTCCTTCACGGGCATATTCATGTGTTGTCATCGCTTGCTAGTTCGTAAAGGCGCTCCAATGCCGATGTAAAACGGAAATTATTGGAACCTTGAGCGACATTCCGATAATCCCTGCCGGCTCAACATGCGACCGGACTGTCCTACTGCGCCACTTTTTCCCGGGTTTCACCACTGCAGGACGATCTGCCGCGTTCGCGGGATTCTGCGAGCTTCGGGTTAGCGCCAGCCGAGCTCCGGGGCGACGTATTTCAGGACGCTTTCGATCACGTGTGCGTTGTAGTCCACTCCGAGCGTATTCGGGATTGTCATAAGCAAGGTATCTGCGGCGGCAATCGCCTCGTCCGCGGCGAGTTCCTTGACCAGTACATCGGGTTCACTGACATAGGAGCGGCCAAAGACGGCGCGCGTGTTCGCGTCGATGAAGCCGATCTGATCGCGGTCGTGTTTCTCCTGCCCGAAATAGGCGAAGTCGAGGTCGTCCACGAGCGGAAAGATGCTTCGGCTGACCGACACGCGCGGGGTGCGGCTGTGCCCGGCCTTTTTCCAGGCGTCGCGAAATGCCTCAATCTGCTTGCGCTGCTGGACGTGCAGCGGTTCGCCGCTCTCATCGTCCTTGAGCGTTGAACTCTGAAGATTCATGCCGAGTTTCGCAGCCCAGCGTGCGGTGGCGCTCGAGCCGGAGCCCCACCAGATGCGATCGCGCAGGCCTGCCGAATACGGCTCGACGCGCAGCAGCCCGGGCGGATTCGGAAACATAGGCCGCGGGTTGGGCTCGGCGAAGCCCTCGCCCTTCAGCAGGTCGAGGAACTCCTCAGCATTCCGGCGTCCCATGTCCGCATCGCTCTCGCCTTTCGCCAGCGTGTAGCCGAAGTGGCGCCAGCCGTCGATCACCTGTTCCGGCGAGCCGCGACTGATGCCCAGCTGCAGTCGGCCGCCGGCAATCAGGTCGGCTGCCCCGGCGTCTTCGGCCATGTAGGGTGGGTTTTCGTAGCGCATGTCGATCACCGCCGTGCCGATCTCGATTGTACGCGTGCGTGCACCAACGGCGGCAAGCAGCGGGAACGGCGAACTGAGCTGGCGCGCGAAGTGGTGAACGCGAAAGAATGCGCCGTCAGCGCCCAGGTTTTCCGCGGCAACAGCAAGCTCGACAGACTGAAGCAAGGAGTCGGCCGCCGAGCGTACCTGCGAGCCGGGGGACTCGGTCCAATGCCCGAACGAGAGAAAGCCGATTTTTTTCGACATGTTTCAGGCCCTGCCCCGACTATTACCGCTCTCCAACCGCACTCATTGCCTCGCAGCGTGGCGCACTGTGTCATTTCGGACCGGAGAGGTTCTTCCATTGTCCGTAGGCTTTGCCGTGACGAATGCTACCACGCTTGTCTCATCTCCCGTGAAGTCCGTTCCTCGGGGAGCGCCGGGATAAACCGGTATGTTGCAGGGAATGAAAGAGTCCTACAAGAAAGGAGCCAGCGACTCCATCTTGGCCCTCAGTCTTGCAGGCGTCATCGCAAGATGACGCCTGAAGCGTAGACAGGGGTATCGGTGGGCCGGGCGATTGAGCTTCGAAAAACGGAACATCAGGACGCCGACTCTCTCCTGAGAAGAGGAAGGCAACACGGCTGTTTCGCGATAACGCGAGCGAGCAGTCGGT
>DATHPN010000091.1:0-8764 GCA_035483715.1 Candidatus Acidiferrum sp.
GCACCCGCCAACATCAAAACGCCGACAATCACCACAAACCCTTCAAAGGCCAGCTTCAGGTTGATGGGACCAACAAAATTCATGGCCAGGCCGCTGATGAGATTTCCAAAATATTGCGGCCGGATTGCATCCGGTATGATCATGGAGGCAAAAAAGGAAACGCCCGCCGTGAAAATCAGGCTGTAAACGAATATGACGAGCCCCGCCTTTTCCAGGTTGGGCAACTTGGGATGCTCGACTTCCCGGTAAACCTGGGCCAGCGTTTCCTCGCCGCTCATGGCCAGAACCGAATGCCCGAGCCCGATGAGGATCCCGATCAGCGCGACGGTGTGCGGCAAACTGCTGAGACGCAACCAGCCCAGGGCTTCCGGCGCAAACGTCAGATTCGCTCGTGTCGGCAATGGCGGGAGATGAGCGCCCCGCATCCAAACGGTCAGGATGCACCAGGCAATCATGACGACCACCATCACAGTCGTCACGTACATGATCCGCAGCGCTTTTCCGCTGGACTCCGGAATCCCCTTGATATTCTCCCACCAAAAATAAATCGTGACGGCGATGGCAAAGATTGCCGAGGTGGAATTGATCGGAAGAACCAGATGGACGTGTATGCGGGCGAACAGCTCGTTCAAAAATCCTGTCAAATATTGGCCCGCGGAAACGCCGCTGATGGGTCCGGTCAGGATGTAGTCAAACATCAGCGCGGAGACGGAGAATTTCGCCAGCGTGCTGCCCATGGCCTCTTTCACGACGCGATAAACACCGCCTCGCACGAACATGCTGCAGCTTTCGATATACATGGATCGAACGGCGTAGGCGAACAGCATGATGGCCAGAATGAACCAGGGCGCAGCTTTGCCGATCGCTTGCTCGGCGATCGCGCCCGCGTAGAAGGCGGACGATCCGAGGTCATTGAGTACGATGGCCGCCGCTCGCCAGAAGGAAATAAAAGAAAGCATGGCCGTCGTGGCGATCACGACTCTGGGTAGAGCGGGTTTCTGAGCCGGATCGGCCGGCCGGGAAATTTGATTTGTCGACATATCTGTTTAGGCTGGGAACCACTGCAACGCATCGAGCGCCGCGGGTACTTTCTCCTTCATCGGTATGAGCAGAACGCCCGGGCCTCGAGACGGAAGAAATGAGGCGAGTCGCGTGCTGAAGTTGATCAAGCGGAAAGGTTGAAGCCTCTCGGCGCGCACCCCTTGCGTCACGGATCGGCCTTTTCCGACACTTTCCACCGGGTTCACGGCATAAGTAAATACATTAAATTTCATAAAGAACGCATAAAGATTGCCAATATTTCCAAGGGTGCTGTTCGCAAGCGTATTCTCCAGCGTATGTAATCTATTGATATGGAACAAGTTATTCGATTGCCAGCGGAGCCCACAAACACCTCCTGGGCTCCCACAGCATGGCGCCCTGGAGCACCGGAACCATACGGATTTGTCCCTATTTACAGCAGAGGGGAATAGTTATATATTTTGCGGAACCGTTAATAGCTGAGGAGGTTTACGGAGTGAGCAGGTGTTCCAGGGATTGCGCGGTACGGCTTAAGGGGCCGCAGATAAATAAATTATATTCTGACTGTCAGCAACTTTATGTATGTCGTAGCAGGAAAAAATAACCTGGTCATGCCCCGGAGGAAGTTGTGGATCTGACAACCATGGTGCTCGCAACTTTCATCCTCGCCGTCGCCATCGCCGCCGTATATGCCGCACTGCACATCTGGCGTAACTGGAAGCGCCCCGATCCGCTGGACCGGAGTGAAGGCTTCCGCCCCCGCATCGGCTTCACTCGCCTCGACGGCATGGCATCTCTCTCGCTCCTGCTTGCCAACGGATCCAGGAATTACGTTTGGGTGGAGGAAATTGAGATTTTTCTCAGCGCCCTGAGTGCCGATCAGCAGACCGCCAGGCCGTCCTGCCATGAAATCCAAAAAATTCGCCAGATGATTCCCCCAGGCGACACGCTGCCGACGAGCGTCTCCGAAGTAATCTACAAGGCGGCCGGGGATCCTCAGCGCCAGTATTCCTGCGTGTTGTCTTCGGTCCTGCGCTATCGCATCGATGCGGAGCAGTTTGAGAAGAAAATGGAAAACTACAGAGTCCACATGATCGGGCTCACGGCCTCCGGTATTCACCGGGAGCGCAAGCCTGTTCCACCATTTCAACCTCAGGAAAACTCCCAGGATGTTCCTGCTATGGCGGAAAAACTGAAATAAAATCAGGACGCGGGAACTTTGCCCGGTTGCCCGATCAAAGTTGCCGGATCGGCGCCCTTCTTGGGATGGAATTTTTGTGTTCTTCCGCCAAACGTTTCGGCCGCGTACACGTTTCCCGCCGAATCAACTGAAAACTGGTGGACTCCCCAGAACTGGCCGGGAAACGATCCGTACGTTCCCCAGGAGTAAAGCAATTTCCCGTTCAAATCGTATTTCAGGAACTTGTTGGTGACGCCGTCGGAAACCCACAAATACTGATCGGCGGACATCATGATGTCATATGGAGAACGGACGTTGTCCCACTCGTCGAGGTACTTTCCGTTTTCATCGAAAATCTGTATGCGGCTGTTGGAACGGTCCGCTATATACAGCCGGCGCTTGGCATCGATGGCGATGGAATGCGGCAGGTTGAACTGGCCGGGCGCGGATCCCTTCGTGCCCCAGGTCATCACGTACTTCCCGTCCTTGTCAAATTTCACGACGCGAGTATTCACGTAGCCGTCGGTGATAAAAAATGTGCCATCGGGAAGCCAGGCAATGTCCGTGGGACGCGCGAAGTGTTTGTCGTCCGTGCCGCGAACGCCGTGCTCGCCCAGCGTCAAGACCAGCTGCTTGCCGTCATGCGTGAATTCGAAGATTTGATCCACTTCGTCATCGACGATCCACACATGCTTTTCCGGATCGTAAGGGCTGATCCGCACCTTGTGCGGCCCGCGTCCGCCCGCGAACAAATGGTCCCACTGCGTCCAGTCTTCGATCAGCGAGCCGTCCGCATCCACAATTAAGATGCAGTGCTCCAGCCGCGGCTTTCCTTGTGTCGCCGGCACTCCGAACGCGCCGTATCCGCCCGTGTAGCCTTCCGGCGCCTTCTCAGGGACCGGCAGCTCTCCGCGTTGAAGAAGGATGATGCGATTGGGACTCTCTGCGAAAACGCCGCCCTGAGATCCCCAGGTCCATCCCGAGTGCCCCAGTGGTTTCGGCCAGCCCGCCACGACTTCGTAGGGGCCGGTCTCATTCTCCCCACCCTTTTCCTGCGCCCGAGCGGTCGTTTGCCAGAGGGCCGCGGTCATGCACAACACACCCGCCGCAATTCCTGCACGTCTCCCGAGTTTCATTTCATCCTCCAATAAGGAAGGCTTTAATTCGCCGGCGCGCCAAAGTGCTCTGGCGAAAGCGCGCAGACCCCGCACCTGCGCGAAGAATCACCAGAACAGACTGTTAATGCCTGCATCAAGAGCATTCGTTGCTGTGACGCTTTTACATTGGCGTCTCGTGCATGTCCACACAAAAATAGCCGCGAGCCGGCATGCATCGGGGAGTTGGTGGAAGCAATTGCAGGATTGAAATCCGGGTACGCCAATCTCCCGATTGGCGGATTACGCCTCGCCATTCAGGAGAAAGGCGTTCCCAGGAGTCGCATCTGTCAGGAAGCTGTGTGCAGCACGCGAAGGCGCTGCCGGGTCGCGCGTATGTATGTGTTTACGAAGTCGCGAAAATCGGGGTACTTTTCGGGAAGAATGCGGCTTTGTGTAAAAGACACGGTCTGCGTCGCCACCAGAACATTCCCGCTCATCGAATATTCGATGGTCACTTCGCCAAACTCAGATTTGACCGCTGTCTTATCCGGGACGCGCTCGACCCTCATGCCCGAGGGCAATTCCAGGCGATACTCGCACTTCACATGGAACGGGATACCAATGTCCAATGGAAGCTGGCGCGGCCTCAGAGGAACTTCAGGGACGGCGATCCCGCTGAGAATCAAGGGCTGAAAGAACCAACTGTCGCCGGTGGATGCCGTGGCGAAATTTCCCGCAAATGAAAACTTCTCTTTGATTTGCTGGCCATTGTCCTCAGCGCCGGAGATGGATGCCTGGCGGAACGAGGCCTGATTCACATAGTGAGTCACCCGCTCCTCAAACGATTTCAAGGTCTCGCTTTGCGAGCGCCCCCGATAGAAAGAATGGCGTCTCGAGTTGGAAGCGCCGAAGTATTTGGCCTCGACCTCGGCGACACCGGTCCCGTCTGGCTGCAGGTGCACGTTGATCGCGTATTCTGATCCATTTTGATCCGGCGGGGCTTGCGGGATGCGTTGAAGATCACCGCGTTCCGGATAGGCGATCAGAGCGAACACGCCCTGATCCATTTCCGGGAGCTGCCCCAGCGGATCAGCCTCCGAAGTCGGATCCATCCAGAGAATCTGGTTCCGCGAATCGTACGCGGGGAACTTTTCAACGGCGGAGCGCAAATTGGCCGGAACGGGCAACGCCACGATCATGTGATCGAACGTCGCCAGCGTGGGAGCCGTGGGATCCGCCTCCACATCCCCGCGAGTCCCGACCAGGGCGGGATATCCGCGTAATCCAATTTTGTTGAGCATGGAAATCAGCAGGCTGGCCTTGTCCTTACAGTCTCCATATTTGTTCTTGTATACGTCGGCGGGAAGATGCGGCTGGTAGCCGCCAACTCCGATTTCAATCGCCACGTAACGAATCTGGCGCGAAACGTAACTGTAGAGTGAGTTGATCTTGGACACCCCGTCGGATTCACTGGACAAAAGAGTTGTTACCTGTGCTGCAATTTCCGTTTCCGGCTTTTCGCCATTATCAAACAGCGTGTGGTAGAAGTGCCCCGCCTCTTCCCAGGACTGCAGCGCCGATGGTCCTTTCGCGTCGTAATTGATGAAAACTTCGGCAGCCAGCGATGAGAAGGGCGGCGCATCGGATTCGTCCGGGATGGCGGGCCGATTTTCCGTCCGGAAAGCGGCTCCGTTGGCCGATTGGCTGACGACCTCCACCCGGTCAGGATGATTCACAAACCAGTGCAATGAGCCGGAGGGCACGGAAACGTGCAATTCGTTGACTCGGACCGGGATCTCGTCCTCCATGCGGAACCTGCGCCCGCTGATCGGTATATGCCCCTGGCTGGTAATTTCATATCCGACCAGCGATCCGTCTTCCGCGCCGGGTATTTTGATCATCTTCACGCGATCATCGGAGAAGACCTCAAAATCCGCGAAATCAGCGGCTGTGATCAGGTCCTTCTTCCCCGACTGGGTAATACGCCCGGAGGGAGAAATAGCCCACGTTTGAATGGACGTGACTTTGGAATCGTTATTCTCGAATCCGACGGCGTTGAGATCCGCTTCCGCGGAACGGCGGTTCAGAACTCGCAGGGCGCGGCGCTCGGTGAGGACATATTTTCCAGCGGCGTCCACCGTGAAATCGTTCCATTCCCCAACGACCACTGCGGCGCTGCCGGCGCCAAAGTGGCCAAGGTCCACGCGGCCGGCCGCCGAGAGCCAGTCCGGCACGGAATCGGCCCGGCTGATGGACGTGCCTCCGAGGCACACCAGCAGCGCGCCCAGCAAAAGTCCCGCAAAGGCGGCGAGGCTACTGCTCACGGAGGACGATAACTTCCTGATCGTCTTTGGCAATGTCATCAAAGAATTTTTTCGCGCTCAAATATTCGACATTGGTCGTCAAAAGAACTTTTTTCAGATAAAACGTGCGCGTACACGTTACCGTGGCCTCGCTCTGCGTGCAGGAACGCGAGAAACCCCCGAGATCGTTTTCGATTTTTACGTCTTTCGGCAATTGCTCCACTTTGATTTCCGGCGCCAGCTGCCAAACGCTCGTGCTGATCCGCTTTTCAGGATTGTTGAAGCGCACCGCGGAGTGCCGCACGTTGGTCGTGAACCGCGGCTGCTGATACTGATCGCCCATCCAGGGATTGAGTAACAATCCTCCCGGCCCGGATTCGTTGGTTAGTTTTTCACGCATGTGCGCCTTCACCACGAAGGGCTGAGAGGTGTCCCGGAATTCGGGATGCGCGATTTGCGTAACCTCGGCATCGGAATTGCCAAGCGCAAATATATCCGTCAATCGTTGTTCCAACTTTTCGGGAGCTGTCTCCATCAAGTCGGCGCGAAATTCGATGGCTTCGGCGCCTTTCAAGTCGATTTCGGAGTCGCCTTCGCTCGTCCAGTCCTTGGCGATGCGCATCGTCGATTTCCCGGTGGAAACATTGTCATCGGCAGTCCCGGCGGGAATCGCGGCATCCTGGACTTTGGTTCCCTTCACCGCCATCCCATGGACGTCGCGATCAAACCACGGCACTTCGCCGAAGGGCGCAGCTGAATCCGCGGGATCGGCGAAAACGGCGCCATCCTTGAAGTTCAAGCGCGTTACAATCCGGGAGAATTGGCTGCGATTCGGAAATCCACGCACCAGGGTCTGCCAGTTCTGCGTGGCGACCAACACCATGTCCGCATCGACCTTGACTTCCTTGAGCATGAGATAAAACAGCGCGTTGATTTCATCCGGGTCGCCTCGCTTGGCGCTCAATATTTCATCGCCCGGCCGGCCGAGATAGATTCCGGCCAGGTTACTGGACGTGATATTCTGCTGAATGTATTTGTAGATCGCTTCCGCTTTCTTGCGCGGATCGGGAAGCTTTTCCGCTAATTCCTTGGCCTTGTTTTTGACTTCTTTCTCGCTCTTTTCCATGTTGGTCAATTCTTCGGTCACTTCCTTGCCCACATCGTCCCACTTGGTGATCAGCGGATACACGTCTCCTCCAAAACCCAACTGGTTCGGAGTGAATAGGATCATGGTGGCCTGGTCGCGATACGGCAGAGCAAAAGGTTCGCTCACGATGGGCCGCAGGTTCTTGACCGAGAAATCGATTTGATCGCCCAGCACCGTCCGTGATTGCGTAATTGAAATCTTGTTCCCCGTGGTCTCCAGCGGAAACTGCGCCATGAAAAGCCGTGGTCCGACCGTCACCTTGAGCGAGGATTGCAGCGTCCCGAGTTCGCGCGTATCGAAAATCCAGGGAGAAGGATAAAACCAATCCTCGTTTTCGTCGATCTGGTATTCGATAATCGCTCCCGGCTGCACCGACGGGAAAGTGAAGCTGGACTGCAGGATGGCGAAGTTTTTCCCCTCCGTATATGCCGTCCCTCGAAACACCTTGGAAGAATCCAGCGGGATGATTTCGCCCGAAGGCAGGATCGTGCGCCCCTCGATCCTGGAGATGCGTACCGATTTGGTAGCCTCCACCGAAACGTTGCCGGCATCCCGCCCGGAGTCATTAAATACCTTGATGCGCACGTAGGTCTGAATCCGAGTGGTCCAAAATAGGCTGGACTTTTCGATGACGTCGATTTGCCCGCGTTTGAACAGCACCACCGCGCCCGCGCCGGGATCAATCGGGTTTGCTTTCATGTTTTTTTCGGCGTCGGTCACAGGGTCCCAATCGGCCGCGGCCGCGCGTGGTACATGAAAGGAGAGGATCGCGAAAACAAGCAATGGGAAAAGGGCTTTCCAGCGCATGATTGGCATCCTCCGTATACACACAAGCATGAACCTCCCCTTTTCTTGAAAGGCCTAGCTCATGCCCCGGTGGTAGTAAATCGAATTTCGACCGCGAAGAAGCGATTTAATGTGGGGAATATTTACTCTTTAACAAGAAGAAGTGTCAAGTTAAATATTGCCAATAACCAGAAACGCCTAAATCCTTTTCGGAAATGGAGTTGCACTGTAAATGAGCAGGAATATCCATGCGGCAATCCTCATTTACAGAGAATGCAGAACAGCAGGATCTGTATCCAAACGTGGAAAGGGCCAGCCAACCGCGCCGGCCCTCGCCATAGTCAATCATGGGGTTCAGGATAAAAACCCAGTTTTTAGTGGTCGAACTGGGTCGTCAGCCCAATATTGTTTGCGCTCAGGCCAGTGCCATGTGTTGTATCCCGTAACCAGCCGATGAGCGAACCGCCGCTACTGACAAGCGTGAACCTGCCGTTGGCATCAATGCTGTACGTGGTCGATATTGACTTGTTCAACTGTAAACAGCTGTTGGCGCAAGTTGGCCCAGTGCTTTTATCGGAAGTGCCACTTAGCGACCCACTTGGGCTGCCAGGCGTAAAAGTAATCGAACCGACTTCGACCTTAGCGTTCGTAACTGTCGGGAACATATTCGCCTCGGTAAACAGCCCCGATGCTGCTGAGTTCGTCCATCCGCCTCCAGGTGTTGTCTGAGCCTCCAGCAATCCGGCCATGACATTGGTTCCGGGCGAGGCCTGTGTCCCTTCCATAATAAAGCCCGAATTCGTCCCAATCATCGCAACCGAGAATGCCTGGGCCGATCCGCCGGAGCCGATCGTCAGAGATCCCATGCCGTTTGCGGAGACTGCGAATGTTCCCCCGGTGATCGCCGTAGTGCCCGTGCTGACAGTCGAACCGTTGGAAATCTTGTCCAGCAGCGTGCTGACGTTCGAGCCAGTCCCAACGCCGGTAACGCGCCCAGCAGATGTGACCGTAAAGGAATTTGTGGCCACGTCTCCGCCAGTCATCGAGAAGACGGAGTTCCCGTTTAGCGAAGCCACGCTGAAGCTCCCTGATTGCCCGATGGCCTCTCCATTGAACAGCGGGTTGTTGATCGGGGCATCAATGGACTGTAGGAAAAAGTGGGTCGCATCAATGAGGTAATATGCATAATCGACGGTGAACGCGCCTCCCAACCTGGCATCGTTCCCGGATA
>DATHPN010000092.1:0-2742 GCA_035483715.1 Candidatus Acidiferrum sp.
TCAAGACATCAACCGGCGAAGCAGCCGGATTTGCCCCGCATGGTAGACATCGTGGAACGCAACACCGTATAACGCAGGAAGAAGTTTTTTTGCACGAGGAGTTTTCAGGACACGGCTGATGGCCTCTTCCAAAGCCTCGTGTTCCCTTTCCAACAGCGCCAAATCGGCGCGCCATGCTGTTTCAGTGGCGTTTCCTTCTTCCGGCCGCGCAAAGAAATTGCTCCCCTTGAGAATGAATGACCCGCGTTTCCCGCCTTCGATGCGTCGGCGCACCGCATATTTCCAGTAAGCGGCATGCACCGCCAGCTCCCAGATGTTGTGGCGTCCAGGCGCGGGCCGCCAGGCAGCCTGGCTTGCCGAAACACCCTTAAGCGACTGGCGAAGATTTGGGCCATGCCAGGTCTTGCGGGAATAGCCCTCGTCGAGAAGTACAAGAACTAAATCGTCGGCTTTCATGCAACCCCCGAAAGTGCGGTTAGCGGACGGAATTTGCCGCGGACGAATCCTCGTGGCGCCAGCCGGGATTTCCAAAAATGTAGAGCAGCTTATTGCGCCAGCCGGGAGCGGTCCACGCATCCCTGAACATTTGCAGCCACTCATGGAAGGCAATGCGTACGGGATTGTAGGTGCCAATGTTGCGGGTAAGGCCGAAGCGCGGAGGATCGGCAGGATTTTCCGGTTCGAACGTGCCGAAGAGCTTGTCCCAGATGATCAGGGTCCCGCCATGGTTGCGGTCAATGTAGCGCGGATTCGAACCGTGATGCACGCGGTGGTGCGAAGGCGTGTTCAGAACTTTCTCGAGCGGCCCCATGGAGCGAACGAGTTCCGTATGAATCCAGAACTGGTAAAGCAAGCTGATCGCTTTCATGGTCATGATCATCACCGGCGCAAGTCCGACAACGGGGAGCCACATCCAAAACACATAGCTCGTGAAGGTGCCGGTCCATGTCTGGCGCAGGGCGGTGGAAAGGTTGTAGCGCTGTGAGGAGTGGTGCACCACATGGGATGCCCAGAAGAATCGGCACTCGTGGCTGATGCGGTGGAACCAGTAGTAACTGAACTCATCGCCGAAAAAGAGCAGCACCCAGGCCCACCACTGATAGCCGATCGGGAAAATCGCGAAGCGATGCAGCCAAATAAGAATAGTGAACAGGAGGACTTTGGCCAGCATGTCAATAAACACATTGCCGAGCCCCATCGTGATACTGGCGGCCGCATCTTTGAACTCGTAAATGTCGCGGCGCATGATGGCGCCGGCGATTGCTTCCGCAAAGAGCAAGGCAACGAAA
Organism: Candidatus Acidiferrum sp.; assembly: GCA_035483715.1. Taxonomy (GTDB): domain Bacteria; phylum Acidobacteriota; class Terriglobia; order Acidiferrales; family UBA7541; genus Palsa-360. The sequence goes on from DATHPN010000092.1 coordinate 1,290, forward strand.
GCGGGAATCGCCAATGTAATCAGGTCAGGCATAGGTCTTGCATTACGGAGTCCGCACCTGTCCAGCCGAAAGGACTCCAGGAGGCTAGGAGTTTACACCGGGGCGGAAAGGCATGTACATGTGAAGCTGGTCAGGTTCGCGCGGATTCGGTGCGCTGGGGATCGGACTTTTGTTCAGTGGAATTCCGCGATTTCTTGCTCTGGTAAAGCCGTTTATCGGCGGTTTCAAGCAGCTCGGGAGCGGAAAGGCCGTCGGCCGGGTACACGGAGAAACCGATACTGACGGAGAGCGCAGGAGAGTCAGTTTGCAATCGGAGGCAACTGCCGATGCGCTCAGCGACATTTTGTGCGCGGGCGGTATCCCCATCCAGCAAGAGGATGGCGAACTCGTCCCCACCGTAACGGGCGGCGACATCTGTGCCGCGGCAGTGTTCCTTCATCACCCGGGCCAGGCGATTCAGGGCGCGGTTCCCAGTCAAATGTCCGAAGCGGTCGTTGATGCATTTCAAGTCATCGAGATCCAAAAGAAGCAGGGCAAACGGCTGGCGCGTGCGTTCGGCGCGGCGGACCTCGCGTTCCAGGCTTTCGAAGAATTCCCGGTAGTTCGCCAGTCCGGTCAGCCCATCATGGCTGGCGCGGAATCGTATCTCCTCCTCCGTCTTCTTCCGTTCGGTGATGTCGAGCGCCATGCCGATGCACCCAATGATCGTCCCCTGGGGATCACGGTAAGGGCTTGTGCTCAGGTCGTAGATGCGGTTGCGGCTGGCGTATTCGAACCGGGAAGAAGTCCCGCGGAGCGCGAGAATGTGTTGCTTGACGGGCGCTTCGTCAACTTCCTGGCAGCGCAAATACTGGTAGATAGTTTGCCCGACGGGATAGCGCGGAAAGCTCCTCGCCAGGCTGGCGGTGCGTCCCCAATGGGAAGTTACGCGCAGGCGCGAATCTGTAGTCCAGAAGAAGAGGGGGATTTGCTCCACCAGGAGGCGCAGGTGTGCTTCTGCGATGGAACAGGAACCCCCGGGAGCCAGACCCTGCGCGCGCTCCAAAATGCCAACAATTTTGCCACCAGCATTACGGATCGGCGAGCGTTGGATCCGGACCGAAACGCGCTGTCCGCACCTGTTGAGGCGTTCCGCCACCGCGTCTACTGTCGATTCGGCACGCCCCGGATTTTGCAGCAACTCCTGGTAAGCCGGCAGCTCATACAGCGGCAAGAGACAATCGACCTGCTTGCCGAGAATCTCCGTCGGGGCAAAGCCGAAAAGCGTTTCAGCAGCCTGATTCCAGAGAAAAATAACTCCGTCGAGTCCGAAACCGGTCACAGCTTCGCCGGAACTAGAAAGGAACGCTTCCAGGAGAAAATTGGCATCCGGTTGGGGCAGCATTGCGGAGTGACAAGTCCTTGCCGGTCGGGAATCGGCGATGGACGGAGGCGGAGACGCGCAACCGTAAGG
>DATHPN010000093.1:0-29218 GCA_035483715.1 Candidatus Acidiferrum sp.
GCTGACTTCCGGTCCGGCCTCGGATTTGATGGGGGCTCTTGGCGCCACGGCCATGGCTGGAGGAGGGTTATACAGCCCCTACATAGGCGCAGTCGTGGATTTGGCGCGAATCCTGGGCAGCCTGCATACGGCGTCTTACCAGTACATCCCCGCGCTTACTCTGCCAAAAGGTTCGCAACTGAACCTTCGGCTTAATAACCCGCCCTCATTCCGTAATCCAAAATCGGTCCTGGTCGTGGGACTGCCCGCGGTGGAAGCCGCGCAACTGCCTCCACTTCGAGCGGTCAACCCGGAAGAAGTACAGTGCCTCGAAAAAACGCCGCTTGTTCTCCCGGTTGACGGCGCTCCCCTCGTGTTTTCAACGGAAATTGCGCATGATTTTGTTCTTCGGATCATGGGAAAAGGCGGGAGCGTGACCGACCTGCCCGCAACACCCGACCCCGCTCAAGGCGGATTTGTAATCGATAGCCATGCGCTCGTAAGCGCCAGCCTGGATTCGGACGTAAGCGGAAAACTTCACGGAAATTGGGGATTTGATTCCTTCGAAGGGCCTGCTTTCCATTTGCGAAACGCCCATCCGGCGGCGTGGAGCGTGGCGCCCGCGGATCAAGGCGCCCTGATCGTGGGCCGCGTGGATACTCTCCATGTGCACTCAGAGTGCGCCGTGTGCGTGGAAGACGTGACCGTCCAGGTCAACCAGCGCAAGGATCTGAAAGCAAACTGGAAAGCCATCAAAATGGATGAGCTGGAAATTCAAGTCCCTCTGAAAGAGGAAACGTCCGGCTCCGTGAAGCTGGTGGTGAAGCAATTTGGCGTGGCCGCTTCCGACCAACTCGTTTTACCGACCTACGCGGAAGCAGCCCAACTGGACCGTTTTAAAATCAATGCGGGAGACCAGCAGGGCGTTTTAACGGGCACTCGGTTAGATGAAGTGAACGGTTTTGAACTGAAGGGGATTCGCTTCGTTCCGACGAAATTGTCCCGCGCCGATAAAAAGGACGAGCTCCAGCTGGCCGTTGCCAGTGCTGCGCCGCCGGTTGCGGCTCTTCAGAGCGACGAAAAACTGGTTGCGCACGTCGATTTGAAGGACGGCCGGGTTCTGGATTTGCAAACGACCGTGGAAAACCCGCGCCCGAAAGTGGCATTGATCAGCAAAAGCGTCCAGCCGGGCGCCACTCGCTCTCCCGTTCAATTGAAAAGCCAGGATGAGCTTCCGCAAGACGGGCGGCTATCGTTTTTTCTCAAATCGGAAGTGCCGGAAAGTTTTCCACGCACGGAAAAGATAGAGGTTTCCAGCCAGGACGACTCGTTTCACGTGTTGCTGAGCGTAGCCGACGGCAGCCTGATCTTACAAAACTCGGAAACGGTGCTGGCCGTTCTCGACCCCCTCAAGAGTTTTGGACCCTCGGCATTCGGCCCGCTTCGCTTTCGACCGGTTGAAACCGGCGGTGAGAGCGGAGACTGGCAGCCACTGGCAACCCTGGTGCGGATTCCAACCCTGAAGGAAGTTCGCTGTCCCGATAGCCCGGACAAACAATGCAGACTGATCGGGTCGAATCTGTTTCTGATCGATTCAGTGGCTTCCGATCCGCAATTCACTCACGAGATATCCGTCCCGATTGGATTCCCGGACTCTACCCTGAGTGTTCCACGTCCGAACGGGACGCTCCTGTACATCAAGCTCCGGGATGACCCGGCGACGGTAGAGCCGCTGATTCTGTCCGTTTTACCGGATGAGGAGTGAACGAAGCCGCCGGAAACGCGCTATTTTTCCGGTTGCGATTCCGATTCACGAGGAAGATTTGTGGAGCTTTCCGGCGCTGCGTTTTGATTTGCAGGGCGAGCGGTCGCGGAGGTGGAAGTGCCGATCGCATCGCCGTTGACCACAATTTCGACGCGGCGATTGCGCTGCCGGCCTTCCGGAGTGTCATTGGTGGCCACAGGTTCAGCCTTACCGAATCCCTGGGCGGTGATCGAAGAAAGAGTTACGCCCTGCTCGCCCAGGAAATCGCGGACCGATTCGGCGCGCTGTTCGGAAAGCCGCACATTGTATGCCTCGCCGCCCACGCTGTCGGTATGCCCTTCGATCTGCATGTTCAGTCCCGGATGCGCCAGCAAAATTCCCGACACCTTGGCCAGTTTTTCCCTGGCGCCGGGTTTCAGGGTGAAGCTGCCTGTGTCAAACAACACGTCGGACATGTTTACAATCAGGCCGCGCGCGGAATCATTGGTCTGCAGGATGGAGTTCAACTGCGCCAGAAGTTGCGCGCGCATGTCGGCTTTTTCCGCCTCCGCTTTTGCCGCGGCCTGCCGCGCTTTTTCCGTTTCGGCTTCCGCCGCCTGCTTCTGCGCCAGCGCAGCCTGTTGATCGGCCACGGCGGCCTGGCGTGCCCGGTCCGCATCCTGCTTGGCCCTGGCCGCATCAGCGGCCGCCTTCATGGCGTCTTCTTTCATTCGTTCCGCTTCCGCCTTGGCCTGTTCGGCCTGCAGGCGGGCTTGTTCGGCTTCCTGGCGGCGATTGGCTTGCTCTTCCGCGTCGGCGCGCGCTTTCGCGGTGCGTTCTTCGGCTGCTCGCTTGTCCGCGTCGGCTTGAGCCTGGGCGTCCTCTTCGGCCTTCTGCTTCACGGAGATCACGCGCGCCTCTTCCGCGGTCTGCACGGCGTCCCGGGCCATGGAGATTACCGTCTTCTTATCGCTCTTGCGCCCGTAGGCATCCTCGGCCTCTTTCAATTGCTGATCGGCTTTGGAGATGGTGGAGGCGGCGTATTTTCCGGCATTGGCATTTTTCGCGATGCGGACCGCATTGCGCGCCTCGAAGAGCTCGATCGGCGTCTTGCGGTCGATCCCGAAGATCACGTTTTCAATCTTGGTGTTCGAGGAGGAGTACACGCCGTGCGGCACCAATTCGTACGTGGCGCCGATGTTCTCGCCGCCCGCGTCTCCCGCGTTTTCGAGGACCACTTCATCTCCCGGCTGGGAAACGGCGAAATAGGGTTCGGCGGTTACCACCATTCCGAACGTCTGCATATCCGTAATGGCCTTGACCTGGGCGGCGCCGTTTTTGACCTGTACTTCACCGAGGTTTACGGGGCGGCCTTGCGGGGAAACGGCCCACAGGACGTACGTCAGGTACTCGAAGCCAAACTTGGATGCCGCTTCCATGCCCTCGAATGTCACTTCGATTTCCACGCGATTGCCCTTGTTCTCGACCTGGGCTTCGCCGCTGCCCCCAGGCATCAAGTTCGTGCCCCGGAGGGAAGCCTTGGCAACACCGCCGCGCCGGTAAGTGACGGCCTTCGCCGTGCGGGAAACGCCAGAACTGCCAGTCGTGGACGCTTGTGCGCGCGCGTTTGCGGCGCCCAGACCGAGCACACCGAGTAGCGCGATGCCGAGCAAAACGGACTGGTCGAGGCGCATGAATTTAGCGCCAACGGGCAGCCGGCTAGATTGAGAGAGCATGATGTACTCCTTTGCTGTTCGCAGTCCTACTAGGTTAGCAAAGCGTGGAGGCCGCTGAATTGGCGTGCGTGGGGGAGAGTTGCGAAGTAATTACTTACCAAATGAACATGCCAGGGACATTCAAATGCCAGGATGGAGGGCGAGTACCATTCAATGAAAGGTATGATTCCTGAGGCCTTGATTATGTTCCTAGCGAGGGGATTTCGCGCCAAAGGATCCATCAAGGGAGAAGCGTAAATTCGAACAAGATAGACTGTCATGGATGGTGCGGGTGACTGCGAATTCATGCAAATCGGCTAAAATGCCGGGCCCGGCACAAGCCACCAAGTTGACCGAATTCCGGCACTCCGCTCCCATAGGACCATCCGTGGGCGGAAGCTGCGGCGCCACGGCTGCACCTACCTTGACGCATAAGTTTCGATCGTGTACAAGACCCGCAGAACTGTCGGGGCGTTCGTCGATCTGACTGGAGCCAGCATTGAAAACCACCCAACGCCCTCGCGCATTGCGAAGGCCGTTTGTCGCGGCCATAGTGATCGCCGATGTGCTTTCGGAACAGCAAATATCAGCCCGCACGAGCAATCTGAGCGTGCGAGGCTGTTTTGTGCCTACCCCAACTCCCATGAACCGTGGAGCAAAGGTCCAAATCACCATCGTCCATGCGGGCGCGAAAGTGGCGGCCTCCGGGCGTGTGGTCTCGCTTCGCGCGGAAGGAATGGGGATCGCTTTCATCAAGATTGAAGAGCGCGATCAAGCGGTCCTTGAACGGTGGATAAGCGATACGCGGAAAGATTAATTCGTGCCCCATCCGGGCTGGACTACCAGCCGGCCAAACCCCGAAAAATGCTCTCACCGGAATGTGGCTCAGAAAAGTCGTGTGGCCAGGGTTTTCCCGGCCGCTCTTTCGCGTTAGACTCAGGACCCGGAATCTTCAGGAGGAATCGAAATGCCGGATGTGCATATTTCATGGCTGGCGGGGCGGACGGTGGATCAAAAGCGGAAGGTTGTCGAGGGCATCACGAAAGTGTTGATGGAAGAAGCGGGGGCCAAGCCGGAATCGACGCACATCGTGTTCATCGATATTCCGCACACGGATTTTGCGTCGGGGGGAATGCTTGTCGCGGATAAGAACAAGAAAACGTAACCTCGGCGCATTCTTCAGCCAGCAAATTGACGGGCGAAGATTTTCGTGGCGCAAGCGTCCCGCTGGCGCTTTTCCCGGCTAACATCACATCGAAAAATCGCCGGCCCCTCTTCCATCTGGGCAAGCGAGACGCCGGCGGCAGGATTCGTGTCTGGGCGAGTTGTGTTGTGGATTGAAGCGGAGCTGCTCCACTGGCCGTTAGAGATCCGATTTGAAATCTGAGATTTCAAATTTGAGATTCATGAAAACCCGAACCTTCATGTAACCACTGAAGATTTGTGAAGATCGAATTTCACCAGTCACCAGTCACCAGTCACCAGTCACCAGTCACCAGTCACCAGTCACCAGTCACCAGTCACCAGTCACCAGTCACCAGTCACCAGTCACCGGTCACCGGTCACAGATCACCAATCACTAGTCACCGCTCTCCACTCGCCGCTCACGAATCACTCGCTGCTTAATCTCCCTGGTGGACTTCCATGGTTTGATCGATCGAGAATGTCGGGAAGTGCGGCGGCGTAACGCCTGCAGGATTTTCCACGGGTGGCGGGGTGTAGGTTGCGGTAACGGTAAAGGTGCTGCCGGAGGGTACGGCTGAGTACGTGTAGCCGTCGCGGCTGGTGCGCGTGATGTTCATCGCGCCGCTGGATGAAAGCGTGGGCAGATCGGCGTAGGAGCCGTTCTGCACATAGTACATCCGTTCGGCCTGGGCGATGGCCACCAGGTCGTTCTTCACGCCCACCACGCTGATGTTCTGAGTTGCCACCATGCCCGTACCGGGCGCCATTTGCTTCAAACTGTACATGTAAATGCCGAGCCCGATCGCGGCGACGGCCAGCAGACCAATGAGTCCCTTCATGGAATTTTTTCTCCGAAATAAATTATACGCCGCCGTTGATTTCGTGCGCCGGATAGCGAGCCGGGTGTGCAGTTCCGGGCAACCCCCATGCCGCTTGAGATTTGATCCTGTTATCGACTATAGTGCCGCTGCCCGGCAATGGAAGTAATCGCCGCATACTTGTGCTTCCTCCAGGATGGACACGATGAAAACGCTTTCACAGTCCCTTGCAAGTGATTTCACCGAAATTTCTATTCGCCACGGCGCGCTACTCCGCCAATCCCGTTTGTCCTGCCTGCTTTTTCTCGCTGGAATTTTTATTTGCGGGCTAGCTTTCGATTCGCTGGCTTTTGGAGCGACGCCGGCAAGCCCTCCCGCCGCGTCCGCCGCCAGCATAATCGGGAAGGATGCGAAACTGAACGGCACGCCGATGCCCGCTGGCGCGACGCTTTTCTCCGGCGACGTCATCCGGATAGGCGAGGACTCCACGGCGGCGCTGCGATTCGGAGACAGCCTGGTGCTTGCGGCGCCGCTCACCGAACTGGTGGTCGAATCCCAGGGCGTGAGCTTGCGCGATGGGCGGCTGCAGGTGCGAGCGAGCGGAGGGGAGTCCTTCACCATTTCCGGCCCGTTTTTTCATGTGAGCCTCGCTGCGTCCGGAGGCATATCGAGTTCGGCGGAAATTCGCTTGGGCGGAACGCGCGCGCAAGTTTCCAGTGTCGCAGGCGCTGCCGAACTGACGGCCGCAGGGAGTGCTTCTCCTGTCAGGCTGCACGCCGGAGAAACGGCGACTCTGGATGCCGCGGGTGGGGTCGCCGCTCCCGTGCCAGGGGCAGTCGGCACGGAGGCAGGCCTGGTCTCACGTCTCATACCGCAAGTGCTGATCGATCGACCCTCGCAGGAGTTCGTGGCTGCGGCTTCCGATCGCGTCTACTGGAATGACGACCTGCGCAGCGGCCCCACTGGCCGGGCGCATGTCACGCTGAAGGACGGTTCGCAATTGAGCTTGGGCTCGGATACCTCCCTGCGCATCCTGCAGCATGACGCACAGTCGCAACAGACTTCGCTCGACCTGCTGAGCGGGCTCATGCGCGGGAAAATTACGAAACTGACGCGCCCGGGTGCGAAATTCGAAATCCACACGCCGGTGGGTGTCGCGGGGCTGGCGGGTACGGACTTATCGCTGGAGGCCACGAGCGACTATGTAGAGCTGATAGTGTTCGAAGGAGAAGTTCGCTTCACTGCCTCGAGCGGGCAAGCCGCCGCAGTGACTGCGGGAAATAAGCTTCGCATTACGAAGGCGGGAGCGTTCGAAGGGCCGTCCCCCACTTCAAATCAGGAGGCCCAGGACGCCAAGGACCGCACCAATACTCAAGGAAAGACCAATCCGGAACCAGCGGTCACAGGGAAGCGTCGGCTTGCGCCGCTGGTGATCACTCTGACGGGCACCGCGGCGGCTGTTGGCATTGGTGTCTGGCAGGCTACGCGTCCGACAGTGAGTGTCGCAATTCCATAACGCTTCAATCAACGGACTTCCACTCAACAGCGGAGTTGCGGGTCAGCCGAAGGCCGCGTGGTTACAACAGTGCGCACAATCTTTTTCAGGTAAGGGTGGAACTGCGAGCAGGTTCACGGTAAAGTAGCGCGGAATGTGTGGAATCTGCGGGGTCATAGGTATTCAGCGGTCCGAACTGGCCGAAGAAATTACGCGCCGGATGATGGGTGCACTGGAGCATCGCGGCCCGGATGAAGATGGAATCCTGGTTGCTTCCTCGGCAGCCTTGGGGATGCGCCGCCTCAGTATCATTGACCTGCCTGGCGGACACCAACCCGTATTCAACGAAACAGGCAATGTCGCGGTTGTTTTCAACGGCGAAATTTATAACTTTCCGCAGTTGCGCAAAACTCTGGAAGCGCGCGGGCATGCCTTCCGGACTCACTCGGATACGGAGGTCATCGTCCACGCCTATGAAGAGTGGGGCGAAAATTGTTTGCGCGAATTCCGCGGGATGTTTGCCATCGCCATCTGGGATGCGCGTTCCTCCGGCGCCTCGGGTGAAGCGGCGCGTGGCGCGCGCATTTTTCTGGCGCGTGACCGGATGGGAATCAAGCCGCTGTATTACGCGGTCGCGGATGGCGCTTTCCTGTTTTCCTCCGAAGTGCGTTCACTGCTGGCCAGTGGCTGGTTCCAGCCGCGGCTCTCGCCGGATTCTCTGGAAGCCTTCTTGACGTTTGGTTCGTTGGTCGAGCCGTGCACGCTGGTCGAAGGCGTTTTCTCCATCCCTCCCGGGCATTGTCTGTCCTTTTCCGCCGACGCTCCGCCGGTAAAGCCGTCGCCAAAACCGTACTGGGTTTATACCGATGCGGTGCGTCATCAGGAAGGGCCGGCGCCGAAAAATCTGCGGGAAGCGGCAAAATTACTGCGCCCGCTGCTCGAAGAAACTGTCCGCGACCACCTGATCGCTGACGTTCCATTGGGAGTATTCCTTTCGAGCGGGCTGGACTCCACCAGCCTGGTTGCGCTGGGCAGCCGCTTCCAGAGCGATTTGCACACGTTTACGGTCATTTTTCCCGAGCAGAGATTCAGCGAATCCAAGATTTCGCGCGAAACGGCCAAACATTTCAAAACGCGCCATCAGGAAGTTCTCCTCACTCCGGATATGTTGGTGGCTCAGATTGAAGATGCCGTCAAGTCGCTGGACCAGCCCACGATGGATGGGCTGAATACTTATTTTGTTTCGCGAGCCGCCCGCCAGGGCGGATTGAAAGTGGCGCTATCGGGGCTCGGCAGCGATGAGATCTTTGGAGGGTATTCCACTTTCGTATCAACTCCGAGGGCCGCGTTTGTGGCCGGGCTCGGGCGATGGATTCCAGCCCCGTTCCGCCGCTTGACCGCTGGCGCGGCCGTCAGGATTGCCGCCGGCGATGCGGTGCGCAAGGCCGCGGCGGCCTGGCGTTCGCCCAGGGACTTCCCGCATGCGTATTATTTCACGCGCCTGTTGTTCACTCCTTCTCGCGTACGGCGCCTTCTGGCCCCCTATTTCGAATCCGACAAGTATTCGCGCGATCATGAAAATCCCTGGCGCGAGCGCATGCGGGAAACTGCCCGGCAGGCCGCACAGTTGGATTCCTTTACTTCGGTTTCCTGTTTCGAATTGCAGTCTTACATGGTGAATACGCTTCTTCGCGACACCGACTCCGCCAGCATGGCCAGCTCTCTCGAAGTCCGTGTGCCTTTCCTCGACCACCGCCTGGTGGAATTTGTGGGCCGGCTGCCTCGGAGCGCGAAATACACACCGGATGTCCCCAAATCGTTGTTGGTCGAAGCGCTGTCCGATTTGCTGCCCGATGAAGTCGTCGGCCAATCCAAGCGGACATTTACGCTACCGTGGGACGTCTGGCTCAGAGGATCGCTGGGCGTGCGCCTCTCGCAGGAGTTGGCGAATCTCACGCCGCCATTGCGGCAGTACGTGAACCAGCGCGCCGTGCGGGGCGCATGGCAGAACTTTGTCATCGGCCAGACCAACTGGTCGCGCCCCTGGAGCCTGTACGTGCTCAATGAATGGGTGTGCCATCACGTGACGAATGCGGCGCACCATCCAGCCTCGACAGTGGACGCCGTTCACACCGCTGCGGCTTCAGCGACTGCCTCGAACCCGCGGTCATAAGGGAAAGGAAAGCCACTCCGGATGTACATCCTGGGAATCAATGCCTACCACGGCAATTCCTCCGCGGCGATTATTGCGGACGGCCGCCTGATCGCCGCCGTTGAAGAGGAGCGCTTCAATAGAGTGAAATACGCGGCGGGGTTTCCGTCGGCGGCGATCCGCTATTGCCTGGACTCGGCGGGCATTTCGCTCGACGAAGTGGACCACATCGCGATCCCGCGCAATCCCTGGGCGCGCCTGGGGACAAAACTCTTTTACGCCCTGAAGATGCCGAGTTTTGCAGCGGAAAGAGTAAAAGTGATGGGCCGGTTCGCGGGGATTCCAGAAGCGCTGGCGCAGGCATTCGATCTTGCGCCGGAAAAAATTCGAGCCCGGTACCACCGCATCGAACACCACCAGGCGCACCTGGCCAGCGCATTTTTCGTTTCTCCGTTCGACCAGGCGGCGTTGCTTTCCGCGGATGGGCTCGGCGATTTCGCCAGTACCATGTGGGGAACCGGGCAAGGCAATCGGATGCACATCGATGGGGCGATTGCGTTTCCACATTCTTTGGGCATGTATTACACGGCCGTGTCTCAGTACCTGGGGTTTCGCAAGTTTGGCGACGAATACAAAGTCATGGGGCTGGCAGCCTACGGCGAGCCTGCCTTCCTCGACGAGTTTCGCCACATCGTCCGCACCAACGGTGGCGTTGGCTTCCGCCTGGGACTCCAGTACTTCAAACACCATCGCACCGGCCCGGAAATGACTTGGCGCGACGCCGATAAGACACCGGAGCTTGGAGCCATGTTTTCAGACTATATGGCCGAGCGCTTGGGACCGGCGCGCGATCCGGCGACTCCCGTCGAAAAGTTGCATCGCGATGGCGCGGCCACGCTGCAAGCGCGTCTGGAAGAGGTGTTGTTCGAAATGCTTTGCGCCTTGCATGCCCGTACAAAGCAAAAGGCTGTCTGCCTGGCCGGCGGGGTCGCGTTCAATTGCGTTGCCAACGGGAAGATTTTTGATAAGACTCCATTCGAACAAATCTTCGTTCAACCTGCCGCTGGAGATGCGGGCCTCGCGATCGGGGCGGCCTATTTCGTTCATCACCAGGTCCTCGGCCAGCCCCGTTCTTTCGTCATGGACAATGCTTACTGGGGACCGGGCTACTCGCGGGAACAGATGCGCGCGGCGGTCGAAGCCAGCCGCTTGCAAAGCGAGGGCAATGAGATTTTAGAGCTTCACGAAAAAGAGATTGCCAAGGAAGCGGCGAAAGAAATCGCCGATGGAAAGATCCTCGGCTGGTTTCAAGGGCGAGCCGAGTGGGGACCGCGCGCGCTGGGAAATCGCAGCATCGTCGCCGACCCGCGCCGCCCGGACATGAAAGATATTCTGAACGCCAGGATCAAACACCGGGAAATGTTCCGGCCATTTGCCCCGTCGGTCCTCGCGGAATCCGCGGGAGAATACTTCGAGAAGTCTTATCCCTGTCCATTTATGACGCAGGCCTATTCCGTGCGTCCCGAAAAACGCGAGGTGATTCCCGCGCCCACTCACGTGGACGGCACGGGCCGCCTCCAGACGGTTTCCCAGGAAGCGAACCCGCGCTATTGGGGGCTCATCCGCGAATTTGCCAATCTCACGGGAGTGCCGGTGGTTTTGAATACTTCCTTCAACGACAACGAACCGATTGTTTGCCGCCCCGAGGAAGCCATCGAATGTTTCCTGCGCACCAAAATGGATGTGCTGGTCCTGGGCGACATCCTGGTCCGCAAACCTGTACCTGCCGGGGTGCCACGCTGATCCGGAGTGTTGCGGTTTGCATGAATATGATTTTGTCGCGACGTATGTTTCTTTTCCGCACCGGATGAGCCTGTGCATATTCTCCTTTTAAACGAATATTTTCCGCCGGACACCAGCGCCACGGCCAAGTTCGCCGCGCAAGTCGCGGAAGCCCTCTCCGTGAATCATCGCGTGACCGTGCTGGCGGGGCGGCCGAGCTACGATCCGGCCGAGCGTCACGGGCGTTACTTTTTGAAGCGCGAAGTCCGCGGCAATCTGGCCATCGAGCGTGTGGGCTCGACCTCCTATCCTCGCTTTCAGATGCGCGGTCGGGTCACGAATTATTTAACCTATCTTTCTTTGGCGGTACCGAGGGCGCTCTCCATCTCTTCGGACATCGTCCTGGCCATGACCGACCCGCCCATCGAAGGCATCGCGGGCGCTCTGGTTGCGCGCCTTTCCGGCCGGCCGTTTGTGTACAACATTCGCGACATGTATCCGGACATGGCCGTGGGCGGCTCGATCGTCCGCGCCGGGAGTTTCACGGCGCGCTGGGAGGCCATGCACCGCTGGGCGTTACGCCATTCAGCGCGGGTCATTGTTCTGGGCGAGGACATGCGCGATCGGATCGTCGCGAAGGGAGTCGAACCGGCTCGCGTGGTAGTTTCCCGCGATGGAGTAACCATTCCGGAAGAGTTGCCTTCGCCGGAAAATTCCGTGGCGCGCGAGATTCGCGGCGATTTCCGATTCACGCTGGTGCATGCGGGGAATATAGGTTTTTATGGAGCGTGGCAAACGCTGATTTCAGCGGTCAGGATGCTGGAGAGGGAAGGTGTGGGCCTCGTATTCATAGGTGAGGGAGCGATGAAGCCGCAAGTGGAAGCCATGGCGCAGGGTTGCCGCGCGATTCGCTTCCTGCCATTTCGGCCGGCAAGCGAAGTGCCGCTGGTGCTCTCTTCCGGCGACATGCATGTGGTTACGGTCAAGAGAGGTCTGGAAGGCGTGGTCGTGCCGAGCAAGTTGTATCCTACGCTGGCCGCGGGACGGCCCGTGCTGGGAGTTGCTCCGGAGGAAAGTGACGTGGTGCGGATTATTCGGCGGACGGGATGCGGTCTGGCTGCCGATCCGGACGAACCGAACCGCGTTGCGGAAGCCATCCGCAGCGTGATGCAGGACTCGGAACAATTGCAAACCATGGCGCTCCGCTCGCGGGAGAGCGCTTTTTCCTATGATAGAGTGAAGCAGCTGAAAATTTTCTGCGATACGCTTGAAGAGTTAGTTCGCGAATGATGCAGGGAATTTTAAGCTTCCGGGAGGAAGCTGGAGGGCATTAGCGTAGATGAGTCCAATCGCTCGTACAGCTCGATATGTGAAAGCGTATACGGGAATCGCAGAGCTAAATCGCCTGACTACCTCGCTGATTGACCGGCCCGGGGAAATGCTGGCGGAAACTGCCAAATACTGTGATGGCTTTCTTTATCCTTTTCAGGTAGCGGAAGAATTTGTGCCGCTACTGGAAGAGGTGAAAAGACTGAATCCGCAAACCGTCCTTGAGATTAGAACTCATAGGGGTGGGACCTTATACCTTTGGGCTCGACTGGCCCGGCCCGACGCAATTCTTGTCAGCATCGATTTGCCCGGCGGAAAATTTGGGGGCGGTTATTCGCCTTTTCGCGCTCCCATCTATCGTCGATTCGCGCAGGAGGGGCAGAAATTGGACTTGATGAGGGCCAACTCTCACAGTGGATCGACGCTCGAGGAAACGAAGCGGCTGCTTTCCGGGCGCCCGGTCGATCTTTTGTTCATCGACAGCGATCATACGTATGAGGGGGTCAAAAAGGATTGGGAAATGTATTCGCCGCTGGTCCGTTCGGGCGGCCTCATTGTTTTTCATGACGTGGCCGGGAATTACGGAGAAATTCAGGTGAAAGCATTTCGGGACACAATCAAAACAAGCTATGTCCACAAGGAATACATGACTCACCCCGAAAGGCTTTACGGTATTGGCGTGCTGCAGAAGTGAGCCAACCGGACACGTTGGTTCGTGGCGATGGGGAGCGAGGGGGAACTGGCCCATTGTCGATACGAGTCACCGCCCTTCCGCGAAGGCTTGAAACGCACCACCGGTTAGTATTACAAACATTGTGGCCGTGTGAGTGCAGAAGCTATTTTCAAGAGGATGCTGACCGGGCGCTGAACCCGGTCCTTTCATGAATACGAGCCTGATAGCGTTTGCCGTTGGTCTGATTGCCTCCATGGGGCTCACCGTTCCAGTGCGGCAACTCGCGCTGCGCGTCGGCATGGTGGACCATCCGGGGCCGCGAAAGGTGCACGTCCAGCCGATGCCGCTCCTCGGCGGCCTGGCGATTTATTTGGGCGTGCTGATCGCGTTGCTGGTGACGATGGATGGCCGCGCACTGACGCAAGTGATCGGCATTTACGCGGGCGCGACGCTCGTCGCCGTCGTCGGCATACTGGACGACCGCGGCCTGCTCCATCATCAGATAAAGTTGTTCGGAGCCATGCCCGCCGCGGCGGTGATCCTGCTTGTTTCGGGCATTCGCGCCCAGGTTTTTTCCAACTTTTGGCCGGGAAGGCCCGGCGTGTGGGCCGATACGGCGCTAACCCTGGTCTGGGTCGTTGGCATCACCGCGTCCTTCAGTATTTTGGACCACATGGACGGCCTTTGCGCGGGCATCGCCGCCATGGCTTCGCTCTTCTTCGCCATCTTCGCGCTCGAAAGCGGCCAGCTTCTGGTCAGCACCATGGCGGCTGCGGTCCTGGGCGCCGCCGCGGGGTTTTTACGCTGGAATTTCAAGCCTGCGAAAATTTTCATGGGAGACGGCGGAGCAATGTTCCTCGGCTTCCTGATGGCGACTCTTGCGCTGAAGTTACGGCCCGTGATTGCCGCCGGACACAATGCGGCGTGGCTCATCCCCGTTTTCATTCTCGGCTCGACGATCTTTGACACCACCCTGATTTCCATTTCCCGTTCCCGCCGCGGCTTTATCCCATTTACCACTCCCGGCAAGGACCACACCGCGCACCGCCTCGCGAATCTTTTCAAGAGCCAGCGCACCGCCGTTCTGTTGATGTACGCCCTCGGCGCTTTTTTCGGCCTGCTGGCCCTGGCGATCAGCCATCTGACTGCCGGGCCCGCTTATGCGCTGGCCGCGCTCGCCGCCGCGGCCGTTCTCGTCGCCGTTGCCCTACTGGAGCGCGCGCCCTACGAACGGCAAACCCGCAAGTAGCGCGTATGCCGGATTGCTTCTTGAATTCTTCGTTGCGGAAATTTGAAATCTAACCTCCCACCCTTTGAAGATCGCAAAGGGTGGGGCACCCGCGTTGACCGTGAAATTCTGAATTTCAATCTGAGATTTCAAATTTGAGATTTTGAATTTGGGAGTTTGACTTTGCCGTGTTGAATTGGCGGGTGCCCCATCCTTGCGCCTTTCGCAAGGTGGGGATTTTTGGACGATCGTAGTTCTTTGTAAATGCGGATTTTGCCCTGGCGTCCGCAAGTACTCCGCAACTACAAGGTTACGTCTCGCAGCGCGACCGTTTTGCCGGTCGCTTGCGCGCGTGTTGCCGCCAGCGCAATGCGCAGCGTTTCCATCGCGTCGTCAATGGTAATGGGCGGCTCGCGATCGTTGCGCAGATTGTCCACAAAATTCTGAAGTTGCGCAGGGTAGGCGTCGCGGAAACGCTCCATGAAAAACGGCACGGTGTCGTGCGCGACCTGATTCTTGGTCATCACAAATAGCGGCGTCTCGCGGAGGTAGCCGATTCGCAGCGTGCCCGTTGTGCCCAGGATTTCCCCGAAGATGTCGTAGCCGTAGATGCCGCTGCGGCTGAGGTCAACGACACCGATGCAGCTGCTGTCGAATGTGAGCGTGACGATGGCATTGTCGATATCGCCGACTTCGTTGAGCTCTGGATACGCCAGGGTTCCGCCGATGGCAGTTACCGTCGCGACCTCGCCCATGTACCAGCGCGCCAGATCGAAATCGTGAATGCCCATGTCGAGAATCATGCCGCCGCTGCTCTTGGGGTTCGCGTATTCCAAGGAAGGCCGATAGGGATCGCGCGAGGAAGACTTGAACACGATGGGCGTGCCGATGACGCCCTCATCGACTTTTTTCTTTGCGGCGGCGTAGCCCGAGTCGAAGCGCCGCATGAATCCCATCTGCAGGAAGCCATGTGCGCGCGCGACGGCGTCTTTCATCTTTTGAGTTTGGCTGAGCGACAATGCCGGAGGCTTCTCGCAAAAAACGGATTTGCCGCGGCCGAGAGCGGCGACTGCAAGTTCGGTGTGCGTGTCGGTCGGGCTGACGATAATGGCGGCGTCGATGCCAGGATCGTCGAGCATCGCGAGCGGATCGGGATACCATCGCGGCACGTCCAGCTCACGCGCTGTTTCCTCAGCGAGCTTGGCGTTGGTGTCAGCCAAAGCCGCAAGGCGCACGCCGGCGACACGCGATGCCAGGTCGCGCGCGTAAACACGCCCGAGCCTGCCCAGCCCGATCAAGCCCACATTCAACTTCATCTTTTCCCCCTCGCTATTTTATTCGCGCCTAAGTGGCGCGGGCTTCAGCCTGCGGGGTTTCGTACTTGCGAGGACTAAACCCCGCAGGCTGAAGCCCGCGCTACATCTAAACCTGCTCGCTGAATTCCTTGCGCCAGGATGGGGAGAGGTATTCCACTTGGAGGGCGCGGTTGCGCAATTCACTCGATTGGGATTCATGAAGATGCAGGCGCAAAGCGTCCAACACGGAAACTCGATTCTCGTCCTGATGAGCCGGAATAATTTCGTCGCCCGCGCCGACTTCTCCCTCGCGAAGGACGCGAAGATAAAACCCGGTGCGGCGGCTCGCGAGGAAACGCTTGATCATGTCGTCGCGGTCGAATTTCAGGTTCATTTTGAAACACGGAAGGCGCGGCTGCGTCACGACCACCTCCGCTGTGCCGATCGTGAAGCGGTCTCCGATGCACACGGCGCCTTCAAGCAGGCCCGACGTCGTGAAGTTTTCTCCGAACGCTCCCCACGGAAAATCCACGCCTGGCAGTTCGTTTTTCCAGTAGGGATAATGCTCGGAGGCATAGACATACACGGCCTTATTCGGTCCGCCATGGACGGACAGATCGGCCTGTCGGTCCCCGTCGAGATTCAGCGAGCGAATCTGCACGCGCTTTTCAACGGGCGCTTTGAAGATGCCCGTCGAGACTTCCTGGCCATCCCGAGTGACGATGCGCGGGAGGCCTACCTGCAGGGCTATCAATGTTGGGACCACTGTGATCCTTTTCCGCCGCACGCCGAAGGAAAGCTCAAGGCCCTCGCAGACTCGATCATAAATGATAAGCGTCTTCGCCCCGCCAGTCCAACTTGGAACCAAATAGTTTTTTTTGAACGCTTTCGCCTTCCGCTTTGCCTTATGACCCGGTTTGGCTATACTGCTCTCTCGCTGTTCCGGCTAGATGACGGGATATTCGCGCATTCTGGATTTAGGATATTCTCGTCGCGCTGCGAGGGAAAATAGGCGGCCGTCCTTGGACGCCGCCCTTCGTATTTCGTCTACAGACTTAAGAATGGAGGCGCTTCCACGTCGATGCGTTACCGGCGTGCTATAGAAAGTTGGAGCGCGGGAAGGTCACACTGCAGCGAGGAATCAACAGGGAGCAAGGAACTAACTCCGGACCAAAGGTCGCCGTGATCGGCGGGTCTGCTTCCGGTTTTTTCACAGCCTCTCTTCTGGCGCGAGCTGGATGCGCGGTGGAAGTGCTGGAACGGTCCGACCAGCTTGACCCTACTCCGCGGACTCTGATTGTGACGAGCCACATGCGCACCCTGCTGGGGGGGGTCGGCGAGACCTCGGTCGTCAACGAAATCCGCAAATTTGAATTATTCACCGACGGCCGTGCCGCCCAGGTTCCCCTGGATCGCCCGGACCTTATTATTGAAAGATCCCGGCTGATTCGCGATCTCGCCGGCGAGGCGCAAAGCCACGGCGCAAAAATTTCCTTCGGCAACCGATTCGTGGATCTGCAAAGCAATGGAACTGGCTTGCGCGTGAACGTCGAGCGCGTTCAGGAATCCCGCGTCGAGGAATTGCACGCCGATGTAGTGGTCGGCGCCGACGGCGCGCTCTCGCGTGTGGCGCAGAGCGCCGGATGGCCCCGCCAGCCCACCGTTCCCCTGGTGCAGGCCATCGTGCGGGTGCCGGCGGACATGTCGCCTCATTCGGTGCGAGTCTGGTTCGTGCCGGACGACACGCCGTATTTCTACTGGTTGATCCCGGAATCAAGCGAGCGCGCGGTCCTTGGTTTGATCGGCGAGGACGGGCAGGAAACTCGCCGCTGCCTCGAGCGCTTTATGGAGAAGCGCGGGTTCACGCCGCTCGGTTACCAGGGCGCGCGAATCCCGGTGTATGACGGGTGGACTCCGGTCGAGCGCCGCGTGGGAGCGGGGCGCGTGTTTTTGGTGGGCGATGCTGCCGGGCAGGTGAAAGTTTCGACCGTCGGAGGAATCGTGACCGGATTCCGCGGGGCCATCGGCGTCACCGAATCGATCATGAATGGCGGAGGAAGCCGCGAACTGCGTTCGCTGCGGCGCGAGCTCGATCTCCACTTGCTGATTCGCAAGACGATTCATCAATTCAAGCAGGCGGACTACAGCCGCCTGGTCGATCTCATGAACGACTCGACGCGCCGCTCGCTCAGCCAATACACGCGCGACGAGGCTTCGCGCGTTCTCTGGAACATCGCCCTCAGCCAGCCGCGCCTCCTGCTGCTCGCTCTTCGCGGGCTGCTCTCCGGCGGCTCGATCCTTCCCAAAAATCGCGGCTGAACTTTTGCTGCGCATAGACGCGAGAGGTTTCCACGAGTAAACTCCACGACGCTGCCTATTTGGAATCCGCTGGGCTCCGCCCTCCGGTTGTGTCGGTGCGCTAAGCGCAATCATAAAGCCCGCAGCCGGTTAGGCAGAAAATGGGGAGACGCTTGAACATCCTCGGGCTTTCAGGCCTCGCTCACGATTCCGCCGCCGCGCTCCTTTCTGACGAAGGCATCCTCGCCGCCATGGAGGAGAGCAAGCTGGTGCGCAGGCGCACCGCGGCGGGAATTCCGCGCGAGGCGATTCGCTTTTGCCTGGACCGCGGGGGGAGCGGGTGGGGCGGCGTGGAATGCGTGGCTGTGGCCAGCCGGCCTGTGCGCACCTGGGTGCGTCAGGCCTGGATGCGCGCCAAGCTGACGCCGTTCGCGCCGGTTCCCAGCGGCTACTACCAGACGAAGGCGCTCGGCGAACTGGGCCGCGAACTCAACAACGGGCGCTTGCTCGAAATGCTTGGCGAATCCCCGCACCTGAAAGTTCTGCACCTCGAACATCATCTCTGCCACGCCGCAAGCGCTTTCTATGCGTCCGATGCCGACCGCGCTTTGGTGCTCACTCTTGACGAGCAGGGTGACGGGCGCTCCGGTTTGATTGCGCTTGGCGAAGGCAACCGCCTGCGCGTTCTCGAATCGATTCCTTTTCCGCATTCACCGGCATGGATCTTTACGCAGATCACGGATTTGATCGGCTTCGCGCCCCACGGGGACGAACACAAGACGCAATGGCTGGGCCTGGAAGGGGATCCCGCATTCGAGCCCCTGTTTCTGGAGATGCTGCGCCGCGCGCCGGGGAAATTGCCGCGACTCGCCACGCGTTACTTCAACGCGGGCCTGGCAGGGCACATCGCCTTCGCTCCAAAATTCTATCGAGCCGTAGGAGTAGACCCGGCCATCGGCAAAGCCGCTGAGACGGGTTCGCCGCGCCCCTCGATTGGCGAGCCCATGCGCAAGCAGCTGGCCGCGAGCGTCCAGCAGGCGTGCGGCACGATTGCCGCGGAACTGGCCGAGCGGTACCGCAAGCAGAGTGGCGCGAAGTCGTTGTGCCTGGCGGGCGGATTGTTTCTAAATCCGGTGGTGGTGTCACACGTGGAGCGGAACACCGGCTTCGACCGCGTTTTCGTTCAGCCCGCGGCGGGGAATGAAGGCACCGCGCTCGGCGCGGCTTGGTACGTACGCCACCACATTCAAAAAAAACCGCGCCAGGCTGCCGTCGAAAAACTCGACTGGGGGCCGAGCTATTCCAGCCAGGACATCAAGCAAGTCCTGGACAATTGCAAGGCGCGCTATCGCTTTCATGTCGCGGACGAACAGCGACTGGAAGAAACCATCCAACTGCTCGCGGCAGGGAAAATTGTGGGATGGTTCCACGGCGCGGCGGAATTCGGACCGCGCGCTCTGGGCAATCGCAGCCTGTTGGCCTCCCCCTGGGCCGCTTACGTCAGGGAAAACCTGAATGAATTTGTGAAGCACCGCGAAGCGTTCCGCCCGTTCGCCATTTCTATTTTGGCTGAGCGCGCGGCGGATTATTTCGACTATTTCCCCTCCGCGCGATTCATGGCCACACTTGGCACGGCCAAGCCGGAAGCCGCCCGCCTGCTCGAGGGATTTCTTCTTCCGGGCGGACGCGTGCGTTTGCACGTTGTGGAGCGCGCCGCGAACCCGCTACTTTGGCGGCTGCTCGAGCGATTTGGCCAGTTTGCCCCGGCGCCCATACTGGTGAATACGTCCTTCAATTTATTCGGCGAGCCGCTGGTGGTTTCGCCTCGCGATGCGGTGAGGAGCTATTTTTGTTCCGGCGTCGATGCTCTGGTGATCGGGAGTTTCTCGCTCGCCAAGACCTAGCACAGTGCTTATCTCGCGGATAGAGGCAGAAATGATCTTTTGTTGGGCCGCGCAATAAGCGAAAATATCTGCGCCCGTCGGCAAGGGAACTTATGAGGCTACTCGAAAAGGGAGAACAAGCGTGAAGCTAGCGGTGATTGGCTGCGGGTACGTGGGACTCGTGTCGGGGAGTTGTCTGGCCGAGGCGGGGCACGAAGTGGTGGCGACGGACAACGATAGCGCGAGGATCGCCACGCTGCAGGCGGGGAAGATTCCGATTTACGAGCCCCATCTGGACAAGGTGCTGGAGAGCGTGGTGCGCGAAGGGCGCTTGCGGTTCTCGGCCGATGGCGCGGAAGCCGTGCGCGAAGCGGACGTCGTTTTCATTTGCGTGGGGACCCCGCCGACCGAGACGGGGGAAGCGGACTTGTCCGCGATCGACAATGTGGCGCGGATGATCGCGAAAGAATCGCGTACGCCGAAGCTGGTGATCGAGAAGAGCACCGTGCCGGCACAGACCGGCGAGCAGCTCAAGAAAGCCCTCGAGGTATATGCGAAGAATTCCGGGGCCAAGTTCCGCGTGGCCTCGAATCCGGAATTTTTGCGCGAAGGGACGGCAGTGGAGGATTTCTTCCATCCGGACCGGATCGTGATCGGCGTGGAGGAAAAGGAAAGCGAGCAGCAGTTGCGCGAGCTGTACCGCCCGATTCTGGAAGGGCGTTTCCGCTGCCCGGTGCACCAGCCAAACTGTCCGCCGGCGGCGACGCCGGATTTTGTGGTGACCACGATAGCCAGTGCGGAGCTCATCAAGCACGCGTCCAATTCGTTTTTAGGATTGAAGATTTCGTACGCCAACGTGCTCGCGAATTTGTGCGAGCGGCTGGGCGGGAACGTGGAGGAAGTGACGCGCGCCGTGGGCCTCGACCCTCGAATCGGCGGGCAGTTCTTGAAGGCGGGGCTTGGATTCGGAGGTTTTTGCTTGCCGAAAGATATACAAGCGTTCATCAAGCTGGCCGATCGCGCCGGGGTGGATTTTGGATTATTAAAAGAAGCGGAGCGGGTAAATAAGCAGCAGGTGGACCGCCTTTTGGAGAAAGTGAAAAAGGCCCTGTGGGTAATGAAGGGGAAACAGATTGGCGTCTTGGGAATCGCCTTCAAGCCGAACACGGACGACATTCGGCTGGCGCCCGCCATCGAAGTGATCCGGCGTCTTCTGGCGGAAGGCGCGGAAGTTCGCGCGACCGATCCGGAGGCCATGGAGCGCGCCCGCGGCGTGTTTCCGAATTTGAAATACTCCGCCGACCCCTACGAAGTGGCGCGAGGAGCCGATGCGTTGCTGGTGCTCACCGAGTGGGAGCAGTTCCGGCGCCTAGACTGGAAGCGCGTTCGAAAGGAAATGGCGCGCCCGCTGGTGATCGATGGTCGGAACATGCTGCGTCCGGCGGAAATGAGAGACCTGGGATTTGAATATATGAGTTTCGGGCGGCCCGACGTCGTCGCGGTGACGGCAGATTAGTAATACAGGTTTTTGTAGCGCCCGCCTTCAGGCGGGCGCTACAAGTGCCTTGAATTTTCTCCTGGTTCGCCGGTTAACTTGCTTTCGTCTCCGCAAACTGCTTCTTGAATGATTCTAGTGTTCGGCGGAGTCCTTCTTCCAGATCAACTTTTGGGTCCCAGCCTAAGAGGCGCCGCGCTTTGGAAATGTCCGGGCAGCGCTGCTTCGGGTCGTCCTGAGGAAGGGGTTCGAAAACAATAGGAGTGGTCACACCGAGCAAGGCGCGAATCCGCTCGGCGAATTCAAGGATGGTAATTTCATGAGGGTTTCCGATGTTGGTTGGCTCATGTTCGTCGGACATCATCAAACGGTAAATTCCATCGATTAAATCGGAAACATAGCAGAAGCTGCGGGTCTGTTTTCCCGTGCCGTAAACGGTGATGGGCTGCCCGTTCAGCGCCTGATGAACAAAATTAGGCAGGGCGCGGCCGTCATTCAGGCGCATGCGCGGCCCGTAGGTGTTGAAGATGCGAATAATGTGCGTGTCCAGGCCTTTCGCGCGGTGATAGGCCATCACCATGGCTTCCGCGAAACGCTTGGCCTCATCGTAAACGCCGCGCGGGCCGACGGTATTCACATTTCCCCAATAGGTTTCCGGCTGCGGGCTGACGTGAGGATCGCCGTAACATTCAGAGGTTGATGCCAGGAAATACTTGGCTTTCTTGGCCAGGGCCAGTCCCAGGGTATTGTGCGTCCCGAGCGAGCCCACTTTCAGGGTTTGAATGGGGAGCTTCAGATAATCAACCGGGCTGGCCGGCGAGGCGAAATGAAGGACGTAATCGACCTGGCCCGGGACATCGATAAATTTTGTGACATCATGCTGAGCGATCCGAAATCGGGCGTTTCCCTCGAGATGGCGCAGGTTGGCGGGGGTGCCGGTGACCAGGTTGTCGATCGCCAGAACTTCCCAGCCATGATCGAGGAGGTAGTCGCACAGGTGCGATCCAAGAAATCCCGCTCCTCCTGTGACTACCGCGCGCATTTGGATGGCCTTTCCATGTGGCCTCTTTCCCGTTGATGGCGTTCCTTCATGCCCAATTATTCTCTCACACAGTCAAAACGTGCGGCCACGCAGAAATTCATTCCAGTTTCGGCGGCCTTCGGCGCAGGGTCCGGTCCGGCGCATCCCCGGGGTAATTGCAACTTTTCCGCGCGGCCGCCTGGAGAGCGCAGGGAATCAGCGGCCCCGATTGACCGCAAATGGCCAGCGGGTTAGGATGCCAAGTCCGCCCTATGACCATGTCCCACGACCGATTTTTCTTGCTGCGGTGCTGTCCTGCCTGCAAAAGCTTTGACGTTCGGCGTTCGCACCGGCGCGGTTTTTTTGAACTGCTCATTCTTCCGTTTTTCATGTTGCGGCCTTTTCGCTGCGAGGACTGCACCAAGCGACACTATAATTTATTTTTTACCAGGGCGCTCCACGAACCCCAGGAAGGGGCCCGCCGGCGTGCTTGAGCAAGCGCTAAACGTTCCCCGGGGCGCGGCGCGGGATGAGGCGGAATTTTGACCGAATCAAAATCGAGAATGCGCCGCTGGCTCATTCCCGGCGGAATTTTCATCGTGCTCGCGGGGGCCGCGGCGACGCTCTTTTTGACCATCGGGAATTGGCTGGTGGTGGAGGACCCGCTCGTTCATGCGGACGTGATTGTGATTCTAAGCGGGCGTCTTCCGGAACGCGCGGTCGAAGCGGCTCAAGTCTATAAGGCCGGCTACGCGGACCAGGTCTGGATCTCTCCTCCGATTTCTCCCGTGGATGATTTGAAGGCCATGAAAATTTCCTATCTTGGTGAAGATTTCTATAACGAGAAGGTTCTGATCGCCAAGGGAGTTCCTCCGGACTCCATTCGCATTTTGGAGCGCGCGGATGCGAACACGGAGGAGGAAGTTCGCCAAATCTCGGAGAATCTCCGCAAGCTGGATTTCCATTCCGTGATTATTGTGACTTCAAAACCCCATACGCGCCGAGTGCGCACGATCTGGCGGAAGCTGGTTGGCTCCGAGCCGCGCATGATCGTGCGCTATCCCCACGATGACGTCTATGATGGCTCCCATTGGTGGCGCCACACGCGGGACGGTCTGGACGTGGTCCGTGAGACGCTGGGCCTCTTCAATGCCTGGGCAGGCTTCCCGTTGCGCCCGAGCCAGAATTAATCATGCCAGTCCGCGAACGCAAACCAAGCATGGCCGCCCAGCAAGTGATCCCGCTGCTTCTGCTGGGGATCGGTCTGGTTACCACCAACAACTCGGTGACGTTCATTGATGACGAGTCCATTATCCTGGGCGCCGCGGCGAATCCGCTGCGATCGACACTCGCCGCGTTCTTCTCCGGCGCCGGCAAGCACGAGCATCCTCCGCTCTATGACATCCTCCTTCATTTCTGGCTGCGCTGGACGGCTGGAAATTTCGACTATCTCAGGATTCCGTCGATCCTATTTTTTCTGGCGGGACTTTTTCTGCTGGCCCGCGCAGGCCGCTATTTCACCGGGTCGTCTGCCGGCTTGGCCATCATCTGGTTGGGAGTCCTCTGGCCTTTCGGTTTTTACTTCGGCCGGCTGGCGGCATGGTATTCGTTCTCGTTCTTCCTGGTCTCCGGTTTGACGCTTTCCTATCTCAAGTATCTGGAAGATCAGACGCTTGGCCGTGGCGCAGTGCTCTTTCTCTTCGGCGCCAGTTTGATTTGGACAAATTATTTCGGCTGGGCCATTCTCGGATGCCTGGCGATCGATCAGATCTTTCGCTGGCAATCCAAAGAACCCGCGGCCACTCCCAAAGCTGTGTTGGGAATTGCGGCGCTGATCTGCGTGTCTTTTGTTCCACTTTTTTGGCCATTCCGCGCGGAGCTTTCCCATGGGTTGGATTTGCATGAGCGCGCCCTTACGATCCTGGCGATCGCGGCGAATAGCGTGTTCTCGCTTTTCGTCAGCGAATCGGTTGCTCTGTGGTACTGGTGGTTGAGCGTTCCGGCGGGACTGGCGATCCTGTTTTGCGTGGCGCTGGCCCTCCGGTGGCTTCCGAGCCCGGCACGGCGATTTTTGTTCTACAGCGCAGCCTTGCTGGTTGCTATGGCTTTGCTGGGAATCCTCCAGTCGAAGTATCTGCTCATGCTCTCTCCCTGGGTCCTGTTGCCGGTCGGCGTCGCAATCGAAACAGCCAAGCCGCGCTGGGCGACCTTCGCACTGGCGGGAGCGCTTTTAATCATCGGCGGGATCGGGTGGTATGGAATTTATTCGCGGCGTTATTATTCCGCGCCCCGATTCATCGAACCCTGGCGGGAGGTTGCGGAAGACGCGGCCGCGAAGATTCGCGGCGGCGCGACAGTGATCGCCGGCCATCCTTCCTTTCTTTTCTATCTCACTTATGCTCTTCATGCGCCCAATCAAAATGGGCCGTGGAGATTCGAGGGTTCACTTCCTGAATCCGTGAGGCATCCTCAAGTCTATTCCCCTGCCGACTGGCTTGCGGCCGGGCATTCGACGAATGGAAAGATAATCCTGGTTCGAGGGGGGCGCGACCCGGGAGGCAACGAACCCATCGATGATGCGGCCCGACAATTGGATCAATCCTGCGGGTCCATCTCGTCACGTCTCAGAATGCGTGACGAAGGGTACGCGTGGAAGCAGCGATTCTTTCCCGAGTGGGGTGAGCCGCAGTGGAGGGTCGAAATTCGTGAATACGATTGCGACTCCTCAAATTCAAAGCAAATCTACCGTATCCCCCCGCGCTGATTTCAATCGGAACACGGGAAGCGGCAAAATCGATGCTTATCAGGATACGAATCGCCGCAAAAAAAGCCTGCCTGGCAGCGTCCATTGTCGCCACCCTGCTCAGTTTTAAGCGCGGCACGAGAGGCACCCCGGATTGCTACCTGGTGCCATGTGACACCCGCCTGCCAATTCCGGTGAGGGGTAGCGGGGATTGCCTCAATTCCCTCCGGCGGGTCAATTCAGGGTCTCCAACCGGGGTAATTCTTACCCCCAAACCACACTTTTTCAGGCATCCACTGGTACGAGAGGCACAAAAGGTTAGTACCAGACAGCCATTGCTCCGGGCATGGAGCTGAATCAAACTGTCATGCTGAGGGTTGTCCCATATGGTTGTGACAATCATAATCACGGTTTCGGTATTTGCCCTGGCAATGCTGGGTTTTTTCTACTGGCGGGCAATCATTTGTGGCATTGCACGGCAACCAATCTCGGACCCAATCCGTGTTGCTGCCGAAGTCGTGTCTGAGGGGATTGGCCCTCGGGACTTCCGTAACATTATAATTCTAAAAGATTTGTCTCCCGATCTCTACGGGCGGAGCGAGTGTTTCAAGGGCATTTGCGCTTACTACACCATAGTTGAGAGGCTTGGCAAACTTCTCCCTGTGTTGAGTGCCTGGGCGGATGTCGAGATGACCACCTGCTCTCGGTACGCTGCAGTCCTGATGCACCAGCACCTGCAGCGGAACATGATTTACGCCGCGCAAGTCCGCGGGATGTAATCAGACCTCAGCGTGCTTAGAAAAGCGGAAGGTTTAACTAGTAAGCCCAGCGCAGAAGAACCCCACCCGAGGTATATCCCGCGCCGACGGCGACAAGCAGCACAAGATCCCCTTTTTTGATGCGGCCCTCGTCGACGGCATCCCGCAGGCCAAGAGGGATGGTTCCCGCCGTGGTGTTTCCGTAGCGGTCGATGTTCACCATGATTCTCGCGTCGTCCACACCGAGCCGCTCCTGCATTGCGCGAATGATCCGCAAGTTGGCCTGGTGAGGCACGACCAGCGCCAGGTCTTTGCTCTTGAACCCATTTCGCTCGAGCATTTCGCAAGCCAGATCGGCCATGCGGCGCACCGCGTATTTGAAGACCTGAGCGCCCTCCTGATGGACGTAGTGCATTTTCTGATCCACGGTTTCGTGTGAGGAAGGGTGCAGCGATCCGCCGCCGGGCATGTACAGAAATTTTCCCCCGGAGCCATCGACGTCGTGCACGAAGTCGAGAATGCCTTCGTCCTCGCGGTCGGTGGGCTCCAGCAGGACAGCGCCGGCACCGTCTCCAAACAACACGCAGGTTGCGCGATCCTTATAGTCCAGAATGGAAGTCATCACGTCACTGCCGATCACCAGCGCTTTTTTCTGAGTGCCGGCTCCTATAAATTGAGCGCCGACCGTGAGGCCGTAGAGAAATCCGGAACAGGCCGCCGAAAGATCGAATCCCCATGCGTGCGTGGCCCCCAGATTGTTTTGAACCAGGCACGCGGTTGCGGGAAACATCATGTCTGGGGTGACGCTGGCAACCACGATCAGGTCGATCTCCGAAGCGGGGATGTTTTTGCATTTCAGCAGCTGGCGCGCAGCAGCCGTGGCCAAGTCGGACGCGGCGACGCCTTTATCGGCGACGTGGCGTTCGCGAATGCCGGTGCGCTCCCGAATCCAGGCATCGTCGGTTTCCACCAGCTTTTCCAAATCGGCATTGGTCATTACCCGGGGCGGGACGTACCCGCTCACACCGGTAATCTTCGCAGCAATGCGTCTGGCCATTCTTTCTCCGTAAGACTTGCTGGTCCACGCTAGAAGAACCGCGATTCTACGCAATCAAAGGCGGCGAAACAAGTCTGGTGTGGCTGCAGCGTGTCGTTGGGGGGCACGGTGGGACGGGCTTCAGCCTGTCTGCTTTTGATCTTTACCGTAAATGGCGGAAGTCGAAGGAAGACAGGCTGAAGCCTATCCTACCGGACCTAACGGAAGACTTCCGGTTCCTGGGCGAGGGCAGGATTCTGGATCAGGGGGTTGGGCAATTCACGCAGGCGGGAGATAAACTTCCGCACCAGTTCGGGATCAAATTGCGCTCTGCCGCAGCGGTCGAGTTCCTGGAATGCTTCTTCGGGCGCGCGCGCCTTCTTGTAAGTCCGTTCGGAGGTGATCGTGTCGTAAGCGTCGGCAATGGCGATGATGCGCGCGCCCACCGGGATCTGGCTGCCGGCGAGCCCCTCCGGATAACCCGAACCGTCGAAGAATTCGTGATGATGGGCGACCATTTCGCGGATTCGCTCGGTTCCCCGCAGCGGTTCGAGCAGCTTGGCTCCATATTCCGTGTGGCGCTTCATGGCTTCCCATTCGTCGGGATTGAGCGGGCCATTCTTGTTCAGTATCGATTCCACAATTCCGACTTTTCCTACGTCGTGGAGCATCGCGCCCAACCTCACCTCCTCGATTTCAGGGCCTGACAGGCCGATGGCTTCGGCGATGATGACGGCATAGCTGGAAACCTTGTGTGAATGCCCCTGAGTGAATTGATCCTTGGCATCGACGGCGAGCGCCAGCGAGGTAAGCGTGTCCATAACGATGGCAGGCAGCGGCTCGTAATGCGACCCGCTGGAGGATTCTGGCATTCCATTTGTGTCCGAGCGATTCGAGGCGCGTTCGGTTTCGGCAAGCGACCTCGCGAATTGTTCGATGCGGCTGTGGATTTCCACAAACGAGTCCGGGCCGGTGGAAAACAGCCGCTTGAGCGTGACACCAAGGTAGGCGTCGAGGACGTCACGCTTCCATTGTTTGGAATCATCCGGATTGAATTGGTCCGCGGTGGAGACGGCATTACCGCCTTGATGCTTGGAAAGATACATCGAAGCATCGGCGACCTGAATCAATTCCTCGGGAGTCGAGCCGTTCAACGGAAACGTCGCGACGCCAAAACTGGAGGTCACATTTTTTTCGCGCAATACGGGATCGGAGCAAATCCAGGAGCGCAGTTTGGCGGCGAGCTGGTGGCTTTGCGTGGAGTCCGTTTCGGGCATCAGGATGACGAACTCATCGCCGCCATAGCGCGCCACTACGTCGGATCTTCGGCAATTGAGCTCCAGGGTGTGGGCCACGCGCTGCAGCACAAGGTCGCCGTCCAGATGTCCGTAGAAATCGTTCACGAATTTAAAACGGTCCAGATCCATCAGCACCAGCGAGAATGAGCGTCCCGCGCGCGTCGAGCGCTTCCATTCCGCCGACAGCGCCTCCATGAAGAACCGATGGGTTTTCAACCCGGTCATGCCGTCAGTGATGGCCTGTTCCTGAGCTTTCTGGAACGAAAGCGCGCTGTGGAGTGCGCCGGAAATCAGGTCGGCCAGCGTTCCCAGGAACACGACCTCCTCCTGGGAGAAGACGCAGGCCTTGTCTGTCTCCATGTACAAAATCCCATGCAACTGGTCGGCGTAAACGATCGGCAGGGCAATCGCGGATGCCGAGCCCTCGAGCACGGGCTCAAGCCCGGTGTGCTGCGCGTCATAGGTAACGCTCTCCGCCTGTCCCGTGCGCGCGACGCGGCCTACGAGATTGCCGTCCAGGCCCAGACGGCGTCCCAGTGCGCCTTTGCGAGGGCCGGCTTCGGCGTTGATCACAATTTCCTTGGCCGTATAATCGAGCAGCCCGATTCCCATGTGAGAGTAGTCGAGCACCTGTTCCAGTTCTTCCGCGATCTTGGCCAGCATTTCATCCGAGTTGAGCGTGGTAATGATATTTCGGGAAATGTTATTGAACAGGGTCAAGCGGCGCGACTTGGCCCGCTCTTCACGAAACAGGCGCGCATTTTCCAGGGCAATAACGGCTTCGCTGGCCAGCACGCGCATCATTTCCAGATGCCCCCCATCGAGAGCGCGTTCCAGAGGACTCTGCAGCACCATGGCTCCGATGGGCCGCTCATACAGCAAGAGCGGCACGCCGCAAAAACTTCCTTCGTGCGAATTCTCCGGTTCCAGACCGAGCTTGCGCATTTCTTCGGCGTAATTTTCCCGAATTAAAAAAGGCTGGCGCGTGCGCATCAGGTGTTCAATCACCAGGTTTCCGCCAAACGGCCGGGACCTTTTGGGCAGAACTTCTCCGTCGTGCACCTCGATTTCAAATTTAATTTCATTGCGGCTCGTATCGTGGAGCGCGACGCAGAAATGGTTCAAATCAAACAGGCGTTTGATTTCCACCAGAATCGTATCGAAGAGTGTGTCGGGATCAAGAGTGGAGCTGAGCGCCCGGCCGATTTCGTTCAGCATGTGCAACTCTTGCGTGCGGCGCGCGGACTGCTGGACGAGATAGCTGTTTTCAACGGCCATTCCGATTTGATGG
>DATHPN010000094.1:0-2923 GCA_035483715.1 Candidatus Acidiferrum sp.
CGCATTTGTTTAACGTCGAAATTAGAGACGCCGATGCAGCGCACTTTGCCTTGCTTTTGTAGGGCTGAAAGAATGGACCACCCTTCTTCAAGGTCCGGTGACTCTGGATCTTCCGGCGGCCAGTGGATCTGGTACAGATCAATCGCCTCCACACCCAGGCGACGCAGGCTATCTTCGACTTCGCGGCTAATGGAATCGGCGTGCAGGTTCTTCTGGATATTGCCCTGTTCGTCCCAGCGCAATCCGCATTTGGTGAACACGTAGGGCTTGGCGCCAGGCCATTCTTTGAGCGCGCGAGCGACCACTTCTTCAGAATGCCCAAGCCCGTAAACCGCAGCCGTGTCGATCCAGTTGACGCCCAATTCCAACGCGCGATGAATGGCGGCGATGGAATCATTGTCATCCTGCGTGCCCCAGGCGAACTGCCAGCCGCCGCCACCGATCGCCCAGGCTCCATATCCGACGGGCGTGATATTCAAATCGGACTTGCCGAGTTGCCGGGTTTCCATTTTCATCTCCTATGTCAGGTTTGCAGGTTTGTTGGTTATCTTAGATGATCGCTCCAGCATGAACGTCGATTCCGTTCGAGGCTATTGTCTTTCTTTTCCGCAAGCAAGAGAAAACTTGCAGTGGGGCGAGACGGTCTGCTTCAAGGTGGCGGGGAAGATCTTTGCCACGTTGAGCCTGGATTCGGTTCCGCCGAGCCTGTGCTTGAAGTGTTCACCAGAGAAATTTGCCGAGTTATGTGAACAGGAAGGGATCCGGCCAGCGCCGTATGTGGGCCGCTACAAATGGGTATTGCTGGAACATTTGGATGTATTGAGTGATGAGGAGTTGAATGACCTGATTTGCCAGTCTTACGAGATGGTGGCCATCAAGGCAAAGCCAAAGCGAAAGTCAAAGCGCAAGTCGGCCCGCTGAATTTGACTCCCACTCGCTCCCTACGCTAGCCTCAAAGGTCCGCCCACAGATTCAGATTCCATGCGATTCACGTGCGAGCGATTCATCGGGCTGCTGGCAGTGCTGGTGGCTTTGGCCGCTGCCGCGCAGGCGGCCGTGCAGCCCGTCCACGCGCCTCATGCTGTAGTGGTAAGCGTAAATGAACTGGGTTCGCGGGCCGGACTGGACGTCCTGCGGGCTGGGGGCAATGCCGTTGATGCCGCTGTAGCTACAGGCTTTGCCCTGGCCGTGGTTCATCCGCAAGCAGGAAACTTGGGCGGCGGCGGATTCATGCTCATCCGTTTAGCGGACGGGCGGACGCACTTCGTCGACTATCGCGAAAAGGCTCCCGCCGCGGCGACGGCCAACATGTATCTCGACGCTCAAGGCAATGTCATGGAAAATGCCAGCCTGATCGGTTATAAAGCAGTCGGTGTACCGGGTTCGGTGGCGGGCATGGTCTACGCCGAAAAGGTCTATGGCAAGCTGACTCTCGGTCAGGTAATGGCCCCTGCAATCAAGTTGGCGCAGGATGGTTATCCGCTAGCCTGGCAGGATGCGCAGGATTTTCAGGACAAAGACTTGGCCAAGTCTCCCGAGTCGCGGCGCATCTTCCAGCGAAATGGAAGTTACTACAAACAGGGAGAAGTCTTCCGGCAGCCGGAGTTGGCGCGCACACTGGCGCGAATTGCGCACGACCCGGCCGATTTTTATCACGGGGCGATGGCGCGTGAATTAGCGGCATCGATGCAGAAGGGCGGCGGCCTGATCACCGCCGAAGATCTCGCACACTATGAAGTAAAAGAACGCGAGCCAATTCGGGGAACCTATCGCGGCTACGAAATCATTAGCGCTCCTCCTCCGTCGTCGGGGGGGATTGCTCTAATCGAGATATTAAATATTCTGGAAGGCTACGACCTCGCCAAGGCGGGCGACCGATCCGCGGCTTCGGTACATTTGACGGTTGAGGCATTCCGGCGGGCGTTTTATGATCGAGCCGAGTTCCTGGGAGACTCGGATTTTTCCAAGATTCCGGTCGCGCAACTCATCGACAAAAAGTATGCGGCGGCTTGGCGGGAATCGATTGATCCGGCGCGAGCCAGCGTCAGCAAGGATTTGAAGCGGCCGGCGATTTTCAGCGAGCTTGAACAGTACGCGTCGCAGCATTCGCAGTCGTTGGTGGTGCATGAACCGGCGCACACCACGCATTATTCAGTGGTTGATTCAGACGGCAACGCGGTCGCTGTGACGACCACGTTGAATGACAGCTTTGGGTCGCGGGTGACGGCGGAGGGGCTGGGTTTTCTGTTGAATGATGAGATGGACGATTTTGCGGCGAAGCCGGGAGTGCCCAATCTCTACGGATTGATTCAAGGGCCGGCCAACGCCATTGGACCGGGCAAGAGACCGCTATCCGCCATGACGCCGACGATTGTCCTGAAAGACGGAAAGCTCTATCTGGTGCTCGGTTCGCCGGGCGGGGCGCGGATTATTACTACCGTGGCCAATATCCTGATGGGTGTCGTGGATTACGGAATGAATATTCAGGAGGCCGTAGACGCTCCTCGTTTCCATAATCAATGGCTGCCCGACGCAGTGAATGTCGAGCAGTGGTTTTCTCCGGATGCCGTAAGGTTGCTCGAGCAAATGGGGCACAAGGTCAAGAACGGAGAAACCGCGGGTGGAGACTGGGCTCCCTACTGGAGCGATGGTGAGTGCATCGCCATCGATCTGAAGACCGGCGAGCGTTTGGGTGCAAGCGACGTCAGGAATAACGGAAAGGCAGTGGGCTACTGATGCTGAAAGCGATATCCACGCTCGTTTACGTGAAGGAACGGCTGCATCCTGGCCTGTTGGATGGATTAGTGCGGGGCGGGGCGCAGGCCATTGAAATTTTCGCCGCACGACAGCACCTGGACTATGCCAATCGCAAGCAGCATGTCCGGGAAATTGCGGATTGGTTTCGCACCAGCGGAATTATCTT
>DATHPN010000095.1:0-29320 GCA_035483715.1 Candidatus Acidiferrum sp.
CGATTCGCCCTGCTGCAGCCGCCGTACCGCCGTGATCTTAAATTCCCGCGTGAACCTCCGTCGAGGCAATCCCATGCGCCTCTCCTCCATTCGCTGAGTATTGTCTCTTAACTGGTTGTCTCAAAAATGGGGACAAGTCCAATTCCTCGCTGCGCTCGGAATGACAAGGTAAATTACTTTTGCGCAGCCCTTAAAACCGCATTTATTTTGCATTCTTTCGGCTCGGCTGAAGGTGTGCCCTACAAGGATTTGGCAGTTACCACTCAAGCTACAAAGCTGGGAGATGACAGATTGAGCTGACACCCCGGAAGGTCTTCCTATTTTTATCAAAGCGTCACAAATCGTCATCGGCGAGGCGGCGGCCGTGGCCGTTCGATTCGAGCCAATGATAAAGGTGGACCTGGTACAGGTAGGAGGCGACGATTTCTTCGCCGAGTTCGTGCGTTTCGACGCACAGAAACGGGACCCGCAAACCCGCAAGAGTGGCGATCAGCGACTGGGATATCTGGTTCGGGTTCGCGGGGCTGTGCTCGTAGCGCGATTTCACCTGGCTCAGCGCGGCAGTGATGAGCAGCAGGCGGTCAGGAAACGCGCTCATTCGCCGCAAGCGCGCCACAAAGACAGATCGTTCCACGTGGAACGAGCGGACCAGGTCGCTCAGGTCCTTGCGCTCAACCACGCACGTTTCTTCCAGTCCTGCAATCGAGTAGTCGCCGATTTCGAGCGGCCTTTTTTCGATCCCGGAAAACCAGCCGGAAAATCGTTCGAACGAAAATGGGTTCTGCTCGCGGGTATCGGACACGATCACGGGCTTTGGCGTTCGCAGTTGCGTGCCGCCGCGATCGACAATAACCGGCAGGGCGGGAGGAGCCACCGGCAGAGCGGTCATCTGCCATTTGAGCGGCGAAGTGATCAGTGTGCGGCGGCGGCGCATGGTATCGAGGTCCGCTAGCATAGCACGCGGATATCGCCGGCAAATCCAGAGTGCATATATCGGCTGGCAACAAACGGCTGTATACTCTCGGCAGCCGGAAACCAAAAAAAAGGAATATCCTGTTTTTCGTTGCGCGTTCGCAAGATTCCTGAAGGAGAAATCCCATGAGACGGAACGGCTTGATCGGTTTCATTTTTGCCGGGATCGTTTTGTTATGGGTGATTCCACATTCATCCAAGCCCGTCTTCGGACAGGCGGCTTCGGCTGAAGCCCTGCACATCGGAGAGGGCGGTTTGCCTCAATTCGAAAAGGACCTAAGTTTTCCGAAGGTCCCGTCGAAATGGAGGATGGGATTCGGGTCCGATGTCGCTGTGGACTCTCAGGATCACATCTGGATTCTTAGCCGCCCGCGCAGTCTGGCGCATCCGCGGTCGACGCCGCCCGATCTGGTTTCCATTCCGGCGCCGCCCGTCATGGAGTTCGACAACGAAGGCAACTTTATTCAGGCCTGGGGCGGGCAAAGCGGGCCGGGATACCAATGGCCGTCGAACGAGCACAGCATCACTGTGGACTACAAAGGCTTCGTGTGGATCTTGGGCAACGCGGACGGCAAGATGAACAACCCAGCGAGTCTGCCGAATGACAACCAGGTGCTCAAGTTTACCCGGGACGGCAAATTTGTGATGGCCATCGGCACGAGCGGCCAGACCGGCAGCAATGCCACCGAAGTTCTCAAGGGAGGAACCAGTGTCCGTGTCTACCCCAAGACCAACGAAGTCTTCGTGAGCGATGGCTACGGGAACAGCCGCATCATGGTGTATGACGCGGACACGGGAAAGTTCAAACGCATGTGGGGCGCGTATGGCAACAAGCCCCTCGATTTGGACCAGCGTCCCGCGGTCGAGCCATCCAAGCCGAACGAATTGTGTCCCATGGTGTGCGGCATATGGTCGACGTACCAGCAATTTGCCTTGCCGCACGATATAAAACTTTCGAACGACGGCCTCGCCTACGTGGCCGATCGCGGGAATAAGCGGGTCCAGGAGTTTACGCCCGAGGGAAAATTCGTTGCCGAGCAGTTTGTCGGCGCGGACAGCAAGTTTCCTTTGCAGGCCAGGTCTGTGGCCTTCTCTCCCGATCCGGAGCAGCGGTTTTTATATGTCTCGGGGTCCCCGGACGTCTACGTCCTGAATCGCAGGACCCTGGAGGTTCTCGGTTCCTTCAACATTGGTTCGCCACAAGGGGACCCTCCCGGTCACCTCATCAATGTGGATCACGAAGGCAACGTCTATGCGGTACAGGCCGAGCTGAGCGGCGCCGACGGACATAGTGGAGGCGCAGGCGCTTACAAGTTCACGTTCAAGGGATATGCGCCGAAGGTTTCTTGTCCTCCATGCGCATCTACGAAGCGAGCGCAGTAGTCGGCAGTGCCGTTCAGCGCATCCGCTGGTTGCTTTTTCAACTGTGAGGGCATCCAATTGAAATAGCTGGTGGAACGCGCACGGGTCACCAGTCACTAATCACCAGTTACCAGAATCGAGTCCCAACATGAGAGACGCCGTCATTGTCAGTTCAGTTCGCACGCCGGTCGGGAAGGCGTTCAAGGGGACGCTGCGCGCGACGCGGCCCGACGACCTTGCCGCGATTGCCATGCAGGAAGCGATACGCCGCGTGCCGGGACTCGATCCCAAGGACATCGAAGACGTAATCCTGGGCTGCGCCATGCCGGAGGGCGAAGCGGGGATGAATGTGGCGCGGATCGCCAGCCAGCGCGCCGGGCTGCCGGCGGAAGTTCCGGCCATCACCATCAACCGGTTTTGCTCTTCGGGCTTGCAGGCGATTGCCATGGCCGCCGAGCGCATTATGGTGGGACACGCGGACGTCATTCTGGCGGGCGGCACGGAATCGATGAGCATGATTCCCATGGGCGGCAACAAAGTTTCGCCCAATCCCTGGCTGATGGATCACTATCCGGACGCCTATCTCAGCATGGGGCTTACTGCGGAAAATGTGGCCAAGAAATACGGCATTACACGCGAAAAGGCGGACGAATTTTCGCTTGCCAGCCACAAAAATGCGCTCGCTGCGATTGCCGCCGGAAAGTTCAGGGACGAAATTGTGCCGGTGGAAGTGCGGACGTCGGTCGTCGCCAATGCGGTGAACGGACGCGCCGCGAAGCCCACAACAACCACGGCAGTTTTCGAGATCGACGAAGGGCCACGCGCGGACACCAGCATGGAGGCCCTGGCCAAGCTGAAGCCCGCATTTCATGCGCGCGGCACGACCACGGCCGGAAACAGTTCGCAGACGAGCGACGGCGCCGCGGCGTCCATCGTGATGAGCGCCGAGCGCGCCGCGGCCCTGGGCGCAAAACCCCTTGCGCGCTTTCTAGGGTTTGCGACGGCTGGAGTGCCTGCGGAGATCATGGGCATAGGTCCTGCTTACGCGATTCCCAAGGTGCTGAAGTTGACAGGTTTGAAGCTCGATCAGATTGAGGTGATTGAACTCAATGAAGCGTTTGCGGTGCAGTCGCTGGCGGTGATCCGTGAGGCGGGGCTGGACCCTGCGCGCGTCAATCCCAATGGCGGCGCCATCGCCCTCGGGCATCCGCTGGGGTGCACGGGAGCCAAGCTTACGGCGTCCATCCTACGCGAATTGGAACGGCGCAAAGCGCGCTACGGAATGGTCACGATGTGCATCGGCGGGGGAATGGGCGCGGCGGGGATTTTCGAGCGGATTGCGACTTAGACGAAAGGAAGGACAAAGGCGAAGGCTTTTAACACAGAGGGCACAGAGAAAGGCGGAGAAAACCTTCTTACCGGTTACACCGACTGCGCTCGCTACCGAATTAACAAGTAGGCCCCGTATCCTAATCCTGCTCCCAGCAGTGATCCCACTACTACGTCGCTCACGAAATGCATGCCCAGAATTACTCGCGATACGGCGATGCTCACCGATAGGGCGAGCAAGGCCGCTTGCAATTGCGGATAGAGGATGCACAAGGGGATGGCGATGGCGAAAGCGCTCATCGCGTGTCCCGAGGGGAAAGAAAACTGGTCGGGTGGGAGAATATTCGCCCAGCAATGCGATTCCAGTTGGCACGGGCGTTTTCTTTTGCTGGCCTTCTTGATCAGGCGAAACAACACCACCGTCGCGGCTTCCGCCGATGCGCTGGCGGCGAAGGCGACGAAGCGCATATCGCCTCCAAATAAGAGCAAGGCGATCCCTACGGAATACCAGATCCAGCCGTCTCCCAAACGCGTTGAGGCAATCATCCAATACCGCAGCCATCGCGGCGGGCGCCAGCGGTGGACTTTCCTCATGACTTGGTGGTCGCGGGCTTCGATGAACTCCCAGACCATTCTTCGAGCGGTCATGATGGCACCTCATTTCCGCCAGCTGCTAATATTTCCCCGTGAAAGCCGGGTTTTGTGGCGCGGGCTTCAGCCTGTGGGGTTTCGGTGATGCATGGACCAAAACCCGCAGGCTAAAGCATGCGCTACTTGCTAGGCCATCTGCTTCAGCCTCACCGGCAGCGTCCCCAACAGATCCTTCGGCGCGGGCCGGGGACCGTTGATGGCGGCGCCCCAGCGGCGGACAAAACCCTGATCGACGAAGTAGTCGACAGCTACCCCTGCCGGAACCAGTGCGACCAGCGGGGCAAGCAAGACGGACCAGCGGTCCTCGCGCATCATCTCGCCGCAGAGCAAGAGAATATCGCGCGTCAATTTCCAGTAGCCGCCGGATTCGCCGCACAGCCGGCCGTTTCCGGCGCGCAGGCCAGCGAAAAATTCTTCTTTATTTCTTGCGCCCGGCACTTCGGTGTACGCTGTGCCCACCGAAGCGAGGGCGTGCGCGTCGCTTCCGGCCACCTGGGTCTTGCATCGCTTCCAGGCAAACTCGGCGGCTTGCTGATTGGCGGAGGCCAGCATCTGGCCGTTGCGGGCCTCGACGGCGGGAAAGTATCCTGAAAACCATTCAAAGTCGTCTGCGTCTCGTCGCCCGGTCAGAGAAGAAAACACATGATTGATTGTGAAAAAGAGGCGCTGTTCGGAAAGATACGCGAGCAGGCGGATCATGTCATTGCGGCGGCGATTGATTTCAATGTGCTGGCGTTCGGTGATGTCATAGACGCCGACGTGGGCCTGCGTTCCGCTGGGCATGGTGCAGGTCGCTTCTTCGCTGACAAAAAAATCCGGGTAGCGGCGCAACTCTTCCGCTCCGCCGATGGAGTCGTGATCGGTTAGTGTGACCAGGTCCATGCCGCGCTGGCGCAGCAGGGAGTAGACGTCTCTCGGTGCGCTGTAGCTTTCCAGAAAAAAATGGCGCAGGATAGCGACAGGCAGTGTACCGGAGTGAAGCGAGTGAACGTGCAGATCGCATCTCATTGTGGAAAAGTCTCGCAAAAAGACTTTGCTAACTTGTTACGCGATGTTGAACAGATTGTAAGAATCCTTTGTTACTAATTGAACACAAATGGGTTAACGCATTAGGAGGTGCGAGAGTAGATGGCAGACGGAATGTCCGGCCCCCAGGACCGCAGACGCCGTATCCATCTTGTTTTCTTTGATGCAGGAGGGGGACACCGCAACGCCGCCCTGGCTTTGCAGGTGCAGATCGAGCGGCAAGGCTTGCCGCTGGATGTGTCCCTGGTGAACCTTCAGGAAGTACTGGACCCGCTGGATATCCTCCGAAAGCTAACCGGAATTCGCATTCAGGACATGTACAACAAGATGCTGCGGAACGGCTGGACGCTTGGCAGCCCACAGCTCATGCGCATTTTGCAGCTTGTTGTCCGGACCTATCACGGACCCTCGGTGCGGGTGCTCGAACGGTTCTGGAAGGAGCATCCCGCGGATATGGTGGTGTCGCTGGTACCGCACTTCAATCGCGCGTTGGGTGAAAGTTTTGATAAGGCATTTCCGGGCAGGCCCTTTGTTACCGTGCTGACCGACCTCGCGGATTATCCGAAGCATTTCTGGATCGAGAGCGGAGCGCAATACCTTGTCTGCGGAACAGAACACGCCGTTGAGCAGGCCCGCGCGCTGGGGCACGATAACGGCACGGTCTTTCGGACTTCCGGGATGATTCTGCATCCGCGCTTTTATGAGTCCAGCCCGGTGGACCGGGCCGCCGAGCGGAAAAAACTTGGCCTCAATCCGGACCTGCCGACCGGCATTGTTCTATTCGGCGGATACGGGACCTCCAAGATGCTGGACATTTTACGCCAGATCAACCGGTCTACTTTGCAGGTGCAACTGGTTCTGATCTGCGGGCGGAATGAAAAACTGGCGGAGGCGCTGCGGCGGGAACCCACGCGGATTCCCATCCACGTCGAGGGCTTCACCACTCAAATCCCATACTTTATGGCGCTCTCGGATTTTTTTATCGGCAAGCCGGGCCCGGGAAGCATCAGCGAAGCCCTTTCCAGGCACTTGCCCGTGATCATTGATTGTAATGCCTGGACGTTGCCGCAGGAGCGCTACAACGCCCAGTGGGTGCGCGAAAAGGAAGTCGGCATTGTCATGCACAGCCACCGCCAGGTGGCGGGCGCCGTGGCGGAACTGCTGCAGCCGGGCAAGCTGGAGCAATTTCGCGCGCGCACGGCCGCCATGGAAAACCGCGCCATCTTTGAAATTCCAGTGATCTTTGGAAAAATTCTGAACGGCAGCGCGGAGAAAATTCTGGCAGGATCGGAAATCGGAAATTTCAAATCTCAAATTTGAAATCTCAGATTTAAAATTTCAAATCTCAATTCTAAGATCTCGAATTTGAATTTGATTTACGATCTCAAATCTGAAATTTCAAATTTGAGATTTGAATTTTCAGATTTGTAAATTCAAAACGCGCGGCGCAGTTTTGCACGGGTCGCGAGTTGCTCATTGCCGAGTCTCACGGCCAGCGGATCAAAAGTTGGCATTCGGCTGCGGCGGCGACTTCATGGGCAGCGAATCCCAAATCACAAATTATTATTCACTTCTTTTTCATGCGCAGATCGCGTCCGGTCATTTCTGGCGGCACGGGGAGGCCGAGCACGCCGAGAAGCGTGGGCGCGATGTCGCGCAACGAGCCGCCGGGCGCGAGCGGGCCGGCGCCGTCCTCCGTTGCGAGAATCAGGGGCACGGGATTTGTGGTGTGATAGGTGTGCGGGCCGCCGGTGACCGGATCGATCATGGTTTCGGCGTTGCCGTGATCGGCGGTGACAATCCAGGCGCCGCCGCGCGGCTGCAGCACCTGACGGATGCGGCCCAGGCAATCGTCCACGGTTTCGACGGCTTTGATCGCGGCTTCCAGATTTCCTGTATGGCCAACCATGTCGGCGTTGGCGAAATTCATGACCACCGCGTCGAAGTCGCCCTTCTCGACGGCCTTCACGACCGTGTCGGCGATGCCCGCGGCGCTCATTTCCGGTTTCAGATCGTACGTGGGGACTTTGGGCGATGGGACTAGAATTCGTTCCTCGCCGCCGAAGGGTTTCTCGATGCCGCCATTAAAAAAATAGGTGACGTGCGCGTACTTTTCCGTCTCGGCGCAGCGCAGGTTTTTCAAGTTTTGCTCGGCGAAAACCTGCGCCAGGATGTGCGCGATTTTTTCGGGCGCGATCACGTAGCGCAGCCACGGCCAGGTCTTTTCGTACTGAGTCATGGCCACGTAGAGAAGATTCGACGGGCGCTGCGGATCGGCAAATTCCTTGAAGCCCGGCTCGGCGATGGCCCGCGTCATCTGGCGGGCGCGGTCAGCGCGAAAATTGAAGAAAATCACGGCGTCATCGTCGCGAATCGGCCCGGCAGGGGGCGCGGACGGCGAAGCATCCGCCGCGATCACGATGGGCTCTACGAATTCGTCGGTCACGCCGCGCTCGTAGCTGCGGCGGATGGCCTCCACCGGGTCGGACGTTTTCACCGCGGCGTCGCCGTGGACCACGGCGCGGTAGGCGCGCTCGACGCGTTCCCAGCGATTGTCGCGGTCCATGGCGTAGTAGCGGCCTGTGAGGGACGCGATGCGCCCGCAGCTGATTTCGCGGATTTTCTGCTGAAGTTGCTGGATGAATTCGACGCCGCTGTGCGGCGGCGTGTCGCGCCCATCCGTGAAGCAATGAATAAACACGCGCTCGACGTGCTGCTCGCGCGCCATTTTCAGAAGCGCAAACAAATGCTGCATGTGCGAGTGCACGCCGCCGTCGCTCAAGAGGCCCAGCAGGTGCAGGTTGCGCGCCCGGCCCCGCTCCATGGCCTCGACCAGCAACGGCTGCTTGAAAAATTCGCCGTTGGCGATCATCAGATCTATACGCGTGATGTCCATGTGGATGATGCGCCCGGCGCCCATGTTCATGTGGCCCACTTCGCTGTTGCCCATTTGTCCTTCAGGCAAACCGACGAAAGGTCCGGACGTCTGGATCAGCGTGTTTGGAAAATCCTTCAGCAATCGGTCGTAATTCAGTTTTCGCGCGAGAGCAATCGCGTTGCCTTTGGTTTCGGCGCGGTAGCCCCACCCATCGAGGACGGTCAGCACAATCGGTTTCGGTCGTTTTGGCATAAGCGATCAGTGTCTCTAAGACATGTGGAGGTTTGAAATGGCAGCACCAGCGGCTGGATTATCTCATTCCCGGCTCAAGAAACGGGTTGCGAACTTCGAGATCGTCAAATTTCTGCCCATTTTGAAAATCCTCGCTGTACAAAATTCCGCACTCCGCTTTCAAAGCCCCCGCAACGATTAAAGCGTCATACCACTGCACACGGAATCGCTCGAGAATCTGGATTGCTTTAATGCAGAGTGCTGGGGAGGAGTTAACGGTCCAAAGCGGGCGTAGAACTGACGCAAGATAATTCTCGGCTTGATCGAAGCGCATGGGCTCAGGGAATCGCCGATAGGCTACGTTGAAGAACTCCTGTACAACCTGGAAGCTGATTATTCCCTTGCTGGTTGTGAGGGCTTTATGGATCAACCGATCCGCTCTCTCGGCCTTTTGTAGGGTCGATTGATCGAATGAATAGACGAAAATGTTCGTGTCGAGAAAGAATCTATCGTTCATTCATTTCATCGCGCGTGTACGGTCCATTGGACCGAA
The DNA here is from genome assembly GCA_035483715.1 of Candidatus Acidiferrum sp. Lineage (GTDB taxonomy): Bacteria > Acidobacteriota > Terriglobia > Acidiferrales > UBA7541 > Palsa-360. The sequence continues at coordinate 9,003 of DATHPN010000095.1, forward strand.
CGGTTTTCCGGAGCCTCTTCATCAGGGCGTCGTATTCCTCGGCCTTGCCGGCCTGTTGGGTGAATTGGACGAGCCATTCGCGGAAGGCATCGTTGAGTGTCCGTTTTTGTGCGCGGGCGAGTTGACGTGCCTGTTCGATGAGTTCTTCATCTGCACTGAGGGTGATGTTCTTCATACGAGATCAGTGTACACGATATTCGTGTACACTGCAAGCTATTTCCGTGCCAAGGCGGCGCGACCTGGAAACTTCGCTGCGGCACCCAGTTCCTCCTCTATGCGCAGGAGTTGGTTGTACTTGGCGACTCGGTCGGTGCGGGAGGCTGAACCGGTCTTGATTTGCCCCGTGCCCATGGCGACTACGAGATCGGCGATGAAAGTGTCCTCGGTTTCGCCGGAGCGGTGCGAGACGATGGAGGCGTAGCCGGCCTTGAGCGCCATTTCGATGGCTTCGATAGTTTCGGTGACGGTGCCGATCTGGTTGAGCTTGATCAGGATGGCGTTTGCGATTTTTTCGGAGATGCCGCGTTGCAGGCGTTCCGTGTTGGTGACAAACAAATCGTCGCCGACGAGTTGGGTCTTGCCGCCCAACTCCGCGGTCAAGTGTTTCCAACCGGACCAATCGTCTTCGGCGAGACCATCTTCGATGGACACGATGGGGAACTGGCGAACCCAGTCGGCCCAGAACTTGGTCATCTGTTCCGAGGTGCGTGCGGATTTGTCGGACTTCTTGAATACATATTTGCCGCTGGCTTTGTCGTAAAACTCGCTGGAGGCGGGATCGAGCGCGATGGCGACGTGCTCGCCGGGCTTGTAGCCGGCCGCCGTAATGGCTTCGAGAACCACTTCGATGGCTTCGTCGTTTGATTTCAAGTTCGGAGCAAAGCCGCCTTCGTCGCCGACTGCGGTGGAATAGCCGCGCTTGTGCAGCACGGCTTTCAGCCGGTGAAAGACTTCGACCCCCATGCGCAGGGCTTCGTCAAACGTTTTTGCGCCCACGGGCATGGCCATGAATTCCTGCAGGTCCACGGAATTGTCGGCATGCGCGCCACCATTCAAGATGTTCATCATCGGCACGGGGAGCGTGCTGCCGGAAGGGTCGCTGGAATACCGCGAGAGATATTTGTACAGGGGCTGCCCCGCCGCCGATGCGGCAGCGCGTGCGGCTGCCATGGAAACGGCGAGGATGGCATTGGCGCCGAGGTTGCCTTTGTTGGGCGAGCCGTCGGTTTCGATCATGCGGCGATCCAGCGCGCCCTGGTTGGAGGCGTCGAGGCCAGTGACCGCGCGGGCAATTTCGCCATTCACGTTGGCGACGGCCTTGAGCACGCCCTTGCCGAGGTAGCGGGATTTGTCGCCATCGCGCAATTCGATGGCTTCGTGCTCGCCGGTGGACGCGCCCGAGGGCACCGCGGCGCGGCCGAGCGCGCCGCCTTCAAGGACGACATCCGCTTCCACAGTGGGATTGCCGCGCGAATCGATGATCTGTCTGCCAAGCACCCGCGCGATTTTCATCGACATGCCGCCTCCTGGAAAAAACTAGACCCATTGAAACCACAGATGCACACAGATGAACACGGATAAATGCATTAGAGTACAAGAATTGAAAGTCAAGAGCCTGAACCGACAGCAGGGGGTTCTTTCCTCTTTCCGTCCAGCCACAAACCTCTAACTTCCAACTTCCAGCATTCTCACTCCGGTTCCTCGATCATGGATTCTTCGCGGACGACTACGACGATGCCGCCTTCGGTCACATGGTAGCGCTGGCGGTCGGATTCGAGGTCGTAGCCAATCTCGGCGTGCTCTGGAACAGTGACGTGGCGGTCGATGATGGCGTTGCGCACGCGAGCGTGCCGTCCGATGACAACATGATTGAACAGGATCGAATTTTCGACGTCGGAGTAACTGTTGGCCCGCACATCGTAACCCAGCACGGAGCGATTTACGCGACCCCCCGAAATGATCGAACCTCCTCCCACCATGGAATCCAGGGCTACGCCCATGCGCTTAGGGTCGGCAAAGACGGTTTTGAGCGGCGGATATTGGTGCTGCCAGGTGCGGATCGGCCAGGTTTTGTCGTACAGATTGAAGACGGGCGAGACGGACACCAGGTCCATGTTTGCTTCATAGTAAGCCTCGATGGTGCCCACGTCGCGCCAGTATTGCGCGCCGACTTTATTTTCATCAATGAAGTTGTAGGCGTACACGCGATATTTCGTGAAAATGCGGGGCAAGATATCTTTCCCGAAATCGTGTTTGGAATTGGGGTCCTCGGCGTCGGCCAGCAGCGCCGGAATCAGCAGTTGTGTGTTGAACACGTAGACGCCCATGGAAGCGTTGACCATGTCCGGATGAAGGTGCGAGCGCTTGGGCGACATGGGCTTTTCCTCGAAGCCAACAATCCTCCAATTGGCGTCCGTTTCGATTACGCCAAAGCGGCCCGCCGCCTCTTGCGAGGGAACCTCAAATGTGGCCACGGTCACGTCGGCGCCGGAATCCACATGCTGCTGCAGCATTTTCTGGTAGTTCATTTTGTAGATGTGATCGCCGGACAGAATGATGACGTAGCGCGAGTGCTCGCTGCCAATGGAATAAATGTTCTGGTACACGGCGTCAGCGGTTCCCAGGTACCAGTTGGTGGATACGCGCATCTGCGGCGGCAGAACTTCGATGAATTCGCCAAGGCCCAGCAGCTGCGACCAGCCCTGGCGGGTGTGCCGGTTGAGCGAGAGCGCTTTATATTGCGTCAGGACAAAGACGCGGCGGAGATCACTGTTGATGCAATTGGAAAGGGTTATGTCAATGATGCGGTAGACGCCGCCGAAGGGCACGGCCGGCTTGGCTCGGTCGCGCGTGAGCGGCCATAGCCGTTCGCCCTGGCCGCCTGCCAGCAGGACGCCGATCGCATCGCGCATCAGGGACATGAGCGCAACTTTCTGCCCCTCTCAAACTGCCGGGGCAGGGATTAGGTGCCCCGCTATTCTAGCAGGTAGGCCGGAAAGTCCCATACAGCCCTGTCGGGGCCATAGCGCCCCAAGAGCGGGCAGGGAAAAACAACGCTTGACTTCGGTGGGCGGGTCCGCTAGAAGTGAGTGCCAATAGGGTCTTATAAACGAGTGGACCTCTTATAGCTCCTATGGTTAATAGCAATTCTTGCCACATGCATCGGAAGGACGGTGAAGTCTAGGTGGCTGAAGTCAGCATCCAAGAAGGTGAGTCTCTGGAAAATGCGCTACGCCGATTCAAGCGCAAAGTCCAACAGGAAGACATCATCAAGGAAATCAAAAAACACAGTTATTACATGAAGCCTGGTGAAAAGCGCCGCGCCAAACAAGCGTTATCGCGCAAGCGGCTGCGCAAAAAGCAGCGGCGAGAGCTGGATTAAGCTCTCCCCAGGCGGCAAGACGACCCGGGATTTTCCTAAGCATCCTAAGGACCAGTCGGAATTGGGACCCACGTTCTTCCCCGGCGTATCCCAGCAAAATCTGACGCGGGCCGGGGTGCCGTGGGCTCTCCAACCAGCGTGGAGCCTCGGAGCAGCGTATGGAATATCACGATAAGGTCCTGAAGTGTGCGGAATGCAACCAGGAGTTTGTCTTCACCGCCGGCGAGCAGATGTTCTTCGCCGACAAGGGCTTCAAGAACGAGCCCAAGCGGTGCAAGGACTGCAAAGCCAAACGCTCTCAGAGTCCGGGTCCTGGCACCAATAACTTCCAACGGGCGGAAACCAAAACGACCTGCTCGCAGTGCGGAAAGGAAACCACAGTTCCTTTCCGCCCGACGCAGGGCCGGCCCGTGTTCTGCCGCGAATGTTTCCAACAGCGGCGGTCCATGAGCTCGCCGCCTTAGCTCAAGGGAGGGAATCGTGGTCGGCCCCCGCTGTCAGATGTGGCAGCGCAGCGAATTTCTCCCTCAGGTCGCAGTCGATACCCGAGTTTCCTTCCGCGCCACGATTTCGCCTGCGTAAGTAAAAATCCGCGTGTGCCCGTGATCCTGATAGTAATTTGCATGGGTGCGCGATGCACTGCCGCAATTCCTAATCGCTGGCGCGTTTGGGAATTGAGTAGCGCAGGCTTCAGCCTGTGGGTTTTGGTCCTTACGAAGGCGAAACCCCACAGGCTGAAGCCTGCGCTACTACCTTCGATTTTCTCTTTGCCTGCTTCCAAATTGAATCTTGCCCACGGCGCATTTAATATGGGCGGCGTGCGTGCGGCTGAATTTCACTGATCCACAAGCGGCGCGCGAAAAATTTCAGAAAGATTGTGGAAATGAAAACATCGTTGCCGGACTCGGCTATTCAATCAGCGTTGCGGATATTGGAAGGCCCTTCCGCAGCGTTCGCGAATCGCTATCCCGGCGAAACGGGGCGGCGCCAGCCGGTGCACGTGGTATACGGCGGCGCGCATTTATTTCGGGCGGGCATTTCCCGGCGGCTGGGCGACGTGGCCCTCGCGACACTTGGAGAATTCGCGCCGGATGCGTTTACCTTTGCGCGGGCGATTGGATTGCCGGGGGCGGAGACGCTCCCAAAATCCGGCAAGCAAGCCGCCGCGGCCGAGCGGCAATTCGCCAAATCGCCCGAAAAACTGCGGTTTGAAAATCGCGCCTCCTGGTTGGCGCAGACGATTTACAGTCGCGTGCTGGAAAAATTGCGGCGCGAACCGGTCGAGGACTTCCGCATCGACTTCGAGGATGGCTACGGAAACCTGCCCGACGCGGAAGAAGATCAGCACGCCAAGCTCGCCGCCGAGGAATTGGCCAAGGGTTTCAGCGAAGGTTCGCTGCCGCCGTTTATCGGCATCCGCGTCAAACCGTTTTCTCCGGAATTGCGCTACCGCAGCATCCGCACGCTCGATCTTTTCGTGAGCGCGCTGTGCGAAGCCACGCGCGGACGCCTTCCCGCAAACTTCGTAATCACTTTGCCGAAAGTTGTGATCCCCGAACAGATGGCCGCGCTCGCGGGTTTGCTCGATGGGCTGGAGCCCGCGCTTGGCCTGGAAAAAGGGTCGCTGCGATTCGAGATGATGGTCGAAACGACGCAGGCGATCCTGAATGAACGCGGGGAATCGAGTTTGCCGCGCTTCCTGGACGCAGCGGGTGGCCGTTGTATCGCCGCGCATTTTGGCACTTACGATTACACGGCCAGCTGCAGCATCACGGCGGCGTATCAAGTGATGGACCACCCCGCCTGCGACTTCGCCAAGCACATGATGCAAGTCGCGTTTGCCGGCACGGGCATTTGGCTTTCCGATGGCGCGACGAATGTACTCCCCGCGCCGCCGCATCGCGCGGAGAAAGGAAAGCGGCTCACGCGCGCGCAACAGGAAGAGAATCGTGAAGCCGTGCATCGCGCCTGGCGGCTGCACTACGGACATATCCAGCACTCGCTTATTTCGGCATACTACCAGGGTTGGGACCTGCATCCGGCGCAGCTGCCCACGCGCTACGCGGCAGTATTTTCGTTTTTTCTCGAAGGGCTCGATTCGTCCGCCGCGCGGCTCAAAAATTTTGTCGAAAAAGCGGCCAAGTCCACGCTCATCGGCGATGTGTTCGACGATGCTGCTACCGGGCAAGGCCTGCTGAATTTTTTCCTGCGCGCAATGAACTGCGGAGCGATCAGCGAAGAAGAAGCGGAACGCCTGACCGGCGTCACGGTGGAGGAGTTACATTACGGGTCGTTCGTCAAGATTCTGAAAAATCGCGCAACCTAGTAAAGCAGGTTTTCGTGGCGCCGGCGTCTCGCCGGCGGTTTTGCACTGCGCCACGAATAAAAAATCGCCGGCGAGACGCCGGCGCCACAGCGCACAATCATCCCTCGGCAATGTGTCCTCAACATTCTGAGTTCCCGGCGAGACAACCGGGCCGGCGGTTCAAGTGCCGCGATACGTCGAGTAGCCAAACGGGCTGATCAGAAGCGGCACGTGGTAATGCGTTCTGGCGTCGCGCACTTCAAAAATTATGGGAATGTCCGAATAGAACGATTCCACTCGCTGCGCCTGAAAGTAAGCGCCCGCGTGGAACGTGAGGCGATAGGCTCCCGCAGCCAGCAGAGCATCCCCCAGCAGGGCATTGCAGCGGCCGTTTGCATCGGTAATGCCTGCGCCGATGGATTTCCACTCTTCGCCTGATTTCTTGTGCAATTCAACCTTGAGGTCCGCGGCCGGGCGGCCGCGTGAAGTGTCGAGGACGTGGGTTGTAATCGTGCTCATGATGTTTGCTGCTCGCCGGCCAGAAGTTTTTCCAAGCGAATGCGCGTGATCAGCCGTTGCTGCTCCGCCGCAACGGACAGTTCGCTTGGCAAATCATTCTGGAGGCGTTGATTCAGAATCGCAAGCATTCCTTCGGCGGTTTTTCCGGTCGCGCACACAATGTAGATGTACCCGAATTTTTCAAAATAGGCGCGATTGGCCCGGGCGAGCCGCGCCTTCACGTCATCGCTTGCGCTGCGAGCGCCAGCTTGTTCGCCCGCGGCCCACTTGCGAGCGGGCTCAGAACCGCCTGCGGGCTTGTCGCCGATCTGTGGGTGATGGCTGAAGGCTTCGAGCCAGTCGGCGCGTTCGAGCTTCCACCAGATGGAGTCTGCGGCTTTATGCAACGCTTCCTCGGTCGCATACGGCCGCCGTGCTGCGACGCTCGCAGCCCAGCGCCTCGAGCCGCAACAATCCATCAGCGCCGATTCCGCTTGAGCCGACGGCAGGGCATTGAATTCGGCGAGCGTCATCTCAGGGAGCTCTCTTCGCAAGGGTTCCAAAAATGCGCAGCCGGGCTACGCCGCCATCGGGGTAAATGTGAAAACGCGCGTGCGTGGCTTCTCCCGCCTCCAGCAACTCCTTTTCGTAGACGTGCAGAGAATCGGCTTGCAGCTTTGTCCTCGTCAATATTTCCTTCCAGGGAAGGGCGCCTAGCGCCCCTGGATCGACGAGTTCGCGCGGCGCGGTGCAAACTTCGAGCGAGCAGCTTTCCGGGAAATTGCCTTTGAAAAAGGAGGTGTCCACTTCGATGCGGCTGACTTTTCCTGCTGCGGCGAGGCGCACGATGCACCAGTCATGACCGGGACCGCGGCGGCGACGCGTTTCCCAACCGTCATGCATCCCGGTAGAGCGGCCCGGCAGGATCAGGTTGTTGCGCGAGCCGAAAAACATATCGCTTGAAAGAATTACCCAGCCGCCATGCTCGACAGCGGCGAGGTCGAGTGGGCCTCCCGTGCGGTTGAGCGCCGGCCAGTCCGGGATGACTTCGCCGTGGACGCGAAGGCGGGCCACGCCGCCGTCCGGATAAATTTTGAAACGCAGGTGCGTGACCCTCCCCGACGGCGCGATTGGAAACGGATTTCGAGCGTCGCCAGTCAAAGGTGACTTCACCAGGAATGTAGTCCACTTTGTTGCGTGGCCGTCGAGTTGAGCGAGGCCGGGATCGTCGTCCACGGCGCACGACTCGAGCTCGCAGTGCTCCGGATAATTCCCTTTGAAGTAGGAGGTATCCACGACGACGCCGTGAATCACACCGGGGAGCCCCAGCTTCACGACGCACCAGTCGTAGCCCGGCGTTCGTCGCCGCCGCGTTTCCCAGCCGTCCATCCACTTGCCGACGTCCGTGTATTTGTCTTCGATCCAGATCGGAGCGGAAGCCTTCAGCAGATTTTCTTTGGGCGCAAAAAATTCATCATTGGCTCCGAGCACTCGTCCGCCTAGCCGTTCGGCGGCAAGATCGATGTATTCAGTGAAATCCATCAGCGTTCGCCTCGCCGAAGGAGTGCGCCGCGCGGTGTTCCCAGGAAGCGCCCCCGATCATAGACCATCTCACCCCCGAGAAACGTGGCTTCCACAATACCGCGCAGCGTTTGCTTCGCGTAAGGCGTGAGCTTGTGCCGATGTTGCAGCATCGTGGGCTGCACAAGGAAACGCTTCCTGGGATCCCAGACGACGATGTCGGCATCGTACCCGACGGCAATCGCGCCCTTGTGTTTTTCCAGGCCGGCGAGCCGCGCCGGTCCGCTGCACATCCAGGATGACAGTCGGTTCAGCGAGCCATTTTGTCCGCTCAATTTTGTCCACAGGATGGGAAGACCAAGTTGCAAGGAACTGATTCCGCCCCAGGCTTTGAAAAAATTACCGGTGTGGAGACATTTCATCGTGGGCGGGGAAGGCGAGTGGTCGGACGCCACAAAATCGATCGTGCCCTTGCCCAATGCAGTCCATAGTCTTTTGTTGTTTGGCAAATTTCGAATAGGCGGGGCGCATTTGTACTCCGTTCGTCCATTTGGGATCGAGCCCGACGCAAAAAAAAGATAATGCGGACAGGTTTCCGTGGTGATGCGCACACCCGCCATTTTCGCGCGCCGAATGGGCGGCAGCGAAAGTTCCGAGGAAAGATGAACGATGTGGACTCGCGCCTTGAATTCGCGCGCGAGGCGTATCATCATTTCGACCGCTTTCGTTTCCGCGCTCGGCGGCCGCGACGACAGCCATGTTCGGTACTTTGCCGGATCTTGCTTTGCGAGCCTCGTGCTTGCCTCTTCAATTGGGCCCGGCAATTCTGCGTGAACCAGAAGAGGCGTATCCAGCGCGGCAAGTACCGGGAGCGCCGCGCGGAGATCGTCTTCGTTGACGTGTGCAAATTCCGGCACGCCCGAAGGCACCAGGAAACACTTGAAGCCGAACGCTCCTGCCTGATGCAGGGCTCGCAACTCTCCCGCGTTGCCCGGTACGACGCCGCCCCAAAAGCCCACATTCACCCAGCATTTCTTGCGCGCCGCAATGCGCTTCGTTTCGAGCGCTGCAGCCGAAGTCGTTGCCGGAATGCTGTTGAGCGGCATGTCAATCAACGTGGTCACTCCGCCCGCGGCAGCCGCGCGCGTGGCGGTCTCGAACCCTTCCCAATCGGTGCGTCCCGGCTCGTTAATGTGGACGTGCGTGTCCACAAGTCCGGGCATAACGACGGATTCTCCTGCGTCGTAAATGTGTTTTCCCGAGGGAAGATCGTTGTAACCGGCGATGGCCTGGATCACGCCCTTGCGCACGTGTACGGTTGCCGCCCGAACTCCATCCGGCGTCACGACGCGTTTGCTGCGGATCGCGTGGATGGTGGTCATTTCGCGAGCTGCGAGAGGAATTCTTCTAGCAGGTTTTGCGCGACGCGCAAGCGATAGCGCGCAGTCGAGCGAATGTCGTCAATGGGCGCGATTTCGCGCGCCAGCGATTCCTTTGCTGCGGCAATGACTGCGGGCGTGACGCTGACGCCACAAAGAGCGTCCTCTGTTTTCACCGCGCGCAGGACGATCGGGGCCACACTTCCTAGCGCGATGCGTACGTCGCGAATGGCGCCGTTTTCAACAAGCGCGGCGCCGGCAAAACATACTTTGGAAATCGCCTGCGCCTTGCGTGTGCCCACTTTGCGGTAATATTGCCGCCACTTTTTGACGCGCCGAGGCAGGCGGACCGCGCGCAACAATTCATCGGACGCGATCTGCATCTTTTTGTAGCCGGTGTGAAATCCGTGATACGCGAGCCACCGCGCGCCGCGCGCGGAGACAAGCTCTACTTCGGCATCGTAGACCAGCAGCGCGGGAGGAGAATCGGCCGCCGGAGAAGCATTTACGATATTTCCGCCCAGCGTGCCGCGATTCTGCGTGGCGATGCTGCCGGTTTCGCGCGCCGCCTCGCAGAGCAGCGGAAATTCCTTCTGCAGCACGCGATGCTTCTGAATTTCCGAATACGTGGTCAGCGCGCCCAACGTCACGTCGGCGGAGGTCACTTCGATCCCGCGCAAATCATCCAATTTCGCGACGCTCAGAAAACGCTTGTGGGAGAGCTTTCCAGACTCCAGCAGCACCATCAGATCGGTGCCCCCCGCGAATGGCTGCCAGACTCCCGGCTCGCGAGAAAGCAAGGCCAGCGCTTCCGAGAGACTCTCCGGGACACGCAAATCGTAAGCGGGAATGTAGGCCCTCATCGGCTCACCGGGTTTTCATCGCTTTTCGATTCGCAGGCGCGCACCACCGCGGCGAAAATCTTCTGATAGCCGGTGCAGCGGCAAAGATTTCCCGCCAGCCCTTCGCGAATTTGCGCATCGCTCGGGTGCGGATGGCGAGCGAGAAGCGCCATGGACGCGATGACCATGCCCGGCGTGCAGATGCCGCACTGCGCGCCGCCGCATTCCAGGAACGCTTCCTGCACGGCATTCAGCTGGCCGCCGCAGGCCATTCCTTCGATGGTGCGAATGTCCGCTCCGTCCGCCTCGACTGCGGGGACGAGGCAACTGTTGACGATCGCGCCGTTCATGAGCACCGCGCAGGCGCCGCATTCGCCTTCGCCGCAGCCTTCTTTCGTTCCGGTCAGGCGCATCTCCTCGCGCAGGACATCCAGCAGGCGCGCCATCGGAAACGCCTGGACGCGGCGGGGCTCTCCGTTGACCCTGCACGCGATCCTGATCCGGCTGATCGTTTCAGACAAGCTCCCCCGCCTTTTCCGGCATGGCTTCCATCAGGACTTCCGGCGTTGCGGGAATTTCGCGCACGCTGATTCCCGTCGCATTCTCGATCGCGTTGACGATCGCCGGCGCCGGTCCATCCATCGGCAACTCGCCGATCCCTTTTGCTCCGTGCGGACCGAACGGATATGGCTGCTCTTCAAAAAATACGCGAATGGGAGGAATGTCCGCAGCGGTCGGCATAATGTAGTTTGTCATCTGGCCGTTGGCCATGCGCCCTTCCCGCCACATCACATTTTCATAGAGTGCCATGCCGATCGCCTGGGCCACGCCGCCCTCGATCTGTCCGGCCGCCAGAACGGGATGAATCACCTTGCCCACTTCCTGCACCGCGACAAAGTCTGCGACGCGCACCTCGAACGAGACGGTATCCACCGCGACTTCGGCCACGTACACGGCCCATGCATATGTGCCATACGCGTCGCCGCTGTACGTTGTGTCGTCCCAGTGGAGGCCGGGAGGAGCTTCGTATTGGCTGCGTGAACGCAGCGGACCGCGCGTTTCGATGTAACGGCGGCACGCGCGGACAAACTCATCCTCGGTGCACGCATCGCAGAGCAATCCACTGTCCACCAGTGTGCGCTTCAACGCGAGCGCGGCGGTCTCGACCAAATTGCCGACGACCATCGAAGTGCGCGAAGCAACCGTCGGGCCGCTGTTCGGCACCGCGCCTGTATCCGGCTGCGCGATCTCGATGCGATCGTAGCCGATGCCCAGCGCGTCGGCCGCAATTTGCGAAAAGATCGTGTTTGTCCCCTGCCCGATCTCGGTGCTGGCCGCAAGAACGCGGACAATTCCTTCGCGCGTCGCTTCAAGCTCCACGACCGACGCCAAATAAACCTCGCCAGAACCGGTAAACCCCGCTCCGTGCATGAAAGAAGAGAACCCGATTCCGCGCTTGATCGTCGCGCCGGGATTTTCCTGCGCGAAACGTTCACGCTTGGCGAGGTAGTCGCTCTCCCGGAAGGCACGATCGAGCAGGCCGTTGAAATTCACGTCCTCGTGAATCAGCTGGCCGGTCGCGGTGGTCTGCCCCTTGCGAATAAAATTTCGCCGCCGTAATTCTTCCGGGGTAAGGTTCACGGCGTGCGCCACCTGATCGAGGTGCCGTTCCACCGCGAAAATACTTTGTGGCGCGCCAAAGCCGCGAAACGCGCCGTGCGGCGGAGCGTTGGTGGCTACGGCCCGCGATTGGACGCGCACATTGGGGCAGAAGTATGGCCCCGCCGCGTGAATCGTTCCGCGCGAAAGCACCACGGAGGAAAGCGTCGCATAGGCGCCGCCATCAATCACGAAATCGATATCCATGGCCACCAGCTTGCCGTCGCGCTTAACGCCGGTGCGATGCCGGGTACGCGACGGATGGCGTTTTGTGGTCGCCACCATGTCTTCCGCGCGATCGTAAATAATTTTCACGTGTTTCCCCGACTTCCACGCGAGCAGTGCCGCGTGTCCCGCGATCATGGAAGGATATTCTTCCTTGCCGCCGAAGCCGCCGCCCGTCTCCGCCTGAATCACCCGAATTTTTTCCGCCGGGAGTCCGAACAAAGTAACCAGCGCCTTGTGCACGTAATAGGGACACTGCAGCGAGCCCCAAATGGTTACGCCGTCGGCGGGATTTGCGGCGGCGATCATGCCCTGATTCTCGATGTACAACTGCTCCTGCGCTCCGGTCCGGTATTCGCCCTCGACGATGACGTCCGCTTGCGCCCAGGCGGCATCCACGTCGCCTTTTTCCACGTGATACGACTTGAAGACGTTGTCTTCTCCAAAAATTACGGCGCGTTTCGCGATGGAATCTTCGATCGAAAAAATTGCGGGCAGCGGCTCGACATCAATTTGCACCGCGCGGCGCGCCTCCTCGAGCAAATATCGATCCGCATGCGCGAGGAGAACGATCGCTTCTTCGGGATGGTTGATCACTCCCGCGGCAAGGCAGGGCTGATCGTGCTCGATTAACGCAATTTCGTTCTTGCCCGGAATGTCTGCCGCGGTGACGATCGTGAATTCGCCCCACGGAATGCCCTCGCCAAAGCGGATACCCCGGATGCGCCCTCGCGCGATGCTGCTGCGCACTGTGACGCCGAACAGCATTTCCGGAAAGTCGAGGTCGTCCACGTACAGGGCGCGGCCGGTCACTTTTTCGCGTCCCTCTTTTCGGAGGACAGGATGTCCAAAAAATTTCTCTTCCATATTTCGCCACGCTTGTGCAGCGCCCGTCCGCAGCGCCCAACGGGCATCGCGGATCGAAGCACATGCCCGCCTGAAGGCGGGCGCTACAAAATCTTCCTGATCCTTCGGACAAAACTTCGCGTCGGATTAACGGTACCGTTTTTCAGTACCGGACGCGGTCGCTTTTTCGCGCCCATTCGCGAAACGGCTCGAGCCCTGCCTCCCGCATCATCGGCTCGAAAGGGATTTTACGTTCGCGGTGCGGCCGCTTCAATTCTTCGTAGATGAAGGAGTCATCGAACCCTGCTTCCGCGGCATCGCTCGCGGTGGCCGCAAAAAAGACCCGGTCCGGCCGCGCCCAATAAATGGCGCCGAGGCACATCGGACAGGGCTCGCAACTCGTGTAGATCTCGCAGCCCGCCAGTTGAAACGTGCCCAGAGCGCGGCAGGCTTCGCGAATGGCGGTCACTTCGGCATGCGCCGTGGGATCGTTCGCGGAGGTAACCAAATTCGTGCCGCGGGCGATGATGCGCCCATCTTTCACCACGATCGCGCCAAACGGCCCGCCTCGCCCCGAGCGCACGTTTTCCACCGCGCGCTGGATGGCCTCTTGCATGTAGGAGTTGCTCATGCCCCTTTACGCGCCCTCAGCGCACACCCGGTGAATTGTACCGGAAAAGCCGATTCCGCCGTTTACAGTTTTGTATTGCGCCTGATCGCAATTACTCATTGCCATCTTCAATTGGACTTTGGCAAATTTGCATGTAAAATCTGTAATTCGGTGTGGTGACCTGCAGCATACACAATGAGCGGTCGCGTCGCGATTGCGCCCATCGCAGCGGGCTTAGGATCCACGCCGGCCGCTATATGCAAGCCATTCATTTCCTGGCGTGGCCCTCTCGAAGAAAATTCTCGACTTTGGCATGGGAAGGTTAGACCGTTCGTCTCGGATTGCCGATACTGTGAGTGTGTCACGCGGTAGGAACTTAAGGGAGGAAGAGTAATGATCGTTGGTGTGCCCCGAGAAACGTATCCGGGGGAGCGGCGCGTGGCGCTCGTGCCCATCGTTATTCCCAATCTGGTGAAGGCCGGGATGGAGATACTCGTCGAAGCGGGCGCGGGCGCCGCGGCGGGTTTTCCTGATGCCGAGTATGCCGCCAAGGGCGCGAAGATCATCGCGGATCGAGCCCAGTTGTTCGCGGCGGCGGACATCATCATCCAGATGCTCTGTTACGGATCGAACGACCAGACGGGCCGCGCCGATTTGCCGCTCTTTCGCCGCAACCAAATTCTGATCGGATTTCTGCGCCCCATCGGGTCTCTCGTCACGGTTCAAGAAATCGCCGAGGCCGGCGTGACCTCTTTTTCCGTGGAACTGATGCCCAGAACGACGCGGGCTCAAAGCATGGACGCGCTTTCTTCCATGGGCACCATTTGCGGCTACAAAGCTGTGCTCATCGCCGCGGACACGCTTCCGAAAATTCTCCCGATGCTGACCACGGCCGCGGGCACGATCACTCCCGCGCGCGTCCTGATCATCGGCGCGGGCGTGGCCGGGCTGCAGGCTATCGCCACGGCGCGCAGGCTGGGAGCGGTGGTCTCGGCCTACGATCTGCGTCCCGCGGCCAAAGAGCAGGTGCAAAGCCTGGGGGCGCGTTTTGTGGAGCTTCCCCTCGAGGCGAAGGACGCGCAGGACGCCAGCGGGTATGCCAAGGCCCAGGATGAGGAATTCTACCGGCGGCAGCGCGAATTGCTCGGCAAGGTGGTTGCCGAGAGCGACATTGTCATCACCGCCGCCGTCGTTCCGGGGAAGAAATCGCCGGTGCTGGTGACGGCGGATATGGTCAAGGGCATGGCGCCGGGTTCCGTGATTGTCGACCTGGCCGCCGAGCGCGGAGGGAACTGCGAGCTGTCCAAGGCGGGCGAAAAAATTGTCGCTCAAGGCGTTACTATCATTGGATATTTCAACTTCGCATCGACTGTGCCGCACCACGCCAGCCAAATGTACGCGCGCAACATCGCGGCCTTCCTCAATTTGCTGGTGAAGGATGGCAAATTACAGCTCAACCTGCAGGACGACATTATTCAAAGCACGCTGCTGACGATGGGTGGGGAAATCGTTCATCCCCGCGTGCGCGAATTTTTCTCTCTCCCGCCGCTCGTGGCCCGCCAGAAGGAGACCGCCTGACGATGAAAATGGATCTGTTCACCAGCGCCTATGTTTTTCTGCTTGCCGCTTTTGTCGGACTGGAAGTGATTCGCCGCGTGTCGCCGTTGCTACACACGCCGCTGATGTCGCTCACGAATGCGCTCGACGCCATCGCCGTTGTCGGAGCGATCCTTTTGGCGGGCGAGCACAAATCCACGCTCTCCACTGTGCTTGGCACCATCGCCATTGTCGCCGCAACCAGCAACGTCGTGGGCGGCTTTTTCATCACCGACCGCATGCTCAAAATGTTCAAAGCGAGCCGCAGCCCGAAACCATGACTCCTTTCCCCGGAACAGACACGATTATCGAACTGACCTACCTCATCGCCACGGCGCTGTTCGTGATGTCGCTGAAGTGGATGAGCTCGCCTACCACGGCGCGACACGGCGTTTGGGCGGGCGAACTCGGCATGCTCCTGGCGATTGTGGGAACTTTGCTCAACCGCAGCATCGTGGATTACAAGTGGGTTGCCATCGCTCTCGTGCTCGGCACCATCATCGGCGTTCCACTCGGCAAAGTGCAAATGACGGCGGTCCCGCAAAGGACGGCGCTCAGCCATGCGTTTGGAGCCTGTTGCGTTACGCTCGTCGGCACGGCGGAATTTTATTTGCGCGCGCCCGCGGTGCCCCGGTTCATGATGTCCGTTTTGTCGATGGAAGTGATTCTCGGCTCGCTCACGTTTACAGGCAGCTTGATGGCCGCCGGAAAGCTGCAGGAAATCCTTCCGCAGCGCCCGATCACGTTCAAGGGCCAGAACTTCGTCAACCTCGGCATGCTCCTCGTGGCCATCGGCATGGCCGTTTACCTGGTGTTTCATCCGGATCACACTTCACTATTTCCGGCGCTGCTGGCGATCCCCTTGCTGTTTGGCGTGATGATGATTATTCCGATCGGCGGGGCCGACATGCCCACGGTCATTTCACTGCTCAATGCTTATGCCGGACTTTCCGCCGCGGCGATGGGATTCGTGCTCGACAGCAAATTGCTGATCGTCGCCGGCGCGTTGGACGGAGCTTCCGGCTTAATACTCTCCGTCAACATGTCCAAGGCCATGAACCGGTCGTTCTCGAACGTGCTGTTTGGGGGCTTCGGCCAAGAGCAAACGAGCGCGAAAGCCGGCAAGGAAGCGCGGCCTGTGCGCAGCGCTTCGCCCGAAGAGGCGGCCGAAATTCTGGCGGTGGCCAGCAAGGTGGTCATCGTGCCCGGCTACGGCATGGCCGTGGCGCAGGCGCAGCACAAAGTTCGCGAACTCTACGACAATCTGACCAAGCGCAGCGTCGACGTGAAGTTCGCAATTCATCCGGTCGCCGGCCGCATGCCCGGACACATGAACGTGCTGCTCGCCGAGGCGGACATCCCCTACGACAAACTGCTGGACATGGACGAGATCAACGGCGAATTTCCGCAAACCGACGTCGCCCTGATCATCGGCGCGAATGACGTAACGAACCCCGCCGCGCGTACCGATTCCTCGAGTCCCATCTTCGGCATGCCCATTCTCGACGTGGACAAGGCGCACACGGTAATGGTCATCAAGCGCAGCATGGCCGCCGGCTTTGCCGGAATCGATAACCCGCTCTATTACCTCGACAAAACCCTCATGCTCTTCGGCGACGCCAAGAGTTTCGTAGGATCCATCGTCCGCGAACTCTCCGGCGGCGGCAGCCACGGTTAGATTCCGGCCACGTACACGCACGATAATAAAAGAATTTCGGTAAAGGGCCAGTTTCCGGTAAGACCCGTTTCTCAGGCCCTATCCGGTCCACGTGGGCGATTACTTGCGGTTTGCCCGTATTCCATTACCTTTCCGGTCATTGATCGAGTAAACTCAGCCGACTCGATCCCATGCCACTACCTGCAGGCACCAAACTCGGGCCACACGAAATTCTAGCCGCCGCAGGTTCGGGCGGGATGGGCGAGGTTTATAAAGCCCGCGATACTCGTCTTGATCGCATCGTCGTCATAAAAGTTTTGCCAACACACCTTGCAGATCGTTCCGAATTGCGCGAACGATTCGACCGCGAGGCAAAGACCATCGCCAGCCTGAATCATCCGCACATCTGCGTCCTTTACGACATCGGCCAGCAAGACGGGATCGATTACTTGGTGATGGAGTATCTCGAAGGCGAGACACTGGCGCAGCGGCTAATGAAAGGTCCGCTACCGTTGGACCAAGTGTTGCGATACGCGATAGAGATATCCGACGCGCTGGACAAAGCCCATCGCAAAGGCATCACGCACCGCGATCTGAAACCCGGCAACGTCATGCTCACCAAGTCTGGGACAAAGTTGTTGGACTTCGGTTTGGCGAAGCTGAAGCAAGAAGTTGCTCCGGCCATTCCGGATTCGCAGCTTCCCACGATGAAGAGTGCGGTCACAGGTGAAGGGACAATTCTGGGCACGCTGCAATACATGGCGCCGGAACAGGTCGAAGCCAAAGAAGTGGATGCTCGCACGGACATTTTCGCCTTCGGCGCAGTGGTGTACGAAATGGCCACGGGCAGGAAAGCATTTGAGGGCAAGACTTCTGCCAGCGTGATGGCCAAGATCATGGAGGCCGAACCGCCGTCGATGGCTTCGCTGCAACCAATGACGCCGCCTGCGCTGGACCGCGTGGTCAAGAAATGTCTGGCTAAGGAACCAGAGAAAAGATGGCAGGCGGCCAGCGATGTGTGTGACGAGTTGAAGTGGATCGCTGAAGTCGGCTCGCAGGCTGGATTGCCGGCGGCCGTGTCCCTGGGCCGCATCCGCCGGTTCTGGCCGCACACGCTGTCATGGGGGCTTGCCGGTGTCGTCCTGGGCGCGATGATAAGCGGAGCCGTCGTTTGGAATTTGAAACGGTTTGGAACACCGCCGCAGTCGACCGCGCGACTAGCCATGGTCCTGCCGCCTAACGAAAAGCTGGAGGCGCGCGGAAATGCTGCAGTTCTCTCACCCGATGGCTCGAAAATCCTGTATGTGGCCTCGAACGGGAGTCGCTCGCAATTTTACCTGCGCTCGATGGATAGCTCTGACGCTAAGCCCATCGCTGGAACCGAGGAAGCAAGAAGTCCCTTCTTCTCCCCGGATGGTAAGTGGATAGGTCTTGTTGCGAATGGCAAGCTCAAAAAGGTAGCGGTTACCGGCGGAACGCCTCTGACGCTTAGCGACGCACCAAATTTCTTCGGTGCGAGTTGGGGACCCAATGACACGATTGTGTTTGCCCCACGATTTGAGTCAGGTTTGCGGCAGGTCTCAGCGTCTGGCGGTGTCGTACACCCGCTTACTACTCCAGATCAGAGGAGAGGTGAAGTGGGGCATCAATGGCCCGAGTTTCTGCCTGGCGGTAACGCTGTACTCTTAACCGTTGCTCTTGAAACGGCGCCCACTTGGGACGACTCTCTGATCGAAGTGCAATTGCTCAATACCGGCGAGCGACGGGTTCTCATTCAAGGGGGTACCAATCCCCATTATTTGGCCACAGGACACTTGGTTTATATCCATGCAGGAACGGTGATGGCGGCGCCGTTTGATTTGAACCGTCTCGAGGTGACGGGCCCTGCCGTTCCAGTCATAGAGGGAGTCGCGGAGCGATCCATTGGCTTCGGTCAGTTCAGTGTCTCCCGCCTCGGAAGCCTGGCTTATATTCCAGGCACCACAGAAGCAAACCAGCTTGTTTGGATAGATCGCAACGGCTCGAGCCAAACTCTACCGGCGCCCCCGCGGATTTACGTTCAACCTCGCCTCTCACCTGATGGAAGAAGGATAGCAGTTCGAATTGCGCAACTGAATTGCGACACTATGGTTTATGACATAGCGCGTGAATCACTGACTCGGCTGACGCTCGATGGCGATAACCACTCGGCTATCTGGACGCCTGACGGAAAGCGAATCACATATGCATCTAGAAAGAAGGATGCATACCACTTATTCTGGAAACCAGCGGATGGCAGCGGTCCTGAGGAGCGGCTTACCAAGAATGAGGATAACCTTGGGCCCACCTCGACCATGGCGTGGTCACCGGATGGCAAGGTGCTAGCCTTCATCGAGGCGGGCCCACAGAGTGGCCGAGGCATCTGGTTGCTTCGCGCTGACGGCGATCGTATGCCGCAGCCTTTGCTGCAGGACGCGTTCAATCAGGGCAGTCCGTTTTTTTCGCCGGATGGACACTGGCTGGGCTATGTATCCGATCAATCCGGCCGCAATGAAGTTTATATACAGCCGTTTGCCGGTCCCGGCGCGAAGTGGCAGATTTCAACCGAGGGCGGCACAGAACCGGTGTGGACACGCAACGGACGTGAAATTATTTATCGTGCCGGCAACAAGATGATGGCCGTGGAAGTCACCTCACAGCCCGCCTTCACCGCAAGCAAGCCGAAGCTCATATTCGAAACAGTGAGTAATTACATAGACATTAGCGCGGGAGCGGACTACGACGTCAGCGCCGACGGCCAGCGGTTTGTGATGGTCAAGGAAGATGAGCAAGCGGCGCCGACGCAAATTAACGTCGTGCTGAACTGGTTCGAAGAACTGAAGCAAAAAGTTCCCACGGGGAAGAAGTGATGGCACTCGCGGTTGGCCCACGTCTCGACTCCTACGAAGTCCTCGCGCAAATCGGCGCGGGAGAAACTTCTTCGACGAACTGCGACGCAAGGTTCCAATCGGCATGTAACTGCAATCGCGTTTAACCCTGCAAATCTCCAATAAAAACGAGCATTTTGAGTTGGTTTTGCCGGACAGTTTATGGTTTGTCGGCAAACCGGAATTAATCGCCGGAGCCAACACTGAGTCACAACTTGCGCCAAGTCCTGGTAAGTCGTGCCAGCTCAACCGGTCGATGCAACACCCTTTAACCAGTTGATCTGACAGTATTCTACAAAACCGACTTGACACGAACCGGCCTTCTCATGGAAGGACTTGGCCCATGGGCAATGGGAGTGTAGTCTTCGCAAGACGTCGTTATGAACACAGAGTCTCTTTCACGCGCTGAACGAACGGCAGTTCTAGCTCGGATTGCCCACGAGCTAACGATCTGCGCACGCAATACATACGAAGCGGGGACAGAAAACGTTTTGGAGCCGCAGGTCCTTCGTTCCTATAACGAACTTCTCCACCGTGTGACAGCAGCCGTCAGAGATCATGTTGTGGGGGCAGACAGATTTTCTCTTGAAACAATCCTCGATATGGTGCGCGAGTTTGGCACGCGACACAGCCGAGTTGGGGAAATCAATTCTGCTTTGAATCGGGCCTTGCAACGAGCCGAATCGAGATGAGTCCGGCTATTGTCATGTGGGATTTGCCGAATGCCAGTGTCCGGTAACGCCGTTTCGCAGGGAGCGCCGGGATAAACCGGCATGTTGCAGGGAATGAAAGAGTCCTACAGGAAAGGAGCCAGCGACTCCATCTTGGCCCTCAGTCTTGCAGGCGTCATCGCGAGATGACGCCTGAAGCGTAGACAGGGGTATCGGTGGGC
>DATHPN010000096.1:0-24802 GCA_035483715.1 Candidatus Acidiferrum sp.
TGCATTTGTGGCGGTCAAATCAAAAGGCAGGCGTTTAACACAGAGGACACCGAGAAAACCAAAATTTCTCGTTGCTCGAACCTCAGGCCAGGTCCTCGGGCTGGACCGGGAGCCGGCGCACGCGCCTGCCGGTTGCCGCGAAGATGGCATTGCACAGCGCGGGGGCAACCGGAGGCACCACAAATTCACCGGCGCCGGTGGGCGGCAATTCGCTGGGGATGATGTGCACCTCCACGTCGGGCATTTCATCGCAGCGCAACATTTTGTAGTCGTTGAAATTATTCTGCTGCACGCGCCCTCGATCGATGGTGATAGCGCTGTAGAGCGCGGCGGTCAATCCGTACACGATGGAGCTGCGCGCTTGCGCGTCAATGCTGGAGGGGTTCACGATCCGCCCGCAGTCGAGCGCGCATACCACGCGATGAACCTTCAGCGTGCGCTCCAGGCGATTCACGGAAATTTCGATTACTTGCGCCACGTAACCGTCGTAGGAACTCACTAGGGCAATGCCGCGAAAACGTCCCGCGGGCAGCGGCTTGCCCCATCCCGCGTTTTGCGCCGCCGTTTCCAGCACGGCGAGGTGCCTCGGCGATTTCGACAGCAAGCGGCGGCGCAGTTCGTAGGGATCCTTCTTCCCCGCGGTGGCGATTTCGTCGATGAAGCTCTCCAGGAAAAAACCGTTTTGCGAGGCGCCCACCGACCTCCAGAAGCCGATGGGGACACCTGTATTTACCAGTTGATAATCAACAAGGATATTCGGAATCGCGTAAGGCACACTGTCCAGGCTTTCGACGCTGCGATGATCGAAGTTGTCCTTGAGCGGCCCGAACCGCGCCAGAAGCGACGGCGAGGAAACCCGGCTCGACCACACCACCGGCCAACCGTCGGCATCGAGGCCCGCCGTGCAGCGCGCGTGCGAAACCATGCGGTAGTAATCGTGCTGCATGTCGTCTTCGCGCGACCAGGTGACTTTCACAGGCGCGTTCATGGCTTTGGAAACTTCCACCGCTTCGCCGATGAAATCGGCTTCAAAGCGGCGTCCGAATCCTCCGCCGAGAAACGTGGTGTGGATGAAGACGGAGTCCGTGCCGAGGCCCGTGATCCGAGCGGCCGTGGCCTGGGAACTGGTCTGCGCCTGCGTGGGCGCCCAGACGTCGCAGCGATCCGTGCGGACGTGCGCGGTGCAGTTCTGCGGCTCCATGGTGGCGTGCGCGAGGAAAGGAACTTCGTAGTCGATTTCAACTTTCGTTGCTGCGCTTGCGAGTCCAGCGTTGACTTCGCCCTCCTTTCGCGCGACGGGGCCGGGCTGCGCGGCGGCGTCCGCAAGCTGCTTGCTGATGGCGGCGCTGGTGAGCTTCGCGTTCGGCCCCTCGTCCCATTGCACAGAGAGCGCGCGGCGGCCCTGCATGGCCGTCCAGGTGTTGTCGGCGATCACGGCGACGCCGCTGGAAATCTGGATCACGTCTTTCACGCCGGGAATTGCTTTCGCTTTCGCCGCGTCGAAGCCGGCAACTTTTCCGCCGAACACGGGGCAGCGCGCAACTACGGCATACAGCATTCCCGGCAGGCGCATGTCAATCCCGTACTGCGCGCTGCCATTTACTTTTTGCGGAGTGTCGAGGCGCTTGGTGGGCTTGCCGATCAAGCGGTACTGGTCTGGAGTTTTGAGCGCCTGGTTCTGGGGAACGGGCAGTTTGGCCGCTGCTTCCGCCAGGCTGCCATACGTCAGGCGACGTTTCGTGGCGGCGTGCAGGATCGTGCTGTTCTCCGCGCTGCATTCGGACGAGGGCACGCTCCACTTTTGCGCCGCCGCTTCGAGAAGCATGGCGCGGGCTGTCGCGCTGGCTTTGCGGAGCGGGTCCCACGAAGCGGGAGTGCCGGAACTGCCTCCCGTGCCTTGCGCGCCGAATCTTGGATTGAAGTAGACCTTGTCAGCGGGCGCGAATTCGGTGCGGACCTTTTTCCAGTCGCAATCGAGTTCGTCGGCGGCGATCATGGCGAGGCCGGTCAAGATGCTTTGGCCCATCTCGGACTTGTCGATGAGGATGGTCACTAGATCGTCCGTGCCGACGTGGATCCAGGCGTTGAGCACAATGGGTGCATCCGTTGCCGCTGCTGCGGTTTCCATTCTGCTCGGAAAATAAAAACCGATCAGCAAACCTGCTGTGCCGGCGGCGCCTGTTTTAAGGAAGTTGCGGCGGTTCATTTTTTGCGCGCTGAGACTCATGCCCTACCTCCGGTCGCCCGAACTTCCTGGGCAGGCGAGATTTCACATTGCTGCTCGCCAGCGTGCACTGCTTGAATTTACAGGAAATCGTATGGCTGCGATTGACCGGTGTCAACCGCCTGGCGCTCCTTCTTTCTCTGTGCTTTCGGTTTTCTCTGTGTGCTCTGTGTTGAGCTTTTGCGGGCGAAAGACAAATTCAGAGGCTTTAACACAGAGGGCACGGAGAAAAACGAGGGCGAGGAGAAATCACGCTAGTGGTGGGAGCTTGCTCGAGGGGGAGCGGAACTTTTTGCGCCGTTTAGGGTTAAGAATCGTATGATCAAACCATGAGGCGATGGGCTGAAATCGTTGCTTCGGGGCTACTGGCCGCGATGTCTCTGGCGACGCTAGCCTGGGCCGGGCCTCGCCGCGGCGCTGCAGCAATGTATTCGTCTCCATTGCCACCGAGCGGGAGTGACAAGAGCAGCGGGGATGCAAACTTCGCCGGAAAACTTCCGATTCGTGAGCTGAATGAAGAGGAGGCGATCCTGCACGCGCTGAACCGGCTGGGATTCGGCCCTCGCCCCGGACAAGTGGAGCAAATCGAAAAAACGGGACTCGAGAACTGGATTCAGGCGCAACTGCATCCGGAAAATATCAGCGACCCGATAGTGGATGCGCGGCTTGCAGAATTTCCGGCGCTGGGGCTCAGCGCCGCAGGCCTCCTCGATCAATACCCGCCGCAGGACGTGGCCGCCAAGCGCATGGGGATGAAGGTCGACGAATACCAGAAGCGTTTGCAGGAACTGGCCAGGCAGCCCGGCGGGATGAATTCCCCGCCGTTCAAGGACCCCAATGAAATCGTAAACGAAGCCATGGAAGCGAAAATCATCCGAGCGGTTTACAGCGAGCGGCAGCTGGCCGAACAGCTTTCCGATTTCTGGTTCAACCACTTCAATATTTTCATTTACAAGGACACGGACCGCTGGTACCTGATCCCGTACGAACGGGACGCGATTCGTCCGCGCGTGCTCGGGAAATTCCGCGATCTGCTTGAAGCCACAGCGAAGAGCCCGGCCATGCTTTACTATCTAGATAACTCCTCGAGCGCGGATCCGCACGCGTTCGATCGATTGAAGCTGCATCCGGCGCGCGCCCGGCCGGGCGAAAAACTTCCGCCGCTTGGACCGAGGCGCGGACTGAACGAAAATTATGGCCGCGAATTGATGGAGTTGCACACGCTCGGCGTGGACGGCGGGTACAAGCAGGATGACGTCATCGAAGTCGCGCGCGCGTTCACGGGATGGACGATCGAGTCGCCGCGCGAAAATCCCGCGTTTTATTTCGACGAGCGGATTCACGATCCCGATCCGAAGCGCGTGCTGGGAAAAAAGATCAAGGGTGGAGGGATCAAGGACGGCGAGCAAGTCCTCGATCTCCTGGTGAAGGATCCGCACACGGCGTGGCATATCTCGCTGCAGCTGGCGGAGCATTTTGTGTCGGACGGTCCGCCTCCGGCCCTGGTTGCGCGCATGGCCAAGGCGTTTGAAAAATCCAAGGGCGATATCCGCGCCGTGATGACGGCGATGATTTATTCGCCGGAGTTCTGGTCGCGCGCGGCGTTCCGCGCGAAAGTGAAGACGCCGTTCGAGCTGGTGGCCTCCACGGCGCGCGCGCTCGGCGCCGACGTGGACCAGCCGCTGCAACTCGCGCAGTGGGTCGCGCGCATCGGCGAACCGCTGTACCAGTGCCTGCCGCCGACCGGCTACTCGGACAAGGCCGCGGCGTGGGTCAGCACCGGATCGCTGCTGAACCGCGTAAATTTTGCGGTCGCTCTGACCAACAACAAGGTGCGCGGAGCGCAAGTGGACATCAATTCCCTGGTGGGCGCGGACGTCGGCGCGAATCCTCATTTTGCGCTCGACCGCGTCGAAGGCGAGTTCCTCGCCGGGCAAGTTTCCGACTCGACGCGCGCCACGCTGGAGATGGAAATGACGGAGCCGCGGTTCCTCGGCGCGAAGCTCGACGATCCGGTGACGCAAGTGAACGTCAGACTGATTACCGGATTGGTGCTGGGCTCGCCGGAATTTCAGAAGCGCTAAATGATCCAACCTTTGATGAAAAAATTTTAAATCGGGGCTTCCCTCTCGCATAGCACAGGCACTCTTGCCTGTGCTACTCGCGTATAGCTCTGCTAGAATCCGGGGCATGCTGCTGCCTTCGATTCTCCGCTCCCGCCGTGCTCGGCTCTCGATCGGCGTGGCGTGCGCCGGGGCGCCGGCCCTGATTCTCTTTTTCATTGGAATTTTCACCGTCAGGGCGCAGGACGGTACACCCGCTCAGACCAATGCGATAGCTCAACCGGTCACGCGGAATCTGGTCATCGCGCCGACCCTGATGGAGGAAGTCGCGAAATTCAAACCGGTGCGCATGCCCTTCGACTCCGCGCATCTGACGGCGCGCGAACGGCAGATGGTCGGCAAGCTTGTTGAGGCGTGCCAGAATCTGGAATCCATTTACTGGCGGCAAAGCGATCCCGAGGGATTGAAACTTTATCAGGGGCTGGCCGGCAGCCGCGATCCGAATGACGTTGCGTTGCGAAGGTTTCTCCGGATCAACGGCAGCCGCTTTGACCTGATCGACAATGACGCGCCGTTCGTGGGGACCGCGCCGTGGCCTCCGGGTAGAGCGCTCTACCCGAGCGACCTGACGCGTGAGGAGTTCGATCGCTACGTCGCGGCGCATCCGGACCAGAAAGCAGCGTTGTATGATCCGTGGACCGTCGTGCGCCGCAAGGGCGCCGCGCTCGAAGCGATTCCCTATCATGAGGCGTACAAACAGTGGGTCGATCCCGCGGCGAAAGCGCTGCGAGACGGCGCCGATCTTTCCGACGATCCGGCGTTTGCCAAATTTCTACGCCTGCGCGCGGACTCGCTGTTGACCGACCAGTATTTCGACAGCGACATTGCCTGGGTCAGCCTGGTCAATCCGAAATTCGACGTCATTTTTGCGCCGTATGAAACTTATTTCGACGATCTTCTGGGCGTGAAAACTTCATACGGCGCAGCTGTCCTCGTGCGCAACGAGGAAGAAAGCCGCAAGCTGGACGTGTTCCAGAAATACGTGCCGGACATTCAAGACAGCCTGCCACTGGCGGCCGAGGATCGCCCCTCGAAGCGCGGGCTTTTCTCGCCGATGGAAGTGATGGATGCGCCGTACCGCGCGGGCGATTTGCGCCACGGCTATCAGGCGGTAGCCGACAATCTGCCGAATGATCCGCGCATTCACGAACAAAAAGGCTCGAAGAAAATTTTCTTCAAGAATTTCATGGACGCGCGCGTGAATTACGTGATCCTGCCGATCGCTCAGCGCCTGCTGCGCGCCGACGAGGCGGCAATCGCTTCCGCGGAGGGTTATCTCGCGAGCACCATGATGCATGAAATTTCGCACGGCCTGGGCCCCGCATTCGCGCGCACCTCCAGCGGGCGGCGGGACATTCGCGAAGCGATCGGGCCGACATACTCAGGCCTGGAGGAAGCCAAGGCCGATGTCGTCGGCCTGTACGGCCTGAAATGGCTGGTGGACCGCGGCGATCTTCCCAAAGAAAAATTGAACGGATACTATGCCTCCGAAGTGGCCGGAATTTTCCGGACGGTGCGGTTCGGCGTCGCCGAGGCGCACGGGCGCGCCGAAATCATGGAGTTCAATTTTTATTCTGAACGCGGCGCCATCGCCCGTGACAAAGCGTCAGGCCGTTATGCGATCGATTTTGGCCGCATGCCGGATGCCGTGGCGGCTCTGGCCAAGGAATTACTCGTACAGGAAGCAACCGGAGACCGCGCCCGCGTCGAGGCCTGGTTCGCGAAGTATGGCGCGATCCCGCCGGAGCTTGCCAAGGCGCTGGAAGCCGCTTCCGATGTGCCCGTGGACGTCGATCCGATTTCGGCATTTCCCGAACCCATGCGCTAGCATTCCAATTCGCAAAACGAGAGGATGGTGAACGGATATGGCCAACGAGAACACACAGAATTTACAGAATCACACCCGGCTGGTGCCGCCCTTCCACATGTTCGTGCTGCCCGTGTTCCTGCTGAATGCGGGCGGGTCCATTTACCATATAGTTAGAGCAGGCATTACGTATGGGTCGGTCGTCAACGTGCTGGTGGCCTTCGCGCTGCTTACGTTCGCTCTCTACGCGCGCCTTTTCGCGCTGACGGTGCAGGACCGCGTCATCCGCCTGGAAATGCGCATGCGCCTTGCGGAACTTTTGCCTGCGGAATTGCGGCCGCGCATTCCGGAATTCACCGTCGCGCAGCTGGTTTCCCTGCGGTTTGCCGGCGATGCGGAGCTTCCGGCCCTGGCGCGCAAAGTGCTCGATGAAAAGATGAACAATCGCAAGGCCATTAAGCAGTTGGTGAAGGACTGGCAGGGGGATTATTTGAGGGCTTGAGTGGCGCGGGCTTCAGCCTGCGGGTTGATTCCTGCCAGTGCTATAGGAAGGCCACAGGCTGAAGCCTGCGCTACTTGACCTGCGTATTTTCAGCGAAGCACCAGTGCACGAAATCCTTGCCGTAGCGGTCGGTCACGGATGGGGGAACGTCCTTTTCCTCCAGCTTTTCAAATTCAAAATTGATCTCCCCGCCGGGTTTCACCGTCCCGAGTAGCGAGCCATACACGTTAACCAGAGCGATGTGCGCGTCCGAGGAATTCGGCGGCAGCGCATAGCGCTGGGCCCCCGCGGTCCCCACGATCCATCCCGGCAAGACGCCGCCGTGCTGCTTCCAGTAATCCGTGTTGAAAATTCCGTCCATGAAATAGTGCGAGTGGCTGGCGAGCACGTAGACATGCTTGTGCCCTACGTCCCGCGCGCGCAAAAGATCGGCATAGACGCGCCGGCCGGTTTCGGTCCCCGTGGGCGACTCGTTCATGCTGTGTCCGGCGGAAATGCTTTCGGGCAGCGCCTTGTGCATTCCGGTGACGATGGTTGTGACGGCCGGATCGGCGAGATCCCTGGACAGCGTGCGCTCGAACCAGCTTAACTGCGCGGGGTCAAATTGCTCCGCCGTAGCGCTATCGAGAAAATAGAATGCCACGCCGTGGTTGATCCAGTGAAAGTAGGTCTTGATGTGGTAATCCTTGGGATCGTCCTTCAGGCGTTGCGCTCTCAACCAGGGCATATCGAGCCAGTCCGCAAACTGCAGAATAAAATCCTCGCGCGTTTTGTACGGAGGAATGGTCTCGTGATTTCCGATTCCCACGAAGAACGGGATGATGCCGAACGGGCGGACCTGGCTATCAACGAAGTCGTTCCACTCGATATTTCCGTATTCGGTGATGGAAAGCGGCTTGGCAATGTGCTCGGGCTGGTGTTGAATGTCTTCATCGTAATTTGAAGTCCAGCGCAAATCGCCCAAATGCCAGAAGAACACGGCCTGATTTTTTTTGGCCACCTCGGCAATCCCCGGCATCACCACGTCGCCGCAATTTCGCGAGTCGCCGGACGCCAGGAAGCGCCAGGTTCCGTCGCCGGGCCCTTCCTGCGCTCTGGAAGGCTGTGCCAGCGGCGCCAGCGCGAAGGCGATCGCGATGGCAAACAGACCTTTGCAAATTTTCATTTTTCTAAACCTCTGCCTCAGCGGGTGACGCTGCTGCAACCTCGTTCCGAGGCGCTTTGCAAGTATAAGACTACACCTCACTCCGGTGGATTATTATTACAGTTTGATGACTCGGGGCGCCGGCGCACCCGTGCAGCGCAGGCACTCTTGCCTGTGTGGTTTTGAGGGCTGCCCATACGTTGCCGCTTCATTCGCAATTGCAAAAACCGCACAGGCAAGAGCACCTTTGCCACCTGGGCGATGCTGCTCATTTCCGGATGCGATAGACCTCCAAGGGGCCCGAAGAGTAAGTTCGATCGCCGATTGCCGCAAGGGGCGCGGAAAAACGGGGCACATCGTACGCCCACACATAGTCATAATCATTCTGGACGTGTTGCCAATCCGGCGGCTCGTCGTAGCCGAGATTCCAGAACCCGTCGGGTGTGTAGGAATTGTGGATGATGCGCATGGGGGTTTCTCCGGGTGCGTCCTTCAAGTACGGAGAGAACCAGCCGCGGCGGATCACTCCGTAGGCCCAGAAATGCGTGAAGGGCCGCTCGATGGGGTCCTCATCTCCTTCGACGATCGGCAAGACGAGCGCGCCGCGCGGCACAGCATCGAACGAGCGCGCGAGGCCGGCCAGTGCGGGCTGCGCTTCGTTAAAATGACGCGTCACGCTCACGGTGCGCGCGGCGAAAAGCAAAAGCGGAATCGCGGCGAGCGTTTTTGCGCGCCGCCCCACGCGCGCCATGGCCAGGATCGCGACGAACAGAAAAGGCAGCACGCGAATGTCGAGGTCGGACGCTTCCTCGCCCCACATCCAAGGGATCACCCAGAACAGCGCAAAAAAAAATAGGGCAATGGCTATCCATTTTCGATCCCAGTGAAATTCGGGATTGCGCCACCACGCGGCAAAAAACCAGGCCACGAGCGCAGCCAGCGAAACCCAATCGAGCCAGGGCCAATAGCCGTGCAGGATCATGCCCAGCGAATCGAGCTTGTCTTCCCAACCGTGAAAGACGATCTTGTTCGCGCTCAGTCCCACGCGCGAGGAGTGCAGATAAAACGCCAGGCCCGGCAGTGCCAGTCCGCCGCTCCAAAGCCAGTCGCGAATCGGCCGCCGCGAAAGCGCGAGGTAAGCCATCACAATCAATCCTGCAATGGCGAAACCCAGGAGGTGCGCGAAATATGCCGCAGTAAATGCCGTGAGAGCCGCAATCCATCGCCCAATTCCCGGCTTCGCAAGCCAGCGCAGCCATAACCCCTGCGCCAAAAATCCCACGGCAATGCTCAGATCGAAATTCAGAAACCCTTCCAGAAAAAAAACGTTATAGGCGATCAACAGCGACCACCAGGACGCCGCCTCCGCTTCCGGCTGCGCCTGACGAAGAAAAAACCATGCTGCGCCGGGCAACGCGAGGGCACACAGGCTGAGGAACACGCGCCCCGCCGTCTCGATCGGAAATAGCCGCACCAGCACGGCCAGCGCGGCGTCCATTCCCAGATAAGGATAGGCGCCCCAATCGGCCCGGTAGAATTTCTGAAATGAAAAATTCGGATCGTCCAGGTGCGCAAGAACAAACGCGCGCGCCAGATGATTCGGATAATCGAGCAAAGGAGGGAACGCCACAAGCCAAATCGGAGCAAGGAGCAATCCAGCGCAAATCACGCCGCCGGCCAGCCGAAGAGCCCAATGCGTTCGAGGTATAAACAACTGGCGTCCTCACGCGCGCTCGAAACCGAAAACCTTAACACAGAGAACACGGAGAAAAACAAGGTCACGGAGAAGGCCAAGTAGCACAGGCGCCCCTGCCTGGGCGATTTTGTGGCCGCACATGCCCTACCGATGTAACTACGATTACAAACCTGGCACAGGCAAGAGCGTTTGTGCTACCGGGCAGTCCAAATCATCGGCAGGAGGCCCAGCGCGGTCAGCGCGAGCATCAGGACGAGGCTCTGCCTGCCTGTCCTGCGATCCGCGAGGGCCAGCGCGATGAACGCCTTGGCAAAATTATTGCTGGCCGCCGCGAGGATGACTCCCGCCACGGCGAGGCCCATCGAAGTCATTTTCCCCGCGGTTTGCGTGAGCCCCATGATGAACGGGTCCACCGGCGCAAGGCCGGAAATAACGGCCATCCCGTAAATTCCACCATTGCCCAAATGGATCAACGCGAAATTCGTGGCCACGAGCACCACAACAAATATCAGCCCCAGTAAAAATGCGGAGCCTAGCTCCAGGGGATTTCGCGCCGAGTACGCAGTTTTTGTTTCTGCCATCGAGGGCGCGTCGGGCAGGCAGGACCACGCCCATCCGCCAGCAATGCCGATCGCTCCCAGAACGACGAACGGAATCAGCAGGCGGTTCATGAGCTGGAGGTTAAAAATGCCGATTAGGACTAGAAAACGGAAGTACATCACGCCAGAGGCGATCAGGATGCCTCCCGCGTAAGTGTGAGGAGCCTCTGCCGTCTTGGCTTCTTTGGCCATGACCACGGTTGTAAATGTCGACGAGTATAATCCTCCCAGCAGTGCCGAGAGCCTTATGCCGCCTTTGCCCTTCGATAATTTTTCCAGCAGATAACTTCCGTAGGACACGCCACTGATGGCCACGACAATCAGCCACGACTTGAACGGATTCACCGCGAACTGCCCGAAATCCCGATTCGGCACGATCGGCAGAATCACAAATGTGAGTAAGAGAAACTTGGTAAACGTCAGAATCTCAACGGCGGGAATGCTGGTGGTCAGGTTCTCGAGAAATTCTTTCAGCTCGAGCAGCAGCATGCTGAGAACGGCGATGGTGGTGGCGATCCACAGTTGGTCGCGCGACACCAGCGCCCCGATCACATACGTGACCAGGCCGGAGACTTCCGTGGTTACTCCGGCTTCGTCGTACGTTTCGAGTTTGTGTTTGTAGGAAAGCCATAGGAACGCGCCAATCACGCCGAACCCAAACGTCAAAGGGAGCAATTGGGTTCCGGACAACAGCGCCATCGCATAACCGGTCAATCCGATCAGCGGAAAGGTGCGGACTCCCCCGAAGCCGTAGCGCTGGCCTGCGGCGCGGTGTTCCTCGCGCTCCAGTCCGATCAGGAAACACAAAAACAGCGTGAGGAGAATCTTGAAGCCTTCCGGCGGCATGAGTTGGAGAAGTTTGTCGGTCACTGATTCTCTTCGGCGGCCCTTGCGCCACCGCGAGACTATCGGGAATTGGGGACAAACTCAATGCTGGAATGCGCTTTGAGCAGCACAGGCACTCCTGCCGGTGCGGTTTTTGCAATCCCAGCTGATCCTGGGGTGTAGGTGTGGTCTACAAACCCGCATAGGCAAGAGTGCCGTGCTACTTGAGATTCTGGGCGGAGCCACCTGAAAGTGGCAGCCAGACTTGAAAGAGCGTGTTGCCGGGCTTCGATGTGACCTGAATTGTGCCGCGGTGCTTTTTCACGATGCGCTGCACAGTGTCAAGGCCGAGGCCGGTTCCCTCGCCCACTGCCTTGGTTGTGAAAAATGGCTCAAAAATGTGTGTTTGCACTTCGGGTGAAATTCCCGGGCCGTTGTCGCCGATTTCCACGACCACGCAAGTGTCATCGCGGTAAGTGCGCAGGCGCAGCTCGCCCTTGCCGCCCATGGCGTCAATGGCGTTGTCTATGATGTTGGTCCAAACCTGGTTGAGTTCGCTGCCGAAGGAATCCACCAGCAGCGGGATGCGTTCATATTCGCGCTGCACGGTCACTCCCTTTTTGAGCTTGTGGTTCAGGATAGTGAGCGTGCTTTCCAGGCTTTTCACGATGTCCACGTTCTGCACGGGTGCCTGGTCCATGTAGGTGTATTCCTTGATTGCCAGGACCAGGTCGGAAATGCGCGCGGCGCTGCTTTCGATTTCGTCGAGCAGGCTGTACACCTCGGCGACCGCCGCGATTCTGACCAGCGCCGCTCGCGCGGTGCCGGGGTCGAGCTCCGTGAAGAGAGACTCGAGCACATCCGGCTGGATGTTGCGGTGCGCCAGCCCAGCCGCAAGCATCCACAAATCGTTCTGCCCATGGCTGCGAAGCAACGAATCCAATTGCTCCTCGAGATCGGACATGGCCAAAGTGTCGAGCGGAGGATCCTTGTGCTGGATGATGGAGGCCTCCAGCCTCTCGATTTCCGCTTTCTGTGTGGCGGTGAGGTCTCGCCGCCCAAGTTCGTGGGCCGCGTCGCGAATTTTTTGCAGGATTTCGCGCAACTGGCTGGAGGCGCGCTTGGCGGCGGAGGCGGGATTGTTGAGTTCGTGAGCGAGCCCTGCGGAAAGTTTGCCGAGCGCCGCCAGGCGGTCTCGCTGCTGTTCCCTGCGCGTGGTCTCGCGAACGCGATCGGTCATCATGCCCACGAGGCGTTGGGTCAGCTCGGGCATTTTCTGCACGAGGTCCTGATACTTCGTTTCCGGAAATCGCAGGATGCGGCATTCGGTGAGCGCGCGTGCGCCGAAGGTGAACGTTTTCATTCGGGAATAGGGCAGCCGTCCGGTGACCTGCCCGGCGTCAACGTTGATGATGATCGTCTCGCCGCCGAATTCGCCGCGCGCCTGGAGCTGCCCTTCGAGAAGAACAAACATGGCATCAGCAGCAGCGCCCGGACTGATGAGAACATCGCCCGGCTTGAAGTGCAATTCCTCCGACTGGCTGATGAACCAGGCGATCTGGTCTTCCGGCAAATCCGCGAAGGCTGGGATACTGAGCAGCTCGGCTTTTTCCGTCATGGGTGTTCGCTCAAATGTTGGGGAATGAAATGTAGTGCAGGCTGCAGCCTGTGAATATTCATCGCGGCGAAGGTCGAAACCGCTGCGGCCAACCCCCACAGGCTGAAGCGTGCGCTACTTTCCGTCATTGTACTTTGCTCAAATATTGATGAATGAATTGCACGGCCACGGATCCTTCCCCAACTCCCGAAGCCACGCGCTTGACCGAACCGTGGCGCACATCGCCCACGGCAAAAATTCCGGGCACGTTGGTTTCGAGCAGGAAGGGATCGCGCTCCAGCGTCCAGCCCTTGGGGCGCTGCCCATCGGCGATCAAGTCGGGACCCGTCAGCAGGAAGCCGCGATCGTCACGCTCGACGACTCCGGCCAGCCAATCGGTTTGCGGCAACGCGCCGATAAAAATAAATACGGAGCTGGCCGGGACGCGCTCGATTTTGCCTGTGTCCGAACACATAACGGAAATTTCCTCGAGGTGCGTTTCGCCATGCACTTCGGCCACGCTGGCGTGCGCCCAGACCTGAATTTTGGGCGTCTCATTGATTTGATCGATCAAGTATTGCGACATGGTGCTCGACAGTGAACTCCCGCGCACCAGGATGAACACTTTTTCCGCGTACTTGGCGAAGTTCATGGCCGCCTGGCCCGCCGAATTCGCACCGCCCACCACGTATACCGTTTCTCCCGCGCAGGAAATCGCTTCCGTCGCGCCGCCGCCATAGTAAACGCCCGCGCCCTGCAAGCGGTCGATCCCCGGCGCATCGAGGCGCCGCCATTGCACTCCCGTGGCGATCATCAACGCGTGGCAGGAAAATTCGCTTTCGTCGGCAAGCTTAATGATGCGGTAGGGGCCTTCCGTGCGAATCCCCGATGCTCCCGCCGCAATAATTTCCACGCCGAATCTCTGCGCCTGCACCACGGCGCGGCGCGCCAGATCGCCGCCGCTGAGGCCCGCGGGAAAGCCAAGATAATTTTCGATGCGCGAGCTCATGCCCGCCTGCCCGCCCGGCGCTTCCCGCTCGACGATCACCGTGTGCAAGCCTTCCGAAGCCCCGTACACGGCGGCAGCCAGGCCCGCGGGCCCTCCGCCGATGATTGCCAAATCGTAAAAGCTGGTTTGCGCGCGAGTGCGCAGGCCGACTTTCTGCGCCACTTGGGCCGGGGTGGATTCGAGGATTTTCGTCCCATCGGGAAAAAGCACGACGGGAAGACTGGTGGCTTCGGGTCCCAAAGATTCCAGTAATAGTTTGGTCTCTGGATCGCTCGCGGAAATTTCCACGTCGATCCACTGGTAGGGGACGTGATTCCGCGCCAGGAAGTCGCGCAATTCATATGAGCGGGGCGACCAGCGCGTGCCGAGTACGCGTATGCCCGAATAGGCTGGATGGTGGGAGGCCTGCCAGTCTTCGAGCAGATCGTCCAGCTGCGGGTAGAGATGCTCGGTGGGCGGGTCCCACGGTTTCATGAAAAAGTAGTGGATGCTGGCCTGATTGATGGCGCCGATCGCGGCGGTGGTGTCGGCGTAGGCGGTGAGCAGCGCGCGCTTGGCGTCCGGGTAAATGCGCATGGCCTCCTGCAAAAAGTGCACGCCGTCAATGCGCGGCATGCGCTGGTCGGCCAGCAGCAGGGCGACACTGTCGCTTCGGAGATTCAGCTGCTTCAGAAGATCGAGCGCGCTTTCGGGGGAGCCGCTGCCCAGAACGCGATAATCCGCGCCGTACTGCGAACGCAGGTCGCGTTCAATGGCCCGCAAAACATCCGCGTCGTCGTCCACGCTCAGTAAGATTGGTTTCGCCATGTTCGGTTCTCACTTCAATGATGGAATCAATATTAAAATCATGCCGCACCCGAGTAGACTGATTGGATGCCCCAGCAAACCATTGGTCGCAGGATTATACAACCACTGGCACACGCTTCAGTCTGTCTGGCTCCGATCGGGGACTCGGGGCGTTCGCGGTAGCCTGGGGAAGCGCGCCAACTGGAATTGTTGGGCATGCCAAGGTCAGATGAAAATCCACAGGCTGAAGCCTGCGCCACTTGCCGATTGAGTTGTGATATTGTTTCCGCCTCCATGGAACTGAGCCTGCAAAGCCAGAAGATCGGCGACGTCGTCGTCATTCGATGCCGGGGGCGCATCGTGGTGGGCGCGGAAATCGCTTCACTGCAACAGGAACTGGAAAGATTGACGGGGCTGACCAAGAAAGTGGTTCTGCACCTGGGAGAAGTCACCTTCATTGACAGTGTCGGACTGGGTGCGCTGGTCCGCCAGTTCGGCGTGTTGCGTGCCAAAAGCGGCGATCTGAAGCTCTGCCAGGTTTCTCCTTTTCTCCTGCAAGTTTTGCAGGTCACGAACCTTCTACGCATTTTCCCCCTGCACGCTTCGGAAGCGGAAGCGATCCAGGCGTTCTCCCAGGCAAGGCAATTTCACGAAGAGACGTTCGGAACCTCGAAAACGCGCATCGTCTGCATCGATTCCTCCCACGATTTGCTGGCCTATGTGAGCGTCCTTCTCAAGCGTTCCGGTTACGAAGTCATCACCACGCGAAACCCGTCCGATGCCCTGCTGTTTATGAGGGTCACCAAGCCGCAGATTCTGATTTGCGGACCGGGGATCCAAGCCAACGAGCCGGCCATGCATGGATTCGCCGAACTCAAGCCAAACGTGCACCTGCTGCAACTGCCCTCCGATTTTTCCACCGGGGAGGCAGGCCAGGCCGGATCGAACCTGGTCAATCGTGTCCGGCAACTCCTGTCGGAACAGCCGTAGACGTAGCGCCCGCTTTCAGGCGGCAACATTGGAATCGTGCAAATGCCCGGCTGAAGGCGGGCGCTATATAAACCAAAGCCCAGAGATAGCTTTGGTCAACCGGACCGGGTTCTCCGAGCGAATGCGACGAATCGCGGCCCGAACGCATCTAAAAACTGTGGGGTTTGAATTCGGGGATCGAAGGAATCATAATGCCTGAACAAGATACCATCCCTGTGGGAGCCATCCTGGAAACCTGGTCGAATGACCCGTGG
The DNA here is from genome assembly GCA_035483715.1 of Candidatus Acidiferrum sp. Taxonomy (GTDB): domain Bacteria; phylum Acidobacteriota; class Terriglobia; order Acidiferrales; family UBA7541; genus Palsa-360. Next base: position 15,557 of record DATHPN010000096.1, read on the forward strand.
ACCAATGGCGTGCAAATCGACGACCGGGAGGACATGGAAAAGCTGGCCGTCCGCACCTGGAATACCGATTATGAAATCACCATCATCGAGGGGCGCAGCGGAGAAATACTTCTTCGCGGCGGCCAATTCTTCCCGGAGTTAACACCCGCGCGGCTGACCGGAGCCACACTGGGCGGCAGCTTCTGCAAAATGCGCGGAATCTACGTAGGTTTCCGTATGGAAATCAACGCCAACGGCCAGCGCTTCGTAACCACGCCGGTCGAGTCCATCGGCGTGGTGGTCTGAATCTCGTTACTTCGTAAACCACCGCGATACGAACCTCTTCGTATATTTCTTCACCAACCGTTACACCATTGTTGTCAAGATTCGTGACTTTCTGGAGTTTGGAAGTAGCGCAGGCTTCAGCCTGTGGGGTTTGTTCCATGCACACGCCAAAACCCACAGGCTGAAGCCTGCGCTACTTAAGCCTCTAGCTCAGCGAGGAGCTACCCATTAGGTATTTGTCCACCGCGACGGCGGCCTTGCGGCCTTCGGAGATGGCCCACACGACGAGCGACTGGCCGCGGCGCATGTCGCCGGCGGCGAAGACGCCGGGGACCGAGCTCATGTAATCCGCGCCGGTGGCGATGTTGCTGCGCGAGTCGAGGTTCACGCCCAGTTGCTCGATCATTCCGTTTTTCACGGGGCCGAGGAAACCGAGGGCCAGCAGGACCAGATCGGCTTCAATCACGGACTCCGTGCCGGGGATAGCCTCGAACTTCGGCGGCAGGCCGACGCGAATCGTGTGCAGCTCTTTCACGTTGCCGTTTTCGTCCCCTGTAAATTTCATGGTGTTGAGCGCCCAGTCGCGCTTGCCGCCTTCTTCGTGCGCGCTCTCAGTGCGCAGTTGCAGCGGCCACAGCGGCCACGGCGTGCTGGGCGAGCGCTCCAGCGGCGGCATGGGCATGATTTCAAACTGGTGAATGGATTTGGCCTGATGGCGATGGCAGGTGCCCAGGCAGTCCGCGCCTGTATCTCCGCCGCCGATGATCACGACGCGCTTTCCGGTGGCGCGAATCTGGTCCGGAATCGTGTCGCCGGCTACGACTTTGTTCTGCTGGGGCAGGAATTGCATCGCAAAATAAATGCCATTGAGTTCGCGCCCGGGGACATTGAGGTCGCGCGGGGCTTCGGCGCCGCCGGTCAGGACCAGGGCGTCATACTCCTTGCGCAAATCCTGCGCGGGAATGCTGCCGCCCACGTGCGCGCTGGTCTGGAATTGCACGCCTTCGGCCAGCATCTGTTCCAGGCGCCGGTCGAGCACGCGCTTTTCCAGCTTGAAGTCGGGAATGCCGTAGCGCAGCAGGCCGCCGATTCGGTCGTTCTTCTCGAACACGGTGACTTCGTGGCCCGCGCGATTCAGTTGCTGCGCGGCGGCCAGGCCTGACGGGCCGGAGCCGACCACGGCGACGCGTTTTCCGGTGCGTGCCTCGGGAAGCTCCGGCTGGATCCAGCCCTCCTCCCAGGCGCGGTCCACAATGGATTTTTCGATTAGCTTAATAGTAACGGGCGGCTCGCTGATCCCCAGCACGCAGGCCGCTTCGCAGGGCGCGGGGCAAATGCGCCCGGTAAACTCCGGAAAATTGTTGGTGGAATGCAGAACGCGGATGGCATCCTGCCAGCGGTCGCGATACACCAGGTCGTTCCAATCCGGAATGATGTTGTTGACCGGGCAGCCCGTGTGGCAGAAGGGAATGCCGCAGTCCATGCAGCGCGCCCCTTGCACGCGCACTTTTTCCTCCGAAAACGGCTGGTACACCTCGAAATAATCGAGGACGCGCTCGGCGACGGGACGCCGCACGGGCATTTCTCGCGTGTATTCCTTGAAGCCGGTAACCTTACCCATGAATCTCCTGAAGCTGCACAGGCACTTTTGCCTGGGCGGGTCTTGCGATCGCGCGTGAATCCGCGGCCCACATACATTTTACAAAACCGCGCATTAATCCGCGTCGTACAGGCACTCTACAAAATCGCACAGGCAAAAATGCCTGTGCTACGGAAGACCCTACCCGCGAATCGCCTGGCCTTGCGCGTGCATCGTTTCGGCCTGCGCCGCCAGCACGCTTGCGGGAATTCGCGGAACGCCCAGGACGCGCTTGAATTCGTGCGGGAAGACCTTGACGAATTTCGGCAGCATGGCGTCCCAGTGTTTTAAAATCCATTTGGCCTGCGGGCTGTCGGTCAGCTCCGCATGGCGTGCAATCAGGCCCTGCACCGTCTCGATATCTTTGGCTTCCGCCAGGGGCTCCAGGTCCACATCCACGCGGTTGCAGCACTCGGAAGCGAAATCGCCGGTCTGGTCCAGAACGAAGGCGATGCCGCCGGTCATGCCCGCTGCGAAGTTGCGTCCCGTTTTGCCCAGCACAACTACCAGGCCGCGCGTCATGTATTCGCAGCCGTGATCGCCGACGCCTTCGACAACAGCCGTCGCGCCCGAATTGCGCACCGCGAAGCGCTCCCCGGCCATACCGTTAAAGAAGGCCTCGCCGCTCGTCGCGCCGTACAGGCACACGTTGCCGATGAGGATATTTTCCTCCGGCACGAAATGCGAATTGCGCGGCGGATAAATCACGATCCGTCCGCCGGAAAGCCCCTTGCCAACGTAATCGTTGGCTTCGCCTTCCAGCGTCAGGGTCACGCCGGTGGCGAGGAAAGCGCCGAAGCTTTGCCCTGCGCAGCCGTGAAACTGGATGCGAATGGTGTCGTCGGGCAAGCCCACGGAGCCGTGACGGCGGGCAATGCGTCCGCTAAGCATCGCGCCGACCGTGCGGTGGACGTTACGAATTGGTAAATTGAGCGACAGGGGCGTGAGCCGCTCGATGGCGTCGCTGGCCAGCTCGATCAGCTTTCCGTCGAGCGAGTCGTAGAGTCCGTGGTCCTGCGCCTGCGTGCAGCGCCGCCCCACGTGGCTGGGCATCGGCGGATTGTACAGCACCGAGGAGAGATCGATGCCCTTCGCTTTCCAGTGCTCCACGTCCGCGCGTTGCGTGAGGCAATCCACGCGCCCGATCATTTCGTCGACTTTGCGGAAACCGAGCTGAGCCATGATCAGGCGCAAATCCTCGGCGACGTAGAACAGGAAATTAATCACGTGCTCGGGCTTGCCTGCGAACTTCTTGCGCAGCTCCGGGTCCTGCGTGGCGATGCCCACGGGGCAGGTGTTCAGATGGCATTTGCGCATCATGATGCACCCCATGGTGACCAGCGGCGTGGTGGCGAATCCGAATTCCTCGGCGCCCAGCAGCGCGGCGATGGCCACGTCGCGGCCCGTCTGCAGCTTGCCGTCCACTTGCACGCGCACGCGGCTGCGCAGGTCGTTCATCACCAGAACTTGCTGCGTCTCGGAAAGCCCGAGCTCCCAGGGAATTCCGGCGTGGCGAATCGAGCTGATCGGCGAAGCCCCGGTCCCGCCGTCGTAGCCGCTGATCAGGATCACGTCGGCATGCGCCTTGGCGACGCCTGCCGCCACCGTGCCCACGCCCACTTCGGCGACGAGCTTGACGGAAATGCGCGCCTGGGGATTGACGTTTTTCAAATCGAAAATGAGCTGCGCCAAATCCTCGATCGAATAAATATCGTGATGCGGCGGCGGAGAAATCAGGCCCACGCCGGGGATCGAGTGGCGCACGCGGGCAATCACGTCGTCCACTTTGTGGCCGGGCAACTGGCCGCCTTCGCCGGGCTTGGCGCCCTGGGCGATCTTGATCTGCAAGTCGTCCGCGTTGATCAGATAATTGGTGGTAACGCCGAAACGCGCCGAGGCCACCTGCTTGATCGCGCTGCGGCGCAAATCGCCGTTGGCGTCCGGAGTAAAGCGCGCCTCGTCCTCGCCGCCTTCGCCGGTGTTCGATTTCCCGCCGATGCGGTTCATGGCGATGGCCAGCGTTTCGTGCGCTTCCTTGCTGATCGAGCCGAAGGACATCGCGCCGGTCGCGAAGCGCTTCACGATCTCCGCGGCAGGCTCGACTTGTTCCAGGGGAATGGCCGGGCCGTTTGGCTTGAATTCAAACATGCCGCGAAGCATTTGCAGATCGCGATTCTGCTGGTTGACGATGTCCGCAAATTCCCGGAAGCTCTCGAATTTCTCCTGGCGCACCGCGTGCTGCAGCTTGCTCACTGTCGTGGGGTTGAGCAGGTGCCGTTCGCCGCGCACCCGGTACTGATATTCCCCGCCGACGCGCAACTCCGTGTCCGACAGGTGCGGCGGCTGCATGGCGAATTCGTGTTTCATGATCGCTTCGCGCGCCAGCACTTCGATGCCGATGCCCTCGATACGCGAAGACGTTCCCGTAAAATATTTCTCGACGAGCGATTGATTGAGCCCCACCGTCTCGAAGATTTGCGCGCCCTGATAACTCTGCAGCGTGGAAATCCCCATCTTCGAGAACGTTTTCAGAAGCCCCTTGTCGATGGACTTCATGTAGCTCTTGAAAACTTTGTCCCAGGTGTACTCCGGCGGAAACGCTCCGGCCTTGTGCAGATCCTCGAGCGTTTCAATCGCGAGGTATGGATTCACCGCGCTCGCGCCGTAGCCCAGCAGCAGCGCAAAATGCATCACCTCGCGCGGCTCGCCGGACTCGACGATCAAGGCCACCTGGTTGCGCGTTCCTTCGCGGATCAAATGATTGTGAACCGCCGACAGGGCGATCAGCGACGGGATCGGCGCGTACTCGTGGTCCACCCCGCGGTCGGTCAGAATCAAGAGTGTGTAGCCGGACTTGATGGCCAGCGAGGCGCGGCGGCACAGCGTTTCAGTCGCTTCCTCGAGCTGCTTCTCGCCGCCATTCACGCGGAACAGCATGGGCAGGCTGGTGGCCAGGAAATTGCCCCAGCTCACGCGCCGCAGCTTTTCCAGCCGCCAGTTGGAGATGACCGGGTGGCGCAGCTTCAGCGTGTGGCAATTTTTCGGCGTCTCTTCCAGGATGTTGCCTTCGCTTCCGATATAGGAATTGAGAGACATCACCAGACCTTCGCGGATCGAATCGATGGCCGGGTTGGTGACCTGGGCGAAGGTCTGCTTGAAATAACTGAAAAGCATCTGCGGCTTGTCGGACAAACAGGCCAGCGGCGTATCGATGCCCATCGAGCCCACGGGCTCCTCGCCGCCGAGAGCGGACGGCAGAAGAATCGTCTTCAAATCTTCGTCCGTGTAGCCAAAAGCGCGCTGCCGCATGCGGATCGTTTCATGATTGGTCGGCAGGACGTGCGTCGGGCTCGGAAGATGATCGAGCGTGATCTGATTTTCCTTGAGCCACAGAGCGTACGGTTGCCGCGCGGCCAATTGCTTTTTCACTTCCTCGTCCGTGATCAGCCGCTTCTGCTCCGTGTCCACGATGAAAATGCGGCCGGGCGCGAGCCTGCCTTTCATCCGGACTTCCTCGGGCCTGATGGAGAGCACTCCGGCTTCCGAGGCCAGGACCACCAAGCCATCGTTGGTGACCAGGAACCGGCCGGGACGCAGCCCGTTGCGATCGAGCTTCGCGCCGATCACTCGCCCGTCTGTGAAGGCCACCGCCGCCGGGCCGTCCCACGGCTCCATCAGCGAGGCGTGATACTCGTAGAACGCCTTGATGTCCTCGGGCATCGTTGCGTCGTGATCCCAGGCTTCCGGAATTAGCATGGACATCACGTGCGGGAGCGTGCGGCCGGAAAGCGTGAGCATCTCCACGGCGTTGTCCAGCATGGCCGAATCGCTGCCACCCGCGATGATGATGGGCATCAGCTTCTTCATGTCCGCGCCGAACAGTGGAGACGCCAGCACGGATTGCCGCGCATACATCCAGTTCATGTTTCCGCGCAGCGTGTTGATCTCGCCGTTGTGGCAGATGTAGCGGTACGGGTGAGCCAGCTTCCAGCTCGGAAACGTGTTGGTGGAAAATCGCTGGTGCACCAGGCACAGCGCGCTCGTCAAATCGGGGTCCAGCAGCTCTTTGTAAAAATCGGTGATCTGCGGCGCGAGCAGCAATCCCTTGTAGATGATGGTGCGTGAAGACAAAGACGGAATGTAGAAAAAATCTTTTTCCTTCAGGTCGGTCTCGGCGATTTCCGTTTCCGCGCGCTTGCGCACCACGTACAGCTTGCGTTCCAGCGCGTCCTGGTCCATGCCTGGCCCGCTGCGAATGAAAATTTGTTCGATATAGGGCTGCGAAGCGCGAGCCAGCCGTCCGATGGTGTTTCCGTTGATCGGCGTGTCGCGCCAGCCGAGGACCGTCAAGCCTTCCTCGCGCGCGATTTTTTCGATGATTCCTTCGCAGATCAGCCGGTCCTGCGTATCAACCGGAAGAAAAACCATGCCGACGCCATACTCGCCCGGCAAGGGCAGTGAAAAACCCAGGCTGGTTGCTTCGCGCTCGAAAAAGGCGTGCGGAATCTGGATCAGAATGCCCGCGCCATCGCCGGTTTGCGGATCGCATCCGCACGCGCCGCGATGCGTCAGATTGATCAGAATCTGTATGCCCTTGAGGACGATGTCGTGCGACTTGCGGCCCTCGATATTGGCGACAAAGCCGATGCCGCAAGCGTCATGCTCGTGCTCCGGACGGTAAAGTCCCTGAGCCGGCGGGATGCCCCGAAATGGATACAGTTCACTCATGAAAGCGCAATCGCGGTCCTGATCCCGCAGCACTGGCACTTCTGCCTGTGCGGATTTGTAGGCCGCCCCCAACTCACCGATGCAACTGCGATCGCAAAAAGCGCACAGGCAAAATTGCCTGTACTACTCAAAGGCGGCGCCACATACACTTCGGCGACATCCTCGGTCCGGCTTGCCGGAAAGTATTTATCTTACCATTCTCGAAGCCCGATTGTCCCCCCGGCATTGGGCATCATAATTTGCTATTCATGGCATTATTTTTTTGGATTGCATGCGGGTCCCTGCCGCGGTTCTGGTATAATGCCCCACTCCAATATGGATTTCGACCAACTTACTACCTTTATTGAAATCGCCAAACTCGGCAGTTTTTCGCGGGCCGGCCAGAAATTGTTCCGTTCGCAGCCGGCCGTCAGCGCGCAGGTGCGCCAGCTTGAGCAGGAATACGGCGAGAAGCTGTTTGACCGCGGTCGTAAGTCCGTGCGGCTGACCTCCGCGGGAGAAACCCTGTTTGAATACGCCGTGCGCATGGTGAATCTGCGCGCCGAATCCCTGCGCGCCGTGGCCGACAAGGCCACTACGCCGCGCGGTGTGCTGGCGCTCGGCGCCAATGAAGCGACCTGCCTGTACGTTTTGCCCGAAATTTTCGCGGAATATCACCGTCTGTATCCCTCTGTGCAGATCAGCATCTACCGCAACTTCAGCCACAAAGTTCTGCAAAAGGTCGAGGACGGATCGATCGACGTCGGCATCGTGACACTGCCCGCGAAATCGCCTAGCCTGAAATTTCATCCGATTTTCCGTGACCGCGTCATGCTGATGGTCAATCCGCGTAATCCCCTGGCGAAACTAAAAACCGTGCGCATGAGGGATATCGCCGAGCAGCCCTTGATTTTCCCGCGAACCGGATACACGCGGCAGTTGCTGGACAAACATTTCCGACCCTACAAGCCGCACCTGCAGATCACCATGGAGCTGACCAGCGTGGGGATGATCAAGTGCTTCGTGGCGGCGGGCCTGGGCGTGTCGCTGATCAGCTCCAGTTTCGCGCGCAACGAAGTGCGCGCCGGAGAAGTGAAACTCATCCCCATCGCGGACGTGGAACTGTGGCGCGAGCTGGGAATCGTCTACCGCCGCGACCGCACGCTGCCGCGCTCCTCCGCCGCGTTCATTGCGTTGGTGCGGCAACGCGCCGCGGAAAATCCCGATCTGGAAATTGTTCAGCCCCGGAAAGTAGTACGCGGCGGCGAACCCGCAGCGCTCGCGTAATTCTTTCCTGCTAATTCCTTTCAATCCCTAAACACAACCCAATGTGTTCCGCCAGAACCAGTGGCGCAGGCTTCAGCCTGTGGGGTTTTGTCCTTGCAAAAACCAAACCCACAGACTGAAGCCTGCGCCACTATGACCTCATCGAACCGCGATCGGAGCGATGGTCGACCCTGTGCCGCCTTCGATTTTCAACGGAGTCATGATGTACGCGCTTTCGTACGCGCGCGCCGCCGCAAGCTGCTCCAGCCTCAAATTCTCGACGAGGTAAACTCCATTCACGATCAGAAACATCGCGTGAATCGGCAAATTCATTTTCTGTCCCGGGTAGGGCCGCACTTCCACGCAGCACGTATCCGTTCCCACGAGCATCGGATTCTGCTTGATCAGCCACTCTCCCGCCTCGATGCCGATCCCCGGCGAGGATTTCAGGTATTTATCCTTGTCCTTGACGTTGTACAGCTTGCCCCAGCCGGTATTGATCATGACGGCGTCGCCCGTTTCCAGTTTCACTTTCTCCTTCGCCAGCGCCTGTTGCAAATCGTCCGCGGTAATGACGTAGCCGCCTTCCAGCCTGTCTACGTTCTTGAAGCCCGCGACATCAATCAGCACGCCGCGTGTCATGATGTCCGGAATTTTCTCGACACCGAGTTTCGGGAATCCTTGCCGCGCCCCGGCGGTCAAGTCATTCACGCCGCCTTCGCCGAAACTCATTTCATGATTGGTGATGCAGTTGTAGTATTCGCCGCCGTAAATCTGGTGCGCGAAGGCGTCGAGTTGCGTGCCGACCTGGCCCAGCTCGGTGATGACGATTTCCTCATTCTCGCCGCGCGTGCCCGGGTCCGTCGCGGTGCTACGCTTCGTGTGCAGATCGAAGCGCCGCGATCCGATGAGCGGCAACGCCGCCGAGAGGTGGAAGCCCAGCGTGAAGACTTCGCCGGTGTGAATTAATTTCGCCGCTTTCAGCGCCATCTCCGGCTTCATCAAATTTCCGGAGCCCACTTCGTCCTTCGCGCCCCACTTCGACGGGCACCGTTGCGCATCGCTCGGCATTTCCCACGATTGCGCGCGCAGCGCTGCGCCCGCAAGTCCAACCGCCAGCGCAATTATCATCACCCGGACCGGCAACATCGCTCGCATAGTTCCCTCCCGCGAATAGATTAAGAATTCGCCCGAGTCTCTCACATGCAAGCTTTAAGGCAGAGGTTTAAGTAGCGCAGGCTTCAGCCTGTGTGGCAACTCGATTTGACAACGCAGATATACTAGCGCGCAGGAGGCTGCGCGATGCCGAATTTTTACGAGTACAACCCGGAGCAAGGGTATTTGTTGCCGCCGAGCGTGCGGGAGGTATT
>DATHPN010000097.1:0-34171 GCA_035483715.1 Candidatus Acidiferrum sp.
GTGCTGGAACTCCGCGCAGTCCACCTTGATCACCGCCCGCGGGTCTCCGAACAAGATCTCCGCCGCCGCTTCCACGATGCGCGTTTTCCCCGAGCCGGTCGGCCCCAGGAACAGCAGGTTCCCCACCGGGCGTCCGGTCGAGCTCATCCCCGCGCAGAAGACCTGGTACAGGTCCACGAGCGCGCGGACTCCCTCTTCTTGGCCGACGACCTTGCTCTTCAGGGCGGCCTGGAATTCCTGGGATTCCACGCTTCTCAGCGTGGGGTCCAGTTGTTGTTGTGCTGAGCGGTTGGTGCTCATAGCCATTCTCCTACCGGAACTTCCGGTCTGCCATCACACCCCGATACGGGGCCCGATCAAACTGGTCGAGTTTGACTCCTACGGTGGAGTGCAGCAGACGGAGCTGCATGATAATTTCCTGTCCCGCTTCCGGCGCATGCGAAACGTCCAGCAAGGGCGGAAACAGATCTGCCAGGTCAAGATTGAGCGTGCGCAGGGTGGAAACGAGCTTCTGAATCTGATTGGATTTGGGATCGAACAGCTCTACGCGATTGTTGACCTGCTCGCGCAATTCATTCCAATTCACGTCCACAAAGGGGTAGGAACGGGTGACCTGCCTGACCACGTCATCGGTGATGCGGGGACGCTCGCCGAGCTTGGCCAGGTGCAGCTGTTTGACCCGGTCGCCCTCGCGGACGTTGTGCACCAGGTAAAACGTGTTCCCTTTGCGGCGAAGAAAGGCCATTGAACGCTCCCGGCTCCGACATCCAAAGTGTAGTGTAAGACTCTTCCACTACGCCTGTCAATTTAGATGCCGAAATATTCGGAATGTTGCCTCGTATCAGTAACTCCCATTCTCTCTCGCTCAAATCGCGTTCCCCGGCCGATAGAGCATCCTGCCTTCGTTATATCGGCATTCCTTCGAACAATCTTGACGCTTCCTGATGCTCCTGGGTATTTAGATGCAGAATGTATGTGTCGCGATAGTAAGAGTGCGCCGCAGGTCTGCGGGGCGCCATAGTTCGGATGGGGCAAGCCGCTGGTCCTTTCGAACTAGTACCGATAGAATGTGGAATTGAAAGAGCGAATCCAATGAATTGGAATCCGGTATACGAGCTTGTAAAGAAAATCCCCCGTGGCCGCGTAATGACCTATGGCCGGCTGGCCAAGGCCCTGCGGCTGCCCGGCGGAGCGCGGACGGCCGGGCGCGCTATGGCAGCGTGTCCGAGCGGCCGCGGAGTGCCCTGGCATCGCGTTGTGGGCGCCGGAGGCAAGTTGCTGATCCGCGAGCCGCACGCTTCGCTGCAACGCAAGCTGCTCGAAACGGAAGGGCTATCCCTGGCAGAAAAAAGAATATTAGATTTCAGGGAGTATGAGTGGACCGCCGGCAAGCCGCGCCGGCGTAAATGATTTTTGTGGCGCGGGCTTCAGCCTGCGGGGGTTGGTCCTTAACTCCTTAATTTGGGACAAGAACCCGCAAGCTGAAGCATGCGCCACTTGGCAAGCCCCTATGCGGCCCTGTTCGCGCCAAGGGAATGGGTTGTGTTATAGATAGAGCCTCATGCTGATTGGGGCGACCATTGAAGTCAATAACCTGACCAAACGGTACGGTGACGTGGAAGCATTGCGCGGCGTGAGCTTTGCCGTCAACGAGGGAGAGGTTTTCGGCCTGCTGGGGCCGAACGGCGCTGGGAAGACCAGCACGGTCGAGATTCTCGAAGGGCTGCGCACTCCCGATAGCGGCAGCGTGAGCGTTTGCGGTCTCGATCCGCAGACCAGCGGCGCTGAATTCAAGTACGCCATCGGGGCGGCGCTGCAGGCTACGGCCCTGCCCGACAAGATGCGTGTCCACGAAGCCCTGGACCTGTTTGGGAGCTTCTATCCGAAACGGCGCGGCACGCAGGAACTCCTCGGTCGCTTCGGCCTCGAAGAAAAGCGCAACGCGTTTTATTCGCAACTCTCCGGCGGGCAGAAGCAGCGCCTGGCCCTGGCCATGGCGCTGGTGAACGATCCGCGCGTCGTATTCCTCGACGAACCCACGGCCGGCCTGGACCCGCAGGTGCGGCGCGAAATCTACGACATTGTCGAGGAACTCAAGAAGGAAAAGAAAACTATCCTGATCACCACGCACTACATCGAGGAAGCCGAAAAACTCTGTGACCGCGTGGCGATTGTGGACCACGGGAAAGTGATCGCGCTGGGAACGCCGCGCGAGCTGAAGCAGCGCTCCGGCGCAGTCACGCGGATCACCGTGCGCATGGCCAAGCCGGAAACCAACGGCGCGCTGAGCAGCCTTGAAGGCGTGACCGAATGCCGCGTCGAGGCCGACGATTATCTGCTGTACTCGACCCGCGTGCCGCGCACTATCGTGGCCCTGGTGAAGCATCTGGAAGAAAAGAACAACGAGCTGGTCAGCCTGGAGATTTCCGCCCCATCGCTCGAGGACATTTTCCTGGAGCTGACCGGGAGAAGGTTGCGCGATTGAGCCGCGTCTGGAGCCATACCTGGGCACTCACCATGAGCCGCATGCGCCTGGCTATGCGCAATCGCGCGTTTCTGTTCTTCAGCCTGATCATGCCGCTGGCGTTTCTCTTCGGGTACGCGGAACTTTTCAGGCGGTTCGGGCCCGAGGCGGTACCGTATCTACTGGCCATGGTGCTCGCGCTAACCGTCATGGGCAGTTTTTGGGGCCTCAGCGTCCAACTGGTGACTTTCCGCGAGCAAGGCATTCTGCGCCGCTTCCGGGTCACGCCAGTCGGAGCCAGCGCCATGCTCGGCTCCAGCTTGATCTCCAACTATTTGCTGACGCTCCCCACGATTGCGATCGAGTTCTACATATCGCGATCGGTGTTTCATATGGCCGGGCTTGGCAATGTACTTTCCGTCTTCATTCTGGTGACCATCGGGACCGTCACGTTCGCCTCCCTCGGCCTGATCGTTGCCAGCGTGACCAACACGATGCAGGAGACCCAAATCATCAACCAGATCATCTGGTTTGTTTTTCTGTTTATTTCCGGGGCGACGATTCCGTTCCCCATGCTTCCAGCGATGGTCCAGAAGGTGGCTGTCTTCCTGCCAGCCACGTACCTCGTGAGCGGCCTGCAGCGCGCCATGATCGACCACACAACCTTGACAAGTCTCGGATCATATTTGGCTTCGCTGGTGGGATGCGCCTTGATCGCTTTCATCGTCTCGGCGCAACTCTTCCGCTGGGAACCGGAATCCAAAGCTCCTCGCCGGGCCAAGCTTTGGGCCGCCGCGGCGGTGGTTCCCTTCCTCCTGCTGGGCGCCTGGGAAACCGTGAACGGCGATCTGCGCAGCCACGCCATGAAGAATCTGCAAGCGATCCGGGAACCTTATTCTCTTGAGCGGATAGAGCACTGAGGGATCGGCTTCCAATATCCGCCGGCAGAAAATTGGTGATACTGGCAGTGACTTTATGTTGCAGATGCCGACCGCGAGTGAATTTTTCTCTTTACAATCAATATAAGAGAGAGCACCTTTAAAGGTGCTCATAGGAAAGGATCGCCAGTGCTCGACATCTCCAAGGATATCCAATCTTTGACAGCCTTTCGCCGCAAGCCTGGCGAATTCATGAGGCGGTTGAAGAAAACAAAACGGCCCGTGGTTCTTACAATCAACGGGAAGGCAGAGGCCGTTGTTCAGGACGCAGAATCCTATCAGCGTCTGCTGGACATCGCCGCACAGTCAGACGTCTTTGAGGCCATTCGCCAGGGCATTGATGACATCGCCCACTGCCGGACCCGCCCTGCTCGCGAGGTATTTCTAACAGTTCGGCGCAAATATGGCATACGCCGTTGAGTTCACCCGCCGTGCTGAGCGTGACCTCAATGATCTTTACGAATTCCTTTCCGCCGAACATTCCGTAGTTGCAAGGCGCTGGTTTAACGGTCTTGAGAAGGCCATTTACACGTTGGCAAAATCCCCGCGCCGCTGCCCACGCGCTCCCGAATCGCGCAAAGCCGGTAGACCGCTCCGTCACCTTCTGTATGGGACCATGCCCAACATTTACCGTGTCCTGTACGAAATCGATGAACCATATGAACTCGTCCGCGTGCTAACGATTCGCCACGGCGCCAGGGATGCCCTCATCGCCCGCGAACTGGGCAAAAGAGAGCCTAAAGCTTACTCCCAGCAGTTTTCACGATCACGCGGAGCATCTTTCTTTCCGAATCGCCCCAACCAAATTGGCATGCCCGCGTCATAAAGAAATGCATGAGCCGCCCGCGGGCAAGGTGAACCGCTGTGCTATAATTTTCCTTGTCACTCTCAGTGAAACACAAATCATGCGTTGAATTGCAGCGTGGAGAACGACGATGCCGATCAAGCCGACGGAAAAAATATGGCACAACGGGAAACTGATCCGTTGGGAAGATGCGACGATTCATGTCCTTTCTCACGTGGTCAGTTATGCCTCGGCGGTCTTTGAAGGCTTGCGCTGCTACGATACCAAGAACGGGCCCGCCATCTTCCGGGTGCGCGAACACATGCAGCGCATGGTCAATTCCGGGAAGATTTACCGGCTGGAACTGCCGTACACGGCCGAAGAACTCTCCAACGCCGCCGCCGAAGTGGTGCGCGTGAACAAGATGAGTTCGTGCTACATCCGTCCGATCGCGCTGCGCGGCTACGGAGATATCGGCGTCGGCGGGACGGCTGTGCCCATCGAAGTGTACATCGCCTGCTGGGAATGGGGACGCTACCTGGGCCCCGAAGCCATCGAGAATGGAGTGGACGTCTGCGTCAGTTCGTGGAACCGCATGGCGCCCAACACGCTGCCGAGCATGGCCAAGGCCGCGGCGAACTACATGAATTCGCAGCTCATTCACATGGAAGCGCAGGCCAACGGCTATTCCGAAGGCATCGCTCTGGACACCAACGGTTGCGTGAGCGAAGGCTCGGGCGAAAACATCTTTGTGGCCATGGACGGCGTGCTGTACACGCCGCCGGTGGGAAATAGCGTCCTGCCGGGCATCACGCGCAGCTCCGTCATCACGCTGTGCGAGGAAATGAAAATCCAGGTGCGCGAGCAGGTGATTCCCCGCGAAATGCTGTACATCGCCGACGAAGTTTTTTTCACCGGCACCGCGGCGGAGATCAGCCCGCTGCGCTCGATCGACCGGATCAAGATCGGCAAGGGGTCGCGCGGCCCGATCACCAAGAAGCTGCAGGAAGAATTTTTCGCGATCCTCACGGGAGCCAAGGCCGACCGCCATAACTGGCTGACTCCGGTCAGCGTCCCGCTGGGCGCCGCCACACGCTGAGGAGTACGAATCTGAAATTTCAAATTTGAGATTTCAGATTCGAGACTTGAAAGGCCAAGGCCGACTTTCATACTCCCGATGAATGTCGCAGCCGAAGCCGCGACCTGCAAAGATCGCGCGCACTGAGTTCTGTGCCTGCCCCGCTCAAGTCTTTGACTTGGCACATCCGCTTCTCATAGAATCTGCTTCCCCAATGGTAAATCGGCGTGGACCGGCCCCAAGCGGGTCCACAAAGAGAGGTCTCCGTGTACTCGAAGCCGCAGAAGCTGGTTGCAGAATTTATCGGCACATTTGCGCTGATTTTTTTCGGCGTGGGATCGATTTGCGCGGATCAATTTCTGCGCACCAGCACGAACGGCCAGGTTGGCCTGGGCCTGCTGGGGATCGCGCTGGCGCACGGATTGGCCATCGGCATCATGGTCACTTCGCTCGGCCACATTTCCGGCGGCCACTTTAATCCCGCGATTACCATCGGGTTTTGGGTCACTCGCAAAATTTCGACGTTTGACACCGTGGCCTATTGGATCGCGCAGCTTGCCGGGGCCGTTGCTGCCGCCTATCTTCTGCGGCGCTTGCCTGTGGATGTATGGGGACCCGTGCAATTGGGCACGCCGGATCTGGCCAGCGGCATTTCGCGCGCCAACGGCATCCTCTTTGAAGCGGTCATGACCTTTTTCCTTGGTTTCGTGGTTTTTGCGACGGCCGTCGACGAGCGCGGCGCATTCAACAAGATCGCGGGCTTTGCCATCGGTTTGTCCATTACCATGGCCGCGCTGTTCGGCGGACCCTTTACCGGCGCGGCGCTCAATCCGGCGCGAGCCTTTGGCCCCGCGCTGGCCGCAAATCACTGGAACAACCACGGCGTTTACTGGATTGGCCCGCTGGCTGGCGGCATCGTGGCGGGCTGGCTCTACGACACGCTCTTCCTCGCAAAGAAATAACTGGCAAGATTTTGCGGGACAGCCACTCTTGGCCGCCCCGCACGGCCTCGGCAGGGTGAATGCAGGCAGCTCAGGAGTGGCTGTCCTGCTAAAATCGTAAAGCCAACCATTGGCCATCCACGGAGTGGCATGCGAATTCGTTTGAAGGCTTCTGCTATCATGGCTGGCGGACGTCCATGAACCTGGCACGCATCCCGCTCTTTCCACTCGACATCGTGCTCTTCCCCGGCCAGGCCGTTCCGCTGCACATTTTCGAGCCCCGCTACCGGGAAATGACGCGGCACTGCTCGGACACGCAATCCCCGTTCGGCATAGTATTCATGCACGAGCGAACCCTGGCCCAGACGGGCTGCTCGGCGATGATCGTCAAAATACTGAAAGAATATGAAGATGGCCGCTCCGACATCCTGACCGCGGGACAGAGCGCGTTCCAATTGATCCGCACGCACAACGAGAAACCCTATATGGAAGCGGACGTTGAATATCTCGAAGAGGATTTCACGGAAGTCGATTCCGCCGTTTCCGAACGGCTCGAGCAGCTCTGCAATCAGTGCCACCAGATACTTTACGGGGAAGATGCGCCGCGCTTTGAAACCGAGGGCGGCATTTCGCTCGCCTATCACGTGGCATCGGAGCTGCCTGTGGATGCGGCTATCCGCCAGGGTCTCTTGGAAATTCGCTCGGAGGCCGCGCGCCAGGGGCAACTCGTGGCGCATCTCACGGAATGGTATCAGCAACTGCAAAAGCGGGAGCATGTTCGGGGGAAAGCAGCGGGCAACGGGCACGGCAAGTTGTAGGAACGTGGAAAGGCAGACTGCGGAAAACAGCTTTTTGTCATACTGAGCGAAGCGAAGAATCTCTCCTCGATTCAGGAATGAGAAAAGAAAGAGAGATTCCTCGCTTCGCTCGGAATGACAAAATCGTTGACGATCTTTTTGCGCCGCCTGCTCTGCCTGTAGGGTTCGTTCTTGCTGGGACCAAAATCCGCAGGCTGAAGCCTGTGCCACTTTCTGCTTGATCTGAATTCTGCAGCAATCGTCCGCGTGGCATATAATGGTGGTGTAAATCGATTAGGGGCCCTCGATGACGAACAAACCTGCAACGCTCGGCGAATTGCGCAAGCTTCCCGGCTATGCGCCAGGAACGGCGCGCCGCACGGTGAAAGACGAACTTCGCGCCAACATTCTTCAGAAACTCGAAACGGGCGAGCCGCTCTTCCCGGGAATTCACGGGTACGAAGAAACCGTTCTGCCGCAGATCGCTAATGCGATTCTGGCGCGGCACAATTTTATTTTGCTGGGGTTGCGCGGCCAGGCCAAGAGCCGCATCCTGCGCGGATTGATCGACTTCCTGGATAAGGAAATTCCGTACATTTCCGGTTGCGAAATTCACGACGATCCGCTTGCGCCGCTGTGCCGCGCGTGCCGCGATTTGATCGCGGAGAAGGGTGACGCCACGCCCATCACCTGGCTGCCGCGCGATCAGCGCTTCGTGGAAAAGCTGGCCACTCCGGACGTGACCATTGCGGACATTCTCGGCGACGTGGACCCGATCAAAGCGGCGCGCTCGGGCCGCTCGCTGGGCGATGAACTCACGATTCATTACGGCCTGCTGCCCCGCGCCAATCGCGGCATCTTCGCCGTGAACGAACTGCCCGACCTGGCCGGAAAAATCCAGGTTGGCCTGTTCAACATCATGCAGGAAGGCGACATTCAGATTAAGGGTTACCCGGTGCGCATGCCGCTGGACGTGTTGCTGGTCTTCACCGCCAACCCCGACGATTACACCGCGCGTGGAAAAATTATTACGCCGTTAAAGGACCGCATCGGCTCGGAAATTCGCACGCACTATCCTGCCACAGTGGAAGAAGGCGTATCTATCACGGCTCAGGAAGCCTGGGTGGCGCGCGACGGCGGTCGGTCCAAGGTGGATAGACCCGACTACCTGCGCGAAGTCGTCGAGCTGGTTGCATTTCTGGCGCGCGACGATAAGCGCATCGACAAGCGCTCCGGCGTCAGCCAACGCCTGCCGATTGCGTGCCTCGAAAGCGCGGTCAGCAGCGCGGAGCAGCGCGCCGTGCGCAATCGCGAAGCGCGCTCCACCGCGCGCATCGCCGATGTATATGCCGCGCTTCCGGCCATCACCGGGAAAATGGAGTTGGAATACGAAGGCGAATTGCGCGGGGCGGAAAATATCGCGCGGGAGCTGATCCGCGGGGCGGTGGGCAAGGTTTTCTCCAACCGCATGGAAGGCGCGAATCTTCAGCCGGTGGTGCAATGGTTTGAACTGGGCGGAGAACTGAAAGTGCCCGAGAGCGCCCCGGCGTCGGAAGCCCTCACGCAGCTCAAGAAAATCCAGGGGCTGATGGATCAGATCGACCGCCTGGGAGCCGACGGGCGCGGCGGCCCGGCCGGAATGGCGGCCGCGGCGGAATTTATTCTCGAAGGACTGTGGGCGCACAAGCGCATCAGCCGCAATGAAGAGCGCGGCTTCCACGCCGAACGCCCCAAGGCGCCCGAGCCGCGCGAGCAACAACCGCGCCCGCCGCGGCGCCAGTTTAATTAGGGTTATGGTGAGGGTGCCCCGCCCTTTGTGCATTTCAAGGGGTGGAGGTTTAGATTAAAAGACAACAGGAATCTGGAGATGCATGGTCGGCATTAGACAGCAGCGTAACTGATGGTTTCGAGCGACAGTTTATGACGAAATTTATCCGCTATACGAAATACACCGGCGAACCAGCGGACGGCGTTGACCTGCAGGAACTCGTCAAACGCCTGTCCGATTTTTTCCTGCAGAGCGGTTTTGAATCACAATTTTACGGGCTCTCCGAGATGGACCCGGAAAAGTCCATGGAAGCCTTGCGCCAGGCAATTCAGCGCGCGCTTGAGGAAGGCGACCTGCTTCCCAATCAGGATTTGAAAGATTTGCTGGACGGCACTCCGGAAGAGATGGACGCCAAGATGAAGGAGTTGATCGACCAGTTGATCGATCGGCTGATGCAGGAGGGCTACGTCACGGGACAGCCGAAGGTGACAGCGCCGCCGGACAAGACGCCGCGCGGGCAGATTGGCCAGGGGCGCGACCGCGACCGGGAAAACGAAGCGCGCTTCGAGATCACGGACAAGACCATCGATTTTCTGGGATTCAAAACGCTCAAGGACTTGATGGGCTCCCTCGGAAAGAGCAGCTTTGGCCGCCATGACACGCGCGATCTCGCGACCGGCGTCGAATCGGGCGGCATTTCGCGGCCTTATGAATTCGGCGACACGCTGAATCTCGATATTAGCGGGACGTTGTTCAACGCGGTGCGCCGCGAAGGCTCGAAAGTTCCGATTGAACTCGATTACCCGGATTTGATGGTCCACCAGACCGAGTATCAGAGTTCGTGCGCCACGGTGCTCATGCTGGACTGCAGCCACAGCATGATCCTTTATGGCGAAGACCGGTTCACGCCGGCCAAAAAAGTGGCGCTCGCGCTTTCGCACTTGATCCGCACGCAATACCCCGGCGACTCGCTGCACCTCGTGCTGTTCCACGATTCCGCGGAAGAGATGCCCCTCGGGGAACTGGCGCGCGTGCAGGTCGGACCGTATTACACGAATACGCGCGAAGGCCTGCGTCTCGCGCGGCGCATCCTATCGCGCCAGAAAAAAGACATGAAGCAGATCGTGATGATCACCGACGGAAAACCTTCGGCGCTCACGCTCGATGACGGGCGCATCTACAAGAATGCGTTCGGCCTCGACCCGCTGGTGGTGACGCAAACGCTCGAGGAAGTGGGCCGCTGCCGCCGCTCTGGAATTTTGATCAACACGTTCATGCTGGCCAGCGATTACAGCCTCGTCCATTTCGTGCAACAAGTGACGGAACTGTGCCGCGGCAAAGCCTACTTCACCACGCCCTACACCCTCGGCCAATACCTGCTGATGGATTATATGCAGAAGAAAACTCGGCATATTCATTAATAGCGCGGGCTTCAGACTGCGGGGTTCCCTCAGGAATAGAAAGTCAAAACCACACAGGCTGAAGCCTGCGCTACTGGTCACCCTCTTCCAATTTCTTTTTGTGCTTGGGCGGTTTCAAGCGTTTGTCGGGGATCACTCGCGCGGCGGGGGGAGGTCCGGCGAGTTCGCGCGCGCGGCGCCGCGCTTCGTTTGCGGCGGTAAACTTTTTTGGCTTGTGTCTGGTTTTGCTCCTGCTCATAGATAACTCAGGCCCGGCGGATCAGGCCGCGCGCATCATTCTGGTATTTCAAGTGCGCTCAGCCGCGGCTGTGGCCGAGAGGTATTCGACGAGTTCCAATGCTTTGGGGTTCACGCAAACTTCGTAATATGGGCGCGAGCCGGCCTCGCCCATTTTGCCGCCAGGCAACATTTGGCGGACGAATCCGCGGCGGATCAGGACGGGCTCGAGTTTCTCGCCCACCGGCGTTTCTCCGTAGAAAAAGGAAACGCGTTCCTTGCCCCAGGGCATGACGCAATCGGCTTCCAGCGGGGTCAAGGAGATTTCCTCCTGCAGCTTCTGAAAACCTTCGTCATTCAATTCCACGCCATTCAAATTGAAGCGAATCAGGAATTCGTCGGCCTCATCTTCGGCTACGCCCTCGGTCATGGTCTGGAAAAGGAACAGGCGAAACAGCGAAGGATTCTCGGCCAGCATGCGCCGCGCTGCCTTGGAACAGCTCGAAAGCCGGTCCGAGAGGTTCAGCGCGCGCGAAATCATGATCCGCGAATCGGTGTCCATCCAATACGTCGGCGGAGACCCTTGATATGCGATTCCCACGCCCAGTTCGAGACGCGGCAGGTCGCTCGTTTCCGGCCGGTCGTTGTACGCGGCGGAAACCGCCAGAATCTGGCGCGCCAGCGCACAGGCCTTGGAGACGGCGCGCTGCTGTGCGCGGTTGGATTCGGTTTCGTAAATCGCCAGCACCAGCGCGTCGCCTTCGATAAAGACCTTCGCCGCGCCGTAGCGTTCCAGGATTCGCTTCACCGGCTCGTAAAAATTCATGCTGAAGAGCGAAGCCGGATTGAGTCCGCGCGCGAGCAAATCCTGCGTGATCTTGGTCGACCCGCGCACGTCCGCTTTGATGATGGTGTGGGAGAGGACGCGGTCTTCGGCCGGGCGGGCTTCTTCGGGCAGCAGGAACTCGTACAGGCTGCGGTTCATCTCCGAAAGCTCCCGCGTGCGCTCGTTGCGCACCAGGTGGACACGCTCCATCGCCGCGCTGAGGCGCTCGAAGTTGCGCGTATCGCGGCGCAGGCGCATGAAATCTTCGGCGAAGCGAATGGTGACGGCGCGCACTTCGTCGCGCGGCGTTTTGCGGATTTTCTTGCAGAGTTCGTCGATGCGCTGCGTGGAATACTGCCGCGCCGGAAATTGCTTCAGGATATCCTCGACGCGCTTGAATTCCTCGCGCGACACCAGCGCTTTTTTCAATTGCTGCAGGTGGATCGGCGGGCAATAGTCGTGGCAAATGTTCCGCAACTGGTAGCTGGCCAGAATGTGCACGAGCAGGTCGCGCTGTTCCAGCCGCACGATCAATTCCTCCAGCAATCGCGCGCGCATTTCGGCGGCGCTGCCGCGCGGTTCGCCCGGCGCGGCCGGGTCGAACAGGCGGCGCGCGTTTTCCGGCTGGTTCAAATAGTCGCCCAGGCGCTCCTGATACTGCTTGGCCAGGTAATCCGCCTCGCCGCGGGACGCTTCGATGCGAGGATTGGCTTCTTCAAGTTTGCGCCGCGCGTGGCGCAGCCGCTTTTCGACGTCCGTGATGGACGCGCGGAGGGTTGCCGGATCGGATCCAAATCCTACGCGCCCCATCAGACTTTCAGAGCGTTCCAGCTTTCGCCCGAGAGTCTCGCGCTCTTGCTCGATGCGCGCGATCTCCGCGCGGTAGGCCACCGCAGAGTCCACCAGTTTCTGGTGTTCGTGCCAGGAATCGTTCAGGTCATTGCCCTGATCGCCGGCCAGGATGGATTCCCGCAGGAAGTCGAGCAGGACGGCGTCAAACGTCTCGAAACGGTCCTGATCGCGCAGATAATTTCCGAGCAGGACGTATTGCTCAAGAAAGAGCACGTCGTCCTTGCCGCCTTCGACGAAGGCCAGCCGGTTATTCAAAATATCGGAAGCGGTCGAACTCTCTTCCCCGAACAGCGCCTTTCGAGACCTTGCCAGGCCGTTCTCTTCGATCTCCAGGATCGCTTGAAATACATGCTGGCCAACGTGGCGGAACAGATTGCGGCGGTCAGCCTGCAATTCGGCGAGGCGCGCCTTGATCACATGGGCTTGCTCGGTGCGATCGAAGTGCTCGCCCCGCCCGCGGATCCACTCCTTGGCTTCGAGCAGGAGATTGGCGAACTGCGTGCCGATTTCCTGCGTCAGGTACTTCAGCAAAGTCACGCGGAGGAGCAGGTCAATCTCAATATTTTTTTCGTACTTGGACTTCTGGAGCCCGGCGTGGAGAAGATCGGAAAGTTGCCGTTTCCAGGAAGCGGCTTCGGGCGCGCGCGGAACTTTTCGGTCCGCCTCGCGGCGCCCGGATTGGCGGCGCTCCGCCTGCATGCGATCGGTCTGTGAAAGAAAAGGAAGATTGGCGATTTGCCGGATGAATTCCAGCAGGTAAGCCTCTGTCGTCTCCACAAATGTGGGGCTCAGGAAAACATCATGATGGATGTTGTCCACGCCGACGGCCAGAGAGCCGAGGGGAAGCTCCGCCGTATAAGGCTTCAGGTTGACTCGGGCGGGCTTCTCTGAGGAGAGCATGGACGTACGTTCGGGCATAAGTGTCTGCGCTAGGCTCACTTACAGGTTAACAAGGGAGTAAAGCGCGAACAAGGCGGCGAATCCAACCCGTTAACAGCAGATCGGACATTCTGATGTGCGGTCGGCCCTCGGGGTCATTTAGGACTTTGGCTGCGAGGGCACAGCGGCATTTGGATGGATCTGAATCCTCGGGTGGCGCACTTGTTTTGTTTTAAGTGTACGATTCTTCACGTCGTTGCTGTTTCCAGCCCGAAATCGGAGATCGCGATGCGGCGGGAATCTCCGCCGGCGTGATCGAGGCGGATTTCCAGGGTGGGCCAGTCCGTGCGAAAGGTGAAGTGTTCGGGCCACTCGATGATCACGATAGCTTTTTCGGAGAGGGCGTCCTCCAGGCCCAGGGATTCGAGGTCGTGGAAATTTTCGATGCGGTAGAGATCGACGTGGTAGATCTTGCACGAGCGCGGGCTCGGCTCGGAGTCGTTCAGATTGTTACCGCGAAACTCGTGAACGAGATTGAACGTGGGGCTCGTTACTTCCTCTTCGCGCGCGGCGCCCAGGCCGCTGATGATTCCCTTGGTCAGCGTGGTTTTTCCGGCGCCGAGGTCTCCTTTCAATAAGACCAGAACGGGCGGACAGAGTTTCCCTGCGATTTCCCGGCCCTTGGCGATGGTTTCTTCGGCGGAGTATGTGATGAATTCGTTGCGCTTCATTTCTGTTGTTCCATCTGAGTTCGGTTGCGCCATTCGTTGAACACGCTTCAGCCGGGTGGGTTTCTCCCAGAATTCACTGCCTATTGCTCTCGTGAAAAACTCGCCGACGGAAAAACCCAACAGGCTTGAAGCCTGTTCCACTACTTCCCTCTCCACTCCGCGAGGACGCGGCCGTACGCTTCCGGAATTGCGTCGATCAGGTCGGAGGCGATCAAGGGCGCTTCTCCAACGCGCGACGCGGCGATATCGCCGGCGAGGCCGTGCAAATAAACCCCCAAGCTGAGCACGCGCGCCCAGTCCTCCACCCCGAACTGCGCGGTCAGGCCCGCGAGGATTCCCGTGAGCACGTCGCCGGTCCCTCCGGTGGCCATTCCGGGATTGCCCGTGGTGTTGATGTAAGCATGTCCCGAGGGCGTCGCCAGAATGGTATGAAAACCCTTGAGGATCACGTGCGCGCGCCAGCGGCCCGCTGCTTCGAGCGCTACGTCCAGGCGGCGCGCCTGCACTTCCTTCGTTGTGATCCCAAGCAAACGCGCCATTTCGCCGGGATGCGGCGTCATGACCATTGCGCCGGCGTGCCGTTCGTTCAGGGTATCGGCCACGCCGTCGTAGGCGTTCAGGCCGTCGGCATCCAAAATAATGGGAGGGTCCGTTTCCCCAACGACCTGGCGGATAAATTGTTGCGTTTCGTTTTGCAAGGAAAGACCCGGGCCGATGGCCAGAAGGGACTTGCCCCGCAATATTTCCGCAAACTTGCCGTAGTCCAGATTGCGAAGGCTGGCAGTCCCGGCATCCGTGGAAGCCAGGGGCGCCGTCATCATTTCCGGCATTCCGGCGGCCACGATGGGCAACACTTCCTGCGGCGTGGCCACGGTGACGAGTCCCGCACCGGAGCGCAGCGCGGCGCGCGCGGCAAGAATCGCCGCTCCGGATTTTCCGAGCGATCCGGCGACAATCAGGGCGTGGCCGTACGTCCCTTTGTTTGCCGCCGGGTCGCGCAGCAGCGGCAAGTCACGGAACTCGGCGGGCTCGATCCAGCGAATTTTTAAATGGGGGTCGGACTCCAGCAGGTCCGCAGGCGTCCCTATATCTTTAACAACCAGTTCACCGCAGCTCGGCGAATGCGGCAACACCAGTTGCCCCACCTTCGGCGCGGTCAGCGTCACCGTAAAATCGGCGGCCACCACCGGCCCGCCGAAATCCTGCGAGTCCGACGCCAGCCCGGAAGGCATATCCACGGCCACGACCATCATCTTGCCGCGCCTCTTCGCGCGCGCCGCATTCAGATCTTCAATCACGGCGCCCAGCAAGCCTTCGACGGGCCCTCGCAGACCCGTGCCGAGCAGCGCGTCAACAATCAAGTCCGCCTCGGCCAGTGCCGGGCGCGCGGAGTGCCATTCCGCTTCACTCGTGACCACGTACATTTCGCCGAGGCCTTGCTGCCAGCGCTTCAAATTGGCCGCCGCGTCGCCCTCGACCGAGCCCGGATTCGCGAACAGTAAAACGACCGCCGAGGAACCAAAATCTTTCAAGTGCCTGGCGACCACCAGGCCGTCGCCGCCGTTGTTGCCCTTCCCGCACAGCACCAGGATTTTGCGGCTGGTGATGTCGGCGAATTTTTCGCGTAAAAATTCCGAGATGGCCGTTCCCGCGTTCTCCATCAATTCAAGGCTGGGGATGCCGTAACGCTCGGTGGTGAGCCGGTCCGCCTCGCGCATTTGTGCCGCGGTCAGGACTTTCACGAGCGCTTCTCCTCGGAAGTCGCGGAAAAGCGCATCACGATTACGGTCATATCGTCGGCCTGCTCGGGAGATCCGGACCACTCCTCAGCGGCATGCATCATGGCTTCGGCAATCGCGTGGGAAGATTTATCCTTGTTGCTTCTGGCCACATCGACCAGGCGCTCGGTGCCGAATTCTTCGCCGTAAACATTCTCGGGCTCGATCAAGCCATCGCTGTAGGCCACCAGCATCCCGCCGTGTTCGATTTCCACCGCGCCCTGCTGAAACGGCACGTCGTTGAATAACCCCACGACCATCCCGCCGGTTTCCAGACGCCTGACTTTGCCACCGCAAATATAGATGGGAGCAAGATGCCCGGCATTGGTGTAGTGCAGCTGGCGCGTCTCCGCGTCATACACTCCAAAGAAAACCGTGGCATAGCGCTCGTCGGAAGTGTTTCGGAAAAGATGCAGGTTAAGGTGCGAGACAATTTCAGCGGTATCAATCTGCTCGTGTTGGGCTCCCGGCTGTCCGTTCCGATAGCGGAGAACATCGCTGCGCAGCGAGGCTTGCACGTTGGCCATCAAGAGCGCAGCGGAGATTCCCTTGCCGCTGATGTCCGCCAACGCGATGGCCAGCCGGGTGGGCGAGATGCGAATAAAATCGTAGTAATCGCCGCTGACCACTCTCGCCGGGCGACAAATCGCTTCGATCTCGATTCCGTGCAGATTCGGGACCACGCGCGGGAACAGCTGTTGTTGCACTTCGTGCGCGATAGACAGCTCGTTCTCCAGTTTCTGCCGCTGGCGCTGCTCCTCGATCAGCGTGGAAACGGACTGCATCATGGAATTGAACGACTCGCCAAGCGCCGCGAGCTGGTCCCGGTGCGGTATGCGGACACGATAGCTGAGATCGCCTTCCTGCACGTGCTGGGTCGCGCTGTACAGGCTGTTGACCGCCGTGGTGATCGTCCGCGTCATGATTATGCCCGTCACCAGCGATGCGATTTCAATGAGCAGAAAAACCGCGCCGATGACCAGCAGCGCCGTGGCCGCCGCGCCGCCCAAATCTCCCAGCGGACTGAACAGCCGCCGGTTCAAGAGCCATGGACGCGTGCTGAACGACGCGAACACCCGCGCCGAACTTGCCTGCCCCTCTTTCTGGTCCAGGTCCAGCACTTCCAGGCCAACGATGCCCGTGATCAGTTTATCGAAGGGATTCACAGCCTTTGGAACGGAGCGGTCCAGCGTCCCGATTTGCTCCACGGACGCGAAGCGCTGCGCGCCGATGACGATCGGGATTTCAGATTTTATGTCGCTGCTCTCCGGGCGCAGCACATTGAATTGGATCGGCCCGAGTTCCGGCGCGAGCGTGTCGATCAGCTCCGGCGTGATGGGAACAATCACGGAAACCAGAATCCGTCCTGCAGGAGTTGGGCGCGCGACCGCGGCTCGCAACGCCAACTGCCCATCACTGAAAACGAGTCCGCGAAAGCGGTCCCTGCCGTACGGGTCCTTGGTGTGAAGCAACTCTTCACCCTTGCCGGTTTCGACTTTCAACCCGGGGAATTCGGTCATGGCATTCTTGATGTACGTGGCGGGGTCCACAGGCAAGGCCAGAGCCGCCGCGCCGCGTCCCAGCGTCGCTTCGGCGGCGTACGACGTGGCCAGGGCTGTGGCTACCACGCCCACGCGCTGCTCGCGCTCCTCCATCTCGGTGTAGATCACGTACGAGCCTAGCTGCCAGTACAGCAGGTAGGCCGCCAGGCCCGCCATCGCCAAAAGGAGCAGAACCGGGACGACCGCAATGAAGACATACGCCGCCACCAGCCGGTTGCGCAGGCTCCAGAGAAGATGGTCGCGAGCCAGCACCCATCCGCGCGCCAGCCAATAGATCGCGGCGCAAATGGCCAGGAAAAAAAGAAAGCCGGACTGCGGGATATGCTCGTAGTATTCCCCCAATCCCCAAAGCGCTCCCTGCAAAATGAGAATCGCGAGGGCAATCAAATCGACCAGGCTCATGCCCGCCCAAATGGCGCGACCCCGGGTTGTAAGTGTGGAGGCCATATATGCAGGGGAGATCTGCCCCTGAGAAGGAACAGAATACTACGGCGGAAAATAGGAAAGGAGAATTCTCGAAATCTATTCGGCGTTGCTGCTTCCGGCCGGCGCCACTGGAGTGTATCCGTTGAAACCCGGGAACGCCAATCTCCTGATTGGCGGGTTGCCTGACGCCAATCAGGAGATTGGCGTTCGCGGGCTTAGACTCAAATTCTTCAGATTTTTTCTTGCACCGCTACTGTTTTTTTCTGGCCGAGCGTCACCGCGGCATTGCCCTCGTGGGCCTCTCTTGTAATGCGGCTGTGGCGAATGCCGTAGCTAAAATAAATGATCAGTCCAATCACCAGCCAGACCGCAAGCCGCACCCAATTGGCGACGGGCAGGGAAAACATCAGCACCAGGCAGCTCAGGATCCCCAGGATGGGAACGATCGAGCCCAGCGGCGCGCGAAAGGGACGATGCACTTCGGGATGAGTCCGCCGCATGATCAGCACCGCCGCGCAAACGATCACGAATGCCAACAACGTCCCGATGTTCACAAGTTCCGCCAGAATTCGCAAAGGCAGAAACGCACCCATGGTGGCGACGAACAAGCCCGTCAAAATGGTGGATTTCCACGGCGTGCGAAACCGCTTATGCACGGCGCCAAAGAATTTCGGCGGCAGTAATCCGTCCCGCCCCATGGCCAGAAAAATTCTGGGCTGGCTGAGCATCATCACCAGGAGAACCGACGTGATTCCCGCGACAGCCCCTACAGAAACCAGCAGTTCCGCCCACGGCAGGCCTACTTGCCGGAACGCATCGGAGACGGGCGCATCGATATTGATCTGATTGTAAGGCACCATCCCGGTGAGCACGGCGGCCACGGCGATGTACAGGACCGTGCAAAGGACGAGCGAAGTCATGATCCCGATAGGGACGTCGCGCGAAGGATTGCGGGCTTCCTCGGCATGGGTCGAAATCGAATCAAATCCGATATAAGCGAAGAATACGATGGCCGCTCCGGCCAGCATTCCCATGGGCTGCCCGCCGGGCCCGCTTTGTCCCATGACCGTGTGCCCGAAGAAACTGAGCCCGCTCAAACCAAACGGGGCGAACGGGTGCCAATTCGCCGGATGCACATACAATCCTCCGACAACAATCACAAAAAGAACGATCGAGAGTTTCAAAATCACGATCGCCGCGTTTACGCTGGCGCTCTCGTTGATACCCTTCACTAGAATCACGGTGACAATTAAAGCGATGGCAATCGCGGGAAGGTCGAACCACGTGCCCGTTGAAGTAAAGTGACCCGTACTCAGATCGTAATCAAAAGGCGCGTTGGTAAAGGCCTTCGGCAATCCCATGTGGAAGAAGCGCAGGAAATCCTGAAAATAGTGGGACCAGCCGTGAGCCACCGTGGCCGAGGCCACTGCATATTCCAGAATCAGGTCCCAGCCCATGATCCACGCGAATAGTTCCCCCAGCGTGGCGTACGCGTAGGTGTATGCCGATCCGGCCACGGGAACCATCGAGGCGAACTCCGCGTAACACAAGGCCGCAAAAAAACACGTCACCCCGGACACCACGAAGGAGAGCATCAGCGCGGGGCCGGTCAGGTCATGCGCGGCGACGCCGGTTAGAACGAAGATGCCGGTGCCGATGATCGCTCCCACGCCGAGGCTCGACAACTGGACAGGCCCGAGGACACGGCGCAATTGATTCTCGCCGTGGAGTTCCTCGAGGAGGGCTTCGTGAGTCTTGATTTGGAATAATTGATTTGCCATATCCACCTTGCTTTTGTAGGACAGGCTTCAGCCTGTCTGCTTTTCGACCTGACGAAACTCAAAACCAGACAGGCTGAAGCCCGTCCTACTCGTGGGCCTTTGAATTTCTCGACCAGGCCCAATACACCGGAACGCCGAGCAGCACGATCACCAGGCCGGGCCAGGTGTCCTGCGTTTGGTACAGGATCAGAATGAGCATGATGACCAGCGCGGTCACGATATACAGAATGGGAACGATGGGATAGCCCCACGCGCGATACGGCCGCTCGGCGTCCGGGCGTTTGCGGCGCAGGACAAAAAGTCCGCCAATCGTGAGCACGTAGAAAATCAGCACCGCAAAAATCACGTAATCCAGCAAAACGCCGTAAAGATTTCCGTAGGTCACCGCGCCGGTCGTGGCGTTCACGAGGCGCGTCCGCAGCAACACCAGGATGGCCGCCCAGATTCCCTGCAGCACCAGGCCCATCGCGGGCACATGGTTCGCATTGAGCTTTCCGATGCCGCGAAAAAATAATCCGTCGCGCGACATGGCGTAGTACACGCGCGCGCCCGCCAGGATCAGCCCATTCGCGCAGCCGAACGTCGAGGTCATGATCGCCAGCGCCATCAGCGTCGCGCCGCGATTGCCGAAGATCGCGGCGAGCGTGGCCGTGGCCACGCGGTCGTCCGGGGCCGTCTGAATCTGATGCAGAGTGAGCGTCGAGAGGTAGCCAAGGTTGGCCAAAAAATAAAGCGTGATGACCACCGCGGTGCCCACGGCGAGAGAAACAGGAATGTCGCGCTTCGGATTTTTCACCTCGCCGGCGGTGAAGGTGATGTTGTTCCAGGCGTCGGCGGAAAAAAGCGAACCCACCTGTGAAACGCCGAAGGCGATCAGCAAGCCGAACGCTCCCGACGCCGCCGTCACGGATGGAATGAACGATTTCATCCAGGAGGCGCCCGGCTCGATGGTCTGCGGATCGTGCAGCGTCCAGATGCCGGTGAAATTGGCCTGAATCGCCGCGGCGTTGCGTCCCAGGAAAATTCCGGCCAGGATCAGCGCGGCCAGCCCCAGCAACTTGGCCGAGGTGAATACATTTTGAATCAGCTTGCCGAGTTTCAAACCGCGCGTGTTGAGCGCCGTGAGAAACAGAATGAGCAGCAGCGCCACCAGTTGCTGCACGGAAAGGCTGATCGCGTATTTATCGGACAGCGCAACCGGAGGAACGACCCAGGCGCTGGGAGAAATAGCGGGCCACACCACGCCGAGAAAGCGCGCAAATCCGACGGCCACCGCGGCGATGGTTCCGGTCTGAATGACCAGGAAGAGAGTCCACCCGTACAAAAATCCCCAGAGCGGGGAGTAAGCCTCGCGAAGATAGACGTATTGCCCGCCGGCCTTGGGCATCATGGCTGCGAGCTCGCCGTAAGAAAGCGCCGCGGTCACCGTCATCAGGCCGGTGATTACCCAAGCCGCGAGAAGGCCTGCCGTCGATCCCGCGTTGCGTGCGATGTCGGCCGAAACGATGAAGATACCCGAGCCGATCATGGAACCGACCACGATGGTCGTGGAGTCAAACAAGCCCAGCCCGCGGACAAATCCCGAGGAATCCGCTTCCACAGGAAGCACGGTCGCCACGTTGGATTTGGTTTCAGACACCGGGCTGCTCCTTATCCGTTCACCGGGCCTCGTAGCGCAGTCACTCTTGGCTGTGCGGCTTTGTAAGTTCCGCGTGCCGGCCGACCGACTCCATCACGGTGGCCAAACTTGCACAGGCAGGAATACCTGTGCGGCTAAAAAGATCATCTAAGCCCCGCGGCCCGCCGCGGAAGCGGCCACGGCGAGATATTCACGGGCCCGGGCGCCGGGGTTCGGCGCGCAAATCAGATCGCGAATTACGGCCAGCGAATCCGCGCCCGCGCCATAAACTTCGGCCGCGCGCTCCAGGGTAATTCCTCCGATCGCGACCAGTGGTTTTTTGGTCATCTGCCGCGCCCTGCGCAAGAGTTCGGTCCCGACGACCGGATCGGGATTCTTCTTGGTCGCCGTCGGAAAAATGGGGCCGAAGGCAATGTAGTCGGCGGAAGTGCGGTCCGCGGCCGCGAGCTGTTCAAGCGTGTGGGTGGAAACTCCCACCCAGCGATCCTTACCGTCAAACCCGCCGCAAATGGCTCGCGCGTCTTCGACGCCGAGGTCTTCCTGGCCCACGTGCACGCCGCCTGCGCCCGCAAGCATAGCAATGTCAGCACGGTCATTCACGATGAACCGAACGCCACGAGGCCCGAGAACGCTCGAGAGATGCCGGGAAATTTCGAAAAATTGCCGAGAAGATGCCCTCTTATTGCGGTACTGAATCAGCTCGACCCCGGATCCTGCCAGCGCTTCGGCCAATTCCAGCTCAGAAATGGCGAGCAATGTGGGATCAATTATGGCATAGAGGCGGGGGAACACAAGGTTCATACGGGTTTATCCAGCGCGCGATGTGGCGAATCGGTCAAGGAAGTGGGTGTCCAGCCGGCCAGCATTAAAGTCAGGATCCATCATGATTTTGCGCTGCAGGGGAATGGACGTCTTGATGCCCTCGACCACGAACATCTCCAGGGCCCGGCGCATCCGGACGATGGCCTCCGCCCGGGTATCGCCGAAGGCAATGAGCTTGGCCACCAGGGAATCATAGTACGGCGGGATGACGGCGTCGGCGTGCGCCGCCGTATCCACCCGTATTCCGGGGCCGCCCGGGGTGCGGAAGACGGTGATGTGCCCGGCCGATGGAACGAAGGTTTCGGGGTCCTCGGCATTAATGCGGCACTCGATGGCGTGCCCGTGCAACTCGAGTTTGCCGACCACATCGGCCAGCGGCTCGCCCGTCGCCAGGCGAATCTGGGACTTGATCAAGTCCACTCCGGTAACCATTTCGGTGACGGGATGCTCGACCTGGATGCGGGCGTTCATCTCGATGAAGTAGATGGAGCCGTCTTCGTCCATCAGGAATTCGACCGTGCCCGCGCTGGTGTAACCCACTTGCTCCAGCGCCGCGACCACGCGGGCCCCGAGTTCCGCGCGCAGCTTGGGATTCACGGCCGGGGAGGGCGATTCTTCGATGAGTTTCTGGTGGCGGCGCTGGATGCTGCATTCGCGCTCGCCCAGATGCATGACGCGCCCGTGCTTGTCTCCCAGCACTTGAAATTCGATGTGCCGCGGCCGCTCGATGAATTTCTCGATATACATATCGGGTACGCCGAAGGCTTGTTGGGCCTCATTGCGAGCCGTCGAAAAAGCGGCCGGAAGTTCCTCCTCGCCGCGCACCACGCGCATGCCGCGTCCACCGCCTCCGGCCGACGCTTTCAGAATCACGGGGTACTTGATTCGCGCGGCTTCCGCGAGCGCCGCGGATTCGTCCGCGACGATGCCCTGCGAGCCGGGCACGACGGGCACGCCCGCGGCGGCCATCTCCCGGCGGGCCTGATCTTTTTCGCCCATCATGCGCAGCAAGTCCGGCGAGGGGCCGATAAATGTGATGTGCGAGGCCTCGCACACTTCGGCGAAATTGGCGTTCTCGGAAAGGAATCCATAGCCGGGATGAATGGCGTCAACATTCGTAATTTCCGCCGCGCTGATCACCTGCGGGATATTCAGGTAGCTCTCGCTGGAGCGGGGCGGCCCGATGCACACGGCTTCGTCGGCAAAGCGCACGTGCAGCGCATTGCGGTCCGCCTCGGAATAGACGGCGACTGTGGCGATGCCCAGTTCCTTGCACGCATCGATCACGCGCAGGGCAATCTCGCCGCGATTGGCTATGAGGATTTTTCGAAACATTTCAGGCCGAAAGTAGCACAGGCTCCAGCCTGTCGGGTTTCTTCCTGCAAGCACTAAACCCTGCAGGCTAAAGCCTGCGCTACTTATTTCTTTTTGCCCGTAGGCCGCAGCGCAAACAGCGGTTCACCGTACTCCACCGGCTGGCCGTTTTCGACCATCGCTCGCGCCACTTCCCCGCTGATATCCGCTTCAATCTCGTTCATCAATTTCATGGCCTCGATGATACAAACCGTCTGGCCGGCCTCGACGAAATCTCCCACGCGAACAAAGGGCCCCGCGTCGGGGCTTGGCCCTGCGTAAAAGGTGCCCACGATGGGCGACTTAATGATGTGCTCGTCCGCGGGAGCGGCCGGTGCAGGCGGAGCGGGCGCTGGGATGGCCTGCGGGGCCGGCTGGGGGGCGCTTGGCTGTGGCTGCGCCATAATGACTTGCGGAGGGGCAGCTTGCGCTACGGGAAGCGCCAGGACCGGGGCGGCGCTGGGCTGAGGGATCGCCTTTTTCAGACGTATCCTCAGGTCCCCGTGGGCATATTCGAACTCCTCCAGCCCATGTTCGGACATGAAAGAAAGCAAGCGCTCCAGCTGGCCGAGGTCGACTCCCGGCACGGAAATGTCAGAACTGCCTGTTTGTTTTTTGGATCCCTTCATCATTATGGCTCAGAGTTCAAGGAATTCCCGGGGAGTGGTGGTAAGAATTTCGGCGCCGCGCACGGTCACCAGGGCATCGTCTTCGATCCGTATTCCGCCAACGCCCTCCACGTACACACCGGGTTCCAGGGTCACGACGTTGCCTGTCTCCAGAAGCGTTTTTTGGTCCCGAGCGATTCGGGGGTCCTCGTGGATTTCAAGGCCGATTCCATGCCCCGTGCTATGGACAAAATGGCGGCCCAACCCCTTACTTTGCAGCACGTTCCGAGCTGCCGCGTCGACCGCACCGCAGGTGACTCCCGGCTTCAGTACAGCTCTTGACGCCGCCTGCGCCTCTAGAACGGACTGATACCACTGGCGAACGCGCGCGGAGGCCTTCCCAACGTGCACGGTGCGCGTCAGGTCGCTGCAGTAGCGGCGCAGTATAGCACCCAGGTCCAGTACGACCAACTCGTTTTTCCCAATTCGGCGCGCTGTGGGGCGCGCATGCGGCAATGCCGACCGCGGGCCGGCAGCCACAATGGCTTCGAAGGACTCCCCGGACGCCCCTTTCCGGCGCATCCGGTAGCCGATCTCGGCGGCGATGTCAAGTTCCGTGACACCGGGACGGATTAAACGAATCGTTTCCTCCATAACCTGGGAGCCCAGACGTGCCGCATCGCGGATTCGATCGATTTCCTCAGCGTCCTTAACGGCGCGGAGGCTTTCGACCAGGCCGTCGATGGCAACCCACTTTAAATTGCCTCCCGCCGCCTTCCGGAGAGCCTTCCAGCCCGCCAAAGTGAGCCTCGAGGGAGAAACAGCGACTCTGTGGCGCTTCCTGGCCCGCAGGTGGGCGCCAACCGCTTCAAGGAGCGAGCCCTGATGAATGTGCACGCGGATTCCACGAGTTTCTTCCCTGGCCTGAATCGTGAACCTGCCGTCGGTGAACAGGGTTGCTGACGCAGGGTCGATGAGCAAGGCCGCCGAGTCGCCCGAAAATCCACATAGGTAGTAAATGTTTGGCAGGTGCGTTTCCAGCAAGGTGCCGGCCCCTGCGGAATCCAGTGCGCGGCGAAGGCGTTTCAAGCGGCTAGCGGCGTTGGTCGGCATAAAAAAGGGAGGAAACCGAGGTCTCCTCCCGGGTCGCGCGATATTGTACCTTGCTGGACTCAGCCCGGCAAAATTCGAGGAGTTACGAAAAACATCAACTCTTGGGTGGACACGCTGATGGCAGTGTGTTTGAACAGGTTGCCGATGATGGGGACGCTCCCCAGGAGCGGCACCTGATCGATGGTTGTATTCTGGTTGGTAACAACCACGCCACCGATCACCACAGTTCCGCCATCGTTGATCAGGACCTTGGTCTGAGTGGACTCGGTATTCAAGCCCGGCTGGCCGTTCACGCTGATGGCCTGGTCAATCTGGGTATTTTGGATGTTGACGTCCAGGAACACCGTGCCCTCTGAGGTGATCTGCGGGGTCACTTCCAATTCCAGTACGGCATCGACGTATTGTGTGGAAATCGTGTTATTGATGTTGGTTTGGATCGGAATCTGTTGACCTTGCTTCACGGTCAGCTTGTCGTTGTTCTGGGTGATGCCCTTGGGTTCCGAGAGTATCTTGCCGACCCCGCGGGACTCCATCAAGCTAAGTAAGAAATCGATTGCGTAGTTGTGCCCCTGGGTGGAAAAGGTGAAACCGCTGCTCGGAGCGGTAGCGCCGAGATTTGTGTTGAGCGGAATTTGGCTTTTCCCGGACCCACCGGTCGAAAAAGGAGTAGCGACAGAATGGATGACCGGGCTCAAGAAAGCCGTCCCGGTTGTGGCCAATCCGCCGAAGGCCGTGTTCCCCGTTATTCCAGTGGGCGCGGAGAAACCGAATTCCGTGCCAATTTCGCGGGCAAAGGAACGGGACGTCTGTACGACGCGGGCGTCAATTTCCACCTGTTGCGCTTTCCGGTCGATCTGCCGCAATAAATTATCGACCCTCGGTATGGAGGAAGGAATATCCCGAATGATCAGAGTGTTCGAACGAACATCGGCAAACACATCGCCACGAGCGGTCAGGATCTTTTTCAGCGTGTTCACCATTGTGTTGGCCTGAGCGTAACTCAAGACCCGCGTGACCGTAACCATCTCGACGGCGTCGGCCTGTGCCTTGAGCAGGTCGCGTTGCTGGTCGGCTTCGTGCCTGAGAGTTTCTTGCGTCGCGATCCGCAGAACGTTTCCGTCGATTTCCTTGGTCAGCCCATTGTTGCGCAACACGATGTCCAAGCCCTGGTCCCAGGGAACCTCGTCAAGGACCAAAGTCACAGTTCCGCGAACCGCCGGATCCAACACCACGTTCAGCCCGCTGATTTCATGAATCAGTCGGAAGAAATCCTTCAAATCCACGTCCTTCAGATTCACCGAAATCGGGTCACCCGTATATTTCTTTCCCTGCGGGGGAGCAGCGACAGGAGCCTGGGAAGTCGTGTCGGGAGGGTTTTGCCCGGCAGGCGCGGGCGGTACGCCGGCTGGCCGCGCAAATCCCATGTCTCGTTCCGTCAGCCAGGCCGGGAGCGGCATGTTGGGAACATTGACGGCCGTCAGCTTGCCGCGCGCCGGAATTTTGGCCGGATGTAGCGTTGCCGGGGCAGCCAAAGCCGCCCGGGTAGTGAAAAAAATCGTGACACTGGAGCCGCTGGATTGCGTGCTGTATGGAACCTGCTCGGCAAGGTCAATCACAACGCGCGAATCTCCGGGAACCGGCTGCCCCATGCGTACGTCCAGGACCGGCGAGTATCCGCCGGGCACTTTGGCCTTCTCGACATTCAAGCGCGTATCCGCAAAATCCAGGACCAGGCGGGGCGGAGAATCCAGACGCGAAGTTTGGAAATGCAACTCGCCGGTACCGTGGATGCTCACGGTGGTCTGCGGGCCTGGCTGAGCCACTTCGACAGCCGAGATCGAGGCCAGTGGTGCGCCTGCGCTCACGGGTGTTAAGTGAGCGACTTGCGCGCTCGCGGGTTGAACCGCAACTGCGGCGCCTGCCAGCAAAAGGCAGCTGAACCCGAGAGCCGGCCAATTCGTCTTCATCGCTGTTCTCCTGGACTAGGGTAAAGTCGCTTGTTCACCGTGTGTTCCAGCGGTTTTCCAAAAGCGTCTTTGCCAATTTCGTGGAATGTAATTCCATCGAGGGTAATTTTCTCGACAGAGCCGTCGTACAACTTGTCGCCTTCCCTCAGAAAATAAACGCGCTGTTGGGAATTCGAAACAATGGCGATCATCCCGCCGGCGCTGCGCACGATGCCATCGATGCGCAAGGTATCGACAATCAGGCCCGCCTTTCCGGGCGGGAGGTTTTCCGGCGGCGCACTGCTGGCGCGCGCCTTGGTAAGCAGCGCGTCGAATGGATCGCGCTTCACCATGGGCTTTTCGACAGGCGGTTTAGCGGAGCCAGCGGCAGCCACATTCTTGGCGTCCTTCGATTCCGCGGGAGCTTTTGCCGGGGACTTGGCCGAAGCTTTTGCCGGCGACTTCGCAGTTTTGGCGCTCGAAGGTTTCGCCGGAGGCGGCGCCGGGGTCTGCGGGGCGCCTGTCGCCTGGGATGGGCTAGCTGCCTGGGTCGTCACGAGATTGCGCACCGCGTTGGGCTGGACGTTCGGGTGTTCTTGCGCCCAAGCGCACGTTGCAAGAACCGCCGAAAGAGTCAGCGGCAACAGGGTTCGCGTTGATTTTGCGAGTCGCATAGTCAGTCGGCTCGATTCCGCCTATTTTTTTACGGGCGGCTTCTTGCCCGCCGCGGCCGTGGTCTCATCCATCGGCTTGCTAAAGAACGTTGTTACCGTACACGTTCCTGTGACCGTGGTGCCGGGTCGCAGGGGGAACTTCGATCTCGACTGATCGGCAAGGCCGGTAAACGACAAGTCGCCGACATTGATAATCCGGGACAGACGGCTGAGACGGGCAAAGAAATCCTCGACGCTGAAGTACGGCCCATCCACGCTAATTTGGAAAGGCAGTTCGTAATGAAAGTCCTTGGGAACGACCGCCTGTGCCTTCAGGCTGCGAATCTGCACCCCTGAAGCGGCAGCGGCTTCCTGAAGCAGACGCATGAACTCGTCCACTTCTTTTTCTTCCGGCACAATCGCTTTCAGGGTGTCCAACTGTTTTTCCAGAGCGGCCATCTCCACCTTAAATTCCGCATTGCGGCGCTCGTAAACCTGCAGTTCCGACACCTGGCGGTTCAAATCGGAATCCTTGGTATGGTTTTCATCCAGCGTGTTGCGCATCGTCGCCACAGGAGACATGGGCATATACTCACCGGCTCCAAAAATGACCAGCGCCAGCGCAAAGAAGATCAACGCTTGCAGGTACCACGGATATTCGCGGAACGAAATCGCCATCGCTCCCCCTAGGTCTTCCCCGCCTTGCGATCCGCGGGCGGCGCGTTGGCGGCTGGCGCGGCATTGCCGGTGGCCGCGGGCGCGGCGGCGGTTTGCGGCAGGCCAAACTGAGCCGTCAGGCTGAAAATAAAAACCTCAATCGTCTTGCTGGATTCATCCTGGTGTGATTCCAGAATTTCCACCGTTTGGAAGTAACCCGAGCGCTTGAGTTGCGTAATGTAATTGGCAACCGCATTAATCGAACCCGCCGAGCCGTTGATGGTCAGACCATCCCCTTTGCGTTCCACGGATGTAAGCCACAAGGTGTCGGTGCGGCTGACGGTGTTGGCGATGGCTTCGAAGAGCTCCTGGCCGCCGGTGCGGTTGCGCTGGAGTTCTTCAATGACGCTGATCCGTTGCTGCAGGACGGCTCGTTGCTTCTCGAAATTGTCCACCTGCTGCTTCAATTGTTCGAGCCGCGCCTTTTCGCCCATCTGTTTCTGGATGTGCGCCAAAATCTTGGTGTTCTCGCGATCGAGCAGCAGATAGTGGCCATACAGGGCGCCGCCGCTCACGACCACGGCAATCGCCAGCAGCACATATTGCAAGGTGGCCTCGAGCGGCACCGAGGTGCGGGTGGCTTTCGGCCGTACTCTCCCGAGTAAGTTGATGCGAATCATGGTTCGTCAAAACTCCTGAGGGCGAGCCCTACCGCGATCGCCAGGCGCGGAGCGAGTTCGCGAATCTGATCCTCGTTGTGGCGGGCCGGATTGATCACGATTTTACGAAACGGATACATTTCCTCGACCGGGACGGCAAACTCTTCCCGCAGCACATCCATCAAGCCGGGCACACGCGCGCTGCCGCCAGCCACGACAATTTTCTGAATGCTCTCGCCCGTCGCGGTGGCGCGGAAAAAGTCGAAGGTCTTTTGAATTTCCAGGACCAGGATGTCGGTCACCGAGCGCAGAATGGTGGCGCGGTGTTCGTCGGCGACGCCGGCGATGTTTTCCCCGTGCTTCAGCCGCTCGGCGTCTTCAAAGCTCAGGTCCAATTCCTTCTGCAGAGCGTCGGTATACTGATTGCCGCCGACCGAAACGTCGCGGGTAAACAGGGGGATGCCGCCGCGCACGATATTGATGTTCATTACGCTGGCGCCGATATTCAGCAGGGCGATGGTCTGGCTGGGATCCGGATCGTAATTTTCCTCGTAGCAATTCTGCAGGGCAAATGCGTCGATATCGACGACCGTGGAATTTTTCCCCGCTTGCGCCAGCACGTTGGTATGGTTCAGGATTTTATCTTTTTTGACCGCCACCAGCAGGACATCCATTTGCGAGTCCACGGATTCGAGCAACTGGTGGTCCAGGTTCACGTCCGCGATATCGAAGGGAATGTGCTGGCTGGCCTCGGATTGGATGCGATCGTAGAGCTCTTCCTCGGTCATGGAAGGCAGCGAGACCCGCTTGACAATCACCGAATGGCCCGAAACCGCGGTGGCCACATTCTTCGTTTTGACTTTGTGGGAATCAAAAATATTGCTGATCGCGCCGGCCACAAGCGGCGCGTCCATAATCGCGCCGTCGACTACGGTGTCCTGGGCCAGAGGTTCCAAACCGAAACTGACGAGTTCATAGCCGTGCTTGGTGCTTTTCAGTTCCACGGCTTTGATGGAACTCGAGCCGATGTCCAAACCGACCAGAGCCTTTTGTTTCGAGCCACCAAACATATCCAGACCCCTCAGGAATCCCTCGCTTGCCGAATCTTTCAAACGTTGTCTGGCGATCCGTCCCTGCGAGTGGACCGGATAACCTTGGAGCCAACGCCGCCATCACACCCGCGCTCGTCACGAACAAGAACCTGCGGCATCCACAGCCCTGGACCGGGTTCTTGAAGTTAAGTTCTACGTCCGCCACGCTTTCAGTAGCCGGTCAAAATTTGTCGCTTCTCTCGATTTGCCCGACGGGGGCCCCATACGGCCCCGGGAACGCATCACGGCATGAAAACCTTTTTCCCGCAGAGCGGTGGCCGTACAGCGAATTTGGCATCCAACCCATGGTGTGTCAAGCAATCGGATTCGCAAGTTGTTCTGATTAATACCGCTTAGTCGGCTGGACGTGCGGACAGGAAATGGGCAAAAAGCGCAAGGTATGGGGTTTCATGAATACTAGGACTACTATTACTGGTATGAGCTTTCCAGGCACCTCGGGGGGAACTTTGTGTTATCGGGACAGACCCAGCGTGTGCCAGATCGAATCGATGCGTCTTTTCGTGGCAGAATCCATGACAATTTCATCGGGCCAGGGGCGACGGAAACCTTCGCTTTCCCATTTGCGTGTGGCGTCAATCCCCATTTTTGAGCCGTAATCCTGGATGCGCGAGGCGTGATCCAAGGTGTCCGCCGGGCCCATAACAAATTCCACATCCCGCTCGGGATCGATGGCGCAGAGCGATTTCCAAACCACTTCGCGCGAATTTTGCACGTTTACATCATGATCCACGACCACCACGACCTTGGTGAACATGGCCTGGCCTAAGGACCAGATTGCGTGCATGATTTTTCGCGCGTGGCCGGGATAGGACTTGCGGATGGAAACAATCATCAGATGATGAAAGACGCCTTCGGCCGGCATGGCCACGTCCACAATTTCGGGGTACTGCATTTTCATGACTGGAAGGAAGATGCGCTCGACGGCATGGCCCATGAAAAAATCTTCCTGCGGCGGCGGACCGACAATGGTCGTGAGGTAAATGGGATCACGGCGCTGGGTCACGCAAGTGACGTGGAAAATGGGGAACTCGCCTTCCAGCGAATAAAAACCGGTGTGATCGCCGAAGGGGCCTTCCGTGCGCATTTCCTTTAAGTCCACGTATCCTTCGAGGATGATTTCGGAATTCGCAGGCACTTCCAGGTCGCAAGTTTCGCAGGAAACCATTTCCACGGGATCGCGGCGCAGGAATCCGGCAAACATCAATTCATCGAGATCCGGCGGGATGGGCAGAATTCCAGACAAACAAGTCATGGGGTCCGATCCAATCGCAACGGCCACGTCGATGCGCCCGCCGGGATTGGCTGCCCGGGCGCGGCGGAAATGTTCAGCGCCATGCTTCTGCGTTTGCCAGTGCATGCCTGTGGTGCGCTCGTCGAAGACTTGCATGCGGTAGACGCCCACATTGCGCTTCCCTGTTTCCGGATTGCGCGTGAAGACCAACGGCCAGGTGATGAAACGCCCGGCATCCTGCGGCCAGCACTTCAGGATGGGAAATTCGAACAGCGAGAAATTTTCGCGGCGAATGATTTCCTTGCATGGACCGGTCTTCACGGACTTCGGGAAAAAAGAGCCCAACTCGGCCAGCTTCGGCAACATTTTGATTTTGTCGAGCAGGCCCTGCGGCGATTGCATGTCGAGGAAGCCGCGGATGCGCGCCGCCACGTCCTCGATGTTCGAGACTTCCAGAGCGAGATTCATGCGGCGTTCGCTGCCCAGCATGTTGATGAGCAGCGGCACGCGCGAGCCTTTTGGTTTTTCAAACAGCAAGGCCGGGCCGCCGGCGCGAGTCACGCGATCGGTGATCTCCGTGATCTCGAGGACCGGATCAATTTCCGCGGCGATGCGCCGCAACTCGCCTTCTTTTTCCAACCTGGCAATAAATTCGCGCAAATCCCGGTACGCCAAAACTTCCTCCCCAGAAGTTCAGCCACGACCGCGCCGCGCGGCCCTGGACAAACGCACCGCGACACTCTAGCATGAAATGCAGCCCATTGAATTCTTGCAAGACTTCTGCGGGTTTGGTAGCGTTAGCCTGGTGCGGGCGTAGTTCAATGGTAGAATAGGAGCTTCCCAAGCTCTAGACGTGGGTTCGATTCCCATCGCCCGCTCCATAAATCCCGCCAGATCGGTTTTCCCCTCTCGTTGTGTCCATGATTAAATTGCCACTCGCGACTGGATGGTGTTGAAAGCGGCGTTTTTCCCGTTGGAGGCCGGTGGGATCTTCGGTATGGGCTAACTGGCGTGGCACGCGGTGCTCGCGCTGGGATTGACGGAAGGGGTGATTTCTCCCGGGAAAGGCAATCTCCCGATTGGCGTTGGACGAATTCGCCAATCGGGAGATTGGCGTTCCCGGGTTTCCACCCCTCACCCATGGATGTGAATTGTGACTATTTTGAATGACCATGGCATTCTATAGTGGTCTTTGGAGAACACCTATGATTGGCGGGAAGAAAAGAACGATTCGCGCGGTTGCCATTTCCGAGTTTAAGGCCAAGTGCCTGTCGCTTCTCGAAGAGGTGAGCAAGACGAAGACTCCGCTGCGAGTCACGCGCCGAGGAAAAGCGATTGCGGATGTCGTTCCTGCCTCCAGCGACGGGGACGAAGGAAGTTGGATCGGTTCCCTGTCGGGGAGCGTCGATATCATGGGCGATGTCGTCTCGCCGGTGATCGACACACAGTCTATCGAGGCGCTAAAGCATTGAAGCTTCTGCTGGACACCCACATTTGGATTTGGAGCCTGGCGGAACCGAAACGGCTCTCGCGCCGCGTGCAAACCGAACTCAGGGATCGAAACAATGAGGTTGGTTGTCCCCGGTGAGCGCGTGGGAAGTTCTGTTGTTGCACGCCAAGGGACGAGTCCGGTTGCACGGGAATGTGCGAGAGTGGGTCACCTCGGCAACCGCGCATATGCGCGAGGCTCCATTAACGCACGAAATCGTGGCCGCGGCCCAGGAACTGCCGCTCTTGCACCAGGATCCGGCCGATCGTTTCCTGGCTGCTACGGCCGCCGTGCTTGGACTCACTCTGGTAACCGCCGACAATCGACTGCTGGGCCTGGGAAACATTGCCACGTTGGCGAATCGTTGAGCCCACCGAATCCGGAACGTCGTCTGCATCCTTTGTGGATTCACATTACGGAAGATCGAAACGCGGAACGCAGCGATGCTATCTCGCTGAAGCGGTCTGGCTCTCGGGGTAGTCGGCGCTCAGCGTGGTTTCTTCCCAGGCGTCCAATTCGCTGCGCAATTCTGCTATTTTGATCCGCGCACGTTCCAGCGCGATTGCGCCCAGCACCAGGCGAAGGGGCATTTTGTCGGACTCCAGCGCCTTGATGATCGCCTCGCCTGCGCGCACCGGATCGCCACCCTGCTTGCCGCTCCCGCCCTCAATGCGCTGGCGGAAAGCGCCGGCTGTTTCGGCATACTCGGGGATCTGCCGGCTGCTTCTCTTCAGAGAACGTCCGGCCCAGTCGGTGCGGAACGGGCCCGGCTCAACCACTAGCACCCTGATGCCGAGCGGCGCGACTTCTTTCGAAAGCGCTTCGGAAAGACCTTCCACAGCGAACTTGGTGGCGTTGTAATAGCCCACGCCTGGGAATCCGACAAGGCCTCCGATGGAAGAAATGTTGACGATATTGCCGCGCCGCCTGCGACGCATGCCCGGAAGCACCACGTGGACCATCCGCGCGAGACCGAAAAAATTTGTCTCCACCATGGCTCGGACCTCGACCTCATCGCTTTCTTCGAGCGCGCCGACGTAACCGTATCCTGCGTTGTTCACCAGCACGTCGATGCTGCCGAATTTTGCTTCGGCCTGTTTCACGGCCTCGGCCACTTCCGCCTTGTCCGTGACGTCCAGCTTCAGGGCCAGAGCGCGGCCCTCGTGGCCAGCGGTGAGGTCCCGAATTTTTCCCGGGTCGCGCGCCGTAATGACGGCTCGATAGCCACGATCGAGCACGAGCTTCGCGAGTTCCCGGCCGAAGCCGGTCGAACAGCCGGTGATGAACCATACATCTGAATTCTGGAGTGGCATGGTTGTGTCTCCTTGGGGAACTGGGTCAGGCAGCAAATGGTAGCACCTGCGAAGACGATTCCTCAACGCGTGAAATTCGCAAGGAGGTTGGGATGTCCCGAACTCTTCGGACTAGGGCGGAAACTTTCAGACAGAATCAGTGTCGTGAATTTTGCCGGGTTGCAACCTCGCGCACCTTCGGACATCGAATCGGCATGAGCGAAAGCAGCCCACTCTCCATTAGCGTGGTCCATCCCAATCAGTTCAGCGCAGGAACCTCGCAGACGCCGGGTTCGCAGCGTCTCGCGGCTGTTTCAGCCGAGCTGGGCATCCACTCGGCGCTATGGGGCGGAAC
>DATHPN010000098.1:0-38624 GCA_035483715.1 Candidatus Acidiferrum sp.
CTCGCCTCTTATCGGTGCCCCAGGTCTCGATCAATCAAAACGGCCAGGAATAGGGCTGGACCACCAATTGCGTTCCAGGCGTGGTTGGTCCCGCGTTGGATGACCACATCGCCCGGCTTCAAGTGGATCTCGGAATCGTCCAGGAGCAGGTCGATCTCGCCGGACAAAATCAAAGCATAGTCGATGGTTCTTGTCCGGTGCATCGCGGGGTGGCGCGGTTTCTGGCGGGATTCGCCTTCGGGAGCAACTCCGAGACCCTGAAAATTTCGGAGCCGTGTCTCGTAGTCGGCCTTCACTTCCGTTTCCGGAGCAAATTCGATCACCCGGAAGATGGTGCCTCCAGTTGGCGGAGTGATGCCGATCTTTCTATTTGCCGTGTCCTCTCGAATCGAAAGGTCCACCGGATTGGAATCCGTCACCCAAAGTAGCGTGTTGGTAACGCCCAATTCTTCCCGCCGGTGAACAGAAGCAGCCACGTCATCGATTATTGCGATGGCCTTGCCCGTTGCGTCTTTCCCTGTAACCACACGACGGATGGGAGAAGCCATGGTCACCTCCTGATTGGCGAAGCAGCTCGGGCACTCTTGCCTGTGCTGCTAAAGCCCGAGAACGCGTTCGGCATTGCGGTGGAAAATGCGTTCCTTAATTTCATCGCTGTAGCCGAGTTCATCCCATTCGCGGAGCAGGCGCTCGTACGGAATGCTGGGATAATCGCTGCCGAATATAATCTTGTCTTTCAGGCGGCCACGAATATCTTTTTTCAGCTGGGGCGGAAAATATTGCGGCGCCCAGCCTGACAACTCCCAGAACACGTTGCCCTTGTGCAGGGCCACCGCCGTCATCTCGTCCACCCAGGGCCAGCCGGGATGAGCGGCAAGAATCTTCAGGGCCGGAAAGTCCGCGGCTAATTCATCAATGGCCGAGGGATGGGCGTGGCGGATTTTTGCGCCCATGCCGCCGGGCATCCCAGCGCCCATGCCGGTGGTTCCCACGTCAATCATGACGGGCACCTTCAATTCATTGATGAGTTCGAACAGCGGGTAGAGGCGGCGGTCATTCACGGCGAAATG
Source organism: Candidatus Acidiferrum sp. (assembly GCA_035483715.1). GTDB lineage: Bacteria > Acidobacteriota > Terriglobia > Acidiferrales > UBA7541 > Palsa-360. The sequence continues at coordinate 1,071 of DATHPN010000098.1, forward strand.
ACCCATGATCGGGTGGAAGTGGAAACCCAGCATCCCAAGGTCGCGTACAGCGTGGCGCGCCTCTCGAATCGCTGTCTCGCCTTTGAACGGGTCAACTGCCGCCCAGGATTGGATGATTCGCAGGGGATGACGTTTTTGCATGTTCGAAACAAAATCGTTCGAACAGGGGGGCGTGCCGATGGTCGTTTCCAGATCGAGCGCGACAAGAATCGCCTCGACGCCCGCGGCCGCGAATTCCTGGACAACTTCTTCCTCCTTTTTCGGCACCCAGGGGCGGTTCCAGTAGGCGGCCAGCGCGTCGACATAGGGCTGCTGGCAGGCGATCCACTCGCGTGTGTTGGGATAGCAATGAACGTCGATGATTCTCATGCGAGCATCCGTTTGTTCGCCTTTTTGCAATCTAGGCCGAGGCGCTGTCCTTGCTTTTCTGCTCCGCAATCATTTTCTGGGAAATCGTCTCCGTCAGCGTCTTTTTGGAAACCTTGCCGAACGCTGTCAGCGGGAATTCCTGCATGATTTCCAATCGCTCGGGGAGCTTGTACTTGGCGATTTCCTTGGCGAGCAGAAAAGTTTTCAATTCATCGAAGCCCAGGCTGCCGTTTTCGCGTAGCAGGACGCAGGCGCACATGCGTTCGCCGAGCACAGGATCCGGCACAGGTACGCAGGAGACGTTCTTCACCGAGGGATGAGAGAGGATCAGGTTCTCGATCTCCTCGGCGCTGATTTTTTCGCCGCCGCGATTGATGAGATCTTTTTTTCGCCCTTCCACAATGTAGTTTCCGGACCGGTGCCGCCGCATCAAGTCACCGGAACGATAAAATCCATCGGAAGTGAATGTGCGGGCGTTGTACTCCGGGACGCCGAAGTAACCTCGCAACGTGTACGGGCCGCGGCAGCAGAGTTCGCCCACTTCGCCGCCGAGAATTTCGCGATCGTCATCGTCGAGCAGACGCACTTCGTCATCCGGGCATACAGGACGGCCCACAGTTTCCTGGCTGACGTCCAGCGGGTCGTCGAGGCGCACAAACATCAGCAGGCCCTCGGACATTCCGAAATTCTCCTGCACGAACGCGCTGGGAATGAGTCTCTTGGAGAGCAAACGGACTTCGGAAAGCATGGACTGGCCACCACTTTGAATAATTTTCAGAGAAGAGAGGTCGTGACGGGACACGGCCGGATCGTGTAATAACCGGATCAGAAGTGCGGGAACCACTTTAATATGAGTGACGCGGTGCTTTTCGATTAGAGCGCAAACGTCCTCGGGCCGGGCGCTGGTGCTGAGGACGACGCGGCCGCCATGGAAAAGAAAACCTTGAATGCCGGGACACGCGAGCGGCAGGTTGTGGGCGATGGGAAGAATCACGAGCAGGACGGAATTTTCACCGACCGCGCAGACGCTCGAAGCTACTTTGGAATTGTAGGCGTAATCGTTGTGCGAGCGAGGAATCAGTTTTGGAATGCCAGTGGTTCCTCCGGAGAGCTGAAAGATGGCCGGATCCGCCGGATCGATTTGAATCTCCGACAATTTTGATGCGGGCAGACCGGCCGGCTTGGCGATCAGTTCGGGAAGCGATAGAAAGCCGGGGCGTGCCGGTCCAAGAACGATGCCATGGCGCAGCTTTGGAAATTTTTGGCGAATGCGCCCGACCATCGCGCAGTAGTCAAAATCGCCATGCTGGTCAGGGACGACGCAAGCGGTGGCGCCGGAAAGCTCCACGAACTGGCTGATTTCCGCATAGCGGTGCGGTATGAGCGCTGCAATGGGGATGCAACCGATTTTCTGAAGCGCCAGGTAGAGAACAACGAATTCGGAGACATTCGGCAATTGCACCACGACCCGGTCCAGCGGGCGGAGGCCAATTTGCAAGAGGCTCAGCGCCAGATTGTCCGACATCCGGTCGAGTTCGCCGTAGGTGATGGAGCGGTCGCGGTCGAGCAGGGCGACCCGCTTGTCATATTTGTCAAAAGCAATTCTGTATTCCTGCGCCAGGGATTTATCGATCCAATATCCCTTTTCGCGGTAACGTTTGGCAAATTCCGGTGGAAATGGAACGACCCCATCCAGCACGAGTGACCCTCCCTTGGCCCTTGATTCTTAGTACAACGTTCATCGGTACGTCATAAACCACAGAGCCTGCAAAGTACGTTCGCTTTTCGTGGCTCCGGCGTCCCGCCGGCGGTCTTTCCTATCTCATCGCATCGCAAAAACGCCGGCGAAAGGCCGGCGCCACAACGCATCGCTACGTTGTTGCGGAAAAGCCGCCATCGATCACAATGATCTCGCCGTTAACGAAGCGATTGCTGGTAATGAGGTTGACGATGACCTCGGCTACGTCTTCGGCAGTGGCGCAACGGCGCAAGGGCGTGCTCTTCGCGCGGCGCGCCATCAGATCATCATACCTGTCCGCCAGCATGCGTTTCATCCAGTCACCCTCCATCCACCCAGGGGCCACTGCGTTGACGCGGACGTCCGGGGCGAGATTGAGGGCCAGCAATTTGGTGAGGCTCACGACCGCGGCTTTGCTGGCGGCATAGGGCAACGGCTGCGGTCCGGGACGCAGGCCGACGATGCTGGCGGTGTTGACGATGCTGCCGCGGGCGGCCTTGAGGAGCGGCGAGGCGGCGCGGGTCACTTGAAACATTCCTCGCACGTTTACAGCGAAGACGCGGTCCCAATCCTCGGCCGTCATGGCCTCGAAATCGGCGGGCTTGACGTTCGATGTGGTGCCCGCGTTGTTCACCAGAGCATCGAGGCGCCCGAATTCCTGCTCGACGGCTGCGAGCATTTTGCGCACTGATGGATCATCGCTGACGTCGCATTTGAAAAGAATAGTCTTAGCCCCTTTGGCCTGGGCGAGGGCGGCGGTTTCGCGCGCAGCGCTCTCACTGCGGCTGTAATTGATCGCAACGTCGTAGCCCACATCCGCCAGAGCTACTGCGGCCGCGCGGCCAATGCCGGTAGCTGCGCCTGTGACCAATGCGACTCGCTTGCCCTGGGCCATGAATCGGTCTCCCTTTCATCTCAGGCTAATCTCATTTGGATCAGCCCGGTGTATCGCCCTTGCCGAGTGTGGATGAGAACTCGGTCCTTGCTTATGTAGCGCCCGCCTTCATGCTGGCAATTCGTATAAAGCAACATGCCCGCCTGAAGGCGGGCGCTACACAGACTTAAGCCAAACTCTTGCGCGGGTGATCAGGACGCACGCAACGCGTCCGCTGTTGCAACAAGCTCCCGCGTTGGGCGGGGACTCACAAACACGATTGCAATGCCGCCGATAAGCGACGCGGCGCCAATGGCCACAAACAGGCCGGCCGTTCCAGGCGTATGCTGCTGGAGCAGGCCGGTAATGAAAAGGCCGAGAATTCCCCCGGCGCGTCCAACTCCTAGCATCATGCCAACGGCGGTGCCGCGCACTTCCGTATCATAAGATGCGGCAGTGAAATTGTTCAGCACGTTTTGACCTCCCAGAATGCAGAAGCCGGCAGCGCCGACGCAGATGACGTTCAGGGCGTGCACATTCACCAGAACGAGGATGGTGACTGAAATAGCGCCGCCTAGCCACCATGCTGCCATCGCTTCGCGGTCCTTGCCGCCCCGGTCGGCAATGTAGCCGCACAAGAGCGAACCGACGAAGGCCATGGCCTGAATCAAGGCGCCGAAACTGAAGCTGGTAGCGAATCCCTCGCCCCGCTGCATCATAGCGGTGGGGATCCAGCCCGAAAGACCCCAAATACCGAACAGAATGAAAAATGCCGAAACCCAAACCGACAGAGTCGTTCTGCGATAGCGGGGTGACAGCAGCAGCGACACTGAGGCTGGACGATCGCTTGGCTCAGGGAACATGAATTTCTGGCCGGGCGCGTCATAGCGCGCAGCCTGCGCCGGATTCAGGCGGCTTAAAATCTGAGCGATGCCCTGCCAATTGCCGCGCATCGCGGAAAATTGCAGTGACTCGGGAAGGGCCACGTGGCAAACCAGCACGAGAACGATGGAAAGCGACGCGGCGTAATAGAGCGCCTGCCAGCCGAACATCGGAGTGAGATAAATTCCGATGGCTGCGGCGACGATGCCGCCGGCGGCCCAGCCGAGGGCCCAGCCCCACATGGAAAAGGTGTTGGCCAGGCGGCGCGGCGCATATTCGTTGACGTAGGTTACGCCGAGCGGCAAGAGCGCGCCCATGCCAAGCCCTGTTAGCAATCGGAAACCGCAGAACGCAAAGAACGAATTTCCGAGGGCCGCTGTTGCAAAGCTGAAAACGGTGACGATCCAGAGAGCCGCCAGAAGCGTAGCGCGCCGGCCGTAGCGGTCCGAGAATTTCCCTTGCAGTAGCGAACCGATCATGAAGCCGATCAAGCCGCTGGACACAAGCAGGCCGGCCTGGCTGGGCGCCAGTTGCCACGGCTTAGCCACGTAATGAATAACATAGGCGGGATTGAAGGTATCGTAGCCGTCAAAGAAAACCACCATGCCAATGAGCAGGGCGAGGAAGCGGTGGTAAGGCCCAATCGGAGCGCTCGCTATTTCCTCGCGCACATCGATCATGAAAGGCACACCCGCACGACTTGATCAAAGCTTGCCGCGGATGGTTTCGAAAGTCGCATCTCCGCCTTCAGGCAATTTTAAACGCGAATGTGCATCGTTTGGAACCCGCTAAGTGTAAACGCCTTCAGCACGTTGTCAAGCAAACGCAAGGGATGCCAGCGAGTTTGCTGGGACTGCCACTGTTGGCTGTCCGCGTAGGCGCTGCGGAGGTTGCGCGGGACAGCCAAGAGTGGCTGTCCTACAGAATCGCGCGCGATGTGTGGAAGTTCATTTGATTTGGAATTGAGTCAACGCGTGCGCACGGGATGGCTCTCGTCTGCCCGGCCCAGGCGAGGCCAGAGGAGGCCGAACACGAGCCACACAAGACCTGCGGCGATCACGATGAGCATCAGCAGGCGCAGCCCTTTCGCCAGGGGAGCTGCGTCCAGCGCTGGCCAGCGAATTTGATACTGGCGCAGCACCTGGTAACGGTCAATCATCCAGTGCCATGCCGTGTGGGCCACGATTGCCGACAGGATGATGGTGCCCATTCGCTCGGCGACCACATATCGGAAGAGGAGCTCCAAGGCGGGGATCATCAGGGCGAGAACGAGAAGCTGTCCCAGCTCGACACCGATATTGAATGAAAGTAAAGAGGCCAGCAGGTGCGAACCCGCGAACTGCATGGTCTGCCGCAAAGCAAATGAAAAACCGAAACCGTGAACGAGGCCGAAACCGAACGTGATCATCCAGCGCCGCTGCACGGTCGCGCCGCCGACGATATTTTCGAGCGCCATGTAAACGATGGACGTGGCGATCAGCGTTTCGATGAGCGGCGGAAACCATAGAGCGTCCGGCGCGAGATTGTAGGCCGAGGCGATGAGCGTGATCGAATGCGCGACCGTGAATGCGGTGACCACCGGAATGAGAGCGCGGAAGCGCCGGAACGGAATCACCAGGCAAAACAGAAACAGCAGATGATCGGTTCCATCCAGAATGTGAAGGAAGCCCAGCTTCACAAACTGGCCGGCGGCCTGGAACCAGCGCGGATCCAGGCGCACGAGGCCGGGATCGCCGAGAAACTCAAAGGCGCGAACCGCTCCGCCCGGCGGGAGAAAACGAAGGGCGATGACCACCCGATTGGCCAGTCGATCGAGGGCGGGATGAATCGAGAAGCGCGACTGGTCGGATTGAATGGGATACTCGAAGAGCACGTCCATCATCAATTGATCCCAGAAAATGGCGGTGTTATTCGTGAGTTTCGGACCGTTGATGTGCGCAAGGGCCTGGTCGTAAGACGCAAACGAGGGATCGGATTCTAAAGAGAGGCGGGTCTCGACGACGCGCGGCTTGGGCAAGAGCGCGTTTCCCTCGTACACATCGATGAAATCAGACACCCACAAACTTGCGGCTTCCCTCAGCGTCGGATCCACACGGTCGAAATCCAGGTAGCCCTGCCCACGTTCGGGGAATTCTACATCACGCATGGTTTTGAGCGGCGCGCGCACGAGTAGATACAATCTGTTTCCGTCCGGCTTGAAAAACATCTGAACCGTCGCGTCGCTGGGGATATCGTGCGCCGCCAGGGGGAGGGCAGGCGCAAAAAACAGCAGCGCCAGGAACGCTGTTATGGCACAAGACGCGGCAAAGTGGCGAGGCATGGACCGAAAGCGTAATCGTTGCCTACGCCTGCTGACAAGGGAAATTCCAGACCTGCAAGATTAACGAACAGGTTTTGAAGATTTCTTGCGTTTCAGGGATCTTGAAGTCCTGGCAGCCATGGCGTGAATTTCTTTGCGCATAGCCTTAGCTTCCGCCCGCGTCAGCGTCATGAAGTGAGCTAGAAGCATTTCAGCCGTTGTTTCGACTGCCTTTTTAAGGGCGCTCTTTTTCTTTGCCATTCAAGGCCCAGAATAGCAGTAAATCGTTCCGGTCGCGATCACACCTGCGGTATTGGTTTCCTCAGGCACTAAGTTGCAAAGCATCTTTGGTTTGTCATTGCTCCGTCAGCAAAATTTGGAATCATCTGAATTTGAATTGTGTATACTTCCCTCCGCTATCTACGCCGGAAAACTAGGTCACGCGATTGCAAACCATCGCCTGGGCCGCGGCAATCAGGAAAACCGGCGCCTCGCAGGGGAGGATGGCAATGAGGAAGCGAAATTTTAGTGCCGCCCTTCCGGGTGACATTTGGATCATTGGAGGAATCATGCGGAAGAAGGCGTTATTGGCGATTGCGGTCGCGATGTGTCTCGCAGCGCCGATGCTGTGGGCGCAGCAAAAGAAAGCGCTGGAAGTTTATTTCATCGACGTGGAGGGCGGGCAATCGACGCTGTTCGTGTCGCCCAGCGGCCAATCCCTGCTGGTTGATACAGGCTGGCCGGGAGGACGCGACGCCGGCCGCATTGCCAGCGTCGCGAAACTGGCCGGCGTCAGCCAAATCGATTATCTGGTGCTGACGCACTATCACGCGGACCATGCCGGCGGAGTGGCCGATCTAGCCGGCCTGATCCCCATTAAAAATTTTGTCGATCATGGACCGAGCGCGGAAGAGGCTCGAAACGTTCCTCAGAATTACGCAGCCTATCTGAAAGTCCGCGGGGAAGGTAAACATATCCTGGCCAGGCCCGGCGACAAAATTCCAATCCCGGGGATCGACGTTCAAGTGATTTCTTCGGCCGCCCAAACGATTACTAAACCTCTCGCAGGCGCGGGCATGGCAAACCCTCTGTGCGCGGGTTTCGCGCCAAAAGATGAGACGCTGGATCCTCTCGTAGGCGGCGAAAACAAACAGTCGGTGGGCGTGGTGATTTCGCTTGGCAAATTCCGTTTGGGGGATTTCGGCGATCTGACCTGGAATAAGGAACATGACCTGGCTTGCCCGAACAACCTGATCGGAACGCTCGATGTATACATCGTTTCGCATCACGGCCAGGATATCTCCAGCCTTCCAATGCTGGTAAAGGCCGAGCACCCCCGCGTGGCGATCATGGACAACGGAGCAAAAAAAGGCGGCGCCGTGGCCACCTTCGAAACGCTAAAGACATCGCCCGGCCTGGAAGACCTCTGGCAATTGCATTACGCCGTAGACGCCGGGGATCACAATATGCCGGAAAAATTCATCGCGAATCAGGGAACCGGCGGTACAGCCGCAACCGGCGTCCCCAATGAGGGAGCGGTAAATTACATCCAACTGAGCGCGCGGCCCGACGGCAGCTTCACCGTAAAGAACAGCCGGAACGGATACCAGAAGGATTACGCGCCCAAGCCCTAGCTGGCTGCGGAAAGAGTAATTTATTTTGTCATTCCGAGCGAAGCGAGGAATCTCTCTTCGATTTGCCCCATGAAAAGAAAGAGAGATTCCTCGCTTCGCTCGGAATGACAAAGTTCTGGAGGGGTTCTTCAGCAGCCTGCTAGACGGCCCCGGTAGCCAAAGCGAAACGGTACCGGAACTTACAGAAACAAAGGAAGTTAGATTTATTCCAAGCCACTGGAGGACAACGATTTGGAATGTAGGTGGTTCCGGCGTTGGTCAGGGGAGCTGCGAAGTGTTATCATGGGGTATGAGCAAAGCGTACAGAATCGTGTTTGCGTGCCCAAAAGATGGGCACAATATCAATTTGCAGCGGAAGTGCTCCAAGCCGGCACTCTCGGAAAACGATGCCATGAAAATCTTTGGGGAAGAGGAAGTTGCCTGCGAAAACCCGCGATGTGGCTGGCACGGAAAGGTATCGAAAACGCGGCTCCTCCGAATTTTGCCATTTGATTGGATCTTTTCTCCGGCAAATTAGCGAGCTCTTCGCCTTTTTTCGTAAGTCTCGCCGCGATTTGCTGTGCTGCTCCCGTCATTTTCAGTTCACAATTCAACTGAGCATGAACTAAATCCCCTCCGTTTCTTGTGGAGGCAGGTTTGTGCCGCATATTAAGGACCACGCCGATTCACTCGAACAGGGATATCGTTAGGTGGTGGAGAGACAGCGTGTTAAGATTGAGATGAGATTGTTGCTCTTGTAAACCTTTCGTTTCTTGGAGGCCTGCAAGTCCACACTTGCGGGCCATTTTTTTGGGCTCGATTCGGGGGAATTGTTGCCATCGCCCAAGCATGTCAGGCATGTTCCCCGCAAGGAGGCATTTTGAAAGCTCTCGAAGAAGGCGCATACATCAAGCACTTCCAGTACGGTCTTGGTGTGGTCACCGAATCGAATTCGGACCGCACGTCGATTGACTTCGACCTTCACGGCATGAAGAAATTCGTGACCAGCATCATGGTCGTGGACGCTGCGGAAGGAACGCCGCCCAAACGGCGGCGGGCCAGGAAAATCAAAAAGGTCGTCGCGGCAGTCCCCGCTCTCGGGCTGGTCGCAGGCCGCAAGTGAGCCACGAAATTATCGTGCAATTTGTGGGATACGAGGTAAAGGCGCGGGTCCGCGAGTACACCTTCACCGTGCGGGAAGTTTCCAGCGAGCCTCGCGATTTCACTTTGACGATTCCGACCGAAGCCTTCAACGGGCACCTGCTGCGCATTCAGGATGCGCCGGACGTTTGCTCGCGGAAACTGCACCGCGAACTGGCGACGCACGCCAATCATCCGCCGGACACTCACTTTGCCATCACCAATGCGGAACTCGAGGATTACCGCAGCGCGCGCGCGCCTCGAACGCCGCGATCCCCGTTTAGCCGCAAGCCTGTGGAAGACTACTGAAGACCCGGGCTTCCTTCCTCTCTGACAGTCAGCCCGGCCCACTCCTGACGGCTCGCTGGGTCCAAGGCGTAATTGAGGCGCATTTTAGCTAGTCCAGGATGAATCGGATAACGGGGCGCACTCACAAGCGAGACAGCCTTGGAAGTTTAAGCCGGGAGGTTCCTAGCATGTTAGCGAATGCAAGTGTTTGGAAGAGCGAGTTGGAAGAGTTGAGGCGCAAGCGTCGCCCGCTGGTTGTGGATTTTGAGAATTGTCCGAGCGACGTGGGCCTGGCGCTGAAAATCAAGGCCATTGACGATGAAATCGCAGTTTGCACGGAGCACATCAAGAACGAAAACCGGCTCGGTTAGCTCACCCGGAAAAATGAATTGTCGTGAACAGGCCACGTTATTCGTTGCGATTCTTTAGAAGCTGCCGGACGGCCAAGTTCAGAAGGCTCAGAATTAATCCTCCCCAGAACGCGGGCCATAGGCCGCGCACCACGAATCCGGGCACAAACACTGCCGCGAACTTCAGCATGAGCGCGTTAATCAGCAGCCAGAATATGCCGAAGGTGAGGACCGTGAGAGGGAACGTAACAATCTTCAGAAACATGCCGATCGTGCCGTTGACAAGCCCGATGACCACCGCTGCAATCAACGCCGTGCCGAATCCTCGAACGTAAAATCCAGGAACAAAATGCGCCACGAGCAGCAAACACAGCGCGCTCAAGATCCAATGCGCCAATAATTTTGCCATGTAAATCTCCTCAGCCCGGTCAGGAAACTCACGCGGTCGATGATGCCAGCCACGTGAAACAGTACGCTGGAGCGTTCAGTTCATACACCATTTCGGGGGAAAACCAAATCTCAATTCCAGCCGACCGCTGGTAAGGTCAATGCGAAACAAACGGTGAAGATCATTTTGAGTTCACGCGGGCAGTCTCCGGGTGTATAAGTGTGCCCAACCGGAAAGTCAAATCGGAAATCCCGGTAAAGGGAGGTTGGCATGCGCACTCTTGGAACAAGTCTCGTACTGGCGCTCATTGCAGCGGTGGTGGTGATGGCGGGGCAACCAGTCACGCCGGCGGCGAAGCTGCCCCAGGCTCCGGCCGCACAGGCAGACGCGGCAATGATGAAAACATTTACGACGGCGGCGGATGTGCAGGGGCTGCTCGCGAAAGCCAAGGCCGAACGGAAGGAAGGCCAGGTGATGGCCGCCGAGCACATTCTTTCTCTCGCGCCGTATGTGACGAATCTTGAATACCGGCCCGTCGAGGGAGCCGTGGCAGTCCACGAAAAAGAAGCGGAACTGGTTTACGTAATTGATGGCGGGGGAACGTTGATCATCGGCGGCACCGTAGTAGGCGAGAAACGCACAAACGAGGCAAATCTTTCCGGCACGGCAATTGACGGTGGAGCAGTGCGGACGATCGCCAAGGGGGATTTTGCGATCATTCCGGAAGGCACGCCGCACCAGTTCAAACCTGCCGGGGGAGCGCTGGTTTTGATGACGATGCATGTGCCGCGGCCGGTTGGCGGCGCGCAGTAAGATCACAGCTAAATCAAAAATTTGATTGGAGATGAGGACAACATGAAATTCTCGCTCGCGAAAGTTGCGTTGTTCGCGATGTTTGTTTTACTTTGCGCTTCGGCTGCCTCCACAGGAGAGGGCGTTCCGGCGGCGGTTCACTACATCCCGCACGACAAAGCCGCGGCCGTGATGGCCAAAGGCGGGCCGATCGTGAGCGACCCGGGCCTCCTCGTGCTGGCCAATCGCCGCAAAGCCGGCGCTGTCGAATATCATGAGCACACCAACCACATTTTCATCGTGGTGGATGGAGAGGCCACGTTTATCACGGGCGGAACGATGGTGGGCGGTAAGCGGACCAGCCCCGACCAGATGACGGCCACTTCCATCGAAGGCGGAGAAATTTTCCATTTGAGCAAGGGGGACGTAATCACGATTCCGGCGAAAACCCCGCACTGGTGGAAAGAAATTTCAACGGAGACGGTAGGCTATTATGCAATCAACATCGAGAGCAAATAGAGGAAAATCCACGTTGCCACTGACTCGGAATTTTGCAGTGTTGCAATGCATTTAGGCTGGCCGCGTTGTGTCGTGGCGCCGGCGTCTCGCCGGCGTTTTTACCACATGTTGGGATCGGATAGATTGCCGGCGGGACGCCGGCTCCATGAAAAGCCTGCGTTCTTTGGCGGCCTCGTGAATTGCAGTTCAGGGATCAGGATTGCGTTGAGAAAAAAGCGCCCATCACTGCAAGCGGAAATTTACTTCGATTGGCATACGCGTAGCGAAAGGCTTTCCGTCCTTCCCTATTGCCGGCTTGAACTGCCAGCGTCGCACTGCTTCGAGTGCATGCTCCGTGAGGCCGTCTCTCAGGCCATCCAGTATGCCGATCTGATCGGCCATTCCCTGTTCCGTGACGGTCACCAACAAAAGAACGCGGCCATGAAGACGGTCAGCTCGCGCCTCGGGAGTATACGAAGGGTCAGGGCATTTATCGCATGTGGGATAAGTGACGACAGGAGTGCGGGATGGCTTTCCCCTGAAGATAATTATCGAGACTCCGCTTTCTGGATCCTTGAATACCAGCGGCTCCCCGCCCGAATCAGCCATGGTGCGAGCGACCTTCGCTCGGAATTGTTCGAGCTTTTTCGCCTGGACCGCGTCGTACACCTCGCTGGTCAAATCGTAGCCGTCACTTTGCCATAGCAAGGCATCGGTCACCAGAATGTCGGCGCCCGCCGACGTTGCCACCGCTTTCAAGACATCAGGCAGATAGGCATCGAGCGCGAGAAACCCTCTGCCTTGGAGTATGTTGATGACGCTCTCGCGTTTAATGAATCGGACGCCGGGAATCATTTTTTCAAGGTCGGCGTGCAGCGAGGTCTCGAACATCGTGCAAACCTCCAGGTCCAGCCGGCACTCTTGAAGGCCTGCGAGGAAAACGTGCTGCTGGTGAGTCTTTGTGACGCGCTCGGCTGTCCGGCTTGCGAGGGCCTCAATTTCCGCGGGGGTTTGACCAGAAACGGGGAGAGAGAATATGCACGATGCGATCGCGCACAGTATGCCTGCGGAAAGTGCAATCGTTCGTGAACGGGCCATCGTGCTCCCCTTGTCCGCTGGAATCCGGATAAAGCGCAGATTGTAGGCTGCCGGTTGTTCCCTTTCAACTGTGGCTTGCCGGATTAGAAACTTGCTCGCCCGGTGGTAGAATCCCCGCAGCGTATTGGATCTGGCGACTGAAGAGGGAGAAGCATTCATGGGAAATGCAAGCCTGGCAAGGTTCGAGTTGGCAATGAGCATCGCGATTCTTGCAGTTTCCGGGGTGAATGCGCGCGCCCAGGCGAGCTATCCGCCTCCGAACGATCTGCCGAATCCCTATCGAACCGTTACCAATTGGGCGCAATTGCCTGACGGCAGAAAGTGGGGATCGACCTCGGGCGTGGCCATCGGTCCCGACGGCAATATTTGGACCTATGACCGCTGTGGGGCAAATAGTTGCGCGGACTCCAACCTTGCACCGATTCTCGAATTTGAACCGTCCGGTAAACTTCTGAAAAATTTCGGCGCGGGAATGTTCATACTTCCGCACGGCATCTTTGTGGATAAAGATGGAAACGTATGGGTGACCGACGGAGTCGGAGGAATGGCCACGAGCGACGACGCGGGCAAACACGGCAAGGGCCACCAGATTTTCAAGTTCAGTCCCGATGGAAAAGTTTTGATGACGCTCGGCAAGGCCGGCGTCCCCGGCAATACTCTGGACACATTTAACCGGCCTTCGGCGGTTATCGTGGCCGCGAATGGAGATATTTTTGTGGCGGACGGCCATGGTTCCCCGCCGAATTCGCAAGTCAACGCGCGGATCGTGAAATTCACAAAAGTCGGAAAATTCATCAAGGAATGGGGCAAGCTCGGATCGGCTCCAGGAGAATTCAATGCCCCTCACACCCTGGCATTTGATTCCAAGGGGCGGCTATTTGTCGGCGATCGAACCAACAACCGCATACAGATTTTCACGCAGGACGGCAAATTCATCGACGAGTGGAAGCAGTTCGGCCGGCCTAGCGGGATTTTTATCGACAAGGACGACACCATGTATGTGGCTGACTCGGAATCCACGGACCAGCCAGGCTATGGGTATAACCCCGGCTGCAAAAGGGGCATCCGGATCGGCAGCGCGAAAGACGGCAAGGTGACGGCCTTCATTCCGGATCCGGCGCCAAAGGGCGCGTCCAGTGCGGCGGAAGGTGTTGCGGTGGACCACCAGGGCAATGTGTACGGAGCGGAGGTCGGTCCCATGGATCTGAAGAAATACGTCAAGAAGTAATTTGCGGCGCGTGTTGCGCTTTTCGGATTTTACCAGAGAGGGCGCAGAGAACACAGAGGAACGCAGAGAATGCAAACTCAAAATCCTATGCGAAATCTGACAACGTTTCTCGCCGCTTTTCTCATGACTGGGGCGCTCATCATATCTTCAGTCCTCTTCCCCGCAACTCGGGCCGGAGCATCTCCTGCCGACAAGCGCAAGCCGGGGCTGTATTGGACATTTGAAACAGATAAAGGAAAAATCTCCTGCAAACTTTTCGAGGCGGAAGCGCCGGTCACGGTGCGCACGATGGTGGGCCTGGCGATTGGAAAAATCTCGTACGTGCATCCGGAGACCAAGCAAGTGGAGCGAAGGAAATTCTTTGACGGCCTCACTTTCCACCGCGTGATTCCGGGCGTCATGATTCAGGGCGGCGATTTGCTGGGCACGGGCGTCGGACATCCCGAAGGGCCGGGCTTTCCGTACAAGAGCGAAATCGCGCCGTCGCTCAAATTCGATGCGCCGGGGCGCCTGGCAATGGCCAACAGCGGTCCGGACACGAATGACGCGCAATTTTTTATCACCGAGGCCGCCTATCCGTCGTTCAACGGAAAATACACGATCTGGGGTCAATGCGAGAATGTGGACGTGGTGAAAGCGATTGCGCAAGTGCCGCGCGACCCGGGCGACACGCCGGTTACGCCGGTTCACATTCAGCGCGTGGTCATCGAGCGCGTCGGCCCTGCTCCAGCCGATGCCCCCGAATCCCTTGCGCCGGATGCTCCGGCCAAATAATTTATGTTCCGGGATCGAGGGAACACTCCTCATGAGGTTTTGCATTGACAGAGCCGAATGGCAATGGGATATTCGCGCCGACTACGAGGTGTTCCATGAAAAATAGAATTTTCTTTTTTCTGACGTTGACGATTGGTCTTGCAATGTTCTCCGGCCCGGTGATTGCCCATCACGGATCGTCGGTCTACGACTCAAAACTGACCACCTACAAAGGCACTGTGACCGATTTTCAGTTCATGAACCCGCATACCGAAATCTGGTTCGATGTAACGGGCGCTGACGGCAAAGTCGAAAAATGGACTGCCGAAGCCCCGAGCCTGACCACCATGGCGCGGCTGGGATGGAACAAGGCGAGTTTCAGGCCTGGAGACCAGGTGACTTTTGCCGGCAACGTGGCAAAGAGTGGCGCGAAAATCATACGCCTGCGCAAGGTTGTGTTTCCGAACGGCAAGGAAACTGTGATGGATCGTGGCGAAGATTACGCGGAATAGCCGCCAAGGGAGTTTCAGAAATGCTCAAATGGTTATTGGGTTTGACGCTTTCGGCGGCGACCGCTCTCGCTATATCGCTCCCGATACCTGCTCAAACTTCCAAGCCGAATGTAGCAAAAGCGCAGGCGGCGCCTCCGCCAGTGGACCTGTCAGGTGTTTGGCGACGATCGCGGCGCCCTCCTGACAAAGCTCGCAAGTACACAATCTACGAGCTGGCATTTTCCATCACCAACGAGAAGCCGCCGATGACTCCCTGGGCGGAAGAGAAATTCAAGGCCGCAAAGCCCAATGTCGGGCCCAACTCGGTCTCCATCACAGAGTCAAACGACCCGATCCTGAAGTGTTTTCCCCCGGGTGTTCCGAGGATCTATCTCGTACGAGGGGAACCGGTAGAGATTGAAAATCTCCCGGGGCGTGTATTAATGCTCTTCGAGTATGACCATTTTGTGCGCAACATCTACACCGACGGGCGTGAGCATCCTAAGGATTTGCCTGGGACATGGATGGGAGACTCGACTGGAAAGTGGGAGGGCGATACGCTGGTCGTCGACACGGTCGGGTTTAACGACAAGACCTGGCTCGACAATGATGGGCATCCGCACACCGAGGATCTGCATGTTGTGGAGCGCCTGCGGCGCGTGAATCATGACACGCTGACGATTGACACCACGATCGAAGACCCGAAGGCGTACACCAAACCATGGGGAGGGCACGCCATCTACGAACTGAAGCCGGGGTGGAGCCTTGGCGAGATGATTTGCGCGGACAATGTTACGTATGGCGACATGCAGCAAAAATCGGAGGGTGGCAAGTAGCGCAGGCTTCAGCCTGCGGATTTTTGTGTGTCAAAAAAATCGACCTGATTGAAAAACAAGAATTGCGCGTAGAGCGGCGCAAACTAAAACCCACAGGCTGAAGCCTGCGCTACTAAATTCAATTCCCGCTTTTCGACATTAGTTTCGCTGGGGCGCTGACGCGCGCGGGTGCCGCTGCGCTTACTCCGGCGAGGACCCCGTTGGGGCCGACTGCGAGCAGCGACTTGTCATTCTGTGGACACGACCAGCTGGACGCGCTGTTGAGATCGCTGCTGCCTTTGTAGTGGGCCTTTTCGGGAAACTTGCAGAGCGGCATGGTGCGGTCCACAGCGTTGTTTGTCGAATGCGTGGCGGGGATGGCGTCTGGAGCGATTCCCTTTTCCACCCATTGTTCCAGGGCGCTTAACGAGTCAAACGAGTTCGGCCCCGCGCCCAGGACGCAGTGCTGCATGCCGGGCACCATGAAGAGACGCGCGTTCTGCTGGAGCTTTTCGTACCCTCCGTTTTCTTGCGCCAGGTCTTCATAAAACCAGATACTGCTGTAGGGAGAAATAATCAAATCGTCATATCCGTGGTAGATCAGGAGCTTTCCGCCCTTCGCGAAATACGCGCCGAATGCGGAGGGATCATCGGGAACATCCGCAGCGAGGCGCGTGTACACGAGATTGAGCGCCTCGGTCTTCACGACCCCATTGGTCTCAACCGAATTGTTCATGTCCTTGCCGGCATCGTAGTAGCCAAGTTTCATCAGAATGTTTTGGGCCAGGGACCAATTCGCCGGCAGCGCGGCGTCACCCCAGGGCTTGGCGGATTTGGGATCGGCCGGCGGCGTTTCGAGATAATTCGTTGCGCCGCGGACGGTCATGTTGTCCTGGCCGAGGTTGCCGACGGATGCTCCGGGATAAATCAGTTTGCCCTGCTCGTCGCGGACCGGGCTCATGATGAGCTTGAGCGCGTCGGCCTGTTTCTGATTGAGGGTTTCCGGGACCAGCGCGTCCGGCTGAAACGCGCACTTGGCGGGATTCTGTATCAGGCCGTCGGCAACGCCATCTACTTTGTCACATTGCTTCAGGATGGCGGCGCTGACTGCCTGGAATTTCGCGGCAGGAATATATCCGTCGAGCAGCGCCTTCGTATTTTTCAAACTCCAAAGCGATGTGCCGACAGGATCGAGCCAGGGCGAACCGGAAATAATGCCGTCGTAGTCGCTGGGAAAGCGCGTCGCCTCGATCAGGCCCATTTTGCCGCCGTTGGAGCAGCCATCGAAATAGGAGCGTCGGATCGTCTCCGCGTGATAGTAAGTCTTGACGAGTTGTTTCGCGGAGAGCGTCACTTGATGCACGGCGCGATAAAAGTAGTCGATTACTTTGGGCATGTCAGGCGTGCCCGGCGCGGTGTATTCCCAAGTTGGATTGGCAACGAGGTGGCCCGTATCCGTAATCGCGGTGGCGTAGCCCTTCGCCAACATCTGGGACTGATCGGCAGGATTCGCCGAGGAAGTGAGAGAGCCAGCGAGTCCGCCGACACCGTTGAAGATGAACTTTTGGTTCCAATTGGCGGGCAACATCACCTCAAAATTTGCGGAGCCGGGGTCCGCGCCTTCGCCGTAAGTGGCGACGGAACCTTTCACGTCGCAATATTCGGGAGTCGGCCCGGCTGCGGGCACGACGGTAGCGGATGCAATCGTCATATTGGGAACGCCGAGGGCGCTCAGTGCAGCCGTGTTGCAAGCCGCCCATAACGGAACATTTGCAAATGTGGCGCAGAGCGCCACGGCGAGTCCAAACCGCAAAATAAATGATTGCAACGATCCGAACATTTCCGCCCGCTTCTTCATGTGCGTCCCTCCAGAGCAGATCTCGTTGCCAGAGAGTAGCCCCAATCGGCCTCCTGTGTCACTAGCCAGAATTATTTAATCCCCGGAACCAGATGTCCGGCGAATGGCGGCCCGCGGTTCGCTCATTGCTTTTGAGGCCAGCAATGACTTAGGATTAGCCCCACATCCGATCGTTGCCGGGTGCAAAAATCGGACCAAAAAAATCAGCGAGGGGATAACCGAAAAAGTATGAACAAGAAATTTTTTGTGCGCGATGTTTCCGGGATCCTGGGAATTCTGGCGTTGACCATCGTCGCGCTCGGCATGAGAGCGCCGAGCTTGCACGCCCAAGCCCCGGCGGCGGCTCCTCCGGCGCCGGCGCCGCTGGCGGCCGACATGAAAGGCAAAACCTCCGATCAGTTTTATAAAAAAATCGAAGCGCTCAAAGGCATACCTGCCGACCAGATTCACCCCGCGATGGAATACATCACCACAGCCCTGGGCGTCGGATGCGGCTATTGCCACGTGATTGGGCATTTCGATCAGGAGGACAAACGCGAGAAACATGTGGCGCGGAGCATGATCGAGATGACCATGGCGCTGAACAACACCGTGTTTGACGGCAAGCGCGAACTGACCTGCTACTCCTGCCATCGCGGCGCGGCCAAAGCCGCTTCGACCCTTTTGCTCACCGGCGATAAAGCGCCGACTGAGCCGAGCGCAATGGAAGTTTTCCCGACACTCGCGCTCAAAAACTTCTCGAATCTTGAGTCCGGCATGTCGCCCAGCAAAGCGCCGGCCACCGTAATGTCAGGCCCGGCGCCCGCGCCGAAACCTGCTGCCGCTGCCGCCGCGCCGCTTCCGTCCGTGGCGGACGTTTTCAGCAAGTACGAGCAGGCCCTGGGCGGCGAGGCCGCAGTCAGCAAGATTACCGCACTCTCTTTTAAGGGCACGGCCGACATGCTTGTACCTCCGCTCCCCGGCCCTCCAGGCGGGCCTCCGCCGCCTCCCCCTGTGATGGGAACGGTTCCAGCGGAGCACTACGTCAAGGCCCCGAAAGGGGTCATCTCCGTGACCTTTCCCGGCAGGCCTGCGGTTTCGATGGGCTTCGACGGAGCGATCGGCTGGCACAATACGCCGATCCGCGAAGATACGGGTGATGAGCTGCGCATGCTGGTCGAGCTGGGCGAAAAGATTCCCGGCCTCGAGTTCCGGGACACCCATACCAACGTGCAGGTCGACGCGATGGAAAAAATCGGCGACCGCGATACGTACCGCGTCGTGGGCACGCGCAAGGACGGATTTGCCGTGATCGATCGGATCAATTTCGACGCGCAAACCGGACTGCTAGTGCGCACCTACACAACCATGCAGAGCGTGATCGGGGCCTTCCCTGAGGATACTTTTTACGAAGACTATCGCGACGTGAGCGGCGTGAAAATTCCATTCACCATGCGCGTCGTGAGTGCGGAAGGAAACCGGACCTATAAGTGGTCGCAGGTCGACGCCAATGCGCCGGCGGAGGATGCCAAGTTCACCAAACCCGTTCCTCCCGCGCCCAGACCGCCAGCAGATTAACAACGCACATGAATATCTGGATCGGAGCGGAAGCCATCATACCCGCACCGATCCGGATGGCATGGAGTAGCGGCGGCGTCTCGTCGGCATTTTTGCGATTCATAATGATTGGAAAAACTGCCGGCGGGACGCCGGCGCCACAAAACCCCGCGAGCATAAATAATTGCAGGATACTTTCAGCCGCCGCCACGTTCTGAATTATTAATGAGCGATGCAGATTAGAACGTAAATTTCACCGCAAGTTGCATCAGCCGGGGGGGCGCGGCTTTTACAACTTCACCGAACAACGGGCTGGAAATATTGCCGTTGACGCTCTGCGGTCCAAAAAATTGAGGGTGATTGAAAATGTTAAAAGTCTCGAGGCGCAACTGAATTGTTTTTGATTCGGATACTGCGACGGACTTCAGCAATGCGAGGTCGGTGTTGAACGAACCGGGCCCATCGAAATATCGCCGCGAGGCATTGCCCGGGCTCCCCAGCGCGTTCGGTTTGAAAAGCGAAATATTGAAATAATAAGATTGCCCGTTCTGTGCGTAATTCCTCAAATCCAACGGCCCGGGAACGACGTCCGGTAAATCCACGTACCGATTATTCACACCGTTGGGATTGCTTCCTTGGAGAGAATTGTCGTCGGCGCTGGAGAGAGTCACCGGGAAACCCGCGCTGGCATGAGTAATTCCTGAAATCACCCATCCTTGCGTCCAGCGGTTGGAATGTTTCGTCAGACGTTCCACTGGAAGCGTGTACTCGTAGGTCGCCACCAGGTTGTGCTTCAGGTCGAACGCTGATAGCGCTCGCATGAGCCGAAGATTAAAAGGATTTCCGGTGTCCGCGAGGCTCGACGCGTTGTCGATCGACTTGCTGTACGTATAGGCGACCATTAAATTGAGGCTTTTCGTCCGGCGTTGAATGGTAGCTTGAAAAGAATTGTAATTGGAATTGCCGACGCTGCCATCGTAATCGTCATTTCCAAACGCACAGCCAAGTCCCTGGCGGGTGCAGGGGATCGTCTGAGTCGGAGAGATCACGTACGGGGAATTTTCTCCGCCTGGCCCACAACCCGGCAGCGAAAGGCACAAGGCCGGGTTGCCGGGATTCGCCGAATACACAACCAAAAGGTGATGGGCTTGGGAGCCGACGTAACTCAAATCCAGCACGGTGTTTGCGTCAAGATTGCGTTCGATCGAGACGAAGTAATTTTCGGCGTAGGGATATGTATTCGTAGGCGGCGGCGCCGTCATGCCGGCGATCGATGGGAAATGAGAGAAATCTACGCTCAGGTTGGGATGCGACACGGAAGCGTTGAGCGGCGGAAAAGTAAGCGGAAACGGGTTGATTCCGGCTTCGCCGCTGGCTGCGGTAAAGGGCGTAGCGAATAGCGGCGGAACCGGGCTGGTGTAGCTCAATCCGTAGGGCGGCTGCGGCTCGTCAAACGCGATCGTGTTTCCTTGAATCACGGAATAAAAAATACCGTAGCCCGCCCGGATACTCGTTTTTCCCGGTACGCCGAAAATCTTGCCGAGCAGTCCTTCCGCCTTATTTGGCGAATAAGCCAGACCTATCCGTGGGGAAAAACGATTTTTCTGCGGCACGAGTGTATTCGGAACTCCCGGATCCGTGGGGTAGACAATGCCAACGGGGGCTTTTGGATAAACTTGCGACTGCTCTCCCGGTATGAAAGTAGGAGCCTGGTTGTATTTTTCGGACCAATACTGCATCAGGTCCCAACGGAGTCCGTAATTCAATGTAAGGTTGGACCTGATCTGCCAACTGTCCTGCCCGAAGCCTCCGACATATTTGTGTCGCGGATAGTAAGCCTGGGAATCGGCCTGGTTATAGAGGTTGGGCGCGCCGACTAAAAAATCCACGAAGTCCGAACCGGTCTGGCTGCCATTGAATGTAAAACCGCCGTTAAACTCCGGATTGGGATGGACATTGATCTGGTCGAGGATCAGTTCGACGCCGGCCTTGATCGTGTGCTTGCCTAACACCTTCGAGAAATCATCGCTGACCGTGTAGGTATCGTTCACTTGCGACAGGTTGGTGGTGGGCGTCCCAACGACAAACGAGTTGAAGATGAGATTTTCAATGCCCTCGATGGCCGGATCCAGTACAACAATGCCCTGGGTCCCAACGCCGGTGAGGAATCCCTGGGATGCGAGGCTGGGCCCGGTTCCGCCGGCGGGCTGGCCTACGTTGTTGTAGCTGCGCATGTAGCTCAGATGAAACTCGTTCACACTCGTGGAGCCGAAGGTCTTCAAATCTCCCAAATTAAGCAACTGCGCCGTCCCGAGATTCAGGCCGCTGAATCCGGGAACCGAAGCGCCACCCTGGCCGGTCGGATAGGGATTATTCACGCGAAAGTTATCGTAAAAATAATAAGCTGCGAACTGCCCCCAGCGCGTCGTGCCGGTGTCGGCGCGGATGCTGCCTTTGTCATCGCGAACGATCTCTGACTCCGAGCCAGTCGAGAAGACCGAGTCGCCAATATTCGGCGCAGGAATGTATTGCAGCAGATGCTGCGCCGGAGCGGACCAGGCATTCATTGGAAAAGTAGCATTCGGAAAGACGCACTGCGCGTAGGACGTGCAGCCCGCTGTGTAATACGGCTCTCCCGGAGAAACCGTGACAGGCGAGGCAGTCGCGGCGGACAGGTTGTTCGAGAGCTGAGTGGCGAGACAGGCAGCGCCAACATTGCAAGGCGACACCACGCACGGCCCGCCGTTGCATCCAGTTTCGAGGCTGGCCACTTCATCTAAGAGATTGCCGGAGCGGTCGGCGAGCGTAGGAACGGGGATCTTGCCAGTGGAAATACCCTGGTTCGTGCGCGTTCCTTGATAATCGGCAAAGAAAAAAAGTTTGCCCTTGACGACGGGTCCGCCCAACGTGCCTCCGAATTGGTTTTGACGATATGCCTCCACAGTGGGATCGAAATAATTCTTGGCGTCGAACGCGGTGTTGCGCAAAAATTCGAAGGCGCTGCCGTGCAACTGATTTGCCCCGGACTTGGTCACGACGTTGACGATCCCGCCGGAGTAGTTCCCGTATTCCGCGTCGAAATTGTTGGTCAAGATCCGAAATTCGGAGATGGAATCGAGGTCCGGGACAATCAAAGTGCCGCCATTCATCAATTCCTTGACGTCTCCTCCATTGACGAGAAAACCGTTGGCGTCTTCGCGTTGTCCGGAAATGGACTGGTTGCCGGGATTCAAGCCTCCCGAGGGGGCAATCGCCACAGAGGCCCCTGCCATCACCACGGAATCAGAGGTTTGAGTAGACATCGGCACGATGCCCGGTTGCAGGGACATCAGGTCCGTAAAACTGCGACCATTCAGCGCGACCCCGGTCATGACATCGCCGGAGACTACCTGGCCAACCTGAGTGCTCTCGGTCTCAACGTGCACCGAGGTATCCGAAACGACGACTTCTTCCGATTGCGAACCCATCGACAGGACTATATCTGCGCGGAGTTCGGAATTCACGTCGATCACCAGGCCAGTACGTTTGTACGGTTCGAAGCCCTCGCGAAGAATTTCAATCTCGTAGCGCCCCACGGGCAGAGCCGTGAAATTGTAAAAGCCGTTGGCATTAGTCTTGGTAGTTTGTTGCCCGGTGGTGTCCAGGTTGAGTGCGGTAACCGTGGTGTCCGGTATCACCGCCCCCGTCTGGTCTGTTACCGTCCCCGAAATGCTCCCCACTGTATCGGCCCGCACAACAGTCCCAAGCCAAGGAATCAGCGCCAACGCCAACAGAAAACAGACGTTCCGCAACGCGGCGGGCGGCAAGCGAAATGATGTCTGGCGTGATAACTTCCGGCCGCCCTTGCCCAAGTGCGTGCTCAAAGCCATTCCGGCTCTCCCCTATACGGTCGTTGACTGATTAATTCCTTTTCGCTTGTCTTCCAGTTTATTCCTGGCGCGCGCCCCTGGCATTTATCGGGAGGGGGTCTCTTTGCCATTGACTACAACCTTCAAAGCGAATCCGGGACCCATGGTTATGCCGATCGGGGCGCCGTTTCTGGCGGGGTGTGTCTCCAGCGTGACCTGGTCTCCACGTTTCAGCGTATCCTTATCCCATCCCCTGTGAGACATCGTAAACGTCGAAGACAATTCAAGTGTCCAGTGTTTGACGTGGCCAATCTCGTCGGTCACATCCATATAGGCAAGACAATGAGGGTTCGACCAGTCGAAAGCGGTGATCGTCCCGGCAAGCACAATCGTTTTCTTCATGTCATAGTTCGTAATGCCGTGGTGCGCGGATACCGGACTGGCAACGAATGCAAGAGCAGCGGCCGCAACAAGGAAACTGATTGTCATGCTTCTCATGACGCGCCTCCAGCGCTTGCAGTGTCGCACACTATATGGGAGAGAGGTGTGGCACTCAGTGGCAATGGTCACAAGGATTGATTCTCCCGGATTTCCGTTTTGAAGGAAAGGTGAATCAGAGCCCCGAGCGTCTCACTGTGGCTACAAGCATTTCGCATTCGATGCCAAGCGGCATAACCGCGAACGCGGACTGCCCGGTCCTGATCGTCCACAGTTGAGGTTTTTTATGGAGCGTCTATGAAGCGTCAACGGAGTGAGAGAGTTTTTCTTCGGACAATTGCTGCTTACGCGGTTTTATTTTTACAATAACTCCTGATTCAAATTCAATGACGTAGAGCCCTGCGCATTTTCCACAAAGCCAAAAATGTTCAATCAAGCGTTGATTTTTAGCAGGTTTGCCGCTCGAAGGAGTCCTGGAAAAACGGATTAACCGGCCTTCACGATAGTCGAATGGCGCCTCGCATTCAGGATTGCAGCATTTTATGAACATTCCTCCTCCCGTCTGCATTGGGATGCAACCTTTATCTCCTTTAAGTTGGAGGGCGGGTACAAGGTAGATCGTTGCCCGTACTTTTGATTCTTTTTTTTCAAATTTGCCTGCTTCGGTTCAATTCGCACACTCTTCGCTGGATGTGAACGGAGCCAGCCGGATGATGCATATTTCATTTTGCGCCGCAGTTCAGTGATCCGGATCACAGTTCGATGAAATTTGGGCCACAATTGGAATTGTTTGTTAGAATGAGCGTTGCTTAGGCGATTCGTCATCTTTGGCACCCTCGCACATCGTATGCACGAGGGCCTGCAAGCGGCCGCCCGCGAAGTTCGATCTGGATGGCAAGAATCGGTCGACCGCGTAATTGAGTTGGAGGCCAATGAGCGGGCCATCTGCTAGCATGCCTCAATCTTCTGAAACTCATTCCTTGTTCGAGAAACTCTTCGAGGCCTCTCCTGACGCCATCGTTGTAACCGATGCGGAGGGCCGGATTACTTCCCTCAACTCGCAAGTGGAAAGATTGTTTGGCTACGGCCGCGGGGAACTCATGGGCCAGGCCGTGGAAATCCTCGTCCCCGAACGATTCCGCCAAGCACATCCGGGCCGCCGAAATGCTTACAGCACTCATGCCAGCGTTCGCCCAATGGGCGCCGGTCTGGAGCTCTTCGGCATGCGCAAGGACGGAAGCGAATTCCCCGTCGACATCATGCTGAGCCCGATGGAAACCAGCGAAGGCCGCGTGGTAATCAGCGTGATCCGTGACATATCCGATCGAAAGAAGGCCCAGGAAGCCGTCCGGCGCAGTGAGGCGCAATTCCGGGCCCTATTCGAATTCTCGCCCGACGCAATCATTGCAAGCGACCAACAGGGGCGCATCACCGAAGTCAATGCACGAGTGGAAAGCATGTTCGGCTATCAGCGAGGTGAATTGCTAGGCCAGCCTATTGACAGCCTCGTTCCAGAGCGGTTTCGCCACACGCATCCGGCTCGCCGCAAAGAGTATGTGGCCGCGGCCCGCGTTCGACCAATGGGCGCGGGTTTGGAACTCTACGGCAGGCGCAAGGACGGAAGCGAATTCCCCGCGGACATCATGCTGGGGCCGGTAGAAACAGCGGATGGGCGTGTCGTCTTAAGCGTGATACGGGACCTGACGGAAAAGAGAGAGGCCGAGGAGGCACTGCGGCGGAGCGAGCTTCAGAAACGCTACCTGGAAGAAGAATTGAACACCGAGGCCAGATTTGAAGAAATCATAGGGGAGAGCGTCGGCCTGAAACGAGTTCTGAAACACGTGGAAACCGTGTCGGCGACCGACGTCACGGTATTAATACTGGGAGAAACGGGAACGGGCAAAGAAGTGATCGCGCGCGCCATCCACCATCTCAGCCCACGGAATAAACACGTCATGGTGAAACTGAATTGCGCGGCGATTCCTGCGGGCCTGCTGGAGAGCGAATTGTTTGGCCATGAGAGGGGCGCATTTACGGGAGCCATCGACCGCAAGATCGGCCGCGTGGAATTGGCGCACGAGGGCACCCTCTTTCTCGACGAAATAGGCGATCTCCCCCTGGAACTTCAGCCGAAGATCCTTCGCGCCCTGCAAGAGAAAGAATTTGAAAGGCTCGGAAGCAACAAACCGATCCCGGTCAATGTGCGGCTGGTGGCTGCGACCAACCGCGACCTGGCGAAAATGGTGGCGGAAGGACAATTCCGAAGCGACCTTTACTACCGGCTGAAAGTTTTTCCAATCCTGCTTCCTCCCCTTCGCGAGCGCCGGGAGGATATTCCTTTGCTGGTTCGGTATTTCGTCGACCTCCACACCCGGAAATTGTATAAGAAAATTGAAACCATCACCGAGGAGACGATGCGGGCACTCACCCGTTGGGATTGGCTGGGAAATATAAGGGAGCTCGAGAACTTCATTGAAAGGGCTGTCATTCTGAGCAAGGGGCCGGTTCTACGCGCTCCGCTCAGCGAGCTCGAAATGCCGGAAGAAACTAACCCTGTTCGTGATTCTTCGCTTCAGGCAACCGAGCGGGAGCACATCCTCCGCGTTTTGCGCGAAACCAAGGGGAAGATCGGAGGGTCCGACGGCGCTGCCACCCGCCTCGGCCTCATTCGAACGACCTTAAACTCCAAGATGAAGAAGCTAGGAATCGAACGGAAGGACTACATTTAGTCAGTACGGACGATTAGACGCCAGTGATCTTCGTCACTTGGACCTGTGCGCTAGCGCACACGACCAGCACCTCTCCACTAATCCACTGTTCCAGAACGGGATACCACAATTCCCTCTCGAATGAGTGATTTGGCTCCTTGATTGCCCATAGGAAAGCGTAACAACATGAGGTCAAGTAAATCAGTGAGAGTGACGATCCAACAGTCGGGCCGCGATGGCGTCATTATGAAGATCGAAGGCAAACTCGCCGGGCCCAATGTTCCTGCGCTGAACCAAGCGTGGCAGGACTTACAGCTCTCGCTGGGACAAAGAAAGCTTCTGGTGGATCTTCGTGGTGTGACGCATGTGGACGGGACAGGCCGTGAGTTGCTGGCTGAGATTCACCAAACGACAAGCGCCGGATTTTTGGCAGATACGCCGCTCACGAAATATTTCGCGGAAGAAGCGCAACAGGGCATTAGCACGAAATCTGAATACTGAGGTGAGGAGGCAAGAATGAAAGGTCCATACGGATTAAATCTGAACGATGGATGCAAGAATTGCACGACGAAAGGCCCCGGATTCTTTTGCCAGTTGCCGCCCTCCGCAGTGAAAGATTTTGACGCAATCAAGTCAACGGCCACCTATCCGAAGGGCGCACTGCTGTTCGTCGAGAGACAGGAGGCGCGCGGGATCTACGTCCTGTGCGAGGGCGAGGTAAAGCTCTCCATCAGCTCACATGAGGGCAAGACCTTGATCATGAGAATTGCCAGATCAGGCGAACTGCTTGGACTGATGGCCGCCATGGCGAGCCAGCCCTACGAAGTGACGGCCGAAACGATCCATCCCTGCCAGGTCGCCTTTGTGCGCCGGGAAGATTTCCTGCGCTTCCTCGCAAAATATCCCGAAACCTCCCAAAACGTGGTGAAGCAGATGGCTTCTCAATACCGGGGCGCATGCGAACAATTACACACGATCGGACTGTCGGCTTCCGCCCAGGAAAAACTTGCTCGTCTTTTGCTCACATGGTCCGAGGGAATTCAGCAAACGAAAGAGGGCACACGGATCAAACTGCCTTTGACGCATGAAGAGATTGCGGAATTCATCGGCACCACTCGCGAAACAGTGACGCGCACTTTGAGCGATTTCAAAGCACGGCATCTGGTTTCCATACAGGGATCGACCCTGATGATCCCGAATCGCGCCGCGCTCGAAAGCTTCGCCAACGCATAGAAACTGAAAAATTAGCCGCGGCCGTGCAGGCTTGAGTCTGTCGGAGGACTCAATCCTGCACGGTCTTATTTTTTAGAGAATCATCTCAGGACTTAATTTTCGCCTCCGGCAATTCCAAAAGGGCTCGAACCTAATCGCGCGCCTGCGGCGCGTCAGGTAAGGGACTAGGCGAGCAAAGCATGATGCGACCTGGTCCACTCGTGAAGCGTCCCGCCGGGGATCCCACCGCGCCCGAAGATCATTGCCGATTGCCACATTCGCCGCTTCCCTGCACGAGCCCGCCGATTTCGAGACGCGCTTCCGGTGACATGCAGTATCATTAGCCTCAAATGCGCATGCGCTGGGTGATTGTCAGTCTTTTATTTTTTGCGACTACTGTCAACTATTTGGACCGCGCGATTCTTGGCGTGATCCTTCCGGAGATTCGCGACAAGTTCCACTTCGGCCTGCCGTTTTATGGCTTGATCCAATTTTGGTTCCAGATTGCGTATGCGGGGGGATCGCTTTTCGGTGGCTACTTGCTTGATCGCCTTGGCACGCGGGTCGGATATGGGATCGCGGCGGCACTGTGGTCCTTTGCGGCCACGCTCAACGCATTCGCGGGAAGTGCATTCCAATTCGGAATGTTCCGTACAGTGCTAGGCCTAGGCGAATCGGCCAATTTTCCCGCGTGCAGCAAAGCCGCTGCGGAATGGTTTCCTCCCAACGAACGCGCCACGGCCATGGGAATCGTGAATGCGGGCACAAATCTGGCCAATATTTTCGGGCCGCCGCTTTTTATCATGATTGCGTTGACGCTGGGATGGCAAGCGTGCTTCGCGATCATGGGTGGACTCGGATTTCTCTGGCTGCCGTTCTGGTTCTTGACCTATCGCCTGCCGAAGCAAGGCGGCGCGCCAACCACGCCGGGCGCAAAGATCTCCATCAGCGAGGTGATGAAGTACAGGCAGGCCTGGGGCTACGGCCTGGCGAAATTTCTCACCGATCCAGTTTGGTGGTTCTACCTGTTCTGGCTGCCGACGTACCTGACGGACGTACGCCACTTCACGCCGTCGCAGCGCGGCACGGCGCTGATGATTGTTTACAGCATTTCGGCAGTCGGAGCTTTGCTGGGAGGAATTGTTTCCAGTTTTCTGATCAAGCGCGGCTGGACGGTCGGCAAGGCGCGCAAGATGACCATGCTGTTTTGCGCCATTTTCATGCCGGCGTGCACGCTGGGCGTCGTGGTGCAGAACGCGCGCCTGGCCGTCCTTCTCTTCGGCCTGGCCACCGCGGCCCATCAGGCATGGATGACGAATCTTTTTATTGCGCCCGCCGATGTTTTCCCTTCGCAAGCTGTGGGCAGCGCCAACGGATTTGGCGTGTGCCTGGGCGGCCTCGGCGGCGCGCTATTTTCAGGAATCATTCCCGGAACGGTGATCCCGCATGTGGGCTACGTCCCAGTGTTGATGGGCATGAGCTGCTTTTACATCGTCGCGTGGTTCATCATCCACCGGATGATGGGCGACCTGGAAATGGTCACGCTGGAAATACACGAAGCTCGGCCCGCGTCGCTCGCGCCCTCGCGCGCGTGATTCAGTTGCGCGAAGTGTCGAGTCACTTCGCCGCAGCCATGGATTGGCCGCCGCGGCGCCGTAGATTTGCCACCACCAAGCGAATTTCGTCGTACGTGAAATCCGGCGGCAAAACATCTTTGATCGGCGTGAATTTTTCCAATCCAAGATCGGCCGCTGCAACTTCAATCTGCCTTTGCCTGTTTTCCTCGACCCAACTGCTTTGAAATTCCAGCATCCCGCGCTCCACAAGATCCGCAACCATGCTGACAATGGTCGAGCGTCTCCGCCCTCGTATCACGGCGATTTCATCCAGAGTCTTCCCTTCCTCAATCAACTGCATGGTTTCTTCGCTCGGCGTGATCTTCTTTTCCGGAGCGGCGGCGCGCGCGCCGTCACGAAATCGTTTCAACGCGTCAAGAATTTGCCGGCCGTACAATTCGGCCTTGCGTTCGCCGATGCCGGTGATGTGCAAGAGGCCGCCAATTGAGCCGGGACGCAAGTGGCAGATCTCATCGAGCGTCGTGTCATGCATCACGACATAGGCCGGGACATTCTGCTGGTTTGCGGTTTCTCTTCTCCACTCGCGCAGGAATTCGCGCAAGTTCGGATCCAGGCCCGAAACCTCTGGCACCAGCGCCGGCGCGGGAGGGGGCGCAGGTCTTTCCCAGGGGCGCTTCGGCGGCAGCGACACGGGCGCAATGGATGGGGATTTGGAACGCTTCCGCCTGGGCGGCGATGACTCCACTGGCACAGAAAGCCACTCCGGCTGATACCCGCAAACATCGCAAGATCCGCAGGAGCTCCACTTCTTGTTCTCACCGAAATGTCCGCAGATGCGCAGGTGGCGGCAGATATTCGTCTCAACGAAACCGCGAATTTCGTGATAGCGCTGCCAGGCTCGCTCCCTTTCTTCCGGATCGTTGATCTCGCCGATAAAGTACGCGTGCAAACCAGCATCTTTTTTTTGCCAGAGAAGGACGCAATCCGCCGGGAGGCCGTCGCGCCCGGCGCGACCTGCTTCCTGATAAAACTGCTCGATGGATTTCGGCAGCGAGAGGTGAATCACGGCGCGCACGGCGGCTTTGTTGATGCCCAGGCCGAAAGCGATGGTACCCACCATCACGCGCACTTCGTCCGCCATCCAGCGCTCCTGATTGCGCCTGCGATCGACAGCGTTCATCTGGCCGTGATAGGCCACGGCGGAAATTCCATTTTCCTGAAGAAGGTCCACCGTGGACTCCACTTTCGCGATCGTGGGCGCGTAGACGATGATATTTTCTTTTCCGTAGCTGCGCATCGCGTGCAGCAGGAGTTCGGTCTGAGAGTATGTGTCGGTGAGGCGCACTACGTATCGCAAGTTGGGACGGTGGAAGCTGGCAATATATTTGTGCGGATCGCGCAGCTCGAGCTGGCGAATGATGTCATGCCGTACACGCTGTGTGGCGCTGGCGGTGAAGGCCGCGATCGCGCGGTCCGGAAAATGAGTGCGCAGGCGGCTAAGCTGGCGATATTCAGGCCGGAACTCGTGGCCCCATTCCGAAATGCAATGCGCCTCGTCAATCGCGAAAAACATGACTGGCACGCCCTGCAGCCAGTCGTTGGTGTCCTCACGCACCAGCCGCTCCGGAGAAAGATACAGCAGGCGATATCCGCCCGCGCGCGCCCTGTCGATCACCCGAGATTGCTGCACGGGCGATATCGAACTGTTCAGCAGCGCGGCCGGAATTCCCATCTGGCCAAGCTGCGCAACTTGATCCTCCATCAGCGCGATCAACGGGGAGATCACCACGACGGTCTTGTCCTGCGACATTGCAGCGGGCAGTTGGTAGCACAGCGATTTGCCGCCCCCCGTGGGCATCACGACGCAGGTGTCGCGGCCGCCAAGCAGGCTGCGCACAATGCTTTCCTGCAAGGGGCGAAAGGCGTCGTAGCCCCAGTAGCGGCGCAGGGGCGTGAGCAGATCAGGCTCGGAATTCACGGGAAGAGTATAAGACTCCCGAAGGCTACAGTCCAATTGGGAGTTGGCATGAATTGTGACAAACGCTCGCCGCCTAGTGGCACAGGCTTAAGCCTGTGGGGGTTTGTGCTTGCAAGGATTTCACCCCACAGGCTGAAGCCTGTTCTACTTAAAGGCCGGTATTCAAAACCACGCGGAAGCGCGCTTTTCCGCTCATCATTCGCTCGTATGCTTCAGGGGCGCGTTCGAGCGGGAACACCTCGGTCATCGGACGCACGCCGTTGAGCGCGCAGAAGGCCAGCGTGTCCTGGGAATCTATCGGCGAGCCGGAAGGCCAGCCGCAGATCGAGCGGCGCCCGGCGATCAGCAGACGCCCGGTCACTTCCAGCGGCTGGTCGGGATTGCCAACGAGAATGGTCTTGCCGTTGATGCCCATGCCGCCCAGGACCGAGTTCACGGCTTTCCCGCTGGTGACCGTGGAAAGGATGACTCTGGCTCCGCCCAGTTTTTCGAGTTCGGCCGCAACATTTTGCGTTTCGCTATCGAGATAATGTTTTGCGCCGAGCTTTTTCGCGAATGGCTCCTTGTCTTTTCCACGCGCGATGGCGACGGTTTCAAAATCCATCTTGGCCGCAAATTGAACGCCCAAATGCCCCAGGCCGCCGAGGCCGAGAATGGCGACCATGTCGCCGGGCCGCGCGCCGCTGTTCCGCAGAGAATTGAATGTAGTCACCCCGGCGCAAAGCAGCGGTGCCGCGTCCGTAGCAGAAATCTCATCGGGAATTGCGGCGAGAGCCGCGGCGGATATGACCATGAATTCGGTGTAGCCTCCGTCGCAAGTCAAACCTGTAATTTGCCGACCCTTGCTGCAGGTCACAAAATCGCCGCGACGGCAGGAATCGCAATAGCCGCAATGCCCGCCGTGCCAGCCCACTCCCACGCGCCGCCCTGCTTCCCAACCGAGAACGCCCGGGCCTACGGCGTCGATCACACCGGCAATTTCGTGTCCCGGAATGCGCGGGTAGGTGATGCCCGGGCGCGAACCTTCCTTTGCGTATTCGTCGCTGTGGCAGATGCCGCAGGCTTGCACTCTGATGCGCACAGCTCCGGCTGCGGGTTGCGGGACTTCCCGCTCCACCACTTGAAACGGCCCTTTGGCGTTGGGGATTTGAACGGCGCGCATCTGGGGCATGATTCCTCCGAAGCGATGTGAATGGATTGAGAAAATTAGTCGGCAGGACCAGTGGCGCGGGCTTCAGCCTGCGGGGTTTAGTCCGTGCACATACCAAACCCCGCAGGCTGAAGCCCGCGCTACTATTTCTTCTATTGCGTTACGCTTGTCTTTTCCGTCTCGCCCTTGGCGGCCGCGGCGCGCAGCCTGCGCAATTCCGCGTGGAACACGATGACGCTCATCCACATTCCGAGCGGGTGCGCGCCCGCCTTCACCAGCGGGTGCACCGTGCCGTTGCGGAATTTCTCGATGTCCTCGTCCTGCAAAGTTTCCAGGACTTTGGATTCCTCAAGGGGCAAACCGTATTCCGCCGCCACCGAGGGGATGTCGTTAATCAGGCGCACGCGCAGGCTCGGCTTGAAGCGCAGATCGTAGAGAATCTTGTTGAGTTTGTAGGCCGAAGGCGAGGGATGCTTGTAAAACTCGTATCCTTCCGAGCCTTTGAATTTGTAGGTGGCCGGGCCTTTGGTCCCCTCCTCCGAAAATTTTCCGGTTCTTTTGTCGGGCAGAAAGCGCATCACGGCGTGGCCGTGGTGCCAGGTGGGCTGGTAGGTGATGAGCTCGCCGGGCTGGTCCCCGATCATTCCGAACATGATCATCCAGGAAAGCATTTCGGTGTTACCTACTACATCAAATTGTTCTGAAGTAAGACTCAGCAGGGCATCGTGGTTGCCCTTTTCCATCTGAGCGATGGCCCAGTAATCGAATTCAAAATCAGGCTGCGGATATTTCCACGTCCCGGGGAAGTGCGACATTCCCCCGCTGGCGATCACCACGACGCGCTCCGGCCGCCCGGCAATCACTTTGGCGATGGCTTTCCCAAGCTGCTGGCATCGCCGCGCGGTAGGCAGCGGCGGCAAATAGGCATTGACGAAAATCGGGACTACGGGGATTTTTCGATCTTCGATGACCCATTCATATACCGCAGCGAACGCATGACCAAGGACGGCATCCTGAGAATAGGCCATATCGAAGTCGGCGTTGACCAGCTTGTCGAGCAGGTCTTCGGCTAGACCCTGATGAACCGGGAGATCGTACGTTTTGCGGGCAAATTCCGCGCGCGCGCGCTCGCCGGACATGATGGCGAAGGTCGGGACGGAGGAGAGGAAAAACGTTTCCATGTGGTCGTTGCCAATCACTAGCGCCACGTCCGGCTTGGTCTCGTCCAGGTCCTTGCCGAGCAAGCGCATCGCCGCGACGTCGGCGTCGAGCTGGGCCAAGTCTTCGCTCGGCGGGCGGACAAAGAGCTGCGGCGCGTGTACCGTTCCAAATGCCGCTACGATTTTCCCCATTTTGGCACCCTCGTTTTCTTGATGGCTTGATTGTGCGGAAACTGTCAGAGTTCGTCAAGGTATGAGTAGGACAGGCTTCATTCTGTCGGGCTTTCGCGCGGCGACTGTTCCCGCGCCTGAGGATTCCTCGTGGGGCGGAAACCGCAAGCGAGCAGTTCTCCGCTGCTGGAATGTGAGAACACGTGGCAGGTGGCAGGTGGTAAGTGGGAGAGGGCAGATCGCAGGTGTTTGGGTGCCGCACCCTTTGTGGCTTTCGAGGCGTGCGGGTTTAGATTCAGTGACGACCGGAAATGTGGCCCAAGAAAGGCCGAAAACCCGCACCCTTGCAGAAACGGCAAGGGTGCGGTACCCAAGAATTCAACAACGAAAATTCAACAACGAAAATTTAAAACCTCTTCAGGCGCTTGCCGCAATTCCCTGCTTCTGAATTTGCTTCGCGAGCCGCGGATAAACTTTCAGGGCATTCACCTCGAATATCTTATTCTTGTCCGCGGCGGTGAGGATGGTCGATCCATCGATGTAGCGGCGAGTGTCGTCGAAGTAATGGCCGGTTTCGGGGTCGATGCCCTTCACCGCACCGACCATTTCCGATGCGAAGAGGATGTTGTCTGCAGGAATGACTTTCGACATGCAGTCGATTCCCGGCTGATGGTAAACACACGTATCGAAATATACATTGCGGAGCAGAAGTTCTTTGAGTGGCGGGCGCTTCATGTCCTGCGCGATGCCGCGGTAGCGGCCCCAGTGATACGGCACCGCGCCTCCGCCGTGCGGAATGACGAACTTCAGTGTCGGAAAATCCTTGAACAGGTCGGAGGTGAGGAACTGCATGAACGCCGTCGTGTCGCCATTGATGTAGTGCGAGCCGGTGGTGTGGAAGGCGGGATTGCATGTTCCGGTCACGTGCACCATCGCGGGCACGTCCAGCTCCACCATTTTTTCGTAGAACGGGTACCACCATTTGTCGGTGAGCGGCGGCTCTTTCCAGTACCCACCGGAGGGATCGGGATTCAGATTGCAGCCGACAAACCCCAGCTCCTTGACGCAGCGCTCCAGCTCCGGGATGCAATTCTCCGGCGGCACGCCGGGCGTTTGCGGCAACTGACATACGCCAATGAAATTTTTGGGGTAGAGATTCACGATGCGGTAAATCATGTCGTTGCAGATGCGCGTCCAGGCCGCGCTCAATTTCGCGTCGCCGACGTGATGCCCCATGGCGGAGGCGCGGGGAGAAAAAATGGTGACATCGGTGCCGCGCTCGCGTTGGAATTTCAACTGGGCGGGCTCCAGCCTTTCGCGAATCTGATCGTCGCTGATCTGCGGCGGGGCCGGCGCCTTCGAGGAATCAGTGAACGCGGCGATTTGCTGCTTGCGGAACTCGATAAACGCCGGCGGTTCGGAAGTGTAATGCCCGTGGCAATCGATGATCATTGGGTCTCCGGAGAATCATGCGTTCGGACCGCCAAACGGCGGGCCCAGTTTGCAAAGCATACGAAAGCTTAAGCTATGAAAATTAATCTAGCACACAATTTGACAGGTGGTTTGCGGGCCTAAGTAGCGCAGGCTTTAGCCTGTGGGTTTTGGTTGCAGCGAGAGTGATCGTGCAGCAACTAAACCTCGAAAGCTGAAGCGTGCGCCACTTAAACCGTGCTTCATTTGACTTTGTTCTCGATAGCCGACAGAATTCGCCTTTGCCAACTTTTCCGCAGGTGCAATTTTTCACATAAGGGAGATGAAAATGAAAGCGATCGTGGTGCACGAATTCGGAGCGCCGGAAGTCATGAAGCTGGAGGAATTCCCCACGCCGAAAGCAGCGGCAGGGCAAGCGGTGGTCCGCATTCATGCGGCGGGCGTAAACCCGTTCGACACCTACATGCGCGCGGGCACGTATGCCATCAAGCCGCCTCTGCCCTACGTGCCGGGCGGCGAAGGCGCGGGCGTGGTGCACGCTGTCGGCGACGGCGTCACAAAATTCAAGCCGGGCGATCACGTGTACGTGGGGCATCCGGTCACCGGCACGTACGCGGAATACTCGCTGGCGCTCGAATCGCAATTGCACCGGCTGCCCGAGCGCACTGCTTTCAATCAAGGCGCGGGAATTTACGTGGCCTGCGGCACGGCCTATCATGCGCTTTACCAGCACGCGAACGCGCGCGCCTCGGAAACGCTGCTGGTGCATGGCGCAAGCGGCGGCGTGGGAATCGCCGCAGTGCAAATCGGGCGAGCCATAGGCATGACGGTAATCGGCACGGCGGGCACGGAAAAAGGCCTTGAACTCGTGAGGCATGAGGGCGCGCATCACGCCTTCAACCATCGCGCCGCGGGATACACGGATGCCATTCTCAAGGCGACCAACGGCCGCGGCGTGGACGTCATTCTGGAAATGCTCGCCAACGTGAATCTCGCCGCCGACCTCAAACTCCTCGCTCGATTCGGGCGCGTGATCGTCATCGGCAGCCGCGGAGATATTT
This sequence comes from Candidatus Acidiferrum sp., assembly GCA_035483715.1. Classification (GTDB taxonomy): domain Bacteria; phylum Acidobacteriota; class Terriglobia; order Acidiferrales; family UBA7541; genus Palsa-360. The sequence continues at coordinate 36,815 of DATHPN010000098.1, forward strand.
CCATCACGCCGCGTGACCTCATGGCGCGCACTTCCTCGGTGCGCGGATTCGTCCTTTGGGGCATATCGGAAGCCGATGAGGCGGACGTGCATGCGGGGCTCTATGCGGGGCTTGAAAATGGAACGATCCGGCCGGTCGTTGGGAAGGAACTCCCGCTCGGAGAAGCGGTGCGCGCGCATAAGGAAATTTTGGAGACGGGCGCGCACGGCAAGATTATTTTAATCCCGTAAGTGTTCGCAAATTTTCGGGAAGCTTAGGACGGGCTTCAGCCTGTCGGGTTTCGTGCCAGGCTTGGCTTACGAAAAGCAGACAGGCTGAAGAGCCTGTCCTACCGGAATTGAATTCTCGCAATTTTGTTGGTGCGGTCGTAGGGCAGCCAGACTGTCGGCGGATTCGTGCTGCTATCGACCTGGATGTGGCGGATTTCCGTGCCGCGTGTAGGAAGCACGTATTCCGTGAATTTTTCAGTAGATGGGTCGAATTTTGCGATCCGGTCCGAGTTCAGCATGGTGATCCAGACGGTATGGTCCTTGGAATTGATTGTCGCCGAATACGGCTGACTGTAGCGGTGAGGCAGAGGGTATTCGGTCACTTTCTTGGTTTGCGCGTCGATTTTCGCGAGCCGGTCGGCGAAAAATTCGCACACCCAGACGACATCCTTCTCCCGGTCGGCCACCGATCGGCGCGGCCCCTTTTCCAGCGGCGTGGCGGTATTCGGCGTAAGCCCCAGACTGGCCGATAGCTCCCGGTCTTTCGCCGTAATTTCGTAATCTGACGAGGACACCGAATTCAAATCCAACTGTTCGATTTTGCCGGTGTGCGAATCCACGATCTCCATGTCGTTCCCGCCCGGCTTGGAAACCCACACTTTGTCTTCCGCATCCGAAGCGAGATCATAATTCGCTTTTCCCGGGCGGTCGGAATAATTGGTATATTTCCCCGTCAGAGGATCCAGCTTGAATGCTCCTTCGCGGTGGGGCGCCCACACATTCCCTTTTGTATCCATGGTGATGAAATCACCGGAGTACGGAATGTCCTGCGGCCGCGGGTATCTGAAAAACTTTCCAGTCTCGGGATCAAACTTCGTCGGAGCGCCTTCCGTGCCATTCGCAAACCAGATGTTGCCGACCTTATCGAAGACCAGCGCATGGGAGGTCTCCGCGGCATTGGCGTCGTCCGCTAGTTTGTATTCGGTGATCCGTCCGGTGCGAGGGTCCAGCTTTCCAAGCGTGCGTTCGGGCGTCGCGTCGTCTGCAAACCAGACAGATCCGCCTTTGTCGATGGCCACATCGTGCGCGGCCCTGCCATTCCATCTGGATGGAGTTCCTTCCGACCAGTCCGTGCCGTTGTGTTCCATGATCCAGCCCGGCATGTCGGGCCGTGACAGGTCGTATTCGGTCACCACGATCTGAGCGGATTCTCCGGTAGGGCGCGGAAGCAGTTTCAGATTGAGCGGAGCATTTCCAGGGCCCCGGACGCGCCCCAGATATTCCGCAAGCTCCTGCTTGTAAGCATGAATCACGGGGTTGGGCTTGGCATCTTCGGGCGCATATCCGATGGATAGCATTTTTTCCATCAAGGTGATGACGGCGCCCCATCCGGCCGAGTCAAAGCGGTTTTGCAACAGAAAGCTGACTTGGTGGCATCCGCTGCAGTTGTTGATAAACACCGTTTTCATGCGCCGGTCTTCGGGAGCATCCTCGGGCAAACTCGCGGCCCATTCCGTGCCGGAAAGCTGCTTGTGGAAATCAGCGAGGCTCGCGAGCGTCAAATCCACTTGCTTCTTCGCTCCACCGGAGAGATTCGCATC
>DATHPN010000099.1:0-70574 GCA_035483715.1 Candidatus Acidiferrum sp.
TTGGTTTCAAATTCAAATTTCCTCCCAGCCTGGGTGTCAATATTCCGAATATCGTCGGCCCCTTCAATTATTTCGATTTGCGAGGGTACCTGACGCAGCGCGTCGCCGATGTGCAAGCCATCCGCTCCTTTCAATCTTCCCGCGAAGCGCAACGAGCGGCCGAACTTTCCGCGGCGGACTCGCGGGAAATCGTGGTGTTCGTGGTGACCTCGGCTTATTTGCAGGTGATTGCCGAAGCGGCGCGCGTCGAATCGGTCAAGGTGCAAGTGGATAGCGCCCAGGCGATTTACCAGCAGGCCGCGGACCGTTTTTCGGCGGGCCTCAGCGCAAAAATTGACATGACCAGAAGCCAGGTCGAATTGGAAACGCAGCAGCAAAGGCTGACGGCGGAGCAGGCGGATTACGCCAAACAGAAAATCGCGTTCGCGCGTTTGATCGGATTATCACCCGCACAGTCATTCAGCCTGGCGGACAAGATGCCCTATGCACCGCTCGAAAATATAACGTTGGAACAGGCGCTCACACTGGCCGCGCAAAACCGTTCCGACCTGAAAGCCGCGGAAGCGCAACTGCACGCGGCCGAGTTCGCGCGCAAGTCGGCCGTGGCGGAGCATTATCCGACGTTGGGCATCGTTGCGGATTACGGCGTGATCGGCGTCAATCCGGCGAATTCTCACGGAACCTTCGACGTGAGCGGTCAACTCCTGTTTCCCATTTGGGCGGGAGGGCACACCCACGGCGACATCGTCGAAGCGGAGGCAACGCTGAAGCAGCGGCGCGCCGAATTCGAAAACGTGCGCGATCAGGTAGAGGCGGATGTCAGAAACGCCTACCTAGATCTCAACGCCGCCGCCGAACTGGTGCGCGTCGCGCAAAGCCGCCGTGAACTTGCGCGGGATTCGCTGACTCAGTCCACGGACCGCTTCACTTCCGGGGTTGCGGACACCGTCGAAGTGACCCAGGCCCAGGAAGTGGTGGCCAGCGCGGAGTCCGAGTATATCGCCGACCTGAATGCGCACAACCTGGCCAAGGCCAGCGTGGCGCGCGCGGTGGGCCAGGCGGAAAAAATCATGCGCGATCTTTTGAGGAGCCAATAACCATGGCCGTCGACCAATTGCAGCAAAAGAGTGCGCCCCGGCCTGCTGAACCCGCCGGAAGATCGAATGATCCGAACGACGCCGGCAGCAATGCCGAGGGGCGTCGCAGGACGCTCCTGTTCGCGGCCATCCTGGGCGGCCTGATTCTTCTGGGGGCTGCTTCGTTTTGGGTGTATTCGCGCACCTACGAATCCACCGACGACGCACAGGTGGACGGGCATCTCAACGGAATCACGGCGCGGATCGACGGCGATGTGAAAGCGGTCCACGTGGAAGAGAATCAATCCGTGCAAGCCGGAGATGTGCTCGTCGAGCTCGACCCGCGTGATTACGAGGTCGCTGTGGATCAAGCGCGAGCGCAACTATTGAAAGCGCAGGCCGGCGAGCGCGCGGAAAATCCAAACCTGCCGATCACGCAAAGCACTTCGCAGACCAGCGTGTCGACAACCCGGTCTGAAGTAGCCAATGCCGAAGCGGCTCTGGCGGCCGCCGAGCGCGATCAGTTGGCTGCGCAGTCCCGCGTGCTGGAGGTGCAGGCGAATAACGGCAAGGCCCAGGCCGACGTCGCGCGCTACCAGGCGCTGGTGGACAAGAACGAAGTCGCGCGCTCCGATTACGATCAAGTGGTGGGGACAGCCAAAGCGTTCGCCGCCTCTGTCGATTCCGCGAAAGCCTCGGCCGAGGCCGCGCAAAAAGTCGTGGAGCAACGGCGGGCGCAACTCGATCAAGCGCGCAGCATGATGGAGTCGGCCCGCGTGAATGCGCCCAATCAGGTGGCCATTTCCATGGCCAACCTGCAGTCCAAGCAAGCCGACGTGCAAGCCATGAAAGCGCAACTGGACCGCGCACAACTCGATCTCAGCCATTGCAAGATCATCGCGCCGGTGGCGGGAGTCATCAGTAAACGAACGGTCGAAGTCGGCGAACACGTCAGCAAAGGCGGGCGCCTTGTCACTCTCGCCGATCTGGGCGATCTGTGGGTGACCGCCAATTTCAAGGAAAGCCAGTTGAAACAAATGCACGCCGGCCAATCGGTCACGATTCTTGTGGACGCGTACGATCAGAATTTCGACGGGACCGTCGAAGCCATGCCCGGCTCAACAGGCTCAGTCACCAGTTTGCTTCCTCCGGAAAACGCGACGGGCAACTATGTAAAAGTTGTCCAGCGCCTGCCGGTGCGTATCCGCTTCAAACCGGGGCAGCAAGGGCTTGACCGCCTGAGGCCCGGAATGTCGGTGGTCCCGAAAGTCTGGCTCAAGTAGCACGCGCTTCAGAGTGCTGGTTTTCGTTTCGTAGCGCCCGCCTTCAGGCGGGCGCTACAAAACCACTCGAACTTTGTGTTGTCAAACTGGCTGTGAACCTCGTGCCGTAGGATGAATAGCTTGACGGACAATCTAGACGCCCACTGGAAGCCGAAATATAACCCATGGCTGATCGCTCTGACGGTCACGCTGGCCACCTTCATGGAGGTGCTGGATACCTCCATCGCCAATGTGTCTCTGCCGCACATCGCCGGCAACCTCTCCGCCAGTCAGGAAGAGTCCACCTGGGTCCTCACGAGTTACCTGGTTTCAAATGCGATCATTCTGCCGATCAGCGCCTGGCTCTCCACTATCATTGGCCGCAAGCGTTTTTACATGACCTGCGTCGCGCTGTTTACGGTCAGCAGCTTTCTTTGCGGACTTGCGCCGAGCCTGGGTATGTTGATCTTCTTCCGAGTACTGCAAGGCGTCGGGGGCGGAGGGCTGCAGCCCAGCGAGCAGGCCATCCTGGCCGACACGTTTCCCGCATCCAAGCGCGGCATGGCGTTCGCCGTGTATGGCATGGCCGTCGTGCTCGCGCCGGCCATCGGCCCGACGCTCGGCGGATACATCACCGACAATTTCAACTGGCGCTGGATTTTTTACGTGAACGTTCCGATCGGTTTGATTTCGCTGTTCCTCACCAACCGCCTGGTGGAGGACCCGCCATTTCTGAAACGCGAGCAGGAGCGTAGGAGGGGCATCCGCGCCGATTACGTGGGGCTTGGACTGCTCACGCTGGCGATTGCCAGTTTGCAGATTGCGCTCGACAAGGGGCAGGAGTCCGACTGGTTCTCTTCGCGTTGGATTACTTCTCTTGTAATTCTTGCGGGGTATGCGTTCCTGGTATGGATCGTCTGGGAGTGGCACCATCCGAATCCGGTCGTGGACATCCGCATGTTTAAGAGGCGCAATTTCGCGACGGCCATGTTTTTCAGTTTTACGGTGGGGATCGTGTTGTACGGCACAACCGTCATGATCCCGCAATTTTTGCAGGTGCAACTGGGATATCCGGCGGTGGTGGCCGGTGAGGCGCTGGCCGGCGGCGGTTTTGTCATGATGTGCGTGCTGCCGTTCGTGGGGACGCTGGTCTCGCGAGTGGACCCGCGCAAGATGATGGCGTTCGGATTTGTGTCGATTTCCGCGGCGATGTATTACATGTCGACCCTGTTCAGCCTGACCATGGATTTCCGCGCGGCATTTTTGATGCGCACGTTGCAGATGTTCGGCCTGGCGTTCATCTTCGTTCCGCAGAATGTTCTGGCGTACGTAGGCGTCCCGCGCGAAAAGAACAATCAGATTTCTTCCATGAACAGCTTTATGCGCAATGTAGGCGGAAGCATTGGCATCGCGCTGATCTCAACATCGATCGCGCGCGTCGCCCAGCGGCGCCGCTTTTCGATGGTCGCGCACACGACGCCCGGAACGCCGCCCTACGAAGGCCTCATGGCCGGGCTGACCGAGACATTCAAAGGAAAAGGCGCCGCCAGCGTCGAGGCTACGCGGCAAGCCCACGGCCTCGTATCAAGCATCATCGACAGGCAGGCCACCACAATTGCCTACGTCGAAGTGATTTCCGTTCTGGCCGTCATTATCCTTTGCCTCGTCCCGTTCCTCCTCATCATGAAGAGAAACCGGCCAGCCGTAGGCGAGCAAACAGCAATTCACTGAATTAGCGCAGGCTTCAGCCTGTGGGGTTTGGTCCTTGCAGGGACGAAACCCAAAGGCTCAAAAGCAAGTGTGACGACTCGATTTCCAACAGGCCAGTGCTAAGCGTACTGCCGAAAAAGTAGTTTATTTTGTCATTCCGAGCGAAGCGAGGAATCTCTCTTCGATTCGGCGCCATGAAAAGAAAGAGAGATTCCTCGCTTCGCTCGGAATGACAAAATTCTGGAGGTTTTTTTGCCCCCTGTAAAGCGGTATTGATTCTGCAAACCTAGTGGCACGGCTGCTGCCGCGCTCTACAAAGATTTGGCAGAGTCCCCACAGGCTGAAGCCTGCGCTACGAAATCTCGGCTATACTGTCGCGGGTGGCGGGACGAAATAAAAAATCCGCGCAGGGATGGGAGTTCGGTTGTATCCCTTCATTCACATTGGCCCACTGACGCTTGGCTCGTACGGACTGATGGTGGCGATCGGGCTGATTTGCGCGTTTTTTATTCTGCGCGCTGATTTTGCGCGCCGCGGAATTTCTGCGGACTCCGAAGCGATCATCGGCATCACTGGGCTCGCGGGACTTGCCGGTTCGCGGCTCTACCATTTACTGGAAAGCCCCGCCGAATTTTTCGCCGATCCGTGGCCGCAGCTTTTCAGCACCATGGGTTTCGCGTTCGCCGGCGCGATCATTGGCGGCTTTTTCGCGCTCGTGCTTTTAGCCAAGCGCTTCCGGATGCCCGTGCTGCTGCTGCTCGACGCCGCTTCACCTGCGGCGGCCATGGGCTATGGCATCGGGCGTATCGGTTGCTTGGTCTCAGGTGACGGCGATTATGGCATCGCCACCAACCTCCCCTGGGGGATGGCCTTTAACCCTTTACAACCCGGCTCTCGAATACTCCGTTTCATTCAGATTGACCATGGCGCCCTGAATCCCAGCTATGGACGGGATGTCCGCGGGTTGCCTCTCGATGCGATTGTGCGGGTTCACCCCACGCCCATTTACGAATTCCTGGTGGCCATTCTGATTTTTTGGATTCTCTGGCGGCTTGGCGCGCGCGGCTTGAAAAAGCGCGCCCCGAACGGAATTATTTTCGCGGCTTATCTTGTGCTCACCGGGATCGTGCGATTTCTAGTCGAAATCATCCGCATCAATCCGCGCTCGTTCTACGGCCTCACGAACGCGCAGGCGGCAAGCGTGGTCTCGGTTCTTGCGGGTGTGGCTCTCTTTGTATACTGCCAAAAGGCGGCGCCTAAGCCGGCCAAGTAAGAGAATCGTTCAATGCTTCCACCCCAGAAAGTTCAGGGGTTAAATTCCCCGATCGAACAATATTTTTCGGCGGGACTAGAATCCCGGCCTCGGAAGTCACTGCGCGCTCGCATCTTTTGGTTTGTTTGCTTCCGCTGCGGTCTTTGCGGAGGCGTCGACGATGTCCACCGGCCCGTATTTCTCAAGAATCGTCTTGATCTTGCCGGCGTCTCCTACGGCCACCACCTGCATGGTCGCCGGATTGATATATTTCCTGGCCACGCGCTGTACGTCGTCCGCGCTGATGGCTGTAATCTGCGCGGGATATTTGTCCCAGTACTCGGCGGGAAAATTGTAGGCCTTCCGCGTGATGGCGTAGCCGAACAGCTGTTGCGGCGATTCCAGGGAAAGCGCGAAGCGCGCCACCACCGAGCGGCGGGCCGCGTCGAGTTCATCTTCCGGCACTTTTTCGTCTCGAATCCGGTTTAGTTCGCGCAAAAATTCGGTCATCGCTCCATCGGTCACTTCCGTGCGCAAATCGCCGCCCGCCGTCAAGGGCCCGGCATATTTTCGCGCGATCAAATTGCTATACACGCCGTAGGTGTAGCCCTTTTCTTCGCGCAGATTCAAAAACAAGCGGCTCGCCGATCCCGCGCCCAGGACTTCATTCATCACCACCAGCGCCGGATAATCGGGGCTCGTGCGATCGATGGCCAGGTTGCCCATCAGCAGAGTGGTTTGCACCGATCCAGGCCGGTCGATCAGGAATATCTTCTCTTTGTTTGCGGGCGGTGGACCGGGAGAGAATTTTACTGTCGTTTTGGAACGTGGCCACTCCGACAGCCATTGCCGCAGCTTGGGAATGAGCGTCTCCGCGTGGACATCGCCCGAGATAGCCAGAATTGTGTTTTGCGGCGAGTAACGGGTGTCGTGCCACTCCGCGAGCATCGCCGGCGTCAGGGAATCGAGAGACTCGGGCGTGGTGGAAACAACCGCCGCGGGATATGTCCCGTACAAAGCGCGGCTCATGGTTTGGTTCGCCAAAAATCCAGGTTGCGAGCGCTGCTGCAGCAGCGCGGGCTTTGTACGCGCCTGGTATTGCGCAAGTTCATCGGGGGGGAAACTAGGATGCAGGAGAACATCCGTGGTCAGTGCGAACCACCGTTCGAACGTGTCCGACAACCCCGAGGCGGACACCACGGTTGAGCCGGAGCCGAATCCCGCGGATGCGGAAAGCGACGCGCCCAGGGCGTCGATTTGCTCGGCAATTTGCTTGCTTGTGCGCGTTTTTGTGCCCTCGGTCAGCAGACGCGCCGTCGCCCCAGCCAGGCCGGGCTGGGCCGCGGGTTCGTACATGGGGCCCGCACCGTCGATATCGAATTGCACCGTAATCAGCGGAAAGCGGTGGTCCTCAAGAATCATCAGGTTGATGCCGTTCGGAAGCGTGGTTTCGATCGGACGCGGCAGCTTGACTTTCAGGATGTCTTTCGAAACTGGCGCGCGATTCAGGCGCTCGACTTTGCTGGTGGGGATGGACTTGTCGGTGGCGGATTCACCCTGGCTCCACGCTGTCGCCGCTAAAGCAACTGCCAGGATTACAACTGCCGCCGCCTGGATTGAAGACCTGATGCTCAAATTGCGTCTCATGGATTTCCTTTTCATTCTTACCGGGCAATTCCCGTTTCGTGCGTACCGCGGATTCCTTTTTGCCTTTATCGTGCGGGCGCGGTTGGCACTTTCGGATTTGTCCACACCACGGTTCGCTGCGTAGCGCCGAGATACTGCCGCGCCACGCGCTCAACGTCGCTGGGAGTGATTTCGCTGTATTTTGCAAGAACCGTGTTGATCAGATTCGGATCGTGAAAGTACACGGCGTACTGGCCCAGGGTTCGTGCGCGACTCATCGTGCTGATCATGGATTGCGCCTGCTGCAAGCGATCTTGAATCAGGACTTTTTGCATTTCCGCGGGAGTGACGCCATCCGTTTTGACGCGCTCGAACTCCTCATAAATCAGCTTCTCGACCTCGGTCGCGTCCTGGCCCGGCTTGAGCAATGCGAAAGCCTGAAAAAGCGCCGGCCCGCGCCGGAAATCGACTCCTCCAGACACTTGCAAAGCCACTGCTTTTTCCTTCACCAGTTTTTGATACAGCCGCGAGGACGGCCCGCCAAACAAAATATCGCCCAGCATGTCCAGCGCGTAAAAATCCGGAGTATTTGCCGGAACGGTTTTGTAGACGATGTCCAGCCGTGGCAGGCGAGCAAAGGAATCTTCGACCACGGTTCTGCGCTCGGCGGTCTGCGCGGGTTCGGCCATGTCCACGGCAGGAGGAGTGGGCTGTGAAGGAATGTCTTCAAAATATTTTTTGATCTTGGCAATGGTGCCGGCTGCGTTGAAATCGCCGACCAGCGTCAGGACGGCGTTGTCGGGCGCATAGTAGGTCTTGAAAAATTGCGCAACGTCATCGAGGCTCGCCCTGTTCAGATCGGCCATCGAACCCATGGTGGAATGTTTGTACGCGAAATTGTCGTAGGCCAGGTCTCCCATGATTTCGCCGGTTTTTCCGTAGGGCTGGTTGTCCATGCGCAGGCGCCGCTCCTCCTGGACCGTGTTGCGCTGGTTGTCCAGGTTCGCCTGAGTGATTCGCAGGGCGCGCATGCGGTCGGATTCGAGGAACAGCGCCATGTCCAGCTGGTTGGCAGGCACGCGTTCGTAATAATTTGTCGAATCGCTGCTGGTGGTGCCGTTCACGTCGCCGCCGTTCACGCGCACCAGGATCAAGTGTTCGCCTTTCCCCACGTTTTCGGAGCCCTGGAACATCATGTGTTCAAACAGATGCGCAAATCCAGTGTGGCCCGGCAATTCGTTTCGCGATCCGACGTCGTAGGTGACGCAGAGCGATACCGTCGGCGCCGCATGGTCTTCCGAGAGCACCACGCGCAAACCGTTCTTCAGCGTGTATTGCTGGACGCGAATCTGCACTTCTTGAGCAGCCGCAGCCGTAACCTGAGCCGGCAGGCTTCGCGGCCCTGCCGCGGCCTTGATGCCCGCGATTCCCAGAATCAGACCCAGCCCGGCAGTCGATAAAATTCTAAATCGATTCACGTTGTGCTCCTGCTAAACGCACTTCTTCCTGATACTCTATCCTACTTTCAATAGACGCCCGGCGGCAGCAATTGTTTCTCCTAACTTTCAAAACATGCCCTGCAACCACCCTGTCGCATCAAATGCTTCTGCGAGGTAAACTTTAGCGTCCATGGACACCACCCCCGGCACCAATGTCATTGAGGTTCTTTCCCTTACGCGGCGTTACGGCCTGCTTGTAGCGGTCGATCATCTGACGTTTTCTGTTGCATCGGGAGCGACGTTCGGCCTGCTCGGGCCAAACGGCGCGGGGAAGAGCACGCTCATCAAAATGCTGACGACGCTGCTGCCTCCCACGGAGGGCACGGCAAAAATCGCCGGCTTTGATCTGGTGAAGCATCCCGAGTTGGTGCGAAAGAAGATCGGCTACGTTTCGCAGATGCTGTCCGCGGACGGCGATCTGACCGGCTACGAGAACCTGCTGATTTCCGCGAAGCTCTACGGCATGCCGAGGACGGAGCGGTCCCGGCGGATCGCGCAAGCCCTGGAATTCATGGAACTCGCGCACGTCGGCGGCAAACTCGTGCGGCAATATTCCGGCGGCATGATTCGGCGCCTGGAAATCGCGCAATCCATGTTGCACCGTCCCAGCGTGTTGTTCATGGATGAGCCGTCCGTCGGCCTCGATCCCTCCGCAAAACGTTCCGTATGGGAGAGGATCCGCGAACTGCGCCGCGAGTTCGGCACGACCATCCTGATGACCACGCACGACATGGAAGAGGCCGACCATTTATGCGACACGGTGGCCGTAATGCACCGCGGCGTGCTCGCCGCCATGGACACGCCGGCTGCGCTCAAAGCGCAAGTCGGCGCGGAGTCCTCGCTCGACGATGTGTTCATTCATTTCACCGGAGCCACGATTTCCGAGGGAGGAGAACTGAGAGATGCCGCTCGCACACGAATCACATCTCAACGAGTGGGTTGAGCCGTTTCCCGGCGCGAATTACCTGCGCCAAACGCTGGCCGTCGCCGAAGCCGACATTCGCAAACTCATTCACGATCCCGTCGAGCTTTTTACGCGCATGGTGCAACCGGTTCTATGGCTCCTGATTTTCGGCCAGGTTTTTAACCGCACGCGGGCGATCCCCACCGGCGGGATCAGCTATCTGGATTTCATGGCGCCCGGAATTCTGGCGCAAAGCGTTTTATTCGGAGCGATCTTTTACGGCATCTCCCTGATTTGGGAACGGGATTTGGGCATCGTGCAAAAATTTCTGGTGAGTCCCGCGCCTCGCAGCACGCTGGTCCTCGGAAGAGCGATCTCCTCGACCGTGCGTAGTCTTTGCCAGATGGTGTTTGTGTATCTCCTGTCGTATCTCCTCCACATTCACCTGCGGATCGAAATTCCAGCGCTGGCGGGCGTTGTGCTGGCAGTGATGGTCGGGTCGGCGATTTTCTCGACGTTCTCGCTGATTGTCGCCTGCCTCGTGAAATCGCGCGAACGCTTCATGGGGATCGGCCAGGTGCTTACCATGCCGCTATTTTTCGCCAGCAACGCCATCTACCCGTTGACCCTGATGCCGTCGTGGCTGCGCGTTGTGTCCAAAGCCAACCCGCTCTCGTATCAAGTGGACGCCCTGCGAACCTTGATGATCGTGGGCAGCAGCACTTCCTTCGGCCTGGGCAAGGATTTCCTGATGCAATTCATCGCGTTCGCAGTGCTGGTGGCCGTGGCGACAAAGCTCTATCCGACGATTGTCACATGATTTTAGTGGCGCAGGCTTCAGCCTGTGGGTTTTAGTCCCTGCAAGGACAAACCCGACAGGCTGAAGCCTGCGCTACTCGCGCTACTGACACACCCGAGCTTTCAACCAAAATAGAATCCAAGAAACACAAAACGGACCTCCCGATCGGGAGGGAGCTCCGTTATCGTCTCAAGTGGCGGCCGGCCCAGTCCGAAGGGTGTGCTGCTCCTTCGCGAATCCTCACCAAAGCAGTTTCAGGCCGAATTGCACCTGACGGGATGGTGTAGATGTGCTGGTGAAAGACCCGGCCACGGGAGAAGGTGCCCCAGCGGCGGAAGTGAATACGATCAGATTGGGCGTATTGAGATTCGCCCGGTCCAATAAATTGAAAATCTCGGCCCGGAACTGGAGATTGAGCCGTTCGAATAGATGCATATCCTTCAGGACGGAAAAGTCCCACGTGGCGAGCCCAGGACCCGTCAGCACGTTTCTGCCAACATCGCCAAACGTTCCCGAGGCCGGGACGCTAAACGCGTTGGGGTTAAACCATTGCGTGGTGCCGCCCAGAATTACAGGCCCGGTGAAGCCGGGCTTCCAATTTGGGCGAACGGGATTCCGCGAGTCTCCGTCGTTGGAGGGGTTGAAGCTCAGTTGCGGCGTGAAGGGAAATCCAGACTGAATCGTTACGATGCTATTCAGCGTCCATCCGCCGATGACGCTGTTCTCCCAGCCGCTAACACTGCTCAGCATTTGCCTGCCGTTTCCGATGGGCAGGTCGTAGGTGACATTTATGACGCCCGCATTCCGGACATCGTATGTGGCCGGGCCCCAGTCTCCGCGTACGCTCAGTGGATTCTGCACCAGCGCCGGGGCGTTGGCCGCCGCGGTGGCATTCAATGAATCTCCATCATCCAACGCCTTTGACCAGGTGTAAGCACCGCGGAACGCCAGGCCCTTACTGAATCGATGTCTCACGTCCACGGTCATGGCGTTGTACATGCTGTCGCCTTCGGAAAACCAACTGTAGGTGTTTGCCAGCGACGGGTTGGCTCTGGTCGTACTGGTGTTGAAGATCGTGCCGGGGGGAAGAGTTCCGGGGCAGGGTGCTGCGGGGCAGACCACTAGTGCGGGGATGTTTGCATCCAGGCTGATCAGTTCATGATCGCCGTGCGAACCGACGTACCCGGCGCTTACCGAGGTATTCGGAGTAATTTCCTGTTCGATTTTCAGGCTATAGGAAATCACGGTTGGAGTTCTCATGTTTGGATCCACTCCCCCCGGCGCGAGTTTCGTGCCGGCAGGCGACGGCGTGCCCGCCGATACCGGAATGATGGGGAGCCCCAGTGGAAACTGACTGACGTTCAGGTTAGGGATCGTGTAGGTCGGGTTAAACGGCGAGTTCTGATCAGTGCGATATCCCAAGGCATCCTGCAGATCGTTGTAGATTCCGAAACCGGCGCGCACCACAGTCTTTCTTCCGAGAGGGCTCCACGCCAGGCCGATCCGCGGCTGCGGCAGAAACCAGGCATTATTGTTGATGAAAGTGTGGGTTCCGATCGTCGGCTGCGTGTTGATCACCCCATTCGTGAACTGGTAATTTGAAGCCCTTCCATCTGCTTCATTCCAGCCAGTAGAGAACTCATCGCGGAAGCCCAGCGAGACCGTGAATGAGGGGGTCACTCGAATGACGTCCTCCACGTAGAATGCGCCGAAGAGCGAGCGCCAGCTCAGCGGCGTTGACGACGGGTCGATGAGGAAACTTCCGGTGCCGAAACTTCCTCCCAGGAAGGCGGCAACGTTCTGAAACGTGGCCTGCCCGTATTGGCTGAGGGCGATGTTCTCGTTGGACTGGAATCGTTGGAACCATGTGCCAAATTTGAATTGGTGGCGTCCCATGGTCCAGGCCGCTTGATCTTCGTAGGTGAATAAATTTCTGTGGAGGTCCAGATTGCTTCCGTTGTTGCTTCCGGCCAGCGCGATCTGGGCCGCCGGGTTGGACGCGGCGCTGCCTCCCACCACGACTGCGCCGACAAACGGAACACCACTTAAGAAGGGAGAGACCGTGGCCGCTGGCGTGCCGGGCGTAGGTTCCCCTGTAAAGAAATAGCTCGCGCGAGAGAAACCCACGCGCGCGGTGTTGAGAAGCGTAGGCGAGAAGACGTGTGTTTCCTCGATGCTCACAACCTGCTCGCGCAGGCTCGTCGCATCAGCCATAAATGGATTGATCGCGGTGGCGGTTTGGTCTGCGCTGTCGTCCACGGTGTAGACCACGCCAACGGAATCCTTGTCAGACAAAATGTGATCGACGCGCGCGGTGCCGAAATCTTCCCGGATCGTTTGTAATGGATTGGCGAAATTTTGGGCAATGCCACTGGGCGTGCCGCCGTTCAGCACATCCGGCCCATTCGCCACCGGCCACAAGTTGAGGAGCGAAGTCACTTCGGCGGCGCATGCGGCCTGCTTTGCAGCAGGGCACGCGGAACCGAGCGGCACAATCGCGCCGCTGCGCGCACTGGCATCGGGAACATATGCAACGCTGGTCTGATGAAGGCTCTGCCGGAATCCTTCATAATTCGCGAAAACGAAGGTCTTGTCTTTTTGGATCGGTCCGCCCATGGCGCCGCCAAACTGATTGCGCCGGAAGGGAGGAGCTGACCCTGGGTCGAAGAAATTGGGCGCGTCCAGGACATTGTTTCTTAGATATTCAAAGACTGACCCGTGCCATTGATTCGTACCCGATTGGGTGACGATCGTGACCTGGGCTCCGGGATGCTTGCCGTATTCGGCGCCATACGTATCGGTGAGCATGTTGAACTCACGCACGGCTTCCACTCCCAACATTTGCCCGCTGACGCCGCCGGGCTGCATGTTGTTTTCCGCCGCGCCGGTGAACTCAATCCCATTGAGCAGAAACATGTTTTGCTGCGGCCGGTTTCCTACCACGGAAAACATGTTGGCTGCCGTCGAGTTGGAAACGCCGATCCCGCCCGTCTTCTCCGATGTGAAAATGACGACGCCGGGATTGAGCGTCATCAGTTCGTCGTAGCTTCTGCCATTCAGCGGAAGCTCCTTCACTTGCTGCTCGTCGACGACGCCCGAAATGTCCGCGGCCGTCACGCTGATCACGGGGGCGTCTGCGTTAACTTTGACCTGTTCAGTGACCTGTCCGAGCAGCAAGGGCACGTCCACGCTGGCCTCTTGCCCGACGACCAGATGAATCCCGCCGCGCACTTGTTCCTGGAAGCCCTGCTTTGTGACATGCACTTCGTACTCGCCCACGGCGAGCGAGGGCACCCAGTAGTGTCCAACAGCGTCTGTCACGGTGCTGCGCGTTTCCCCGGTTTCCACATCTTTTGCCATCACGGCTGCGCCGGACACAGTCGCGCCCGTTGGGTCTGTCACTCTGCCGGAAATGGAAGCGGAAACCTGCGATCTGGCCGCGGGGGCGCACACCAGGACAGCCGCAAGGCTGCATCCGGCAAGAGCAAGAAGGAATTTGTGGCTGGCTCGATAGTAAGATGAATGCTTTCCGCGAATGCAGACAATGGTCCTAACAAAACTGCTCATGAAACGTTCCCCCCTGAAGCGCCCCGGAGTGGGCGCTAATTAGATAGTTCCGCTCCAACGCGGCGGGAGCGTACGTGGATGGTTGATTTAATACAATCAGAATCGATATGTCAAATCGACTTAATACGGATAGGAAGTATATGGTTTGCTATGGCCGCAAGCGCAAAATCGTACTTCCAGTCCCGCGCCCGAACCCAGATGCTCTCGCACCTGCCGTGGCATGGCGATTCCAGTGAGTGAAAGTCGAATAAATACGCGCAATTCGTAGTCGATTTCATCCGATTTGACAGCCAGGCGGAAAAATCCGAAGCTTGGCGCGGACGAGAAGTGACCCCGAGACGATCCGCAGAATCGAGGGTATTCCATTGGCTACGAAACTTTCGGCAAGAAATCAGATTGAAGGAAAGATTTTGGAGCTGGAATTGGACGGCGTCATGGCTCACGTCACCGTTCAAGTCGGCAAAAATCAGATTGAAAGCGTCATTACCAGGCGCAGCGCCCTGGAAATGAAGCTGAAGGTCGGCGACCGCGTCTCCGCCGTCATCAAATCGACCGAAGTGATGCTGCAAAAGGGCTGATCGGGGCGCGTAAGGTTTCTCTTGTCATTCCGAGCGAAGCGAGGAATCTCTCCTGATTCTTGGATTTACATCAATGAGAGATTCCTCGCTTCGCTCGGAAAGACAAAAGTGAGGGGACCTTTTTTCCGAACCCGGTGAATTCAGGGCCAACTCTCATTTGATTCGCATGGGAAAGGGATTCTTTATGCGCCGCTTATTGCCCGCCGTTGTGATGGTACTTTTGCTCGGATTTTCCGCCTGGGCGCAGCAAGCCGCCCAGCCAAAGCCTTCGAACGGCCCTTCTGATTTCAAGATCAGCGGCGCTGTGACTACCCCTCTCGACTTAACCGTAGCGGACCTCAAGGCCATGCCGCGAAAAACGCTGCATGTGGACAACGCGCACTCCAAGAAAACGGAAGTCTACGAAGGCGTGCTGGTCGAGGATCTGCTGCAAAAAGCGGGAGTGCCGCAGGGTGAACAATTGCGCGGGCAGGCCATGGCGACGTACGTACTAGTCGAGGCTGCGGACAATTATCGCGTCGTCTTTGCGCTCGAGGAATTTAATTCCAGCTTCATGGATTCGGAGATCATTGTGGCGGACACCATGGATGGCGCGCCCATCCCCGGCGCGCTCGGGCCATTCCGGTTGGTCGCTCCTCACGAAAAGCGCCCGGCGCGGTGGGTGGAGATGGTCAAATCACTGACCGTTGTCCGAGTTCCGAATTGATCGAAATAGCGCGGGCTTCAGCCTGCGGGGTTTGATCTTGCAAGCACGAACCCCCGCAGGCTGAAGCCCGCGCTACTCACTCATTCTTGAAAACGCTTCCATCTTTCATCACGAAGGACACTTTGCGCACAGCTTGAATATTGTCCAGCGGGTTTTCCGGAGTGGCGATGATGTCGGCGGCGAGGCCCGGCTTGATCGCGCCGCGCTCTGCGTCGACGCCGAGCAGGCGCGCCGCATTTATCGTCATCGCGCGCAGCGTGTCTTTCGCAGGCACGCCCGCTTCGGCCCAGGAATCGACGTATTCGGCCGCCATGGCCCCGCGCGTTTCACCCGGGATGTACACAAACATATCCGTGCCGAAGGCCATGGTCACGCCAATCTGATAGGCGCGTTTCAGGCGGTCGACAAATACGGCGTGAAGTTCGGGGAAGCCGTTTTCACGCGCGGCCCTTTCGCTGAAGTCCGTTCCCACCAGGACGACGTGATTCTTTTTCGCCAGCTGCAAATCTTCGTTGGTCATCATTTCGCCATGCTCGATGGAGTCGACGCCGGCCTCGGCGGCGTTGTGCGCGCCGGCGCGCGTCCAGCAATGCGCGGCGAGTTTCAGGCCGTCGCGGTGCGCCTCTTCCACCAAGAAGCGGATGTCGTCTGCGCTGTAAATATATTTCTGATCGTCAACCACGATCTTGATCACGGTCGCGCCGTAGTGAATATTTTCGCGAATGGCCTTGACCATTTCGTCGTGGGTGTCGGCGAAGGCGTATTCCGGCGTGGCCAGATCGCGCTTCTCAGGCTGCAAGTGAAATTGTCCGCCGTAGGGCGCGATGATGCGCCCCGCGTTGATCATGGTCGGGCCGGGCACGAGGCCGCGCTCGATGGCTTCGCGCAGCGCTGTATCGGCGTAATTGCCCGCATTGCCCACGTCGCGCACAGTGGTGAAGCCCGCGGCCAGCATGTCCCTCGCGTTGGCCACGCCTTCAATGGCGCGGTAAGGAGTGGGGTCGAGCAGCGTGGTAAAGAAATAGCTGTTCCCGTCGCGATCTTTCTTGAGGGTCATGCACAGATGCGTGTGCGCGTCGAACAGGCCTGGCAGGACCGTCGACTTGGAGAGGTCGATGACTTTTGCGTCCGCGGGAATTTGCAGATTTGAGCCGACGGCTTCAATCTTCTTTCCGCGCACCACAATGACTTGATTCGTTTCCTTCGCCCCTTTTTCAGGATCGACGAGCTTGCCCGCTTTGATGGCATAGACGCGGTCCGGCCCCGCCTCTGGGTATTGCGCCCGCATATTCGGCGTCGCGACCGCCAGCATGGCGATGGAAACCAGCAGCAAAGCAAGCAGGATGGATCGCGAGCGCATGGAGGACTCCTTCGTTTGGAGAAGGAATGTTGCCAGAATTTGATTTCGATGGGAAGCGGGCAAGCTGGACAATTGCTTGTGCCTCTTGAATTGTCCAGGGTTCTTGTGGCGCGGGCGTCTCGCCGGCGCCACCAAAATCCCTTGCGGCTAGGCGCGTCTGGGCAGAGCGGCCTTGATGTCCACTCGAATGTATTCATACAGTTGATCGGTGATATTTTCGCCCATGTGTTGCTTCAGGGATCCATTTCCCCACACGGCGTGTCCGGCCTTGTTGCGGGCTTCTTCGGTCGTTCCGTTTTCGAGAGTCTGATGCAGGTATTGATCTGTCATAAAGATAATGACCGAACCAAAGGGATGATTATGCATTTTCACTTTGTCGCGCCCGGGGATCCGGCAGCGGATTACCCGGACGAACTCGTTCTCGAATTCCAGATGGTAGTGTTCGGGATCGGCGACTGTACACTCATGTGACATATCCACTCCCAATTCCCGCGGCACGGCATGGGAATTCTGCGCGGCCTGAACGGCCATCGACTGCTCCCACGCCGCTGCAGCGAAGGAGACTCCGGCCGCAGCTTTGACGAGTTCCCGCCGGTTGAGTTTTCGAGTCATGTCGCACCTCGCTTCTAAGATAAAAAGAATACGCAGTTGCACAGAATGCTTTTCAGCCTGTGGGTTTTGGTTGCGCGGGAGCGCGGTGTCCTCACGACTGGCCCTTGGCCGCGAGCCAGGCGATGACATCGCCCGCATTCCGGTCCGGAGGAAAAACCGGATAGAAGACGTGCTCGATCTTCCCGTCACGGATCACCAGAGTCAGGCGCTTCAGCAACGTCATACCGCTGGTCTGGAAGGTCGGCAGACGCAATGCTCCCGTGAGCTTGAACTGTTCATCTGAGAGAATCGGAAATGGTAGGTGCAGGCGGTCAGCAGCCTCGCGCTGGTAGGCAGTGTCCTGAGTTGAAAGCCCGAAGAGGCGATGGACGCCAAGGGCTTTCAACTCCGCAAAGTGATCCCGGAAAGCGCACGACTGCGGCGTGCATCCTCGCGCACCGGGAATCAGGTCCCATCCGGCAGGATTTTCGATCCCTGGAATTCCCGTTCGGGGATACGCATAGACCACGACCAGGCCGGGCAGTGAGGATAGGTCAACCGTTGTTCCATCCGTTGCAGGCGATGAACAGGAAGGTACGCGCATACCTACAAGGTGCGATGCGGCTCCATCATCTGTGGGCTTTGGTATCGCGGACCAATCTGGGGCTTCGACGCTGCTTTTCATGATCATCCTGTGTTTGCGGAATTGGGGAATCATTACCAGCAGCGCAAGTTCAACAGGCTGCGGAAAAACCCAAATTTTTGTCATTCCGAGGCGCGCGGCGCGCCGAGGAATCTCTCCTTTTCTGCGCTTAAACCTGAGAGAGATTCCTCACTTCGTTCGGAATGACAAAATAAATTTCCCTATTTCGTAGCAAATGTAGTTCGTCCAACAACAATCCATTAGAGCATTTGCCGCAGGACGTACGGCAGGATGCCGCCGTGCCGGTAATAATTGATTTCCTCGGGCGTGTCGGCGCGAGCGATGGTTTGGAACACTTTATCCTTACCCTGCTTATCGCGGGCGTGTACTTCAACCGTCATGCCGGGGGCCAGTTTAGAAATTCCTTCCATCGTGAATTCCTCGAACCCGGTGAGGCCGAGCGACTGCGCCGTATCGCCCGCGCGATATTGCAGCGGGAGCACGCCCATGCCCAGCAGATTGCTCCGATGGATGCGCTCGAAGCTCTCCGCGATCACCGCGCGAACGCCGAGGAGCATAGTGCCTTTAGCCGCCCAGTCGCGCGACGATCCCGAGCCGTATTCCTTGCCGCCCAGCACGATCAGCGGCACGCCTTCTTTCTGATATTTCATGGCCGCATCGTAGATCGACATTTTTTCGCCGTCGGGCTGGTGCACGGTCCAGCCGCCCTCGGTGCCGGGCGCCAGCTGGTTACGCAGGCGAATGTTGGCGAAGGTGCCGCGCATCATCACTTCGTGGTTGCCGCGGCGCGCGCCGTAGGAGTTGAAGTCCACCGGCTTGACGCCTTGCTCGATGAGCCACTTTCCGGCCGGGGTGTCCACGCCGATTGAGCCGGCGGGCGAGATGTGGTCGGTAGTGATGCTGTGGCCTAGCATCGCGAGGGCTCGCGCACTGCGGATATCCGTAAGCGGCGCCGGGCTCTTGGTAATTTTTTCAAAGAATGGCGGATTCTTGATGTATGTGGACTTCTTGTCCCACGCGTAAATATCGCCTTTCGGCACTTTCAATCCCTGCCAGTGGGCGTCGCCCTGGAACACTTCCCCGTACTCTTTGTGATACATCGCGGTCGTGACGTTGGCGCGCACCGTGGATTCGATTTCCTGCGGCGAGGGCCAGATGTCGCGCAGAAATACGGGCTTGCCCGATTTGTCGTTGCCCAGCGGCTCGCTGGCCATGTCAAAATCCATGCGGCCTGCCAGGGCGTACGCCACCACCAGCGGTGGCGACGCCAGATAATTCGCGCGCACCAGCGGATGGATGCGCCCTTCGAAATTCCGGTTCCCGCTTAAAACGGAGACGGCGACGAGGCTGTTCTCTTTGATGGCCGCGCCGATGTGTTCCTCGAGCGGCCCGCTGTTGCCGATGCACGTGGTGCAGCCGTAACCCACGAGTTGGAAGCCCAGTTCGTCGAGGTATTTTCCCAGGCCCGCTGCTTTCAGATAATCGGTGACCACTTTGGATCCAGGCGCGAGGCTTGTCTTCACCCAGGGCTTGCTATGCAGGCCGCGCTCGATGGCCTTTTTCGCCAGCAGGCCTGCTCCCAGCATCAGCGACGGATTCGAAGTATTTGTGCAGCTGGTGATCGCGGCGATGACCACCGAACCGTTCGAAAGCTCGAATTTGTCGCCGTTATTGCGCACGGCGATGTGCTTTTGCGCAGCGCCCTCCAGCGACTTTTCGAACGACGCTTTCGATTGCCGCAGCGGCACGCGGTCCTGCGGGCGCTTCGGCCCGGCGAGGGTAGCCTCGACTGTGGCAAGATCGAGTTCGAGTTTGTCTGTGTAAATCGGGTCCGGCGTGGCGTCGGTCCGGAAGATGCCTTGCGCCTTGCAGTATTCTTCGACGAGGCGCACGCGGTTTTCGGTGCGGCCGGTGAAGCGCAAGTAGGAAAGCGTTTCCGCATCAACGGGGAAGAAGCCCATGGTGGCGCCGTATTCGGGGGCCATGTTGGCAATCGTGGCGCGGTCCGGCAGGCTCAGGCTGGATAGTCCCGTGCCGTAGAACTCCACGAATTTTCCGACCACGCCCTTTTTGCGCAGCATTTCAGTGACGATCAGGACGAGATCGGTTGCAGTTGTGCCTTCGGGCAAACGGCCGTGCAGCTTGAAGCCGATCACCTCGGGGATCAGCATCGACAAAGGCTGGCCAAGCATCGCGGCTTCCGCTTCGATGCCCCCGACACCCCAGCCGAAGACGCCGAGGCCGTTGACCATGGTGGTGTGCGAGTCGGTGCCCACAAGCGAATCGGGAAACGCCAGCGTCTTGCCCCCTTCTGCCGCGTCAAAAACGACGCGGGCGAGGTATTCGAGATTGACCTGGTGGCAAATGCCTGTATCCGGGGGAACGACCTTGAAATTGTTCAAAGCTTCCTGTCCCCAGCGCAGGAAGGCGTAGCGCTCGACGTTGCGTTGGAATTCCAGTTCCGCGTTGAACGCGAAAGCCATGTCCGAGCCGAACTTGTCGACCTGCACTGAGTGGTCGATCACAAGTTCGGCGGGCAGCAGGGGATTCACTTTTTTCGGATCGCCGCCCAGGGTGCGAATGGCTTCGCGCATGGCGGCAAAATCAACAACCGCGGGCACGCCCGTGAAGTCTTGCAAAAGCACGCGCGCGGGCATGAAGGAAATTTCCTTCTGCGTCGCGGCGTTGGGATTCCAGCTGGCCAGCGCCTCGATATCTCCGGGATGAACGAATCGCCCGTCCTCCTGGCGCAATAGATTTTCCAGGAGCACACGCAGCGAAAAAGGAAGCTTGGAGACATGCCCCACTCCCTTTTGCTCCAGGGCGTTCAACCGGAAAATGTCGTAGGACTTGCCGTCCACTTGAAGCGTGTCACGCGTGCCGAAAGAATTCTTGGATGCGGGAGACATACGGACTTTGTTCCTTTCTCATGCGTTGCAGGATTCAATCATAACGCATCCCGATGCTCCGCGCAGCCCGCGAGTCCGGGAAACACATTCTTGGCTGAGGGATTCGGCTGCGCAGTCCGTTCCCGGGGATCGGGGGGCAGGGGCGGGCAGCCTTGCCGAGCTAAACAGAATTCAATTTTGCTGGTACTATTTGTGATACCATGCCCAGCGATCCTCCCAAAGGAGACCTTCATGAAAAAAATGATTCTCGCGGTTCTCGTTGTTGCATGTGCATTTACCATCTCCATGCGTACCAGCGCGCAGGATGCTCCTAAAGAGCACAGCATGACTGGGTGTCTGCGAGCCGGCGACGCTCCCGATTCCTATATGCTTTCGGATCTGGAGAAAGGGCCGAAGAGCGTCGGAATCGTCTCGTCCACTGCTAACTTGAAGCCCCATGTCGGCCACAAGATCGAGATCACCGGCACGCCAGTTCCTCCTGCAGACGCCGAGGCGATGAAGGGCGTACCCAAGGCCCCTCACTATATGAAGGTGACGGCCATCAAGATGATTTCACCGACCTGCCCGTAAGGGGTTTGAACTTTCCATTTTCGCGGTCGTCGGTATGTCCGCAGCACGACGGTCCGAGATGGTTACTACTTCCCGCCTCGTCCCAGGCGGCCCAGCCGTCGGGACGAGGCGTTTGTCTCTATAGTTGTTCCTCCACGATCCGCTTCGGTTAGAATGGCCGTGGGCGCACGCATAGCCGGATGAACATCCTTCTCATCTCCACGTATGAACTTGGCAGACAGCCGTTTGGACTGGCTTCACCGGCGGCGTGGCTGCGCGCTCGCGAGCACAATGTCTGCTGCCTCGATTTGACGCGGGAAGCGCTCGACGAACAGGCCATCCTGGCGGCGGATTTGATTTCTTTTTATGTGCCGATGCACACGGCCACGCGGCTTGCAGCGGGCCTCGTTCCGAAAATCCGTGAAATGAATGGGCGCGCTCACCTTTGTTTTTACGGGCTCTACGCACCAGTGAATGAGGAATACCTGCGCGGCCTCGGCGTGGGCACGATACTCGGCGGCGAATTTGAGGAAGGGCTCGCGAGCTTGGCCGCGCGCCTTGAACGCGGCGGCTCAAATGGCAACGGCTCAGGGAAGCAGTTGGAGCCGGTCATATCTCTCGCGCGGCAGAGATTTCTTGTGCCGGACCGGGCGGGCATGTTGGAGCCGGCGAAATATGCCCGCGTGGTGATGCCCGGGGGCGAGCATCGCGTCGCGGGATCGACCGAAGCGACTCGCGGCTGCAAGCATCTTTGCCGGCACTGTCCCATCGTGCCGGTCTATAACGGCGCCTTCCGCGTGGTGGAACGCGAGATCGTCCTCGAAGATATCCGGCGGCAAGTTGCGGCGGGCGCGCGGCACATTACCTTTGGCGATCCCGATTTTTTCAACGGCCCCGCGCACGCGATTTCCATCGCGCAGGCGATGCATCGCGAGTTTCCGGAGCTTACTTACGACGTGACCATCAAGATCGAGCACTTGCGCAAACACGACGCCCTCTTGCCTGTGCTCCTCGATACGCGATGCCTCTTTATCACCAGCGCCGTGGAATCCGTGGATGACAGTGTGCTTGACAAATTTGACAAGGGCCACACACGTGCCGATTTTCTCGCAGCGGTCGCGCGCTTCCGGGAATTGGGCATGACGCTCTTGCCGACGTTTGTACCGTTCACGCCGTGGACGACGCTCGAGGGCTACGCGGATTTGCTGGACGTGCTCGCGGAGCAAGGGTTGTCCGAAAACGTGGCGCCCATTCAGCTGGCTATCCGCCTGCTGATCCCGGCAGGCTCGCGCCTTTTGGAATTGCCCGAGGTGAGCACGATGGTCGGCCGGTTTGATTCCGCGGCGCTTGTGTTCCCCTGGAAGCACGAAGACGCGCGCGTGGATGCGCTGGCGCGGGAAATTTCGCAGCTTGCGCAGCGCGGCGACAGCCTCAAACTTTCGCGAACGGAAATTTTCTCGCACATCCGCCGGGCGGCCTATTCTGCCGCGGGGAATCTCGCGCCGAATGGCGCCCCGCATTCCGCGGAGAAGAGCGCGCCGGTGCCGTATCTCGACGAGCCCTGGTATTGCTGCGCCGAGCCGATGGACGCGCAGTTCGTGGCCATCGGGAAAGCAGAGGAAACAGTCGCCAAGGCGGATCAATATGTGTGATGCGAACGGAAGCTATCAGTCCAATTTGCATTGGCTGCATCAAGAGCTGAAGGCCAGTGTCACGCGGATTGTATGGCCCGGCTGACGCAGCGAGCCGCAAAGTTCATCTGCAAGGGCCTGAGTGCAGGGACGGTTTCCGCAGGAAAGTGATTCGAGGTTCGAGATCTCAAATCTGAAGTTTCAAATTTGAGATGGGAAAGTGATTCGTGGTTTGAGATTTCAAATCTGAAATTTCAAATTTGAGATTTGATATTCAAAGCATGATTTCCCGGAAGCGTATGAAAGCTCCTTGAGCCGCCGGCCCGGATAGACCCAGAATGACCGCCGAGAGCCCGCTCTCGGACATCACCGAATGGGAAAGGCGTCGAAGCATTTCAAGCAGCCATTATGAGCCGACTACTGATCCTCGCCAGCAAATTGGGTTACCAGACGCGCAGCTTCGCGGAGGCCGCGAAAGCGCTGGGCGCGGATGTTGTGTTTGCGAGCGACCGCTGCCACCAGCTTGAAGACCCGTGGGCGGACGGCGCGATTGCGGTGCGCTTCGACGAACCCGAAGAGGCTGCACGGCACATCGTGAAGCAATCGCTGGTGCGCCCCGTGGACGGCTTGATCGCTCTCGGCGACCGGCCCACGGCAACCGCGGCGCACACCGCGCGCGCGCTGGGATTCCCATATAATTCGCCGCAAGCCGTGGAAGATTGCCGAAGCAAATTGCGCCAGCGCGAGATCTTGCGCGATGCAGGACTTCCGGTGCCCGGATTTTTCTCCTTCCGGCTGGACAAGCGCGTGGAAAAAATTCTTCCGCGCGTGCAATTCCCGTGCGTGCTCAAGCCATTGCGCCTGGCCGCCAGCCAGGGCGTGATTCGCGCCAATCAGCCGGAAGAATTCCAGGCCGCCGTTGCGCGCATCAAGGACCTGCTGGAATCTCCGGAAGTAAAAGTCACGCGTGAGCCGGAGCTGGACCGCCTGCTTGTGGAACGCTACATTCCCGGCTCGGAAGTGGCTGTCGAAGGATTGCTCACGCGCGGAAAGCTGCGAATTCTCGCGGTGTTCGATAAACCGGATCCGCTCGAAGGGCCGTATTTTGAAGAAACTCTCTATGTCACGCCCTCGCGCTTGCCGGATGAAATTTACGATCGCCTGCTGGACTGCGCCGAACGCACAGTTCATGCATTGGGCCTCACGCATGGCCCGGTGCACGCGGAGTTTCGCATCAACGACGAAGGCCCGTGGGTGCTGGAAGCTTCGCCGCGGCCCATCGGCGGCCTGTGTGCGCACGCCCTGCGCTTCGGTCCGCAACGCATTTTCCTGGAAGAAGTGCTAGTCCGTCATGCGCTGAGCATGCAGGGAACGGAACTCGATCGGGAAGACGACGCCTCCGGCGTGATGATGATTCCCGTGCCCAAGACCGGCGTTTTTGAAAAAGTGGAGGGGGAAGCGCAAGCTCGCGCCACGCCCGGAATCGAAGATGTGCAAATCACGGCGCGGCTGCATGACCACATTGCGGCGTGGCCCGAGGGCGCGGCGTATCTGGGGTTCCTCTTCGCGCACGCCAAATCGCCCGCCGAGGTGGAAGCCGCCCTCCGCCAGGCGCATAGCCAGCTAAAATTTGAAATTGCCGAGCGATTGCCGGTGCAGCATCCTGTGACGGGAACGGTGCAGGGCGCATAGCAATCAGTAGCGCAGGCTTCAGCCTGTGGATTTTTTCATCAGAAAATTCAAAACCCACAGGCTGAAGCCTGCGCTACTCGACGGGAACAAACGTTAACCTTTCGCCCTGGGCGGGACGTATCCTTCAGGCAGCTTGGCGCCCTCTCCGAAGAAGTATTGCTCCATCTGCTCTTCCATGATTTTCTGCGACTGCGGGTCGAGCGGGTTTAGCCGGTACTCATTCACCAGCATCTTGGAGTATTCAATCCACAATTTCCAGGCTTCGGCCGAGACGTTTTCGTACACGCGCTTGCCCAGCTCTCCCTTCCAGGGAATGCGTTCGAGGCCGGGCATATCCTTGTCAAACTTCACGCAATGGACTATGCGCTGGCCAGGCTTTGCGGGCGCGCTGGCAGGCACAGTATTTGTCGGGCCACAGGATTCATCCGCCATCTGCATCCTCCACAGGGGAACTTGGGCAATCCGTTCTTACCTACGATACTGCAAGACTCAAGGAAAACCAAACCTTGCCCACTCCCTCGACTCTGTCTTGGACGGGTACGATGCGACCGGAACATTCTTGCCTTATTTCAGGGCTTCGCGTTAGGTGGTACATTCTTCGTAAAGCGCTTAGAGACGAACTCACGAAAAACACTTTCACCGGCACGTTCCGCTAGGCTGATAGCCAGGTTGGTGAAGACCAAGCTGGCTCCCCGGTCCGCATGAGGATAGTACAGGTTCGATATGAGGCCCGAACCAACAGTGCCGATAAAGAAAGAGTAATTCGGCATATTGCGTCCATTGTCGCCGCGTAATTCAACCGTGAATTTAAGTGCGTGCACAAGGCGGGACTTGGTTGATCCCGAGCCCTGGTAAAAGTAGCGGGGATCCTGGTGGAAGAGCGAGGGCAGAACCGCGCGGCTCAGATAATTTCTCGTCAGAGAGTCGCCAAACGCGGCCGCGTAGCGCCTGCTGTAACCTTCGGTGCCCTGCTCGTATCCGGGGTAGCTATTTTTCGCTTGTGCGATGCCGGCATTAATGCCGTCGGAGGCGAGCTCGAAAGGATCGAAGACGCTGTGGGTAGCGAGTGAGAACTTTTGCCTTGTGGTCAGTGGAGCAGCGTCGTAGATATAGACCGTATAGAAATTCGGAACGATCCCAATTAACCGCTGTTGCTCCTCCGCCTTTATCTCCTCAGCGGCCACCACATCGATCGGGCGCACTGTCATTTGCGTGTTTGCTGTTGCCACTCGCAGCAGGATCGGCGGCATTTTATACGCCTCTTGCACCGTAACGAGAATCTCCGCGGATTCGAAGGGCTCGAGGTCCTTGGCGTTGATCAGAACGCGATAGGAGCCAGGTGGAATCGGCTCAAAAGCAAAATTGCCGTCCGGGCCGGACGCCACAGTGCTCCGCCGCGATCCCTTCGCGTCGACAAGGCTGACCTCTGCCCCGGCAACTTTTGCTCCGGTCTCGTCTTGCACCTCGCCGGAGATGCGGGTGGACGGTTCTGCGGCCGGTGCTTGTGCGCTAACACTCTGCGGCTCTGACTGAGGCTGCGGCTTCTCCGATGATTGACTCGAATCGCCGGTCGATGGTGTTGTCTTGCCCATATCCTGCGCGCAGATGTTATCTATTTTCGCTGAAAGGAGGGGAACCACAACCAGGATCATGGCGAGCAAGAAACGGGACCTGAAAAACGTATAACTCATTCTTCTCTATCTTAGAACGCATTCCGTAGCATAGATAACGAAAATATACGGCTCGGCCGATGGTGGGCGATCTCGAATAAAAGGGCCAGTTGCCAACTTTTCTAGAGAGGCGCGTAGCGAGACGATTCCAAACGGGCAACTCCGCAACAATACGCTGCTTGTTGCCCGGCCTGTGGGGCGGTGTCGTGCTTTGGATGGGCGCAGGCGTTGATCGTAATATAGATCCGCTCCGCTCTCGTCGGGCACTTTGGTGAGAAGACCAACTCCAGGGTAACAGGGCCTAGTCTACAGACCCGCAGCTTTGGGAAATGAACTTGGGTAACGCCTCGGGCCGGATCGGCTCAGAACAATAAAAGCAGCGAACCGCCTGTCGGAAACTGGCTTATTGGCCTGGCCGGCATGCACTTGGTGAACCTGAGGAAGATTTTCGAAGCGGGCAGCGTAATTTCGCCCAGTTCGCTTACAATATCCGGGTCACGCGACGGGCTCTGAGGGGGCGCGATGTCGGAGGTCACGGCGTTATTCTGGGATGTGGGTGGCGTGATCCTGTCCAACGGCTGGGACCGCGGAGCGCGCGCCGCGGCGGCCCAGAAATTCGGGATCGACTGGGAAGATTTTCAGGACCGGCACGAACTGGCCAGTCCCGCGTTTGAAACGGGCCGCATCACTCTCGACACCTACCTTCAGCGCACGGTTTTCTATCGCAAGCGAAATTTCACACGCGAGGAATTCACGGATTTCATTTTCGCGCAGTCCTCGGAATTCCCGGAGTCGCGCGCGGTTCTCTCCGGGGTGGCCGCAACCGGAAAGTATCTGCAGGCGACGATCAACAACGAGCCGCTGGAATTAAATGAGCACCGCATCCGTCAATTCAATTTGCGCCATGAATTCAAGGCTTTTTTCAGTTCCTGCTATTTGGGAGTCCGAAAGCCCGAAGAGGGCATCTATAAACTAGCGCTCGAAGTGACCCAGCGCAGTCCCGGCGAATGTTTGTTCATTGACGACCGGGAGCTGAATCTGGAGTGCGCGCGGCAATTACACATGCGCACGATTCATTTTCAAGACGCGGGGCAGTTGCGGCGCGATTTGGCGGCCAGCGGCGTGAGCATCGCGGAAACTTAGCAGCGGAGGCGTGCATGGAACTCGGAATGGTTGGGCTGGGGCGCATGGGCGCGAATATGGTCGAGCGTCTGGTGCGCGGTGGGCATCGCGTCGTGGGCTACGACCGCGACGCAGGCGCCGTGGCACGCGTTACGGCGGTAGGCGCGGGAGGCGCCGATTCGCTGGCAAACCTCGCCGGCAAGTTGGGGAAGCCGCGAGCCATCTGGATCATGGTTCCCTCCGGCGCTCCGGTCGATGAGACCATTGCCGCGCTCATTCCGCATATTTCAAAAGATGATATTCTGATCGACGGCGGCAATAGCAATTACAAAGACACGCAGCGCCGCGGAGTCAGCCTGAAGGCGCAGGGATTCCGGTTCGTGGATGTAGGCACGAGCGGCGGAATCTGGGGACTCAAGGAAGGGTACTCGATGATGGTGGGCGGGGAGAAAGCCGCGGTCGAGTATTTGCGGCCGCTGCTCGAAACACTCGCGCCGGCCAAAGACCAGGGTTGGGGTCACGTCGGCCCATCTGGCGCGGGCCACTTCGTGAAAATGGTGCACAACGGGATCGAGTACGGAATGATGCAGGCGTATGCCGAGGGTTTCGCAATCCTGAAAAAGAAAAATGAATTTTCGTTGGATATGCACCAGGTTTCGGAAATCTGGAGAACCGGAAGCGTAGTGCGGTCCTGGCTGCTGGATTTGCTGAGCATCGCGCTGAAAGACAACCCCGAGATGGCGGGCATCGCTCCTTATGTTGCGGATTCCGGAGAAGGCCGCTGGACGGTGGCAGAGGCGATCGATCTCGACGTTCCGGCTCCGATCATCACGTTGTCGCTTTTGCAGCGGCTAACATCGCGCGATTCCGATTCCTATTCCGACAAGCTGCTGGCCGCGATGCGGAATCAGTTTGGCGGCCACGCCATCAAAGCGGCCGCAAAAAAGTGAGGGCCTGAACATGACGGCAAGCAATAGCGCGGTAATTGAAACGGCCGAGCCGACGAGAAAGAGTTCGATCTCTCCTGCCGACCCTTGTACCCTGGTCATCTTCGGCGCTTCCGGCGATCTTTCGCGCCGCAAATTGGTCCCCGCGCTGTACGGGCTGGCCGCGCAGAATTGCCTGGCGCGCCGGTTTGCCATCATCGGCTTTGCGCGCACGCCCATGACCGACGAGGCTTTTCAGCAGGCGGCCGTCGATTCGGTAAAAAAGTTCGCCGACGCCGCCACGCTGAGGGAAGAAGAGTGTAAGGAATTTGCCAACGCCCTGGCATACGTTTCGGGCGAGTATGATCATCCCGAATCTTTCGAGAAATTGAGGAAGCGTCTCGAGGAACTCGATCGCGCGCACAAACTGAACGGAAACCGCCTTTTTTATCTGGCCACCCCGCCGGATATTTATCCTATAATTATTGAACAGCTGGATAAGGCAGGCCTGGCGAAAAATCCCAACGGGAAATCCTGGACGCGGATCATCATCGAGAAGCCCTACGGCCGCGACCTGGCCTCGGCGCGAAAGCTGAATCAAACCGTACTCAAAGCATTCGACGAATCGCAGGTGTACCGCATCGATCATTACCTGGGCAAGGATACCGTGCAAAACCTCATGGTCTTGCGGTTCGGCAACGGCATTTTCGAGCCGCTGTGGAATCGCAATTACGTGGACCATGTCCAAATCACGGCGGCGGAAACGTTGGGCGTCGAGCAGCGCGCGGCGTTCTACGAAACTGCGGGCGCGACGCGCGACATGATCCAGAGCCACGTCCTGCAACTGACTTCGCTCGTGGCCATGGAACCGCCGGCCGCCTTCGATGCCACCGCCGTGCGCAACGAAAAAATCAAGGTCCTGCAATCGATCCGGCCGTTTACCGCGGCCAGCATCAAGAAGGACGTCGTGCGCGGGCAATACGGGCCGGGAGGCGAATCCAAAAATTCGTCCTTGCTGGCCGGCTACCTGAACGAGCCCGGCGTGGCCAAGAATTCGCCCACGGAAACATTCGTCGCCGCAAGTCTGCTGATCGACAACTGGCGCTGGGCCGGCGTCCCGTTTTATCTGCGAACCGGTAAGCGCCTTCCCTCACGGGTCACCGAAATCGCCATCCAGTTTCGCCGCGCGCCGCACCTGGTATTTCGTGGCCAGGATTTATCCTCGAACACTCTGGTGCTGAATGTCCAGCCCGACGAAGGAATTTCGATTTCCTTTCACGCCAAGCTGCCGGGACAGGAAATGAAATTGAAAACGGTTACCATGGATTTCAGTTATCAGGCGGCTTTTGGCGGTGGCGAGCGATCCGCCTATGCGACACTGATCAACGATTGCATGCGCGGCGACGCGACGCTTTTTGACCGGGCCGACGGCGTCGAAGCCGCATGGTCCCTCGTGGATCCCATATTGAATTATTTTCAATCGAACAAACCCAAATTTCCCAACTATGCGGCGGGCACCTGGGGCCCTCACGAAGCCGATGAATTGCTGGAGCGCGATGGCCGACACTGGCGGAATCCATAACAGCGTTCCCCCGGAGATACTTCCGGGCGTGCACGTGTACCCCAACCCCATGGAAGTCGCGCGCGGGGCCGCCCGGTTGTTCGTCGAATACGCGTGGCAATCGATTGCCAAGGATGGCCAGTTCATGGTAGCGCTCTCGGGCGGCAACACGCCGAGCGCCATGTTCCAACTTCTCGCCTCCGATGAATTTCGCGGCCAGGTGGATTGGGCCAAAGTGCACGTCTTCTGGGGTGATGAGCGCGCCGTCCCTCCTTCCAATGCCGAAAGCAACTATGGAATGGCCCGCCGCGAATTGCTCATTCGAGTTCCGATTCCCGAAGGCAACGTGCATCGCATGGAGGCCGAAAAGCCGGGTATCGGTCGCGCCGCGCACGAATACGAAGAGCTTCTGCGCAAGTACCTCGAACTCGATGACCGCGGATTCCCGCGTTTTCATTTGATCTTTCTGGGTCTGGGAAAAGACGGCCACACCGCGTCCCTGTTTCCCGGCACGCGCGGACCGCGTCAAACGTCGCGCTGGGTCAGCACGCCTTTGGTCACGAAAATGAATATGCGCCGCATGACGCTGACCTTGCCGGTGCTCGACGCGGCGTTGCGCGTTGTCTTTCTGGTAGTGGGTTCGGAAAAGGCGGAAATCCTGCGCGCCGTATTGGAGGAAAATCCCGACCCTCCCTATCCCGCGCAACTTGTGCAGCCGCGGAATCCCGGGGTAAAGCTCTTTCTCGTTGACAAATCCGCAGCCGCGATGCTCTCGCCTGTCGCATCCGCCAAAGCTTCTTCCGCGACGAAGCCCGCGGCGACTACTCGCAGCAGACCGGAGGGAATCCCGTGATTCTTGCTGGGGATATTGGTGGCACCAAATGCAATCTGGCGCTGTACGAAATCCACGGCAAGTCCCACCGAAAAATAATCGACCAACGTTACGAAAGCCGCGAATTTCCCGCCTTTGATGAAATGATTGCGAAATTTTTGGCCGATAGCCGGACGGAATTAAAAGGTTCTGGTGCGCAATCAATCCAAGCGGCGGGGTTCGGCGTGGCCGGGCCGGTCATCGACCATCGAGTCAAGGCTACCAATTTGCCGTGGATCGTGGATGCCGCCGCGCTTTCCAGGCAACTCGGAACCCGGCACATCGCCTTGCTCAATGATCTGGAGGCAACCGGTTATAGTTTGCCGCATCTGCCGCCATCGGAACTTGCCATCCTCAACCGCGGGACGCCTGCCGCGCAATCCAATCAGGCATTGCTCGCCGCGGGCACAGGCTTGGGCGAGGCCATCCTTTTCTGGGACGGCGCGCGGCACCTGGTTTCCGGCACAGAAGGAGGCCACACGGATTTTGCGCCGCGCACGGAACAGGAAATCGAGTTCTTGCGTTATATGAAAAAACGCAACGAATTTGTGAGCGTGGAATTGATTCTTTCGGGGCGCGGTTTTCGGTCCATCCATGATTTTCTCAATGAATCGGTGCAACATCCCTCTTTCGCGGGGCCCGAAGCGGACGCCGCACCCGAGATTACAGGCCTGGCCCTGGCCGGGCAATGCCCGGTTTGCGTCCAGACGCTCGACCTCTGGGTGTCCATGTATGGTGCCGAGGCCGGCAATCTGGCTTTGAAGTCCCTGGCGCGGGGAGGAGTCTGGGTAGCCGGCGGCATTGCCGTGAAAATCCGCAAGAAGATGGAAGACGGCTCGTTTTTCCGGGCTTTCTGCGAGAAGGAAAAATTTGCCGCGCTCCTTGCGCAAATTCCAATTCAATTGGTCTTGAACGAAGATGCGCCGCTCATCGGCGCGATGTCCCGGGCAATCCAGACAGCGGGAATCGCTTCCGCCTAGGGAGTTTCTCCGGATTTCACGCGGCCCGAGGCTTCGATTTCGATGTCGACCTTGTCGTTGACACGCAAAAGGAAATTACTCGGATTCTTCAATCCCCACTGCACATAGGGAATCTCGAGGTGAGTTGCGATCTGCAGATTCTGTCCGTCCATCTTGACGTCCATCGGAAGCGTCAGGTCATGATCCTGCCCGTGCAAACGGAATTGGCCGGCAACCTCCACTTTGGAAGCGCCATCCGCGGCGACCGTGCCGGTGATTTGTCTCGGCGTGAAAACGATATCCGGGAATTTGGCGCTTTCGAGGATCTTGCGATGCATCTTTTTGTCGCGGCCACCGTTGCCGCTGTCGCCGCTGGTCGCGTCCACGATAATGGAGCCGCTTATCTTGCCGGAGGAAGGATCGAAATGGATCGTGCTGCTCTTGAGATCGAATTTTCCATGAACGGTGTGGAAGTTGCCGCTGAGCGAGAATTCGATCTTCGTCCGGGCGGGGTCGAGTTGCACAACGGATTCCTGCGCCCGGGATGCGGGCGCAAAAATGAGCGCGGCCAGCCCGGCGAAGGCCGCAAACATAGGCAGAAAAAAGTATCGTTGCGGGGAATGGATTGTGCGAATCATCGGGATTATGTCCTGAGGAATTTCCAGCCGAAACCGGCAATTTCAGCCATGCCAACCGAAGAGAGCGGCGCCGTCTCCACGTGAATGGCCAGTAATTTTGAAAACAAGCCTGGCGTTTCCTGAAATAAGCGAAGTGTTTTGCGGCGGATCCAATCGCTCCCGGCCATAAGGAGCATGAGTCGAGACATCGCAACGGGCACGGCCGCGATATGTTTGTGGGCATGCTGATAATGCGCCGGGTCGTCTAGCCGTATGGCCTCGGCGAGAGGAATGGCTTGCTGAAACGAGAGGCTGAGGCCGTGGCCGGTCACCGCGTCCACCGTTCCCGAAGCGTCCCCGACCAGCGCCACACGACCTCGCGCAACACCCGGCAAAACTCGAAGGCTGGTAATGTCGCCCAATTCCCTCGTCGTAGGCGTCGCGCCCCGTAGTTTTTCTGCGAGGGCTGGGAATCGCATCAACGCCCCTTCAAACCGCAGTCCGGGATCGCGCGAGATTACGGCAACGCCGACCTCCTGGCCGGTCATCGGCGTGATAAATATCTGGCAGCCTGGCGCCCAATGAACCTCCGCCATGTCCGACCACGGCTTCACTTGAAAGTGGTTGCAAAAGCCGAATCGTTTCCTTGGGGCGATGCGCGAATCAAGCCCCGCCCATTTGCGGACCCGCGAATTCTGGCCATCGGCGCCGACAAGCCAGCGATAGGAAAACTTCTCTTTCGCAGTCCTCACAAATTCTTTCTCGATTTCCATTACGCGCGCGCCCCAGCGGAACTCCACACCCGCCTCGCTGGCGTGGTTGACGAGATGCTGATGCAACTTTACACGCCGCACGGAATAGGCCAATCCGCCCGCAAATTCCGCCCGCGCGGAATGTTCCGAGTCCACAAACCTGATTCCCCGGAATGGAAAGGCGCTTTCAGGCGGCAAGGAGATGCCGAGCGTTCTTAGAGCGGCAATGCCCCGGGGCAGGATGCCCTCTCCGCAGGGCTTGTCGATTGGTGGCATTCGGGAATCCAGAACTGCAACCTGTAATCCCAGTCGGCGAGCCGCGATCGCCGCGACAATGCCCGCTGGTCCCGCTCCGACAACGATGACCTCGCTACGTTTAGTCACGATTAAACTATTGGATGCCATCGTGAAAGGGGGAGTTGTTCTCCGGCACTGCGGCTATTTGTAAATAATTTGTCTCGACAATGCATTGGCGTCCTGGCTTGGCGAGGCAAGCGCGGTGTTTAGGGCTCATGCTCGAGCGCGGTGCGGGCATCCTTCAATTCTTTTCGTTTCTCCGCGTCCATTTTGGGGAACGAGAGATCCAAATTCTCCATCGCCTCGATCGTGGCTTCCGCCACCACCAGGCGCGCGAACCATTTGTGATCGGCGGGGATCACGTGCCACGGAGCCTGTTTCGTGCTCGTATTCCGGATCATGTCTTCGTACGCCTTCATATATTTGTCCCAGTGTTGCCGTTCCAGTGCGTCGCTGATCGAAAATTTCCAGTTTTTTTTCGGGTCTTCCAGCCGCTCCAGAAACCGGCACTTTTGCTCTTTTTTTGAAAGATGCAGAAAAAACTTCAGCACCACGAACCCGTTTCCCGAAAGATACCGCTCGAATGCGTTGATGTCCTCAAAACGCTTCTTCCAGATATCATCCGGCATCAACTGCGTGGGAATTCTCTGGCGGGCCAGAAATTCCGGATGGACGCGGACAGCCAGGACCTCTTCATAATACGACCGGTTGAAAATTCCGATCTTGCCGCGTTCCGGGAGCGAACGCGAGGTTCGCCACATAAAATCATGCTGCAATTCCTCGGCTGAAGGGGCCTTGAATGCATTGACCTGGCATCCCTGGGGATTTACTCCGGACATGACATGCTTGATGGTGCTGTCTTTTCCGGCGGCATCCATGGCCTGCAATATCAGGAGGATGGCCCAACGATCCTGGGCATAGAGTTTTTCCTGCAAATTCGCCAGGCGGACGATCCCTTGCTCCAGCGCTTCTTTCGCGTGCTCTTTCGATTTCAAGCCGAGCGTATCCGCCGGATCGAAATCCTTCAGACGGAAACGCGCTCCGTCTGCGATCCGGAAAGGTTCTGCGAATTTGCGTGATTTCATAAGCGCGCCACATCCTTCCTGCTGGAATTGTTTCCTGCGATTCACTTCTGTTTGCGGGGGAGCCGGACAATGATTCCGTCCAACTCTTCCGTCATTTTGATCTGGCAGCTCAGCCGGCTGTTGGTTTCAGGTCCTTCCGCGGCGATGCTCAGCATGAATTTCTCATTGTCTGTCAGGGGCGGAATCCGGTTCAGAAACGAGGCATCCACGTAGACATGGCAGGTGGCGCACATGCAATTCCCGCCACATTCGCCGAGAATTCCCGCGACCTTGTGATTCAAGCCAGCCTGCATGACCGACATGCCGGGAGGCACGTCAACCTTCCGGAAAATTCCATCCGAAGAAACATAGGTAACGCTGGGCATCCAGACTCCTTTCGATTCAAGCTACGCCTTACAGTTTCGGCAATCAGTGTAAATGCCGCCGGCAAATCCTGTCGAGTTTTCCTGCACTCCCAAATCCCTGAGCGCAATCGCCGGACAGGCCATAAAGACCATTTAATCTGATTTTTTTGCTCTTTTAGGGCCGGTTAAGGTCAAGGTATAAATGCAATCACGAATACACTCAGCTCCCTATCACAGTTCGTTCTTAAGTTTGCGTTTAGCGGTGTCTCGCGCGTTGGGTCTCACGATCGACGGATTCCGAGCGAGTGGAACTTTTCGGAAAGTAGCTGCCACCTTCGGGCAAGCCCGATCATCAGTTGAACTGTCGGGTGAGGTCGCTAGTGCGCACGAACCTTCCACGGCGCCATACGGCTGAAGGTTCCATCTCGCATGACCCAGGAGTGAAACAAAACGGCCCCAAAATGGGCGAGGAACGTCAAGAACAAGAGGTAAGCCAATACCGTATGGGCCCTGCGCAACACTGCGTACAACATCACGTTGTGGGGAAGTATGGGGAAGAGGTGAATCGACCCGGTCAGCGTGATGGGATAGCTCGCTGCTGACAACATTCCCCAACCGACCAGCGGCTGCACCACCAGCAGAGCATACAAAAAGAGTTCAGACGCCGAGGCAACCGAGCGCTCTCGAGGCGACATGGTGGCGGGAAACGGGGGCAGCTTGGAGTTGTGGCGGTTGACGAAGCGAATCACCACTACAATCAGTATGAGAATACCCAACGGCCGGTGAATGGCCACCAAACGATGGTAGTCGGCGAGCGATGCCACCATCGCGACGCCAATGCCGAGTATCGTCAGCACCAGTGCGGCCGTGAGCCAGTGAAACAACCGCATGAGAGCTGTGAATTGCCGCTGACCGGTGGCCACGTTCATGTTCACTTTCGCACCTCGGAAGGCGTGACCGCGCTCGGTAGCTTTTTCTCGCCTGAGCGTCGGGTGAATGACTGGGAATAGACCGCCGAACGAGCGCTAAGCAGAGGATCATCCGACGGCGCCATTCCTCCCGGCAAAACCAAGGGATCGAAATTAATGTCGCGGCATGGGTTGGTTTCCTCGCTCTCCACGTGATCCAGCGTCAGGGTCCCCACATCCACCTGCTCCCGAGCGTCGGGCCAAGGGATGGTGGCATCGTTGGTCGGATCGTTTGCCTGGCCAATGGTGATGATCAGGTGCCACTGCAGCGGTTGCTGAAGGATGCCTGCGATCAACGCATCGAATAGGTAATTTTTGTCCGGTCGGGCAGATCCGGTAGTATTCGCGGGTGCAAACGCCTGCACTGGCGCCAAAGACCAGCGGACGGGTATCGATCTTCCGCTTGCGTCCATGAACCAGAAGGCATTCAGACCGTAGTATGCGCTGTTTTCGAAGCCCGATGACGCGGGATGGCTTTGAATAATCTTTGTCGCCTGCACGGTTTCCGGATGACTCGCCAAAAAAGCCGCCATTTTCTCCGGATCGGGTTTGCCTGTCTGGGGGTCCGGCTGCGTCGCAACTAATCTGTCGAAAAAAGCCTGTGGGGTATTAAGCGCAAATACCGGAGTGTTGATCATGGCGGTGCGCCATTCTTCACCGTCGGGCAGGTTGAACAAAAGTCCGAGACCACGGACCATTTCGGGCTCGTCGGCAACATCGGGATTGCCGCCTGCCAGTGAGAAGCGGCCAAGGATTGGGATACGTCCAGCGTTGAAGACTACGGCCTTTGATAGGCGCGTGCCCCGGCCGTTGCTCTCGAAAGACCCGCTGACGCAAACGCCCTTGGCATGATTGCGGCGAAAACCGGAATGGATTCCACCGGAGCGCTCAAAGCCGTCGGCGAAACGTGCGGGCGTCAACGCTTCAGGATTGAACCAGCCGCCTAAATATATAAATACTGCGGCAACGCCCAGAACAGCGACGGCGGTGCCCGCTAGTCTTCCAAAATGTCTTGTGTCCGCCAATTTTGACGCCCCGGAGGAAACAAGAATAGCTACAGCGCCATGAATCCTAGCATTTCCGATTAAACGCAATTTCTGGCGCATGGTACTCCTCTCCTGCCCTCTCCACAACGAATTTCGCTGCAGAGCAGGCTCCAGCGAGATCGGCGGAGTCCCCCCTGCTTGTACTGGCACGTCTCCCAAGCCCAGCTTGCTGTCGCGCGGTCGATTTCTCAGACACCGCTCCGACCCTTCTCTCTTGGCTCTCTAGGCCGCACATTTCGCGCCCTCCGTCCTAGCACTACCGGTCGCCACCCGCTACGCTCAGATCCGCTGCTAGTCACGCGGGAAACTAGGGAATCGACCTTGAGAGAGGCGTTAAAGGAAAGCTGAAAGAGCTGATTTAGTTTCTCATCCAAAGGGTGTGCACGCCCAGATCGGTCTCATCACTTTAGAAACCGCATAAACACAGATGACGGCGCGCATCTGCAAGTTTCGTCAGTGGAGTTCAAATTTGAAATGTGGATTTAAGGTCAAAGTACAGGTTGCCGATAGCACCTCATGACGTGACTTCGCCCCCTTCCGATTCTGTCCCTCGGGACAGGAGACTGTGACCTTCGATACCGAATATCGTCTGCGTTCACTCGCAAAGCTTTGGGGAAAAGATAACAGCCGTTGCATCAGAGGAAGTTTTTCCCCTAAGGAGGGCCGCCTGTCCTGACCTGTGCACAGGATGGGTCGAATACAGCAAACGAAGCATGTCCGGCAGACAGCGTGATTTTATTTTTTGGCTCAGGCTTTTCCGGTGAATCCGAGCGAGGCAGCACAGGTCTCGCTTGGCGTTCGTCGCTTCCCAGCTCACGTCAGGTGAAGGAAGGGGTAGCCATGAAAAAAGTCTACGTTGTGCAACCCTCAGGGAAGACCTGGGACATTTTCGTGAAGCAGCAGGTGCGCGTCTTGCGAGGCTTGTCCGTGACGTTCTTCCTTCTTGCGGTTTGCCTTGCCACGGCGGGTGCTTTAGCCCAACAACCGGGCCAGGAGAGAGGTCAAGGCGGCCAAGGTCAAGGAGGCAATCTGGAAAGCCTGGACCCGGGCCCTCGCGCCGGTTTTGGAGCCTCGGGCAATTCGGCCTTTCCAACCAATCCGGGCAATCCGATCCAAGGCCTTTCGCCACAGCAGACCGCGTTCTTCCAAAATGGATTGTCGCAGTTTATCGAAGTGGAAGACGTCGCTCTAACCTCGCCTGGTAACGGCGGGCTCGGGCCGACGTTCAATAGTAATTCCTGCGGTTCATGCCACTCACAGCCTGCAGCGGGTGGAACTTCCCCCAGCATGAACGCATTCCCCTTTGTTGGGCAAGTTGTTGGGCAAAATCCGCAGTTTACCGTAGGCCAGTTCATGGGGGGCAGCAACACCATCCCGTTCTTTGTCACTGCGGATGGCCCGGTGCGTGAGGCACGCTTCAAATCGGATGGCGGCGTGCACGACCTGTTCACGATTACCGGCCGAAAGGACGCGACAGGCTGCACCATGGGGCAGCCTGACTTCGCCGCCGAAGCTGCCAATGGCAACCTTAGTTTTCGCATCCCCACACCGGTCTTCGGCGCGGGCATGATCGAGAACATCCCCGATGCGGCGATCCTGGCCAATCTCGCCGCCTCGGCCAGCCGCCAGTTGGGTATCGCGGGCGTTCCGAATCGCAGCGGCAACGACGGTTCCATCACCCGCTTCGGCTGGAAGGCGCAGAACAAGTCCCTGGTCATCTTCGCGGGGGAAGCCTACAACGTGGAGATGGGCGTAACCAACGAACTCTTCCCCAACGAGCGCGGATATCCGTCGGCTACAATTCCGCCCGGCTG
This sequence comes from Candidatus Acidiferrum sp., assembly GCA_035483715.1. GTDB lineage: Bacteria > Acidobacteriota > Terriglobia > Acidiferrales > UBA7541 > Palsa-360. The sequence goes on from DATHPN010000099.1 coordinate 38,408, forward strand.
TATCTTCAACCCCACTCCGGAGGACCGGACGATATTTGAGTCCTCGGACCCCACTCAGGTTTCCTCCGACGTCAACTCCTTTGCAAATTTCATGCGCTTCCTGGACCAGCCGATTCCGGCCTGCACAGGGACTGGCTGTTCATCGCAGATTCAGTCGGGCAGAGCGGTCTTCGCGGCCATCGGATGCGCGAACTGCCACACTCCCTCGATGACCACGGCCACTTCTGAAATGGCCCCAGGCCTCTCGCAAGTGCAAGCCAATCTCTTCTCCGATCTGGCCTTGCATCATATGGGGAGTAACCTCGCGGACGGCATCTCGCAGGGGAATGCCGGCCCGGACCAATTCCGCACGGCGCCCTTGTGGGGAGTCGGCCAGCGTGTGTTTTTCCTGCACGATGGGCGCGCATCGAACCTGCTCCAAGCCATTCGAGAGCACGCTAGTTCTGGAAGCGAGGCCAACCGGGTCATTCAAAATTACGAACAGCTATCGCTTCAAGACAAGCAGAGCCTGATTTTGTTCTTGCGATCGCTCTGATTGGAACGGAAGGGCTGCCATGCGGGAATCGCAGTGCGCTACATGGCAGCCCGTGATCGGATTGAAAGAGGTGTCGCGGGCTACGACGTGCCCCAGACTTTGCGAGCAGTGTCCACCAGCAGTTCGAGTTTTTTCCATTGCTCGTCCACGGAAAGCAAATTACCGGCGGCCGTGGAGGCGAAGCCGCATTGCGGGCTGAGCGCCAGATTTTCAAGCGGCACGAACTTGGAAGCCTCGCTGATTCGCCGCCGCAATTCATTTTGCGTTTCCAGTTTCGGCTCTTTCGTGGTGATCAAGCCGAGCACTACGCTTTTCCCCCGGGGAACCAGGCGCAGCGGCTCGAATCCGCCGCAACGCGCGGTGTCATATTCGAGAAGAAAGCGGTCCACTTGCAGCTGCCCGAATAACTTTTCGGCGATGGCGTTGTAGCCTCCTTCTGTGAACCAGCGGCTCCGGTTGTTGCCCCGGCAGATGTGCATGCCGACGGTGACGCTGCTGCGAGGCACTTCGCGCAACGCGGCATTGTCTCCGGCCACCGCATTTTCAAGCTCCTTGTCCGGGCTCCGGCCCTCCTGCCTCATGCGCGCCCGCTGCAGCGGGTCGAGGTAGTGGGAGTAGAATGGCGCGTCGAACTGAATATATTGGACGCCTTCCGAGACCAGCCATTTCACGTCATCGCGAACAATTTCCACGATGTCGTTCAGCAGGTCGGAATGCGTCGGATAAAATTTGTCGGTGACGCCCTTCTTGTAGCTTGCCAGCATGAAATTCGATGGCGCGGGCAGTGTCACTTTGAACGGCCCGTGCGTGTTCTTTTTCAAGAATGGAACTTCATGCCCCGTCATTTTGCGGAGCTTCCTGAGTTTCGCCCCTGCCGCAAGCGCCGTGCTCCCTTCCACGCGTCCGCCCGGCCCTTTCCATTCCAGGGGCACGCGCTCGGAAACGAAGCCGTCGACCGCTTCCGCCATGTCGGTGAGCCATGAGCCTCGGCGCATTTCACCGTCGGTCACGACGTCCAGGCCGATTTGGCGTTGCTTTTCGAGGATTTGAAGAATCGCGCGGTCTTCTTCGGCGCGAAGCTCTTCCAGGGGGAGGCTTCCCGCTTCATGTGCCGCGCGCGCCCGCAATAACGACGGCGGGCGAAGCAAACTGCCAATGTGTTGTGCACGATAGGAAGCAGGCATGTCGAATCATTTCCTCATTTGATGGAAGTGGAGTAGCTCGCGCAATTGTTCGAGAAACATCGCAACAGTATCGGAGCCAAATGGCAACGTCAAGGGACGCCAAGGCCCAAGCTTCCTTCGGGCCAAGAAATGTTCTTGTAAAGTTTTGACGAGAAGCGATTTCATAAATCGTCTTTGTAGGTCGCGGCTCCACAGGCTGCGGAAAAAATCCACCAGAATTCTGTCATTCCGAGCGAAGCGAGGACTCTCTCTCTTTTCATGGGGCCAAATCGAAGAGAGATTCCTCGCTTCGCTCGGAATGACAAAAGGAATGAGGCCCTTTTCCCGCGACCTGTTCAGCTCGGCTTTCAGGGACTCGACAAACAAGTGCTTTCGCCCCTGACGCCCTGTCTAGGTTGGATTCCGTGCCATAAATGAGCTGGATTCTAAGTGGAACGAACTTGCGCAACGCCGAGTGAGCGGAGCTGCGTTTGGCTCCGGCTTTGCATCCATAAATTCCTGAGCAAGGAAATCGGCCAGATCGAGCGCCAGGCTCCCACAATGGCCCCTTTCCAGGTTAGACGGAAATAGTCGCCCGAGGGATCCAGGTACATGTACCCGCGCTCCTGCTGGCGCGCTCCAAATCGCTCCAGACGCCGCTTCAATTCAGCCAACTCCTGTCCCTTGGCCGGTAATTCCGGTCTAGACCCGCCCGTGTATTGTTGCACTAAAATCCGATGCGCGCGGTAGAGCGTGAACGCGTCATTGACCTGGGGAAATCGGAAGACGTGATAGCAAGGCCAGGGAAACAAAACTGGAGCCGTGGCATTGGTATTCGTATCCACCTGCGCATCATCCGAACAGCGGGTAATAAATTCGGAGTATCCCTTCATCTGCTTCGCGGATTTGACCACGGAAACGTCCGCCCACTCGAGTGTCGTGGAATTGCTGAGCAGCGCCATGTAGCTCTGCGTGCCGCCAGCCATGGTCCCAAGATTTATATACCCGATTTCTTCAAATCCGAGGCCTGCAATGGCCGCAACGCGGGCCGTCATGAATTGCCGGACATCCGGTGGAAGCGTTTCTAGGGGCACCAGTTGAGGATCCAGTTTGGCCTTGAACCGGAACGTGGCGCGCAGCACGATGGGCCCCAATATAAAGAGCGCGCCATAAATTTTCAGAAAAAGCAGAACAAGATCGTTTTGGATGAATAGCGGCATGGCAGCCTCCAGCTGTGCGATCGCATGGCTTGAACCGCAGCAAATTCGGGGCCGGTCACTTCACTTAAGGTCGCGCGTTCTCAATCCAGTTTTCGGGCCAACTCGTCCAGCCACACGTCCAGTGTGGAGCGTTGCTCGCCGGTCAACTCTCCGAACGCTACGCCCATGCCGAACCCGGCATGCGTGTAGATGACCGTGCCGGAAAACTCGCACGTACTGCAGCCATACCGAATGCGAATGCGGACGTCAGTATCTTTCGGAAGCGGGTTGATGGAATCGATGTAGCAGCCGCGCGCGCTCAATTCCGAAACGCGCGCGTGATCCTTCATTCCCACGATTTCAGCTTCGGCAATAAACGCGAAACGGGGAGTCGTTCGAGCCACTGTGTAGGGAGTGTTGCTCATGATGTAGTTTCGCTCCGATGATGAATAGGCCGAGGACCCGTACGCCTATTTTACGCGGTGAAAGTGTGTCGCGCGGGAACATGCGCCAAGGATTGCGAAAGAGCTAGCTGTCCCTTGGTACAGGTGGAACCTGTACCAGTAACATGGACAGAATCGGGCGATTTCCCGGGCAAGGCAGGTCAGGCCGGGCGGTTCCAAACTTCTTGAATATTTCCGCGGGTCGATGATTTTGGTAGCGCCGGGCGCCCCGCCGGCTCCACGCCTTGGCGTGCCACTTGAATTCTGCCAGCCTCCTCTCGCATTGGGACGAGCAAGATGCCCCCGCTATGCAGGACGCGGGCGATGAGCATTGTATGGGCCGCGGCACGCGTGCTAAGATTCCGCACGCTTAGGGTGGAATTCCCCACAGGAGTGAGATATGAAATCAATTGTTAGTATATTTGCTTGTGCCGCCATGCTGGCCTTCGCGGCGGGCGCGCATGCGCAGATGCGGCCGGTCCAGACGTTCGATACGTCCGCGGGTCCGGTGAAGATAACACCCGTCTACCACGCGTCCTTGGAGATCGAAGCAGGCGGCAAGATTATCGTTGTCGACCCGGCCAAGCCTGCGAATTTCGCCGGGCTACCGCAAGCCGACCTGATCTTGATTACCGACATCCATGGCGACCACCTGGATCCGGACCTCATCAAGGCTGAGAGCAAGGCCGGCACAGAGATCATCGCCCCGGCAGCTGTCGCCAAGACGGTGACAACCGCCAAGGTCATCGGCAACGGCGAAAAGACCACCTGGGGCGCCTGGACCATCGAAGCCATCCCCATGTACAACACCACGGCCTCGCGAGGCCCCAAGCCCGGGACAGTGTTTCACGATAAAGGGCGCGGCAACGGCTACGTGCTCACCTACGGAGGCAAGCGCTTCTATTTTTCGGGCGACACCGAAGGCATTCCCGAAATGCGCGCTCTAAAGAACATCGACGTCGCTTTCATTTGCATGAATTTGCCCTACACCATGACGCCGGAAGAAGCCGCCGATGCCGTCAAGGCCTTTCACCCCAAGGTGGCCATCCCCTATCACTACAAAGGGCAGGATACAGCGGTATTTAAGAAAGCGCTGGACGGCACAGGAATCGACGTCCGCCTGCTCGATTGGTACCCGAACGCATAAGAACCTTTGGATTTAAGTAGCGCAGGCTTCAGCCTGTGGATTTAAGTCCTTCCGAGGACTAACCCCCGCAACCTGAAGTTTGCGCTACTTTTTTGCCGGAGGAGCGTCAGCCGGTTTCAATCCGCCAGCGGCCTTTTGAATATCTTCGACACTCTTCGCGTCCACCACAAACAGCGCCGGCCCGTCCGCTCTCTTCGCCAGGTACCCGCTTCCGCTCTTGGCAATATCCACTTTTTCCATGCGCTTGCCGTCTGTGGAAGTCACCACGATGGAAAGCTGCGGACCGGAAAATCCGGTTGTCGCAAATTTCGTAGCCGTCAGTGTGCGAATCGAGCGCAGGAATTCTTGAGCGGTTACCGCATCCATCTTTTTCCCGTCAGACCACCAATCCTCGCCGCTGCGCGTAAGGAAATATCCCTTTGATCCGTCGTGCATTTCCACCTTGTCCGGATCCTGCTCCGCGAAATCGAAGACTCTCTTCTCGCGAAAATCTTCCGCATCCTTGTTCACCGCGTCGCCCAGCTCGTTCGGCACTTTATACACGCCGTCCATCGCGGTTGTTTTTGCGTAGAAGCCGTCCGCAGCCTTGCGAATTTGCAGTTCCTGGGAGCCCGAAGCGTCCGTGGCCTTCAAGGTCGCGATCGGCGCGCCCGAAGCAAACAGGGAAGCGGCCTTTTTCATGTCCGCGTCCGAAGTGCTCGGGTCCATGGTGGCTGTGCGCAGCTTTTCGATAATCGTTTCCATCTTGGAAGTGTCTCCGCGCAAATTCGCGGGACTGCGAACGGTCCATTTCCCGTTATCGGAACCAAAGCTCAAGTGCAACTTCGCGCCGCTGATTTCCACGCCGGCCAGCTTGTCGAAATCCACAGGCATCAGGCGTTTATCGCGAAGATCTTTCAGGCCTTTGTCCAGATTCGTTTTCGTATTCTTGGGAACCGAATAGACTTTTGAATCGCCGGAAACCATGACGTAGGCGGAGTCGCCCGTGGGCGTCTCGTCTCCGACCAGAATGGTTTGCGTCTTGCCGTCTTTTCCGGTGGCCGATACCCGCGCTTCGGGCTCCGCCAAACCGAATTGCTTCAGGTCGGCGGCCTTATCGTCAATCAGCGTGGCGCCGTCCATCGGCGACAAATTGTACAGAACCGTCGAAACCGATTCCTGATCGGCGACCAGAGGTTTGGGCGAAGTGATTTTCCAATTCGACGCGCCGGCGCGATTCAGAACGACGTCGTCGCCATCCTTTTTCTTGATTTCCAGTTTGGAGATGTCGTCCTGAGTCAGGGAAATAACCTTGGCGTTCGTCGTGCTCGGGCTGGCATTCACGCTATCGCTCGCGGGCTTACGGCGGTTGGACCAATACAGCGTGCCGGAGAGCACTAACAGGACAAAGGTCGCTACGATCAGCTGTCGCATCTTCTGCATAGGTTTGTCTCGCGGTGAAATTGAAAAATCGAAGTTGCCGTTACCTCCTCCGCCACCACACGGAGAGACCTGCCAGCAAAAGCGCTCCCGGCAGGAGGAACTGGCTGCTGAGGCGGACCCAATTGAATTGCGCCCCGGTCATATTGACTTTGCGGTCTTCCGGCGGTTTCGGCCGAATGGAGATCAAGTCCTCATCCGAGGAAAGCCAGTTCATCGCGTTCATCGCCAGGTCGCTATTGCCGTTGAACGAGAGGAAAGAATTGGCAACCCAGGAGGAACTGCCAACGACGACGAAGCGTCCCTCCGAATTTTCCTTGCCGGTGTTGTAGGTGCCGGCGGCGGCGATCGTCAGTGGTCCGTGGGCGTTCTTCGGATCATTCGGATTCACGTTAGGCGTATCGAGTTTGGTTGTCGCCAGGCTCGAATCCGAGGATTCAAACAGCTTCTGCACCGTGGTCTTGTCCGTGTTCTTGATCGTCAAGGACCGCGACAAAGGGAACCCGGTCGCCGTGCCTTTCATTTCGTTCACGATGGGATGCGAATCGTACGTGGATACGAGTGCGACGGTCGGACCCATCCCCAGCAGTTGGCCCACGGGGCTTAAATCCAGCAGCAGATTTTTTTCCACGCTGACGCCCCAGCCTTGCAGCGCACTGTCCAGCGCTTCGTTATCTGCGGTGGGCCGCCCAATTTTCAACGGCGGGTCCAGCAGGAACATGGCCCGTCCGCCGCCTTCCACATATTTCTTGATGGCATCCACTTCGCTTTGCTGGTAGTCGCTCTTGGGGCCCCCGACCACCACCACCGTGCATTCCGAGGGAACCTCCGCCTTTTCGAGCAAGTTGATTGACTTCGAGGTGTAGTCGTCCTTGGTCAATAAATCCTTGAGATGCGAAAGGCCCGGGCGATCCGTGTCGTCAATCTGCCGCTCGCCGCCGCCCGTCACAAAGCAAACCGTGCGCGTGCTGCTCTTGAGGTCCCGGATGATCGCGCCCGTCACATCTTCTTCCGTCGTGCTCTTGGCTTCTTCTTTTTTGGCGCCGATTTGCACCACGGTAGTGCCGTATTTGGTGACGCCCGCGGCCCGCGCCGCGTTGGGGTTCTTGTCGGGATCGACGTAGTCGAGATGGACCTTGGGCGAAATCGTGGCGTAGCGGTCCAGCAAATCCTTGCCGGTTTGGAAACTGGTCGACTTGTCGAAGTAAGTAATCGCTATGGGTTGCGACGAGCCCTTCACGATCTTTGCGGTCTGGTCGGAGAGGCTGTACCGTTTGTTGGACGTCGAATCGTAGGACTTGTTGTACCGGTTGGCCAGAAGGTTGGCCACCGTAATGATGCACAGCGTTACGAGGATATACATCGTCACGTAGGCCGCGTACTTGGTTTGTCGTGCTTCAATCCACTTGCGATTCACTTACGACCTCCACCGCATCGATTCCATCGAGCGCGCTGTAAAAAACAACCCCAGAAAAATGACCGTCACATCGAAAATGGCGTCTTTGGAATCGAGCACGCCTTTGGCGAACGAATCAAAATGCGTAATTACGCACATATACGAAAGCACCTGCGCCCAGGTGGCATTTTCATACTGGCTCACCCAGCCCAGCACCCACAGCAGCAGGCAAACCCCAAAGGTCACGGCGCCGGCGATGATTTGATTTTTCGTCAGCGTGGAAATAAACGTTCCAATGGCGATCAGCCCGCCCGCCTGCAAAAGAAGTCCCAGATAACCGATGGCCAGCGGCTTCCAATCCGGATTGCCGTACCGGAACAGGAACAGCACATCCAACACGGTCGTCAGCAACATCAACGAGTACATGATCACCGCGGCCAGCCATTTCCCAATGATCACCTCCACGTCCGTGATGGGCGATGTGGTGAGCAGTTCGATCGTGCCGCTGCGCTTCTCCTCCGCAAACAGGCGCATGGTGATCAAGGGAATGAAGAACAGCCCGATGACGTTGACGTTGGCGAGCAGCGGCCGCATGACCTGCTCGTTGATGTTCATCGGAAACTGTTCGCCTTCGAGCGTCGCTTCCATGGCCATGTTCACGAAATAGCCCAGCGAGTTCCAAAAGAAGAAGCCGAAAATCACCGCGAACATCACCAGCAAAATGTAGGCGACCGGAGATACAAAATAGCTGCGCAATTCCTTGCGGCAAATGATCCAGATGTTTTTCATGAATTCGTTCCTCCTGCGGCGACAGCTTCCATTTCCGCGGGCGCTTCCGATCCCGTCAGTTGCAGGAAGATTTCCTCGAGGCTCAGCGCAGCGGGCCGAAGCTCATTCAAATCCCAGCCCGATTCGACCACGGCGCGAGCGACGTCGCCCCGGACGGCCCTGTTCGCCTCCACTTCAAATATGACGCGCTTCTGGCCGTCTGCCTTGGGTATCACGCGGCTGACACCCGCGATTTGCTGCAGCTTGCGCTGGACTATCGCGGAGTCCAGGGTGCCGTTGCGCCCCGCGACTTCGACCAGCACGGATTCTCCGGAACGTGCGCGCTGCTGCAGATTGCTCACCGAATCGGTGGCCACGATCTTGCCCTTGCTGATGATGATCACCTGCTCGCACGTCTGGCTCACTTCCGGAAGGATGTGCGTGCTCAGGATGATGGTGTGATCGCCCGCGAGGCTCTTGATCAGGTCGCGCGTCTCATTGATCTGCTTGGGATCGAGGCCCGCCGTCGGCTCGTCCAGGATCAAAACGTCCGGATTGTGGATGATCGCCTGGGCCAAGCCCACGCGCTGACGGTAGCCTTTTGAAAGTTTCCCTATGATTTTGTTTCGAACGTCGGCGACCGCGCAGCGCTCGCAGGCGTAGTCCACGCGGGTGCGCAAGTCCGATCCAGACAGCCCTTTGAGCTGGCCGACGAACGCCAGGTATTCGGCGATTCTCATTTCCGGGTAAATCGGCGGCGTTTCGGGAAGATAGCCGATGCGCTTCTTGACTTCGAGCGGCTGCTCCAGAATATCGAAACCGGCCACGGTAGCCGTGCCGCCCGTCGGCGTCAGGAAGCAGGTGAGCATGCGCATGGTGGTCGTTTTCCCGGCGCCGTTCGGCCCGAGAAATCCGACGATCTGACCCTGCTTGACTTCGAACGAGATCTGATCGACCGCGATCGTGTGTGCGTACCTTTTCGTAAGTCCATTGACTGTAATCATAAGGATTCTCTATGAGACAGACGCATACGAGTTAACTATGGTTCCACAGTCGCAGAATTACTTTGCAAGACACAATTTTATGAACCTTGCCCGCCCCATGTCAATCCTCAACATTCCTGATCGCGGGTGAATCGTATTGCGATCTAGTTTTATAGGACAGCCACTCTTGGCTGTCCCCTTACGCCTTGCCAACATTGTGCGGGCCAGCCAAGAGTGCCTGTCCCACAACAACCGCGCAAGTTTTGAACCAAGGCGCAACCCGGCAAGAGAAAATGTCTACCCGGTCCGTAAGAACCGCCACCTTCCATAGACGTATCCGCGCAATAAAAGTTGGCAGCGGTACAGCTCTCTGGGTCCGTTAATGATTTGCATGTTATATTGAGAATGGGCGTCCCAGGAGTTTGATAATGAGGAAGATAGCAGCGGGTTCCCTCAAAACCAATTTTCTCGCCCTCATGGACGAGATTCGCGCCAAGCACGAGATGGTCCTCATCAACCAAGCATGGCAAGCCCCTGGCCATGATTGTTCGAGTAAATACCGAGACGAACGAGATTCATAATTTCCTCAAAGATAAGGGCCCCATCACAGGAGATATCCTCTCACCCGCGCTTTTCCTCGAAGAGTGGGGCGAACTAGACTGATTCTCGTGGACACGCTCGCGTTGACGCCTACCGCCCTCGTCGAGGGGCTATCCTTGCTTACCGCCGACCGTGCGATCCGCCAGTCCAGAACGGTTCAGACGATTTGGTGAGAACCTTGACGCCCCCTGAATCGGCCGTCAGTCGGAACTTCGGTCCGGTTTTTGAATTGGGGCCTGATTCTCCTGATTAAACTTCCTGGAAAGTTTCTCTCGCTCGGCGTCGTCGATCTTCTGCAACAGTCTCCAGTCCTCGAGCAATTCATTTTTCGAAATTCTTGGAGCGCGGCTATTCGCCAGGGTTTGCCTCAAGCGGGAAACCAAAAGTTCCCTCTGCAGTTCCACGGGGGCGCTCTCGCCTTGGAGATCTCTTCGTGTAACTCCAAGTTCCACGGTTTCCTTCCCGTCCGGCCCTTCCGGTGCCTGCAGAACCGCTTGCCCATCCGCATTCAACTTCGGCTCTGATTTCTCAACGAATTTTCGCCAGGCGCTTTCGCTGGCAGTCGCGTTGCGGTCCGCGGCATGAGCGGTCATGGTCTGTAAGTCCTTCAGGAATGCGCGCCTCTCCGCATTCGACGGGGGGGCCAAAGGTTCGCTGGTCAGGCTGAACACCTGCGAATTTCTGGCGGAGTTGAACCGGTCACCGATCAGGTCAGCAGAAACCGCTCCTCCGGCCAGCATAGGATGAAACGCAGCGAGCACCACCACGTATTTCTTGGCACGGAAGAGCGACTCGAGAACGCCGCGGACCGGCCTGCTGCGCTTCACGCTGCCGGGGACCTGCGGAATGACAAATTGCGTGAACTCCAAATCCGGATGGCGCTTGCCGTACCTTGCAAGGGACTTGGCCGCATGTTTCGGCGTGCTCACGAAAAGGTCCGGGATAGAGCCGCGCGCCACCGAACGGGGGTAATAGAAATCAAGCACTTCGCGCACGAAGTCGGCGCAATTGCGGGACACGAAATTGTATGAGGTGTGATTCTGCCGGGAATTGAGCCAGGCGATCAACGCATTATCCTGCTCCCTGGTCGTTTCGATTTCAAAGCCATAGTTCGTGCGGTCGTAGGACGAGCCAATCAGTTCGTACCAGTCTCCCTTGGGCATTTCACCGCCCGGAGCGTCAGGCGCCAGGTCTTCCAGACGGGCGCGGCGATATTGATCGCGCAGGAATGTTTCAAGCTTGGGGTCCACGTAAAGAGGGACATCTTCCGGGTTTTCCACGGCGTACAGATAGGGAACCAGCGGAATCGCGATCCAATCGTATCCCCCGATCCGCGCGTAGCGGCTGATGACTACGCCATGTTCGCCGGGATTGCAGCGACGCAGAGTGACGGGAGTCGCTGCGCAAACGCGTGTGAGGTAGACCGCGGTGTGGCCGGTTCCAGCAAGGGCTCCATCATAGCTGTATGGTTCTTCGAGCAGGACAGTCACATTTGCGCGCGCCTGCGGCTTGAACCCGGCCATTAGCAGGAAAATGAAGATCCCCAGCTTCGACCATTTGATCTCTGCCCACACTTCCAGCTCCTTGGGCTGGCTACATAATTAGAACACCGCTGGGCGAAGTTTAGTTGCTCCCGCATTTTTGCTTTACAGCCGAAGAATCTGAGATTTTCGCAAGACGGGCTAAGGCCGGACCGCTCCGCCGGTTCCGGCCTTTCCCCATTCGCTGAGGCGTCAATCCGCGCGATCAAGCAGCGAGCTTGATCGTCTTGCCGGCGAGCACGTCAACGTGCTCCTGGAAAATCGTCTGGCCGGAAGGGTCGCGCAGTTCGAGGTTATGAGAGCCCGGGCGCAGCGGGAAAGTTCCCAACTGCCGAACAGTCCCGGCGTACCCGCCGTCAACGTAAACGCTTGCGTCCTTCATCTTGGTGTCAAATTTGATCTTGCCTGCATACGGAGCCACCTGCGCGGCATACGGACCGTAATAGCCCGGTCCATACCAGCCGTAATACGCCGGTCCATAAAAGTAGGGACCACCAAAGTAGCCGCCAATGAAGATACGTGGGCGTGCCGACGCGGCCGGGACGAATATCGCCAGCGCCAGCAGGATCATTGCGGAATACTTCCAATAGCGTTTCATCTTTCGTCTCCTTTACTTTCCAGTTCTTGCGTTACATTCATTCGATAACGGATATTGCAAAGCCGGTGCCAAATGCGGACAACTGGCTCACGATTTCTATAAACTATTTATTGTCATTCGGTTACAGTAGCCTGCCGGGGGTCGCAGCGAGTCTTGATCGCCCGTGAACTGGTGGTTTTCACGCAGGGAGTGGTGGTTTTCAACAAGGCATGCTGCATGACGCGTATAGTTCGTCTTATTTAATTTTGGGCATGCCACCACAAATGCGCGATTCTGCATCCAAACGGTGTGCAGTCAGCCAGGAAACCCAGCCTGGATTGGCGTCCCCTCCATGAAGAAAAATTTGTTGCTGGCGATAGCCATCGCAGTCGCGGCGCTTGCTACCTGCACTTCAGCATGCGCCTCGCTCGGGGGAGATTTAACCTCCGTACATGATGACCAGGCGAAAATGCAAGGCACTTTGCGGACCACCAGCAACGTCACCTACAACGTCCACGAAATTCAAGGCCTCAATGGTCTTGTCGTGAGGGAATACGTTTCCATTTCAGGAAACGTCTTTGGCGTCGCCTGGCAGGGGCGCACCCATCCTGATCTGCATCAGGTGCTGGGCGCGTACTACGACCAATATGTCCAAGCGGTCCAAGCTCTGCGCGCTCAGCGCCACGGCCATGGCCCCCTTCTCATTCAGCAGCCTGGCCTCGTCGTGCAAATGGGCGGGCACATGGGGTCATTGACCGGAATAGCCTATCTTCCTCAGGGCGTACCCGCAGGGATGCGCCCCCAGGAGATTCGATGAGAGCGCTTCTCTCGCGAATATTTCTACCATTTGGATTGGTCACGGCTTCGATTTTGATCTTCGGATGCGGCGGAGGAAGCGGCAACACAACTGAATCGTCGCAGACGGCTACGAACCCAGGTTCAAACGTGCAGCCCATTACGGTGAATGGAGGTCCTGATTTCAACTTTGTGGACGGCGCATTCACCAGCGTAACTGTTTGTGTCCCCGGTAGCACCACCAATTGCCAGACAATTAGTGGAATTCTGGTTGACACTGGTTCTCCCGGCCTAAGAATCTTATCCTCAGCGCTCACGGTCTCACTGCCACAGCAGACCAACTCCACCGGCAGTCCCATCGCCGAATGTGCCGTCTTCGCGGATGGCGTTATCTGGGGACCAGTCCAAACGGCCGATGTGAAAATTGCCGGCGAGCAAGCCAGCTCATTGCCCATACAAGTTATTGGATCTCCGAATTTTTCGAATATCCCCCAAAACTGCACATCGCAGGGCCAGCCCGAAGACGATCTGGCAAGTCTGGGTGCGAACGGCCTTCTTGGAGTAGGGCAGGCCATTCAGGATTGCGGCCCGGCCTGCGCTGCAAGCGGCAATCTGGGCCTGTACTACGCGTGTCCATCCTCTTCTTCTTGCACGGAGACTGCAGAAGGCCTCGCGCAACAGGTCCAAAACCCGGTGGCGTCTTTCGCGACGGACAACAATGGAGTGATTATCGAGTTGCCGGCCGTTTCCGGCCCCGAAGCCAGCGTCAGCGGCTCACTTATCTTTGGTATCGGCACGCAATCGAATAACGGCCTGGGAGGGGCAACGGTCTTTGGAACGGATGCGTTTGGCAATTTCCATACCACGTACAAAAATACCGAGTATCAGAGTTTTTTGGACAGTGGCTCAAACGGGATCTTTTTTCTGGACACATCCACAACGGGACTACCTGTATGCGTTACTGTGCATTTCTTATACTGCCCCTCCTCTACACAAACCATCTCCGCCTTAAATATTGCCGAAGCCGGAACAAACGGGGCAACCGCCAATGTCACTTTCTCAGCGGGGAATGGGGATAGCCTCGTAAGCAATGCCAACGACCACGCGATCAACAATCTGGCCGGGCCTCAACCTGGAATGTTTGATTTTGGACTGCCCTTCTTTTTCGGCCGCAACGTTTATGTGGCTATCGAGGGAAAGACCACGCCCGGAGGGACCGGTCCTTATTTGGCATACTGAAGTTCCCATCATTTTAATTACGGAAGTAGTTAAATTCATTTGCCAGGACTTCAAGAGAAAGACTGCGTCAGGCGGGAAGGATCTTGGGCCCTGCATTGAAACGCTGATGCAGCAGAAGCGCCGCCTGCAGAACTCTTGAATCCTGGCCGAGATCGGCGGTCAGCTGCAATCCGAGGGGAAGTCCGCCCGCGACCGGCATGGGGATCGAGACGGCCGGCGTTCCGAGGGCTGTCCAGGGCGCATTCATTCTTGGATCGCCGGTGTTGGATAAGCCCAGGGGCGCAGGCCCTGTTGCAGCGGGAGTGAGAATCACTGGCGTGGACTTGAAAATTTCCGCCAACCGCAGCCTGCTATCCGCGAGATAACGCTTCGCCTCTTCGTAATGTTCCGCGGAAATTTTCAAGCCTTCGCGAACCAAATTGGCCAGCGGCTGGTCGAGCCGGTCGCCAAACTCCTTCAAGCGCGCCTCATGATACCGAGCACCTTCATAAAACATTTCAACGTCGTTCGCTTCGTCGAGTTTTTTGAGCATCGCCGAAATATCGACAGTCATGATGCTGACGCCCGACCGGCGCAACAGCGACAGCGACTGCCGGAAGGCATTCGCCATTTCCGGCTCGCAGTCAGGAATTGGGTCCGGCGCTCCGAAGGCGAATTGTTCTTCGCGGCCCGTCGGATATCCGAGCGCTTTCCACAGCGCCAGCATGTCCGCAGGCGTGTGTGTGAAAAGGCCGAGCGTGTCCAGGCTCTTGGACACCGGCAACATGCCCTCCGTGGGCAGAAGATCGAAAGTGGGCTTGAATCCGGTGACGCCGCAATATGAGGCGGGCCGTATCATCGAGCCTCTGGTTTGTTCACCAATGGTGAAGGGCACCATGCCTGCGGCCACCGCCGCCGCCGAACCGCTCGAGCTGCCGCCGGGGGTGTGCTCGATGTTCCGCGGGTTGCGCGTCGGGCCCGGCGTCCGGTACGCGAATGCAGTGGTCACAGTTTTGCCGAGCAGGATGGCCCCGCGGCTGCGCATGGCTCGAATGATCGCGGCGTCGGCGGAGCCCAGGCGGCCTTTGTAAAGCGGAGAGCCGTATTCCGTGGCCATGCCCTGCGTCTCGATGATGTCTTTGGCGCCAAACGGAATTTCGGAAAGCGGCCCGTCGGCTGTGGGCCTTTCGGGCTGCACCTGGACCCACGCGTGAATCGTGGGTTCGAGTTCCTTGATGCGCCGCAGGCAAATCTGCAAACCGCGCTTTCGAGTCTCAAGATCCGCTTGCAACCATTCGGTGAAGGTCTCCATGCGAGGGGATTCTACCGCAGCCGCGACGCCCGGCGGCAACGCCGCGAATCTGGAAAAGCCGGCGGCACCGCCCACAGCCACGCTGATCTTGATGAAATCGCGTCTCGTGTGCTTCATGGATTGAATGCGCTCATCTTACGCTTCGCGCGCGGCCGGCACAAGATTCGCCGCCACCGGGCAAAGCAGACGGCGCGGAATTATCGATTCAACGCGGGGGAGACACCCTTTAGGTGTGAGGGAAGGCAGGCTGGCGCGACATTTCGGCGCCATCGTCGCTGGTTATCTCAGGCGCATCGGACCCATCAATGTAGCGTTGCGGATCTTCCATGATCCGTTGGATGGCGAGCAAGGTTTTTCCGCTGTAATGGCCGTCGTTTATGCGCTCATCACAGCTCCACCCCACTTCCAGGATTTCCGTCACGTCCGCGTGCCCAGCGCGGTCCACGATGACCGCCTTCTGAATGCCGCCGACAACGGCATGCATGCTGCACGTCCCGTGCTCGTAGAGGTGGTGATGCGCATTGCTGACGCCGACCGATCCGTCGTTGGTGAGAAACAGGGTTGTGAATAAAGGGTCAGGCTCGATGAGCGCCGCGGGGAGAATGTTGAAACGGTCCAGCCAGCGCCCGGCGGCGACCACCAACCGCAATACCGGCCCGGGCAACCGGGTGAGCAAGCGCAGCTCGCTATCGATAGGCAGCTCGTGGCCGGAGCGTCCGTCGTCCACCGCTTGGCAAATTCTCTTCATACATTCATCGAACGGCTCGTTCGGCGGAAACTTCAGCTTGACCGTCACCAGCGGCGAATCTTCTACCAGGCGTTTCTTGGCCGAGAACGAAATCCACAGACCCTTGCGCTGGTAGATACGCCCGCCGGAAACAAAGCGATTCATGCCCGGCAACGCATTGATTGACCTCGCGCAGGCATAAATGAACAGATAAAACAGGCTGGCATGTTGATGCTTTCCGTGAGCCCGGTTGTATTCACGAAGCCAGGCTCGAGTTCCTGCGATCCTCAATCGCATGGTGTGAAAGACGACGGACTCGTTGCGCTTGCGCATGACATACGGCATCATGCGCCGGGAATCGCTCAGTTCCGTCACCAGGTCTGCGTCACTGCGGCGGAACAAGGGCATGGCTCATGCTCCCGCGCGCGCTTCGGCACTATGTGGAGGTTCCTGCGAAGGATGGAAAGCCAAATATTTCGGGTCTATCTTTTCCAATTCTTCCGCGAGCGCATCCGTGGCGGCTTGAATCTGCTGCTCGCTGTGGCGCGTCGTGATAAAGAAGCGCAAACGGACCAGGTGCTCCTCAACCGCGGGATGAAGAATGGGCTGCACGTTGACGCCGCGCGCCATCATCGCCCGGCTAAGCCGCACGCAATCCAAAGAGCTGCCGACAATGCAGGGAATAACTGGAGTTCCTTCGCTTGACCCTGTGTTGATGCCGCGCTTCCGGCTCAGTTCGAGGAACATGCGGCTGCGTTCCCGAAGAGTCGTTACCAATTCGGGCGAGGCACGAAGCTTGCGCAGCGCCGCCAGAGCTGCCGCGGCGTTAGGCGGAGATATGCCCACGCTGTAAACGAATCCGGGATTGCAATATTTCAGGTAGCGGACCAGTTCCTTCGATCCGGCGATGTAGCCGCCGCAGGAAGCGAGGGACTTGGAAAGCGTGCCCATCCAGAATTCCACATCGTCCCTGGCAATGCCGCTGTGTTCGCCGATCCCGCGGCCGGTCTGCCCCAGCACGCCCAGGGAGTGGGCTTCGTCCACCAGCAACAGCGCGTTGTGCCGGCGCTTGATCTCAATGATGCGGGCCAGTGGGGCGATATCGCCATCCATGCTGTAGACGGCTTCGACCGCGATCAGCACGCGCCGTGCAGAGTGGCGGGCCCGGTGAAGAATCTCTTCTAAGGAATCGGGATCGTTGTGCGCGAAGGCGTGCCGCTTGGCCCGCGACAGCTGAATGCCTTCGAGGATCGAGTTGTGCGCCAGACTATCATGAATCACCAGATCCTCTGGGCCGAACAGGTGTCCGATGACGCTCACGTTGGTGGCATGGCCGCTCACCATAACGATGGCGTCCGGGCATCCCAGAAAATCGGCGATTTCGTGTTCCAGCTCACCGTGCAGCGGTTTCTCACCTGAGACCAGCCTGCTGGCGCTTACGGAAGTTCCGTAGCGATTCATCGCTTCGACGGCTGCCGCCGTTATTTCCGGGTCGCCGGATAGGCCGAGGTAGTTGTACGAGGCGAAGTTCACGTATTCGCGGCCGTCAATCATTGAAGTCTCGTTCGTTACGCGCTCGTGAACGGAAAAATACGGGCTCTGAATTCCGAAACTGCGCGCTGTGTCGATGAGTTCGTGCAGCGCCTTCACTTCCGGGAATTCCTCGATCTGCCACCTCGAAGAGTCGACTTTCTTCGAACGCGCTCCTTGACCGTCCTTCTCACTGCGCATCCGTGATTTGCGCTGGACCAACCTGCAGCGCAGGCCCCGAACCTGCAGAAGGGGGCGCTTCCCCGGGTCGAGGAGATCAAGGTCGCCAATCAAGGCCCCGTCCGGCGATTTTCTGACTAACCCTACGACGGACAATTCCGTCCCCGCTTGTGGTCGCGCCAGGACGCGAATCTCTTCGGCTCCCACCGGCAAGCCGGTGGCGCCCAGGTTGACCAGTGCCCAGTAGGCGCACAGTTGCATCATTCCATCCAGCGAGAGCACGTCCAGCGCCGCTCCTTCAGGACCGCCCGCATGGCCGGGACCGCGGAGTTGTCCAACGGCGTGCGACGGGCCGATTTCGGTCATCGACGCGAGCGCGCGAAATCTGGGGCCGTGGAAGTTGAGGCGCTGATAGAACTCGGGCACCGACAATTCAGGAACCTTGCCACCCGCCGGGGACACCAGAATCGGCAAGGGGTCCACAGAGGTTGCGACTTTCAGACTCACAGAGGGCTGGCGCTTCTTTCGGCCTGAGGACCTGACTCCAATTTCTACTGTCTCGCGGTTTCGTTCCGCAGTGATTTCGAGCCGCGCGTCACCCGTCTCCGGGACCGTGAAGGCTTCCGATGCAATGATGTTCGAAAGCGCGAGCCCAGGTCCCAATCCCAAGCGCGCTGCCGCTGCGGCGGCGTAGTCCAGAGTCACTGCAAGCGGCACGAGGATGCGGCCATCAAAACGGTGATCGTCCAGCCAGGGCTGATCCGTTCTTGATACGGTGACAACGGAGCGATCAGTAGTCGGTTTCTCCTCAAAACCCGCGCCCAGGAGAACTTCACCCGAGGCTCCTGCGGCGCCCAGTTCGTTAAGGACATGTGCGAGGCCCGTCTCATCGGTCAAAAAGCGAACGCGGGAGCCGAGGGCACGCCTGGCAGCTTCGGGCAGCGCGTTTACCATTCCACTGCCTTCCCACGGCGGAAGGTCCAGGGTAATTACACGAACGTCCGGACGTTCAGCGCCGAGAACAGACGCCAACCTGCCGAGGAGATGGCTCGCCGCTGAATAATCGGATTGGTGCGCATTGCCGAAACGCCCGGATAAGGATCCGTAAATGAGAAACGTGCCCAGCGGATCCGTCTTTGCGGCCTCCCAAAGCGCCAGGCCGCCGGCAACCTTGGTATCGAAAATGGCGGCAGCGCGGTCAATGTCCTTGTTCTCGACGGACCCGTCAGCCAGGATGCCTGCGGCATGGACAACGTGCTGGATGCTGCCGAATGCCTCGCGGCCAAGCTGAAAAGCCGCGGTGACCTCTGAAGCGTTGCGGACGTCGCATGGAATGTAAAGCGCCTCACCACCGGCTTCGACCACCGATTGAACCGTTTCCGCAGCGTCCGCTGAGCGCCCAAGCAGCAGGAGGCGCGCCTTGTGGCGCCGCGCGAGCTCAATGGCCAGCTTCGCGCCGAGGCCGCGCCCGCCGCCGGAGATAGCCGCAACAACGCCTTCGGCCAGTGGACGATGCTCGACAGGCTGGTTCTCCAAAACCATCACCTGCCTAGTCCCGGAGGCATAGGAGACTTCAACGGGCTCCTTTGGCCCTGCCAGTTCGTTAAGGACACGTTCTGCGACCACACCGGCCGGGGCGCCCGTTTCGGTTTCAATGGATCTAACCAGCGTTTTGGGCCATTCGTGCGCCAGCGCCTTGGCCAGACCAGCAATCCCGGCGTTTCGAATGTCTGCGCAAACCGTCAGGAACGCCGCGGGAGCCGATGCAGCTGCCGCCAGGGCACCCGCGCGCCGAAGCGCCGCCATCACAGAGGATCGCATGGCTGAAGCGTCATCGGCGCCCTCTGGCGTGTCCAAGCCTGAGAGATCAATCAGAGCGTGTGCTCCGTTACCGACGAAGTCACTACCTGGCAAAACTATTCTTACCTCGCACCCCGCTTGCTCCAAGCGCTGCGCCAAAATTGGCGCCACGCCACGCGAGTCCGCGACGATCAGGACCGAGCCGGCCAATGGAGGTGTGCCGGGTGTCGCCTGAGGAAGTGGCTGATCCACCAGAACCACCGCATATCTTTCGATTTCGCTTTTGACGGGCGCGTTTAGCGCTGCCTGCGCCGACCGGCTGGCCGCTGCGGCCACTTCCCGTATCAAATCTCCGACGGTTGTATCCACGCTGATCAGGGATTCCGGAAGGTCGTGCGCCTCGGGGATTGCCGAGATCAAACTGTCGTATAGGTCCATCCACATGAGGGAGTCGAAGCCCAAATCGGCGCCAAAGCGCGCTTCAGGCTTCAGCGTCTCCACGGGGAACCCAGTCAATTGGAAGATCACATTGAGGACTCTTTCCGAAGTCGAGCCCCCTGTTCCGTCGGCGGCTTCCGCTACGCCCGTCTCGTCGGCCGCTAGTTCTTCGTCCATGGTTGCTGCCAGGGCTTCTGTCGTGGGTTCCGGGGTTACTATGTTTTGTTTGCCTTTGCGCTCGGACCGGCGAGACTTGTTCACAATCCAGTAGGAACGCGAAGGGTAGAGCGGGCTGGGGAGGCTGGTCAGCCGCGCATCCGCAAAGAGCGGTGATAAGTTCAAGGGAATGCCCTGAACAACCAGTTCGCCGAGCGCTGTCAACAGGGCTACGCAGGGTCCGCCCACTCCGTCAAGGGGATTGGTAACGCGGGGCGTGTCGGCGGATATAGACCCGGGAGTCCGGCGCGCCAGGTCCGCGGGCAAATGATTGCCGCCAATTTGAATGAAAATATTGGCGCCCGTGCGTTGGAGAGAGCTGATTTCTAATTCCGGATCGAGGTCTTCCGTGCAGGCCTGCGCAAGAATGCTTGCGACGCCGGAAGGATCGACTGGATACATACCGCCTGTGACGCTGGAGACGACGGGAATACGCGGAGGAGAGACACGCAAATTGGCCAGACGCGCTGTGAGAGCGCCATTCGTTGCAAGGGATGGATTGGAATGCAAATCGGAGCTCAGTTGGGATACAAAGCGCAGAGTCTCTTGCTCTTCGAGAATTCCGCCCGTAGCTGCCGCGATCAATTCTCCCAGCCTGCGGCCAATCGTTACCTGAGGCCGCAGATCGAGATCGGAGAAAAAATCAACCAGGGCGAGTTGCGCAACTGCGAAGTGCGGTTGACCATTGCAAGGCGTGGAGCTACTCGACTCAGACGAGGCGCGGATTGCGCTGCCGTTGCCTGATGTGTGGTGTTGCGAGTGAGACGGCAATTTGAGAAATCCATCCATCTTCGCAGCAATTGCCTCAAGTCGCGCCCGGAACGCGGGAAAGCGCTGAGAAAAATGTGAATCGGATTGCGACAAGAGATTCCCATGTTCAGGGAAGAGGAACGCGACCTTGCGCTGTTTGTCCGGGAGCGGCTCGGGAGCGTAAAAGACGCCTTCGCTCGGCTCCCCGGCCACGGACGCAATCGACTTCGTCAGCATCTCCACAAGATGAGTGCGGTTGCGGGCAACGAATGCCACGCAAGCGGACTCCCGGCGCCGGCCCACTGTAAGGGAATAGGCCAAATCCTGAAGGGATGAGGTCGAGTGGCTGATGGTTTCCGTCAGATCGTTAAGGTGTTTTGTCAGAAGATCGGGTGTAGCCGCCGAGATCACGAACAATTGAGGTTCCTCTGGGACTGAGACTGCAACCATCGCATTGCGCTTTAACGACTCGGGTGCCTCCTCGAGCACCACATGAACATTTGTGCCCCCGAAGCCGAATGCGCTGACTCCCGCGCGGCGCGGCACTCCAGAACGCGCTTCAAATGGTTCGGGCGCAATGGGGATATGGAACCCCGATCCATTCAGGCCGAGTTCGGCGCGGACAGATTGCAAGCCGGCTTGTGGAGGAATGACACGCCGGTTTACTGTCAGCACCGCCCGAATGAGACCAGCGATACCAGAGGCTGCCAGGGAATGGCCGATATTTCCTTTCACCGATGAGACGGCACAATGAACCGGGCCCTCACCGTTGGCCTTAATGTTCTCTTTGAGCGCGGCGATTTCCGTCAAATCGCCCACCGGAGTGGCCGTGCCGTGCGCCTCAATGTAGCCCACAGTGTCAGGGGGAACATCCGCGTCCTTGTAGGCGCGTGCAAGCGCGTCCACTTGTCCGCTGAGCCGCGGGGTCATGGGCCCCTCGCCTCGACCGTCGTTATTGAGGCCTACACCCTGCACCAGCGCCCAGATATGATCCCTGTCGCGCAAAGCGTCCTCCAGACGCTTGAGCACGACCACGCCGACGCCTTCTCCGAGCACAAAGCCATCCGCTTTTTGATCGAAAGGCCTGCAAACGTCGTTCCCAGACAATGCACCAATGCGGCTGAAACCGATAAGCAAGTCGGGAGTGCAGATCGTGTATACGCCTCCGACAATCGCGGCGTCGCAAACGCCTGTTCGCAAATGCAGCACGGCACCGTGAACAGCCAATAGCGCGGAAGAGCAGGCGGCGTCGGTGACGAGCGCAGGCCCATGCAAATCCAATGTTCCGCTCACGTTGCAGGCGATCATATTCATGAGCAGACCTACCATCGTGTACTTCTGCGGAGTCGCCACGCTTCGAACGGCTCCTGCTGCCGCATCCGCCGGCATAGGGGGAACGCGACCCCACTCGCCACCGAATAACTGCTTGGCACGCAGGCGGCTGACTACCAGGTCCTTGTATTCCGCGCCGGAAGCGCCAACGTACACTCCCGTAGCCTTGGGTAGAGGTCGGCCACGGTAGCCGGCGTCATTGAGCGCAACACGCGTTTGATCCAGGAACAAGCGCTGCTGAGGATCCATAGGGTAGGCGCGTCGCGGCGGCATGCCGTACTGCTCAGGGCCAAAGGAGCGGATATCGTCAAGGCAAGAAATTTTCCGGGCATAGGTCGTATCGGCGCTGCGGCGGTCCGGGCTATAGAATGTGGCGTGATTCCAGCGATCTTCGGGGACGTCGCGGAGATAAGAAGTCCCAGCCAGCATGCCCTGCCAGAACGAATCCAGGCGGGAAGAGCCTGGAAACAAGCAACTCATGCCTACAATGGCGATAGGGTCGCGCCTGCTCATGCGATGTGCCCCTCTTGTTTCAGCCAGGCGATGGTGGGTGCAAGCGTGGCTCGAGCGTCACGAAACATGACACCCAGGTCCCTTTGCGCCTTTGAGCCGTCAACGAACCAGTAGCGCGTGGCGTAGGGGATCACGCTGGCATTATAAGGCAAGGGTACCTGGAACTTTTTCGCTAATTGAGTGAAGCGACGAATCAAATTGTTCGGCAGAGTCACGACTTTCCGTCGCCGGCCGGCCAATTGCAGGAAAAGAGAGGCGAGCTGCCGAATGGTCAGATTTTCTCCGGCCAGAATGTATCGTTCTCCCGGACGGCCCTTGGCAAGTGCAGCTACGATGCCCGCAGCGACATCGTCCACGTAAGCGACGCTGGTGCCGCCGGAACACACCAGGACAGGCTTGGAACGAGCGAAGTTAACCAGGTTGCCCGCGGTGACGAAAGCGGTGTCCGAGGGTCCATAAACCTCGGCAGGGTTGACTACCACTACCGGCACACCCTGGGCCAGAGCCTTTCGGCATTGAATCTCTGCGTTACGTTTGGCATGCGCGTATTTGAGCTCGGGATCGTCGAGGGTGAACTCCGAGGATTCGTTGAAGACCTCAGGTTTATCAGAACCGTTAACCGCAGCCACACTCGAAACAAAAATGACGCGGTGAGCCGGAAGATCCACAGCAGCCTGAAGAACGTTCCTGGTGCCGTCTTCCACAACCTGCTTTAAAGCAGGGGAATCGATTTCATCCCAGGAAGAGAGGCCCGCGAGGTGGATAGTGGCCTGACAGTCCGCCATGCCGTTGCGGAGCGAATCGGCATCGCGGACATCGCCTTGCACGCGCTCAAGCGGTAATCCATCGATTCGTTCCGTGCGGCTGGTGGGGCGAAGCAGGCAACGGACCTCGTAGCGCGCCTGGAGAAGCTTCCGAACGACGACCGAACCGATAAAGCCATTGCCTCCAGTGACAAATATCCTCAAGGCTGCCGGACCTCACGCAGTGGTTGAATGCTCGCCAGTCGAAGCCCAAGACGCAACGCGACCCGGCGCAATGTACCACAAGTAAATACCCTCTGCACCTATCTTAATAGAGACTCAACTTTAAAGCCAAATGGCCGGGCGGCTTCGGATCTTCAGTGTCCCTAGAGAACTCCAAACTCTTCAGATACTGACGGATTCGCGGCTCTGGACTGCCGGGGCTGAATCCAGAAATGTCAGCGTTTCGGACCCTCTGGGAAGGGGAGACAAAACCGATGCAAAGTACGGGATCAAGATGCCCCAATCAAGCGAATTGAATCTGGTAAGCGATTCGAAGGGATTCGGCCCAGGCCCAGCGAGAATCAAGCGAAGTTTAGCTAACATGAATGTAATCCCACTATTCGTACCGCAGCGATTCACACGGATCGACTTTAGCGGCTCGACTGGCTGGCAAGTAACCGAAAAACACGCCGAATAAACACGAAACGAACAAAGCCAATATGGGGGAAACCCAGGACGACTGCAGCGTAATACTCTGATCCAACATGGGCCTGACAAGCACAGGAATCCCCAACCCCAGGGCGATGCCGGCCAGAGCTCCGGCCAGGCTGATGACCAGCGCCTCCAGCAGAAACTGATGCATGATCTGCACACGCCGGGCGCCGAAGGCTCTGCGAATCCCAATTTCTTGCGTCCGCTCGATCACCGACGTCAGCATAATATTCATAATCCCAACGCCGCTGCTGATCATGGCGATCAGGGCGATGACCAGCATGACCAACCTCAGTGTAAAGGAAACGTGGTCCGCCATATTGAGCATCGGCTCCAAATTCTGCACGCGATAAGCGGCCGGGCCCGGATGGCGGCTCTTGAGAAGCCGGGCCACACTTTGGGTCACGGAAGAAACATCGGTCGGGGTGCGCGCCTGTACATAAAGCAGCGCCACTTTATCCTCGCCGGTGAGGTACTTCATCATCTCGAAAGGAACCAGGGCGGACTCTCGCTGGATTTCGGCCATGCCGAAGCTGGTGACGCGCTCCATGAAGACTCCGATGATATCGAAGCGCAGGTCGCCCAGCCGAATGCTTTTCCCCACGGGGTCTTCCCCGGGCGAGATGCGCTTGGCGAGACTGGATGTGATCAGGCAAACTTTGCTGCGAGATTGCGCATCGCTCGGTTCGAAATAGCGCCCATTCAGGATCACCAGTTTGCGAATCTCCTGGAATCCCCGTGTAACGCCGACCAGGTTGGCCGGGGCTTCATTGCCGTCAAGCTCCGCTGCTACGGGCATCCAGCGGGTGCCCGCCGTCGCGGTCACTTCGGGAATGCTTTTTCTCACTGCTTCAACATCGTCCAGATTGATATCTTCATTTTTAATGGGGGGATGGCGGGCGTCAAAATCGTAATTGGCATAAATGAGGTTGGAACCGATCCCTTCGATTTGCTCTATTACGTAGTACCGCTCGGTCAAGGAAACCGTCACAACCAAGACGATGCAGGCGCTGCCGATCATCACTCCGATAATCGCCAGGCACACCCGCAATTTGTTGCTGCGCAGGGAATCAAATGCGATGGCCAGCGCCTCACTGCGCAAGATTGTATTATCTCGAAGAGTCATCGCAGACCCACTTGCGTTTCATGCCTATGTTCCGAGATCGAATCCTCTCGCGATGCGTAAATGCTCAGGTTACTAACGACCTCTTTGCGCAACGCTGGCTTCGCGGCCGGCCGGGAAGAACGGATGACCCTCAGAGACGTTCGGAAGGCCCATTCTCAGACTCTGCCTGCTTCCGTATAATTGTCAAGTTGCATCTATCGCAAGCGATACCCCTCCTCGATCTATAAGACGGGAAAATAAGTCATTTTGTTGTATGGCGGCCGTCCTGGAAGCGAAATTTCGACGGATGCAAGCCATTTTCTACAGCATTTTCAGGAGATAATAGCGCCGAAAACATCCAAACAAATAGCGCAGGACTCCCGAGCGGCAAATAATTTGGCAAACCGATCCGCCCGATGGAGCATTGCAATTGAGGCCGTTCTGAACCGGGAGCAATAGATCTATCGCCTTGCGTGCGGGATGCGTGAAAAGCTTTTTGGAGGCGCTTCTAGGACAGCCCATGTTATCGTGACGTTATGATATCCATCGTGATTCCCACCTATTATGAGGAAAAAATCATCGAGTTCACCTTGCAGTCGCTCAAGTCGCAGCTGACCATCCCCCATGAGATTATCGTTTCCGACGGCGGCAGCAAAGACAGAACGGTGGAAGCCGCCGAAAAATACGCCGATCAAGTCGTTGTCTTCACCGGAGCCGAGCGGCAAAACATCGCACAGGGCAGAAACGAAGGCGCCAGGGCCGCACGAGGCGAGTTTCTCGTGTTTTTAGACGCCGACTGCGTCCTTCGCAATCCTGATTGGTTTTTCAGGGCCGCCCTCGCCGATTTTGGACGGATGGGTAACCTGGTCGCCCTGACCGCGCTGCTCCGCGTTTTGCCGGAAAACGAAACGTTCCTCGATCTAATTATCGCGTCGGTAATTAACGCATTCGTATTATTTAAGAACAATGTCCTGCACAAAGGGGAAGTCCCCGGGGGTGAGTTCCAAATGTTTCGCAAGGAGGTGTTCGATAAAATAGGCGGTTACAACGAACAGCTGGTAACGCGCGAAGACCGCGACATTTTTTTCCGCCTTTCCAAAATTGGCCGGACTCTGTGCGACCCGCGCCTGACCGTTTTTCATACGGGAAGACGCGCGCACATTGTCGGCTGGGGCCCTCTGATCGGCCAGTTCCTCGTAAATACTCTCTCCTTCCATGTAAGAGGGAAAGTTCGTTCCAAAGAATGGACGCCGGTCCGGTAAGAAGCGCCCGCAAAAGAACTCATTCAAATAAAAAGTGAACGAGAATCGTGAGAAACGCGCGATCGTGCGGCCCGGCATAGCGGCCGTAATTCTCATCGCCGTATCGCAATTCGGCTATTTTGCCGCTTGTTGGCGAGCCAATTCCGGGCTGAGGTAAACTTCAATCCACTGGCTGTGCCGTTCCCAGCGAGCCGCGCGGACCAAGCCAAGGCGTTCCTGAATTTCCGCGGCGGTGGCTTCCGGTTCGTAATCATAGAACTTGCGCTGAATGGCCATCAGAGGCGGCCATCGCAGTACGGTCCAGGGCAGATCCCACGGGCGAGCGTAGACCACCAGAACGTCGATCTTACTCGGATCGATGGCCGCAACCTGCGCTAAATGGAAATCGGAGATCTGCACGGTTGGCAAACGATGGTGCACATAGCCAAAGAACGGATCGGACAGCTCTTGCGTGAATGGCCACACGGAAGTCACCCCGTGTTGTGGCAAGTGCATTTCCAGGAAGCCGGCGGCTTCCTGCTGCACGCGGACGAAATCCACCATCGCCAAATCGTCTTCGAGCGAATAGACAAACGGGGAAGGCGGGAAATTCCAGAACAGGACAGCGAGCAGCCCGGCCAGCCAGAGCGTGACGGTTGCCGTGCGCCAGGGCTGCGGGCACGTGGACCACGCGGCGACCATCGAGATATAGACGAGTGGTAGCACCGGCAGCAGGTAGCGGTCGAGTGTCGCGCCTCCGAAAAGACTCATGAAGACCACGTGGGCGGCGCCCAGCAGTCCAACCAGTGCCCATTGCGGCGTGGCGAACAACCGCGATTTGCGCCAGGCGGCAACGATCAACAAAGTCCCGACCCAGCGGAAATCAGCGACAAAAAGAAAATAGAGCCGACGAACCAGCGCGCTCGCGGCCCGCGCTGGCTCCAGCGAATAGACCAGGTTGTACGTTGTGAATTCCTGGTTGCCCAGCCAGTGCCCCGTCGCGCGTTTCAGCAGGAACAACCAGGCTCCCAACGCCAGGAGCGGGGCGAAGAAATAGCAGGCCTGCCGGACCCGGCGTTCGCGGATCAGAAGCCAGAGCAAAAACAAGGCCGGGACGACGATGCCTGTTTCTCTGACCAGCACGAGCAGCGTGCTAACGCATGCAGCGGCTGCGTAGCGCTGCCGCAAGAACAGAATCAGCGCGAGTGCGGTCAGTACCATCGCAGGCATATCGAGTTGCGCCAGCATCGACTGCGTGTAAAACAGGGGCGAGAACAGGAGCAGCGCCGGCGCGAGCAAAGCCGGAACGGCGGGCAGCGGACGGCAGAGCTCCATACCCAGCTGGAACACGAACAAAAGACCGAGCGCTGCAATGAGCAGCATCGCCACACGGGTGGCGAGAATAGAGCGGCCTGCCACGCTCCACACCAAGGCTATATACGCCATCACTCCGGGCGGATGAACATTTGGCAGCGCGGAATGGGGGATCCACGCGCCGTCGCGCGCGATGTCCAGCGCCGCCGGCATAAACTGGCCCATTTCATCCCAGAAATATGGCAGGCGCAAGTAAGGCCAGTGCAGCGCGATAATAATCCCGGCAAAGACCACGAAAAAGGACACGAATGTGACAGGAGAAAATGGGCTGCGCGAGATGGTTGCGGAACGAACGGGCCCAGCGCTTTCTTTTTCGCCTGCAAGGCTATCCAGATCATGGAAGAGAAGCAGAGACCGGAATGGACCGCGGAAAAAGGGCGTGGGCATAATGACCGGATCGAATCAAGGTCCGGGCGCGTCAGGCCCAGCTTGGACTCAGGACGAGACTTTGCTTGCGTTGTAATCCGTTGTCAAGGCGGATTGCGGGCTGGCGTCCAATGGTCAAGGTTGACCTGTGTTTGATAAACTCGCGCCCTTTGATGGGGGAACCGCCGATCAGGGCGAGGACAATTGATGGCAAGCGCGAAGTGGGTGGACCACTGGAAAATATGGACAGGCGTTTTCCTGGCTATCGCGGCGCTCACGATGGCTTATTTTTTGCTGTCGAATCGCAGAGCGATCCCCACGGTGCAGATCGTCCGAGCGGCGCGCACAGGCCTTTCTGATTTCATCACCTGTAACGGCAAAATCGAGCCCGTCGATGCGCGTGTCTTCCGGGCGCAATTTGAGTCTTTTGTTACCGGAGTTTTTGCGAAGGAGGGACGGCCGGTTCGGCGCGGAGAAACGATATTGACGCTCGATGCCAAAGAAATTCGCGCGGATCTGGCGCAGGCGAGAGTGCAACAACTCGCGGCGCAGGACAGCCTCCGCGACGCTCGCGCCGGGGGGCCGCCGGATGAAAAGGCGCAGTTAGCGGGAGATCTCCGGCGGGCGCAGCTGGATGTCGAACGCCTGCAGCAGAGACAGGAGTCATTGGCAAAACTGCTCGAGGCTCACGCCTCCACGCAAGAAGAAGTCCGCCAAAATGCCGCGGCTCTAAGCCGCGCGCGGTCGCTGCTCGATGAGCTGCAGAAGAAACAAAATGATTTTGCCGACCGCGCGAGATTGCAGGAGAAAAGCGATTTGCTGCGGGCGCAGCAGGCCGAGGAAGAAGTTCAGCTGCTGGAGAATAAACTTCGCTCCGCAACAGTGACTTCGGACGTGGACGGAACGCTTTACTCATTCCCTTTGCGTGAAGGCGACTTCGTGCGCGTGGGGGACGTCCTGGCGGAAATTGCCGATCTTCGCAAGGTGCGCTTGCGAGCGTTCGTGGACGAGTCTGACCTGGGCCTCTTGAAACAGGGTCAAGATGTGAAGATTACCTGGGACGCCATCCCGAACAGGGAATGGAACGGAAAGACTCAGCAAATTCCCCGGCAAGTCTTGACGCGGGGAACGAGAAGCGTCGGTGAATTGCTCTGTTCCGTCGACAACGACAAACTCGAGCTGCTCCCTAACGTGAACGTCGATGTGCGGATTCTGGCGCAGGAAAACCGAAATGCCCTGGTGGTTCCGCGGGGAGCGGTCCGCACGGAGCAGGGCGCGCATTTCGTGTATGTGCTGGACGACGATCGTCTACGCCGGCGCGAAGTTTCCCTGGGAATTGCAAATTCCACAAACTACGAAATCGTTTCCGGCCTGAACGAGGGAGAACTTGTGGCGCTGTCAAGCAACGGCGATCTTCACGACGGCTCTGTGGTTCGCCCGTCCGAAACGAAATGAGAACCGGACATCAAGGAACAGCAAGGATAGGTATGAGCGACCGGAGAGATTCGAACTCCCGACCCTCTGCTTCGAAAGGGGGCGGGTATCTCAAACTAAGTCTTGTTTTTGCCGTCGCAACCGGGAAGCGTCGCACGCTTCAAGTGTTTCAAAGTGGTCTAGATCGAGTCACGTTGGCTCGCTGACTCCGTCCGCTGGATTGCTGAAGGTAGTTTCACCGGCCACGCAATCAAAGCTCTTGCGCATGCAAAGGGTCGCGATTTCATCCAACGCGATGGTTCCCGTGTCCGCCATCTCCAGGCGCGCGAATCCCATCGCGCCTGACAGGGGGACATCGGCAATTTGTTCATGGATTTCACCTATTTAAACACTTGGGACAATCGGCCACTCTTCTGCATCAGCGCCAATTCACCTTGTTGGTAGGCAAAGTCGGAGTCCAGGAATGCCAACGATTTCTGCCCTTCATCCAAACGGGCCTGCTCGAGATCTTTCAAGGTGGCCTGACCTTGATCAAATCTCGACTGTACTAACGCAAGATACTCTTGCGCCAGCTTTAGCTCCAGGCGGGCAACCGTCAGCTTGGCATTCAGGTCGGCCGCGTTGATCGTACTTTGTTTCGTTGCGATCTCTTCATTGTCGCGCAGGTTGGCGAGGGTCAAATCCGCTTCCGATAATTGGCTTCTGGCGAGAGCGACATTCGCCGAAGTTTTGGGGCTGAACACCGGAATCCGAATCAACACGCCAATCGCCGCACTGTTTCGCTGAAACGTGGTGAAAAATTGCTGATAATTATTGAATTTTGCAAATAAATTGTACTGGCCGATAAGATCCACGGATGGCCAATAGCCCCTGCGTGCCCCTTTCAAACCCTCTTGGCGCGCGCTTCGCTCGAATCCCATCTCCTTGAGAATCGGACTATTCTCAACTGCATCCTGGGCATGATCGGCCGTTGGCTGGTCGATCTCCGGCAAGCGTTCCGTCGAGATTGCTTCCAGCCTTTCTGGTGGGAGCCCGGTCAGTTTGTGGAGACCGTCGGTCAGAATCTCAATCTGGCCTCCCAATTGCACGATCTGCTGTTGAATTCTGGCTTGGGTGAGTTCGCTCCGAGTGACTTCGATGGAATAGTCCATGCCGGCTTCTGCACGTTCTCGCGTGTATTGAACGATTCTCTGTGCACTGGCACTTTCATCGTGAAGCAGATCCAGGGCATGGCGTGCCTTAGCCAATTCCAAATAGGAAGTCACCGTGTGGACGATGACGTCGTCGCGCGTGCGGGCAACCTCAATCTCCAGACTTTTCGCGAGATCCTCCTGGGCGCGGAACTGACTCCGGAGCGGCTCGTCAAAAATTGCTTCCGAATAATTAACCTGAAACAAGGATGGTGGCTGGGCATCGATCGTCACAGGATAGCCGCTGCTGCGGGCCAGCGTTGAACCAGCATCCACGTTAGGCAGAAACGGAGTCCTAATGACGCGCGCTTGATTTTTAGCAACAGTGTACTTAACGCGTGCCAATTCGAGATCGCGGCTGTTTGCCAAGGCCAGTGATACAGCCTGGTTCAGCGTAAGCCCGGGCGAACCTTGCGCCAGACTGTTGATTGCGCCCCAAAGCATTGCGACTCCCAGAAATCCCGCCCTAATACTATTTCTTGCAATGGTCATAGGATTCACATCCGTTCGTTGAGATCAACTTGCGAGGTGCGCCTGCATTGGTTGAATTGCTTGCAAACGAAGGATACGTGGGAAGAAACGTCTGGCCCTCATTTCGTTTCGGATGTGCGAACCACTGTGCCGTCGTGGAGGTCGAAATTGCTTGACAGCGCCACTTGATCGTCTTCCCCCAGGCCAGAAACGACCTCGTAACTCGTGGGGTCCGCCATTCCCAACACAACATCACGCCGGCGAAGGCGTTCGCCATCTAATACAAGCACGAAATGCTTTCCCTGGTCTGTGCGGACTGCTCCCCGGGGAACCGCTAATGCATCATTCTTTTGCTGTACTAGAATCTGAACATCGACATTTACGTCAGGAAGAAGTTCGAGTTTCTCATTATCCAGAGAGCACAGAACTTCACCGATACTTCGCGTCCCCCGCGCGATGACTTGTTGTGGAATTTGCTCGGTCTTTCCGGTCCAAGTCCGGTCCGGCAGGGCGTCCCAAGTAATTTTGACGGACTGGTTTAGCTTCAATTGGCCCAGATCAGACTCGTCAACAAAGGCTCGCAATCGTACCTTATGAAGGTCGGCCATTTCCGCCATTACATCTCCCATCCGCACGAAACCGCCCTCACGCAAAGGAAACGAATAAAGCGTTCCGTTAATCGGTGATGTCACCGTCGCGGATTGAAGCCTGTCCTCCAGCAAGTGAATTCGCTCGTGGACTTCCTGGACGTGCAGCGCGAATCTTTGCTCCAGCACCGTTGCGCGATCAGCAAAGTCTCTTTGTCTCTTCTGCAGTACATCGAGCGTTGTCCGTGCGCGTTCTAGATATGTAGCGTTTTGGCTTACTTCATCGGATGTGGAGGCGTGATTCGCAAGTAGTCTCTCTAATGCCTCCTGCCTCTGTTGCAGGCGATCAACCTCCGCCTT